>CALPRQ020000071.1 GCA_943326015.2 Chitinophaga pinensis | reverse complement strand
GGCGACATGCCGGTATCGGCCCGCGAGGCACTGGACTACTTCCAGCGTGCCGGCTACCGCATCCTGTCCATAGAACCCGAACACACCCTGGCGCTAGCAGACCTCCCGCCCCACCACCAGGACCCGTTTGACCGCCTGCTGGTGGCGCAGGCCTTGACCGAGCCGATGCGCCTGCTGACCCATGACAGCAACGTGGCCCGCTACAGTGACACCATCGTTTTCGTTTGATGCGGAAGGCAGGGCTTGGATTCGTACACCGCTACAGATAGTGGTATCTGAGCTGCGCGATCAGCAGCGCCTCGTCTTCGACCTTGTAGACCATGCGGTGCTCGTCGGTGATGCGGCGCGACCAGAACCCCGACAGCGCATGCTTGAGCGGCTCGGGCTTGCCGACCCCCTCGAAGGGCTGGCGCTGCACCTCCTTGATCAGCTTGTTGATGCGCTCGACCATCTTGCGGTCCTGTTTTTGCCAGTAGAGGTAATCCTCCCAGGCGGCATCGGCAAAGACCAGCCTCATTCGCTGAGCTCGCGCGGCTGGCCCTGACCGGCGTTGAGCTGCGACACCGCGGCCATCAGCCGCTGGGCGTTGACGGGGTTGCGCAGCAGGTAGGCCGTTTCCTGCATCGCCTGGTAGTCTTCCAGCGACAGCATGACCACCGACTGATCGCCGTTGCGGGTGATGATGATCGCCTCGTGGTTGTGGCAGGCGCGGTCCATCGTGCTGGCCAGGTTGGCGCGGGCGGCCGAGTAGGTGATGACGTCCATGGCAGACTCCTTATGTACCTATAATTGTACAAACTCTGGATGTTTTTAAAAGCTGACCCCGCTGATCAGCGCAAACAACCGCACTATTCGCAAGACCACCCCATGACCACCGCCACCGAATTCGCCCCCGGCCTCGTGATCCAGAACTTCACGGCCCCGCTCAAGCTGTCCGACTTCAAGCTGATCGCCTTCGACATGGACTCGACGCTGATCAGCATCGAATGCGTCGACGAGATCGCCGACGCGGTCGGCCGCAAGGCCGAGGTCGCCGCCATCACCGAGGCCGCCATGCGCGGCGAGATCACCGACTTCAAGGACAGCCTGCGCCGGCGCGTCGCGCTGCTCAAGGGCGTGACCGTGGCCGACATGGAGCGCGTCTACACCGAGCGGCTCCAGATCAACCCCGGTGCGGCCGAGCTGATCGCCGCCTGCCAGGCCGCCGGCCTGAAGGTGCTGCTGGTCTCGGGCGGCTTCACCTATTTCGCCGACCGCGTCAAGGAACGCCTGAACATCGACTTCGCGCGCTCCAACCTGCTTGAGATCGAGAACGGCGCACTCACCGGCCAGCTGGTCGACCAGTGCTGGGGCGACATCTGCGACGGCGCCGAAAAGCGCCGCACCCTGCTCGAAGTCGCCAGCCTGCTCGGCATCGAGCCGAGTCAATGCATCGCGATGGGCGACGGCGCCAACGACCTGCCAATGATGGGCGCCGCCGGCCTGTCGGTGGCCTACCACGCCAAGCCCAAGGTGCGCGAGCAGGCCATGGTGGCGATCAACGAGGGCGGCCTGGACCGCCTGCTCGAACTGTTCGCCTGATCAGATCCCGGCCGGCACGCTCGGCAAGCCCGCCAGCGCCATGGCGAGTTCCTGCTCGTCGTAGGGCTCGTCCTTGAGCTCGCCGGCGAAGTACTTCTGGTACGAGGCCATGTCGAAATGGCCGTGGCCGCTGAGACAGAACAGGATGTTCTCGCTGCGGCCCTCGCGCTTGCAGCGCAAGGCTTCCTCGATCGCGCCCTTGACCGCGTGGTTGGACTCGGGCGCCGGCACTATCCCTTCGGCGCGAGCGAAGGTGACACCGGCCGCGAAGCACTCGTTCTGCGTGTAGGCGGTCGCCTCGAACAGGCCGAGCTCCTTGAGGTGCGAGACCAGCGGCGACATGCCGTGGTAGCGCAGACCGCCGGCGTGAAAGCCCGACGGCGTGAAGGTCGATCCCAGCGTGTGCATCTTGGTCAGCGGCGTCATGTGGCCGGTGTCGCCGAAATCGTAGGCGTAGCGGCCGCGCGTCAGCGACGGGCAGGCGGAGGGTTCGACCGCGACGATGCGCGGCTTGGGTCCGCCGCGCAGGCCATGGCCGATGAAGGGGAAGGCGATGCCGGCGAAGTTCGATCCGCCGCCGGTGCAGCCGACCACGACATCGGGCCAGGCGTCGGCCATCTGCATCTGCAACATGGCTTCCTGACCGATGATGGTCTGATGCAGCAGCACATGGTTGAGCACCGAACCGAGCGCGTACTTGGTGTCGTCGCGCTGCGCGGCGAGCTCGACCGCCTCCGAGATCGCGATCCCGAGGCTGCCCGGATGGTCAGGATGCTGCGCGAGCACGCTGCGGCCGTAGACGGTCTCGTTCGACGGCGACGCGACGCAGCGCGCGCCATAGGTCTCCATCACCGCGCGCCGGTAAGGCTTCTGGTCATACGAGACGCGGACCTGGAACACCAGCACCTCAAGTCCGAACAGATTGCCGGCGAACGACAACGAGGTGCCCCACTGTCCGGCGCCGGTTTCGGTCGTCAGGCGCTTGACGCCGGCCTGCGCGTTGTAGAAGGCTTGCGGCACGGCGCTGTTGGGCTTGTGGCTGCCGGCCGGGCTCACGCCCTCGTACTTGTAGAAGATCTTCGCCGGCGTGCCAAGCGCGCGCTCCAGCCGATGCGCGCGGTACAGCGGCGCCGGTCGCCAGAGCTTGAAGACATCGCGCACCGGCTCGGGGATCTCGATCTCGCGCTCGACGCTGACCTCTTGCTCGATGACGGCCATCGGGAACAGCGGTTCGAGGTCGGCCGGCCCGATCGGCTGCAGCGTGCCCGGATGCAGGGCCGGCGGCAGTGGTTGCGGCAAATCGGCCTGGATGTTGTACCAGAACTTGGGCATCTGGCTTTCTTCGAGCAGGAACTTGGTTGGCTGGCTCACGCAGGATCTCCGGTGGTGGTGGGCATTCTCGGTGCCTTGGGGAAAACTCGGCAACATTGTGCCGCAGCCCGGGCTGTGCCTGGCTTAGAGCGTGTTCAAAGTCTCCGCGCTGTGAGAAGCTCGGGGGGTGAGAAAAGGCTACCCAAGCGATATCAAGCGCGAGCAATTCGAGGTCATCAGGCCGTTGCTGGAGAGCGCGCGAAAGAAGACAGCTCCACGCAAAGTGGAGC
>CALPRQ020000070.1 GCA_943326015.2 Chitinophaga pinensis | reverse complement strand
TCTGCGTCTGATCACGTCCTGGAACCGCTTTCGCGAGGACTGGCTGAGTCATGAGCCGCCCGCTGGCTACGTCGTGCTGCTGCTCTGGCCGCTGGCGCTGCTCTATCCGACGCCGGTGCCCTATGGCCTGGGCCAGGTCTGGGCACCTGCCCTGGCCGCGCTGGCGCAGTGGTTGCAGGACACTCCCTTTGCGCAGTGGCTGCCGGTCCAGGCCGAGGCGCCAGCCCTGAGCCCGCTGGTGCTGGCGCTGGCCGTCGCGCTGAGCCTGTGCGCGCCCCTGCTGCTGGGTTACGCGCACTTGCCCCTGCTGCGGCAGCGACTCTGGCTGGTGCTGGCCTGGGGGTTGACCGCCCCCGCCGCCGGCGCGCTGTCGGCGGCGCTGACCCATGGCCCGGCGCGCGCCTGGGATGGCTTCACGCCGCCGACCCAGCTGGGCCTGGCGCTGGCCGCTGCGCTGGCGCTGGCCGGCCTGCGGCTGTCGCGCCGTGCCTGCGCGGTGCTGCTGCTGCTGGCACTGGGCTTGGCGCTGGGCCTGCTCAACGGTGCACCCGAGAGTCCCTACTTTGCCGCCTCGCTCGACGCCTGGTCGGGTGGACCTTTCATGCGCATCCATGGCCTGTCCCAGTGGCTGGGCTGGCTGTGGCCCTACGCGGCGCTCGGGGTTGGTCTGCGCCTGGCCCTGCAAGCGCCGTCCCCCCACTACAATGCCCCGACATGAGCGAACCGACCCGGAAGTCCGACTCCTACTACGAGCGGCACATCTTTTTCTGTCTCAACCAGCGCGAGAACGGCCAGGACTGCTGCGCCGCGCACGGCGCCCAGCAGGCCTTTGACCACTGCAAGTCCAGGGTCAAGGAGCTGGGCCTGGCCGGACCGGGCAAGGTCCGCGTCAACAAGGCCGGCTGCCTGGATCGCTGTGCCGGCGGACCCATCGCGGTGGTCTATCCGGAAGCCGTCTGGTACAGCTTCTTCGACCAGGCCGACATCGACGAGATCGTCGAGTCCCACCTGCGCGATGGCCAGGTGGTCGAGCGTTTGCTGACCGCGCCCGACGTCGGTCGCTGAAGGAGGGGCGATGAACTCCCGCACCGAGTACCTGTTCCTGGCTGGCCCGGCCGGCCTGATCGAGATCGCGATCGACCGTCCCGCGCTTGACGCCGTCCAGCGTGGCACCGCCGTGATCGCGCACCCGCATCCGCTGTTCGGCGGCACCATGCAGAACAAGGTCGTCGGCACGCTGGCGCGTGCCTTCGTCCAGTCCGGCTGGACCGCGGTGCGCTTCAATTTCCGCGGCGTGGGCAAGAGCGAGGGCGGGCACGACAATGGTGTCGGCGAGGCGCAGGACCTGCTGGCCGTGATCGAGGCGCAGGCACCGACCGGCCCGCTGGCGCTGGCCGGCTTCTCCTTTGGCGGTTTCGTGACCGCCAGCGCCGTGGCGCAACTGCACGGCCACCGCGAGCCCGAGAAAATCATCCTGGTCGGCCCCGCCACCAGCCGCTTCCCGGTGCCGCCGGTGCCGGCCGAGCTGCATCCGCGCACCCTGGTCATCCATGGCGAGCAGGACGAAACCGTGCTGCTGCAGGCCACGCTGGACTGGGCCAGGCCGCAGTTCCTGCCCGTGACCGTGATTCCGGGCGTCGAGCATTTCTTCCACGGCCAGCTCAACCTGCTCAAGAGCCTGGTCGTGCGCCACCTGTCGCAGGCCTGAAGGCCCAACTGGCCGCTGCCGCCTGTGGCACCGGCCCTTCCCGAGGTTTTTTCATGACTCCCACTCCCTCCGTCCTGCGCCGCTGGTCGGCCGCCGGCCTGCTGGCCGTCTCTGCCCTGTTCGCGCTTGACGTCCAGGCGCAGACGCCTGCCGCCCCCGAGATCGCCGCCCGCGCCTACCTGCTGCTTGACGTCACGGCCAACCAGATCCTGGCTTCCAAGGACGCCGACATGCCGGTCGAGCCGGCCTCGCTGACCAAGCTCATGACCGCCTACGTGGTGTTCGATGCGCTGAAGGCCAAGAAGATCACGCTCGACCAGACCTTCGGCGTCAGCGAACGCGCCTGGAAGATGCCGGGCTCGCGCATGTTCATCGACCCCAAGATGCAGGTCAAGGTCGAGGACCTGCTCAAGGGCATGATCGTGCAGTCGGGCAATGATGCCACCATGGCGCTGGCCGAGGGCGTGGGCGGCAGCGCCGAGCGCTTCGTCGAGCTGATGAACCAGCAGGCCAAGGCGCTGGGCATGAAGAGCACCGGCTACCGCAACCCCGAGGGCCTGACCGCACCGGGCCACACCACCACCGCGCGCGACCTGTCGATCCTGGCGACCCGCCTGATGCGCGACTTCCCCGAGTACGTCGGCTACTACGCGATCAAGCATTACCGCTACCCCGGCACCCCGGCGGCCAACGACAGCAACCGCAACCTGCTGCTGTTCCGCGATCCATCCGTCGACGGCCTCAAGACCGGCCACACCGATGCCGCCGGCTACTGTCTGGTGGCGACCGCCAAGCGCGACGTGCCCAACGTCGGCCAGCGCCGCCTGCTCAGCGTGATGCTGGGCACCTCCAGCGAGAACGCGCGCGCCACCGAGAGCCAGAAGCTGCTCAACTGGGGCTACACCGCCTACGAATCGGTGCGCCTGTTCCCGGCCGGCCAGGCCGTTGCGACGCCGCCGGTCTGGAAGGGCAAGGCCTCAGCCGTCAAGCTGGGCCGTCCCGAGGGCGTGGTCGTGACCGTTCCGATGGGCGAGGGCTCCAAGCTCAAGACCCAGGTGCTGCGCCCCGATCCGCTGCTCGCACCGCTGCAGCAGGGGCAGGCGGTCGGCACGCTGCGCGTGACCAACGCCGCTGGCGCGGTGGTGGCCGAGAAGCCGCTGCTGGTGCTCGAAGGCGTCGAGGAATCCGGCCCCATCGGTCGCGCCTGGGACGCGCTGCGGCTCTGGATCAAGTGAGCAGCCGCCGCAAAAGTTTGCACTTTGCCGCCTTGCGTACTACAATGGCGGGCTTTTCGGAATATTCCGAAGGGGATTCCGTTTTCGGGATTTGTTTAATTTCAAACGTTTAGGGACGTTTCAATGCCAACTATCAACCAACTCATCCGTCACGGGCGGGAGGTCGAAAAGACCAAATCCAAGTCGCCCGCGATGGAAAACTGCCCCCAGCGTCGCGGTGTCTGCACCCGTGTGTACACCACGACCCCGAAGAAGCCGAACTCCGCTCTGCGTAAGGTCGCC
>CALPRQ020000069.1 GCA_943326015.2 Chitinophaga pinensis | reverse complement strand
GCAGAGCAACCCGTTATGCCTGACGACCATAGCAAGTTGGTCCCACTCCTTCCCATCCCGAACAGGACCGTGAAACGACTTCGCGCCGATGATAGTGCAGATCCCTGTGTGAAAGTAGGTCATCGTCAGGCTCTTATGCTGGAAACCCCGAATTCTGTTTGAATATCAAACAGATTCGGGGTTTTCTTTTTTTGGATCGGCGGTTAAATCAGATGACGTCTCTACCCTATACCCGTGCTCAGTCTCTGCCGGCTATTCTGGCGGAGCGTATAGCCATTCTGGATGGTGCCATGGGTACCATGATTCAGCGCTTCCGCCTGGGCGAGGAGCAGTACCGGGGCCAGGGCTATTCGGGACAGGATGGCGTCGGTGCGCGTTTTGTCGATTTCCCTCGCGACCTCAAGGGCAACAATGAGTTGCTCAGCCTGACACGTCCCGACGTGATTTCCAGCATCCATGATGGCTATCTGGCTGCCGGCGCTGATCTGATCGAGACCAATACCTTTGGTGCGACTCGAATTGCGCAAGAAGATTACGGCATGGCCGAACTGGCCAGAGAGATGAACCTGGCGTCTGCCAAACTGGCGCGTGCCGCCTGCGATCGTTTCAGCACGCCTGATCGTCCACGGTTTGCTGCCGGCGCTCTGGGTCCGACGCCTAAGACGGCCAGCATCAGTCCCGATGTCAATGATCCGGGTGCCCGCAACGTCAGTTTCGAGCAGTTGCGCCAATCCTATTACGAGCAGGTCGAAGCATTGGTAGAGGGCGGTGTTGACGTGTTGCTCGTCGAGACCATTTTCGATACCTTGAATGCGAAGGCGGCACTCTATGCGATCGAGGAGTACTTCGAGGCTTCCGGCGAGCGTCTGCCCATCATGATCAGCGGCACCGTGACTGACGCTTCCGGACGCATCCTGAGCGGGCAGACTGTGTCTGCCTTCTGGGCCAGCGTGCGCCATGTCCGACCCTTGTCCGTCGGCCTGAATTGTGCACTGGGCGCTGCGCTGATGCGTCCTTACATCCAGGAGCTCGCCAAGATCGCACAAGGTACTTTCATCAGTTGCTATCCCAACGCTGGCCTGCCCAATCCGATGAGCGATACCGGCTTCGACGAGACGCCGGCCGATACCTCGCGACTGGTTCATGAGTTTGCCCAGGCGGGAATCGTGAATATCGTTGGCGGATGTTGCGGCACCACGCCTGAGCATATCAGCGCGATCGGGCGTTCCGTGTCATCCTGTGCGCCGCGTCTTACCTTGTTCCGTTTTTGATTTCTCTCGGCCTGGCGGCCCAAATGACGGCCGCCAGCCGACTCGCCTAGGATCGCGGCTTCAGACACCTCACCGTAGCAGCTGTTTTTTGCTGCTGATCGCGCCCGAAAACCAAAAAGCCCACTGTCGCGAGACAGCGGGCTTGAATTTTGGTGGCGCTTCAGGGATTCGAACCCCGGACCTGCGGATTATGATTCCGTCGCTCTAACCGGCTGAGCTAAAGCGCCTGACAGGTTTGAATTATAGGCACAAAAAATCGCTTGCGACGAGGGGGGTGAAAATTTCTTGAAAAAAGTTCATTCCTGTAGCCAACGGCGCTCGAATCCGGCTTCGGTCGGCGCGGTGGGGCGCTGCAACTTGATGCTGTGGCTGGGCTCGGGCCAGCGCAGCGGGCACTTCAGCAGCCGGCCATCACGCGATACCAACGCGGTCAGTTCAGCATGGCCGCTGGCGTACAGCGCGACGTCGTCGAGCTTGCGCACGCGCCAGCCTTGTATGGCTGAATCGGGCGTTGACGACGGGAGTTCGACGCCCAGCCATTCGTCACCTGCCGCGAGGCCCGCGGCTTCAGCCACGCTGCCGCGCAGCACGTTCTTGATGGTCAGGCCGCCGCTTTCGTTCACGCGCAGTCCCAGGCGCTGTGCCAGCGGCGCAGCTTCCTGTTGCCACTCGATGCCGTGCCGCGCAAGCAGTGCGGACAGTGGCAGTTCGCCGGTGCCGTGGACCCAGGCCGCCAGTTCGTCTGCGTAGCTGCGTCGGCCCAGTTGCTTGAGCACGGCCAGCAGGTCGGATTCGCGCATCGGGCCGGCGTCGCAGCGGCTCATGAGGGCGAGCATCACGTCGTCGAGGCTGGCATGGCCTTCGGCGCGCAAGCTCAAGTCGAGGCAGAGCGCCACCAGCGCGCCCTTGGTGTAGTAGCTCACCGTGGCGTTGGGCGTGTTTTCCTGCACGCGGTAGTACTTGACCCAGGCATCGAAGCTGGCCTGGGCCACGCTCTGGATCTGGCGTCCGGGTGTCTGCAACACCTGGTTGATGGTCTTGGCCAGCAGCTGCAGGTAGGTCGGCTCGTCGATCAGGCCGGCACGCAGCAGCAGCAGGTCGTCGTAGTAGCTCGTGAAGCCCTCGAAGAACCAGAGCAGCTCGGTGTAGTTCTCGCGGTCGTAGTCGTAGCGTTTGAATTCGCGCGGGCGCAGGCGCTTGACGTTCCAGCTGTGGAAATATTCGTGGCTGATCAGTCCGAGCAGGGTGGTGTAGCCGTCGCCAGCCTGGTTGCGTGCGGATTCCGTCGTCTCGGATGGGGCGGCCCGCCGCGGCAGGTCGCTGCGCTGGCAGACCAGTGCGGTCGAGTTGCGGTGTTCGAGTCCGCCATAGCCGTCCTGGCTGGCGTGCAGCAGGAGCAGGTAGTCCGTGAACGGTGGTGCCGCGCCGTCGGGATGCCAGAAGGCGATCTCGGTCTCGCAGATGCGCTGCGTGTCGTGTAGCAGTTGCTCGTAGTCGACGAAGTCGCCCGCGCCGCTGACGACCAGGCGATGCGGCACGCCGCGTACCTCGAAGCTGCTGCTCCAGAACCGGCCCAGCTCGAAGGGACTGTCGGCCAGTTCGTCGTAGTCGCGCGCCAGGTAGCGGCCGAAACCGCGTGCATGGGTCTTGGCCGGGGGCATTCCGGTGGCGGCCTGCCAGCCCGCCGTGTGCGGGTTATCGATCAGTTCGAGCGCGTGCGGCTCCCGGTCACGGTCATGCACGCGCAGGCACAGGCTGGTCGGATTGAAGAAGCCGCGCTGCTGGTCGAGGAAGGCGGTGCGGACCGAGGCGTCGAAGGCGTAGACCTCGTAGCTCAGCTGCAGCGTGGTTTTCTTGCTGTCGGCGGGCAGACGGGCTTCCCAGCTGTTCTTGTCAAGCTGTTCCAGTGCTACGGACTGTCCGTCGACGCTGGCCTGCAGCTTTTGCAGCTGCTGGGAGAACTCGCGCACCAGATAGCTGCCCGGTATCCAGACCGGCAGGCTCAGGCGCTGGCGTGCGGCTGCAGCGTCGATTTCGAGCGTGACCCCATAGAGGTGCTGGTTCGGATCCAGCACCGAGACCCGGTAGCGGATGGCGGCCTTCATGTCAGAGCGCACCGGCGGCCAGGAAGCAGCTCAGCGACGCCACGGTGGACAGATGGAAGCGCAGCGTCAGCCAGTGCTGCAGTCCGGCGCTCGGGTAGAGCTTGCGGTCGACCAGGTAG
>CALPRQ020000068.1 GCA_943326015.2 Chitinophaga pinensis | reverse complement strand
CTTGCTCACCGAGTGCGTCATGTCCATGTAGAGGTGACGCACGCCCGCGATGAAGTGGTGCAGGTAGCCCCAGATCAGGCCCAGCACCACCAGCTTGACCAGCACGCCCGGCACGAAGCCGATGCCTTCCGAGAAGGCCGCAGTGAAGCGCTCGTACGACATTTCCGAGGTCAGCGAGGCGTCCAGCAGCCACACCACGAACGGCAGCAGCAGGAACATCAGCAGGCCGCTGATACGGTGCAGGATCGACACCCAGCCCGCCGGCGGGAGGCGGTAGCTAGGCAGGTCCTGGAGGGCGTTGATGTTGCGGAACTCGGGCCGCTTTTTGCTCAGCTCTGTCATGGGTGGACTTTCTTTTCGCTTGAGGACGGTTAGGTAAGCCGTAGGTAACCCTGCGGGATACGCTGTTGAGGAAACTTCGGGATTCTATTGCAATGAAATAAGCATCAGGCTTACAGCCCCTTGGCAAAGGCGGTTCGCTGCCCGGTCAGCTGAGTTCGTTGTGATAATGGTGATGATCGGTTCGATAGAGGCCGCGCCGGTATTCCATCGGCGTGTCGTTGTAGGTGTAGGCCACGCGCTCGACGCTCAGCAGCGGGAAGCCCGTCGCCACGCCCAGGGTCTGGGCCGATTCGGCATCGGCCGCCACGGCCTTGAGCTTTTCCTTGGCGCGCACCATGCGCACGCCGAACTGGCTCTCGAACAGGGCATACATGGCGCCCTGGTGGTTGGCCAAGGTCTCGCTGCTCAGGCCCTTGAACGGGTCGCCTGGCAGCCAGAGATCCTCCAGGATGGTCGGCACGCCCTGGAAGGACAGTACGCGCCTGACTTCGAACACGGGTTCGCCCGAGCGCAAGCCCAGCATGCGGGCGACTTCAGCCGGGGCCCGCAGGCGGCGGCAGTCCAGTATCTGGCGCTCGGCCGGCCCCTGGGTGGCGCGGTTGCCGGTGTCGGGTTCGAGGCGCAGGAAGCGGTACTGCACCTGTTGCTCGGAGTGGGTGGCAACGAAGGTGCCCTTGCCCTGGCGCCGCACCAGCAGGTTGTCGGCCGAGAGCTCGTCGATCGCCTTGCGCACGGTGCCCTGGCTGACGCGGAAACGAGCGGCCAGATCGAGTTCACTCGGAATCAGGTCGCCCGGTTTCCATTCGCCGGCCTGCAGGCTCTGCAGGATCAGCCCCTTGATCTGCTGGTACAGCGGACTGAAGGCCGGCGTTCCAGCGGCCGGCGCGGCCGGACCGCCGTCGCTGCTGAAGGCGGCTTTGTCGGCTGCATGGGCCATGGGGCTGGAGGCGGGCGTGGTCTGATCCATGATCGAGTGCAATCATATCTTATATAAGACATAAGACAAATTGACGAAGCCCTTTTTTGCAGGGTAAACTTGACAGGATTTCTTTTCCCCTCAACTGTTGCTTTTCTGGAGTGTTCTCATGAGCAAGAAGCCCGTTCGCGTTGCCGTCACCGGCGCTGCTGGTCAAATCGGTTACGCCCTGCTGTTCCGCATCGCCTCGGGCGAAATGCTGGGCAAGGACCAGCCGGTCATCCTGCAACTGCTGGAAGTGCCGGTTGAGAAGGCCCAGCAAGCACTCAAGGGCGTGATGATGGAGCTGGAAGACTGCGCCTTCCCGCTGCTGGCCGGTATGGAAGCCCATAGCGATCCGATGACCGCCTTCAAGGACACCGACTACGCGCTGCTGGTCGGTTCGCGTCCGCGCGGCCCGGGCATGGAGCGTGCCGAACTGCTGGCGATCAACGGCGCCATCTTCACCGCCCAGGGCCAGGCCCTGAACGCCGTCGCCAGCCGCGACGTCAAGGTGCTGGTGGTCGGCAACCCGGCCAACACCAACGCCTACATCGCCATGAAGTCGGCACCGGACCTGAAGCCGGGCAACTTCACCGCCATGCTGCGTCTGGACCACAACCGCGCCGCTTCGCAGATCGCTGCCAAGACCGGCAAGGCCGTGGCCGACATCGAGCAGCTGTGCGTGTGGGGCAACCACTCGCCGACCATGTACGCCGACTACCGCTTCGCCACCATCAACGGCGAGTCGGTCAAGGACATGATCAACGACCAGGACTGGAACGCCAACGTGTTCCTGCCGACCGTCGGCAAGCGTGGCGCCGCCATCATCGAAGCCCGTGGCCTGTCCTCGGCGGCTTCGGCTGCCAACGCCGCCATCGACCACATGCGCGACTGGGCCCTGGGCACCAACGGCAAGTGGGTCACCATGGGCATCCCGTCGCAAGGCTGGTACGGCATTCCGAAGGACGTCATGTTCGGCTTCCCCGTCACCTGCGAAAACGGCGAGTACAAGGTCGTTGAAGGCCTGGAGATCGACGAGTTCAGCCAGACTTGCATCGCCAAGACCCTGAAAGAGCTGACCGACGAGCAGGCTGGCGTCGCCCACCTGGTCTGAGCGCAAGGGACTGCAGGCGATGAGCAAGCATCCGCGTGAGGTATTGCTGGGGGCCCAGGCTGGCGCGCTTGCGCTGCCGGTCTGCGACCACTACAGCGGTGTCGAGGCGCGCATGCGCAAGAGCCTGCAGCTGCAGGCCGAGTTTTCCGAGCGGTTCGGCGCCTGCGTCTTCGACGTGACGCTGGACTGCGAGGACGGCGCGGCCGTCGGTGCCGAGGCCGAGCATGCCCAGCTCGTCACCGAACTGGTGCAGGGGCTGGATTTCGCTCGCGCGATTGCGCCGCGCGTCGGCGTGCGCGTGCATGCGGTCGATCACCCGGCCTTCGAGGCCGATGTGGCGCAGATCGTGGGTGCGGTGGGCCATCGCCTGTCGCACCTGATGGTGCCCAAGGTCGAGTCGGTCGCCGATGTCGAGCGCGCCGTGCGGGCGCTCGACGCTGCCGGTGGTCATGAGCTGCCGCTGCATGTGCTGATCGAGTCGCCGGCTGCGGTGCACCGGGCTTTCGACATTGCCGCGCAGCCGCGCGTGCAATCGCTGAGCTTTGGCCTGATGGATTTCGTCTCTGCCCATGGTGGGGCGATTCCCTCGGACGGCATGGGGGTGGCCGGCCAGTTCAGCCATCCGCTGGTGTTGCGCGCCAAGCTCGAGATCGCCAGCGCCTGCCATGCCCATGGCAAGGTGCCTTCGCATTGCGTCGTGACCGAGTTCAAGGACCAGGTCGCGATCAGGCAGGCAGCGCAGCGCGCCGCGCGCGAGCTCGGCTACACGCGCATGTGGAGCATCCACCCCGACCAGATCGAGCCCATACTCGAGGCTTTCGCGCCCACTGCGCAGGAAGTCGAGAAGTCGGCCCGCATCATCGCCGCGGCCCATGCCGCGGACTGGGCGCCGATTGCGCTCGACGGCCAGCTGCACGACCGTGCCAGCTACCGTTATTACTGGCAGACGCTGGAGCGCGCGCACCAGACCGGCTGCGCGATGCCAGCCGAAGCATCCGTCTTTTTCTGAACCGGGATCTTTCCCCAGGAGTCAACCATGGCGATCCACCGTAACTTGATGCTGGCCCGCCTGGTGGCGGCTGCCGGCACCGCATTGGTCCTGTTTGGCGCCCAGGCGGCCAGCGAGCCCGTGCGCAAGGCCAGGCCCGCGCAGTCCGCCGCCCCTGTCACGCCGCTGCAGGACGAGGAACTCGCGCTGTCCGCGCAGGTTTCGATCGGCAACATCCCCTGCGAACTCGGCCAGAGCGTGAACCTGCGCGCCGACCCCGACGCACCGGGCTACTTCCACCTGCAACTCAAGAATCAGCGCTTCCACCTGCGACCGGTCGCGAGCGCCACCGGTGCCCTGCGGCTGGAAGACCAGGCCCGCGGCGCGGTCTGGATCCAGCTGGCCAACAAGTCCATGCTGATGGACCAGAAGCAGGGCCGCCGCCTG
>CALPRQ020000067.1 GCA_943326015.2 Chitinophaga pinensis | reverse complement strand
CTGATTCAGCGTGACATCGGCGCCGTTGAGCTTGAGCGCGCCCTTGGCCTCCAGCGTCGTGATCTTGACCGACTGCAGGCTGTTGCCCGCATCGACGTCGCTGAAACCGAAGTCCGCCAGCGCGAACTTGCGGGTCTGGTCCTCGTTGAGGCTGACCTTGCGGTTGCCCGCCGTCGGCGCTTCGTTGACGTCGCTCACCGCCACGGTCACCGCCTGGCTGTCGCTCAGCTTGCCGTCACTGGCCTTGACCGTGATCGCGTAGCTCTGCTGCGTCTCGTAATCCGCCGCCGCCTTCAGCCTGACCGCACCCGCCGCGTCGATCGTGAACTTGGCCGCATCGGTGCCCGACAGGCTGTAGCTCAGCTTCGCGCCGGCAGCGCTGACCGTGGCCTGGTAAACCAGCGTGCTCGTCGCCGCATTCTCGGCAACCGCCACCAGACCGCCCGCGACCTGGACGATCGGATCGTTGAGCTTGGCCGACCAGCTCAACGCCAAGGGCTGGCTGACTGGCGCGTCGATGATGGGCAGCGTCAACCCGAGCAGATTGCCGGTCGCGATGGGCGACAGGCTGCCCCCGCCGAGAGCCAGCACTCCGCTCTTGTAATTACTGTCAGAAAACCAATCTTTCGGCCACGCGATGCCAGCCTTGGCAAGGTCGAGATGGCCCGAGGGATCATTCAACTCAAGATTGAAAGACTCAACGGGTGAGCCCTGGACACCGAGGTAAAAGATCAGACTGGAACCATCGACTCTTGCACTGGAAATGAAAAGACTGGCGCTCACGAGTTGTTCCTGCAAGAAAAAATGGGGAAATCCGGCAACAGCAGGCTCGCCCAGCACCCGTTCAGGTGCTTTGCGCGAGCCCGTGTTGCCGACTACTCAGACCGTCAGCGTGCCCCACTGAGCTGCAGGCCCGACGCCGTTGAGCACCAGTTGCTCGAAGTGGCTGTCAGCCACCACGGCGCTTGCCGCCGGCGCCGCCCAGCTGCCGTTGACGTCGCCCTTGAGCACCGCCACCAGATTGAGCGTCTCCTGTCCGCTGACCAGTGCGGCGTCATGCTGCCACTGCACATGCCCAGCGTCGGTGGCATAGGCACCGGCCCCGCCATTGGCGTTCTCGTCCCAGAAGTCCGTCTGCTCGGACACGAACAGCCACTCGCGCGGCACCGCGTCGCCGCGCTTGACCGCCATCTTCAGGATCGCCAGCGCATCGGCCGCCGTCACCTGGCCGTCATTGTTGACATCCGCGGCAATGTACTGATACGGGGAAGCCTTCTGCGCCTGCAGCGGGCCGTCGCCGTCCGGATCGGCATACAGACTCTTGCCAACCGACAGCTTGAGGGCTGCCAGCGCGTCGGCCGAGTTGATCGCGCCGCCGGTCTCGCCAGCACCCAGCGACTTGCTGGCCTGCACCGCCAGCAGGCCACCGGGCAGGCCGGTGATCATGCCGTATTGGCCATTGCCAGCCGTGCTGCCGTTGGCCAGAGGCTTGAGCTCGTAGCCCGTCCCCTCGGTTGGCTGCGCCGTGCTGAGCCCCAGGCTCACGTCCGACACCAGCGCGTGCGTCTTCCAGTGGTACACCATGCCTTGCAGCGTGTCGGCGACGTTCTGCACCCCCACCCGCACGCCCTGCAGGCCCGCATTGCCGGCCAGGTCGGTCGCTTCCACGTTGAACTCGTAGCTGGCCTTGGCGTTTGCACCATCGGTATCGAGCACGCCCGCGCGCAGTGTCACCACGCCGTTGGCATCGATCTGCAGCAGCTGCGCGTCCGTGCCAGACAGGCCCCAGGTCACATTGGCGTCGCTGGTGTTCGCGTCGTAGAGCTGTTTCTGGCCTTCCTGGACCACGACCTCGGCCGCCGAGCTGATCACGGGCGCGCTCGTGTCGACCGTGACCTCGATCGGCGCGGTCACGGTCTCGGGCACCAGCAGCACCTGCGAACCGTCGCGCGCGACTTCATCGACCACCACCGAGCCCACGCCCAGATTGAGCGTACCCACGCCCGCGCCCAGCTGCAGGTGCAGCTCTGCCAGCGGCGTTGTCCCGCCGGTCGCATAGCCGGCGACGGAAGCCAGCGCCACCATGACCTGACCCGGGACCGACGGGTTGACGTCGCCCAGGTCGAAGCCCGCGCCCGGCGTCGCCGACACCAGCGTCGCGCGCGCCGCGTCGTAGCTGACCGTGAAGTCCAGCGAGCCAATGTTGCCCAGCTTGGCATCGGCGAAGAAGCGCAGCGTCAGCTCGCCATTCGCATCCTGCGTCTGCTCGACATGGATCGCGCCCTGCTGCCCGACCTTCAGTCCGCCCAGGCGGGCGCGATACTCGTAGTGGCCGTCGACGAGCCCGGACTGCTGCGCGTCCGTCACGCTCCAGTTCGTGCCGTCGGTCGACTTCTCGAACACCAGCCCGTAGTCGGCGCTCGGCGTGCGCGCCGTCAGATCGAAGCTGTTGTCACGCGTGATGTGGTCAGTGGCACTGGCACCCGTGTCGTCCAGGTTGGCGAAGCCGAACGTCTGGGGCAACTGGTACTGCTGCGTCAGGTTGTCCGCGCGCAGGTCGGCCGCCACCACGCCCTTGAGCACGGCGGCGACGTTGCCATCGACCTTGAGCTGGGTGTCGGCGCCCGACTGCACCAGGCTCAGGCGGCCGTCGGTGAACGGATTGTTCCCGTAGTAGGCATAGGACCACCAGTCCAGGTTGTTGACCAGATCCCCCAGGTCCAGCTTGTCGCCACCGGCGCCGGCCCGGAAATCGGTGATCAGCAGCGGCGCCGGCGTCACGGTCTTCCAGGAGCCGTCCGCCAGCGCGATCTGGTGCTCACCGCTTTGCTGCGTGTTGTACTGCTGCCCGGTCAGCACGAAGGTGTCGGAACCCGCGCCGCCGGTCAGCGTCGCCTGCAGCACGCCCGAGGCGATCAACGTGTCGTTGCCATCGCCACCGTCCAGGCTCGCGGCCGACATGCCACCGTAGTTGTTGCCACCGGCGTAATACTCACGCGCCTCCAGCCGGTCGTTGCCGGCACCGCCCAGCAGCGTCGCGGTCGTTTCGCCCTGTGGGTCGTACCACCACCACCACTGATTGTTTTGGCTGTAGCCCGCAACGGTCAGGCTGTCGTCACCATCACCACCGTCGAGCCGGTAGCTCTCGGGCGCCTGACGGCTGCCGTCGGTGTTCTGGCTCTGGTCACCGCTGTAGTAGACGTTCAGGCTGTCGCTGCCCGTGCCGCCTTCGAGCGTCGCGCTGCGCACATAGCTGGTGGACAGGCTGTCGTTGTCATCGCCGCCCGAGAGGCTGGCCTGTGACTGATACGATGCATTCAGACTGTCGCTGCCCGCACCGCCCACCAGCGTCGAGCTCATTGGCTGGGTGTTGTAGGCCGTGTAGGAACTGCCATTGCTGCCGGTCGAATTCAGGTTGTCGTCGCCCGCGCCGCCGTCGAGGTAGTCGTTGCCCGCGCCGCCGTTGATGGTGTCATTGCCATCGAGGCCATGGATGTCCTCGTTGCGGTTGTTGCCGGACAGGGTGTCGGAATCCAGCGTGCCGGTGATCGTGATCCGGCTGCCCGGCTGGTACTGGAAATCGTACTGTTGCGTGAAGTTGGCAGCCGTCACGTCGGATACCGTCACGCCCTGCAGCACCGCGACCACGCTGCCATCGAGCGTCAGCTGCGTGTCAGTGCCCGACTGCACCAGGCTCATGCGGCCGGCGGCAAACGGGTCGAACTGCGGGCTGTTCCAGCCGCGGCTGTTGAGCAGGTCCGCCAGGTCCAGCTTGTCGCCATCTGCACCGGCCCGGAAGTCGGTGATCAGCAGCGGCGCCGGCGTCACGGTCTTCCAGGAGCCGTCTGCCTGCACGAT
>CALPRQ020000066.1 GCA_943326015.2 Chitinophaga pinensis | reverse complement strand
CGGTCGAACGGCATGCCGAAGTGTTCGAGCTCGTAGACGACCTTGGGCGCTTCGCGGCACATGAACTCGATCGCGTCCTGGTCACCCAGCCAGTCCGAGCCCTTGATGGTGTCGTAGAAATGGTAGTGCCAGTTGTCTTCCGACATGTTGCCCAGCGAGGCGGAGACGCCACCCTGTGCGGCCACCGTGTGCGAGCGGGTCGGGAAGACCTTGGACAGGACGCCGACCTTCAGGCCGGCCAGCGCGAGCTGCAGCGAGGCGCGCATGCCGGAGCCGCCGGCTCCGACGATGACGACGTCGAATTTGCGCTTGGGGAGGTTTGCGGTTGCGGTCATGGCTTATCAGAGCTTCCAGAGAACAGAGTAGGCCCAGCCGGCGCAGCCGACCAGCCAGACGAGGGTGAAGACGTGCAGCGCCAGGCGCAGGCCCACGGGCTTGACGTAGTCCATCCAGATGTCGCGCACGCCGATCCAGGCGTGCCAGTGCAGCGCCAGGACCACGCCGAAGGTCAGGAATTTCATCCACTGCGAGGCAAAGATGCCAGCCCAGCTCTCGTAGCCGAGCGGGCCGCTGCTGAAGATCACTTGCGCCAGCAGCACGACGGTGAAGAGGGCCATCAGCGTGGCGGTCACGCGCTGCACCAGCCAGTCGCGCAGACCGTAGTGGGCGCCGGTGACGACGCGCTTGGAACCGTAATTGACGGACATATATCGTTCCTTTTGCTTGTATGGCAGATCAGTACAGACCGAACAGCTTGGCGCCCAGCACCACGGTCAGGCCCAGGCTCAGCACCAGGGTCACCTGCGCCGAGGACTTGCCGAACTCCTTGCTCACCGAGTGCGTCATGTCCATGTAGAGGTGACGCACGCCCGCGATGAAGTGGTGCAGGTAGCCCCAGATCAGGCCCAGCACCACCAGCTTGACCAGCACGCCCGGCACGAAGCCGATGCCTTCGCCAAAGGCCGCAGTGAAGCGCTCGTACGACATTTCCGAGGTCAGCGAGGCGTCCAGCAGCCACACCACCAACGGCAGCAGCAGGAACATCAGCAGGCCGCTGATACGGTGCAGGATCGACACCCAGCCCGCCGGCGGGAGGCGGTAGCTAGGCAGGTCCTGGAGGGCGTTGATGTTGCGGAACTCGGGCCGCTTTTTGCTCAGCTCTGTCATGGGTGATGTGGTTTGGGTTTGAAACGGGAAACCGGATTATGCAAAAGACCTGTGTCGGCACCAGCGCGGCGCAGCCGAAGGTCTGCAGAAACGGGGGTCAGGCCGGCTCAGGCATGGCAGCCCGGCCCCACTGAAAGACCGAGCTCACGCCGTGCGACAGCATGGGACGGGGCAGCGGCTTGAGCTTGAACGGCCCTTCGGCAAGCTGCGTCCGGGGACGGGCCAGCTCGACAGTGGACGCCACTTCGAGCAGGTTCACGGCCTCGCAGGCGCGCCGGAAGCTGTCGTGCAGCGCGGCCTCCACCGCCGCGAAGGCATCGGACAGGCGCGGGGCCGGGTCCGCCTCTTCCTGCTCCTGGTAGATCCGGGCGACATCCCACAGGCTGACGCCACGCGGATCGCGAAACAAGGCGGCGTTGAACTGGTAGCCGCCGCCCGGGCCGCGATGGGCCACCAGCAAGCCATGCTCGCGCAGATCGCGCACCAGCACTTCCAGGTAGCCGACGGACATGCCCAATGTGTCGGACATTTCCTTGACGGTCACCGGCTTGCCGGGCGTGCGCGAAGCCACCAGAACGGCTGCTTCCACGGCCTTGATAACTTTTCTGGAAATCATGATTCAACCCTGCTTGTATGTGGACTGGACTTATTTTCCCTCACAAATCCCGTTTTGTCCTAGACAAAATACAGATTTTTAGAAATCGATGCTCCATTGCCCCCATGAAGCAACAGGTGCGATACACCGTTGCGCCTGGGCCAGGCCCGCTACTGCCAGTGCGGACAGCGTTTATGCTGTTGCGGCATTGCGGCTCGCATCGGGCCGATCTGGCGTCATGTGACCCCCAACCTCCCCCTGAAAGCCCGAATTGAGTTTCCCCCTGCGTCCCGTCGCGGCCCTGACGGGCTCACTGATTTCGCTCTGCGTGGGCACCTCCTTCGCCAAGGGCTTGTTCCCTGCGCTGGGCCCCGCCGGTGCCACCGCCTACCGCCTGTTCTTTGCCGCACTGCTGATGGGGACGCTGATGCGGCCCTGGCGCCGGCAGTGGAGCCGGGCCGATCTGCCCATGCTGGGCCTGTTCGGTGCCGCGCTCGGTCTGATGAACCTGCTGTTCTACTGCGCGCTGGCGACCATACCGCTGAGCCTGGCGATCGCCATCGAGTTCTCGGGTCCGCTGGCGGTTGCGCTCTGGGGCGCGCGCAAGCCCGTCGACTGGTGCTGGATCGCGCTGGCACTGGCGGGCCTGGGCCTGCTGCTGCCCCTGCCCGGGCTGGAGCAGGCGGCTGCACTGGACCCGGTGGGCGTGGCCTATGCGCTGGCGGGCGGTCTGTGCTGGGCCGGCTACATCGTTTATGGCCAGCGTGCGGCCAGGCGCCACGGCCAGATGGCTGCGCCGATGGGACTGGCGATCGCGGCGCTGGTGGTGACGCCAGTCGGCATCCTGCAGGCCGGCCCGGCCCTGCTGGACACCAGCCTGCTGCTGCAAGGCCTGGGCGTGGGCCTGCTGGCCAGCGCCATCCCCTATACGCTGGAGGTCTATGCGCTGGGCCGGCTGCCCAAGCCGGTGTTCAGCATGCTGCTGAGCATGGAGCCGGCAGTCGGTGCGCTCGCGGGCTGGCTCATCCTGTCCGAGCGGCTCTCGCCCGACCAGTTGCTGGCCGTGGCCTGCGTGATCACGGCCGCCATGGGCAGCGCCTGGTCTGCCGGCCAGGTGCGCAAGAGAAATCCGGCTTGTTCGGTGCCATGCCTGCCGACTGAAAGTCAGATTGACGGACGATAATCCAGCCATGAACCAAACTCCACAAAACCCAGGCCAGATACTTGTCACCGGCGGCGCCGGCTACATCGGATCGCACACCACGCTGGCGCTGCTGCAGGCCGGCCACGAGGTGGTGGTGCTCGACAACCTGCGCAACAGCTCGGCCGAGTCGCTGCGGCGCGTAGGCGAGATCGCAGGCCGCCAGCCGTTGTTCGTGCAGGGCGACATCCGCGACCGTGCGCTGCTCGACCGCCTGTTTGCCGAGCATGGGATCAGCGCGGTGCTGCATTTCGCCGGCCTCAAGGCAGTCGGCGAGAGCGTGCGCGAGCCGCTGGCCTACTACGAAAACAACGTGGCGGGCACCGTGACGCTGTGCCAGGCGATGGCGGCGGCTGGCGTCTACCGGTTGGTGTTCAGCAGCTCGGCCACCGTCTACGGCGAGCCGACCGTGATGCCGATCAGCGAGCAACAGCCGACCGGCATTCCGACCAACCCCTACGGCCGCTCCAAGCTCATGGTCGAGGAGCTGCTGCGCGACCTGGCCAAGTCGGAGCCGCGCTGGGCGATCGCGCTGCTGCGCTACTTCAACCCGGTCGGCGCGCACGAGAGCGGCCGCATCGGCGAGGACCCCAACGGCATCCCGAACAACCTGCTGCCCTATGTGGCCCAGGTCGCGGTCGGCAAGCTGAAGGAGCTCGCGGTGTTCGGTGACGACTACCCGACGCCCGACGGCACCGGCGTGCGCGACTACATCCATGTGGTCGACCTGGCCGACGGCCACCTCAAGGCGCTGCAGGCTCTCTCGATTGCAGGCGGTGTCCGGACCTGGAACCTGGGCACCGGCCAGGGCTACAGCGTGCTGGAGATGGTGCGAGCCTTCGAGCAGGCCTCGGGCCGGCCCGTGCCCTACCGCATCGCGCCGCGCCGCCCGGGTGACATCGCCGAATGCTGGGCCGACCCCGCCAAGGCGGCGCGCGAGCTGGGCTGGCAGGCCGAGCGCGGGCTGGACCAGATGATGCAAGACGCCTGGCGCTGGCAACTGGGCAACCCGAAT
>CALPRQ020000065.1 GCA_943326015.2 Chitinophaga pinensis | reverse complement strand
ACGTTCTTGCCACCCGCGGTGGCCGGGAACAGGATGTGGCTGTACTGGCCGGCAATCGCCAGCACCTGGGCCGCGACGTTCTCGGCCAGGCCGTTGGCCAAGCTGGCGCCGTCGGCGTGAATGACCTTGGACACGCCGGCAATGTTGGCAGCGGCTTGTGCGGCTGCGCCGGCGTTCTGGCCAGCGACCAGCACATGGATGTCGCCTCCCAGTTGGCTGGCGGCGGTCACGGTGTTGAGGGTCGCGCCCTTGAGCGAGGCGTGGTCGTGTTCTGCGATGACGAGGACGGTCATGTTCAAGATTCCTTTGGATTCAGTTGGGGACAGAGCAGACTGGTAGGCAGTCTTGGTCTGTCCCCAAGTTAATTAGATGACCTTGGCTTCGTTCTTGAGCTTGTCGACCAGCGCGGCGACGTCGGCCACCTTGATGCCCGCCTGGCGGCCCGCCGGCTCGGCCACCTTCAGCGTCTTGAGGCGCGGCGCCACGTCCACGCCCAGCTCCGCCGGCGTCACTTTGTCCAGCGGCTTCTTCTTGGCCTTCATGATGTTGGGCAGCGTCACGTAGCGCGGCTCGTTCAGCCGCAGGTCGGTCGTGACGATCGCCGGCAGGCCCAGGCTCAGCGTTTCCAGCCCGCCGTCGATCTCGCGCGTGACTTCCACCTGGTCGCCCGCGACTTCGACCTTGCTGGCGAAGGTCGCCTGCGGCAGCAAGGTCAAGGCCGCCAGCATCTGGCCGGTCTGGTTGGCATCGTCGTCGATCGCCTGCTTGCCCAGGATCACCAGGCCAGGGGCCTCCTTCGCCACCAGCGCGGCCAGCAGCTTGGCCACGGCCAGCGGCTGCAGTTCGGCATCGGTCTCGACATGGATGGCCCGGTCGGCACCGATCGCCAGCGCGGTGCGCAGGGTTTCCTGGCATTGAGCCACGCCGCAGGACACCGCGATCACTTCGGTCGCCGCGCCCTTCTCCTTCAGGCGCACGGCTTCCTCGATCGCGATCTCGTCGAAGGGGTTCATGCTCATCTTGACGTTGGCGATGTCAACGCCCGTACCGTCGGCCTTGACGCGCACCTTGACGTTGTAGTCCACCACGCGCTTGACGGGGACGAGGATTTTCATGTTTTGACTCCAGTAGGAATGAAAAGCAGGGGCGTGATCCGCCCCTGACTCAATCAGGCCGAAGCGGCGCGATCGTGGTTGATGAAGGCCAGTGCAACGGCACCGATCACGCCAGCAGCAGCAATGACCAGGAAGTTCTGCTCCAGCGGCAGCTTGAGCGAGACGATCAGGCCGATCAGCAGCGGAGCCAGGATGGCCCCGGTGCGGCCCACACCGGCGGCCATGCCAATGCCGGTCGAACGGATGGCCATCGGGTAGAACTGGCCGGAATAGGCATAGGCCACGATCTGGGCGCCAGTCGAGCAGGCGCCGACCGCACCGATGACCAGGTACAGCATGTCGGTGGACATCGGAATCGTCATCAGGTAGAGGAACAGGCCGCCCAGTGCGTACATGCTCACCAGCACCCACTTGATGTGGAATCTGTCGGCCAGCCAGCCGCCAAAGATCGCGCCGAACATCGCGCCCAGGTTCAGTGCGATGACGAAGCTCAATGCCGAGCCCAGGCTGTAGCCGGACATGGCCATCAGCTTGGTGAGCCAGGAGCTCAGCGCGTAGATCATGAACAGACCGGTGAAGAAGGCGACCCAGAACATCAGGGTGCTCAGACCGCGGCCTTCCTGGAACAGCCTGGCGATCGGCACGCCCGCGCCCTTGGCCGACGGCGGCACGACGAACTGGTCTTCGGCGCTGAGCTTCAGGCTCGGTTCGATGCGCTGGACGATCTCGCGCAGATGGCGGTCGTCATGGTGAGAGATCAGGTAGGGCAGCGACTCGGGCATGCTCTTGAAGATGAAGGGGATCAGCAGCAGCGGAGCGCCCGCGGCGATGAACACCGATTGCCAGCCGTAGTCACCGATCAGCTGCTTGCCCAGCACCGCAGCCAGGATGCCACCGAACGCATAGCCCGAGAACATCATCGTCGTCATGACGCTGCGGATCTTCTTGGGCGAGTACTCGGTCATCTGCGCGACGATGTTGGGCATCACGCCACCGATGCCCAGGCCGGCGATGAAGCGCATCGCGCTGAAGCTGACCGGTTCCGTCATGAAGCCGGCCGCCGCAGTGAAGACGCTGAACAGGAAGACGCAGATCGCGATCGTCCAGCGCCTGCCGATCCGGTCGGCCAGGGTGCCGAGCAGCATGGCGCCGAACATCATCCCGAACAGCGCCGAGCTGGCCATGAAGCCCGCAGTCGACGCAGTCACGTTCATCTGCTTCATGATCGAAGGCAGCGCGGTGCCGGCCACCGCGATGTCGTAGCCGTCGATGATGATGATCAGCAGGCACCAGAGCAGTACCTTCAAGTGAAAGCGGTTGAAGCTAGCGTCATCCGCCAGCTTGTGTACATCGATAGTTCTCATTTTGTCTCCTGTTGGTTCTTTTGTGCGGAACAGCTTATTCGATCGCGCTGGCCGACTTGACCTGGTTGCGCAGCACGAACTTCTGGATCTTGCCGGTCGAGGTCTTGGGCAGGTTGCCGAACACGACCCGCTTGGGCACCTTGAAGCGCGCCAGCAGTTGGCGGCAGAATTCGAGGATCTCGTCTCCGCTGGCATCGGCGCCCGGCTTGAGCTCGACGAAGGCACAGGGCACCTCGCCCCAGCGCGCGTCCGGCATCGCCACCACGGCCGCCAGCATCACGGCCGGGTGCCGGTGCAGCGCGTCCTCGACCTCGATCGACGAGATGTTCTCGCCGCCCGAGATGATCACGTCCTTGCTGCGGTCCTTGATCTTGACGTAGCCGTCCGGGTACATCACCGCCAGGTCGCCGGTGTGGAACCAGCCGCCGGCAAACGCCTCCTCGGTCGCGCTGGAATTCTTCAGGTAGCCCTTCATCACCACGTTGCCGCGGAAGAAGATCTCGCCCATGGTCTCGCCATCGGCCGGCACCGGCTCCATCGTCTCGGGGTCGAGCACCGCGATCGCCTGCTGCATCGGCGCGGCCACGCCCTGGCGGCCGTTGAGCTGGGCGCGCTCCTCGATCGACAGCCCTTCCCAGTGCGCCTGCTTGGCGCAGACCGCCGCCGGGCCGTAGACCTCGGTCAGCCCGTAGACATGGATCAGCTCGATGCCGACGCGCTCGCAGCCCTCGATCACGGCCGCCGGCGGCGCCGCGCCCGCGATCTGGCCGTGGATCTTGTGCGTGATACCCGCGCGCAACTCGTCGGGCGTGTTGATCAGCAGGCTGTAGACGATCGGCGCGCCGCTCAGGTGGGTGATGTGGTGCTCATGCACCAGCTCGAAGATATGCGTCGGATCGACCTTGCGCAGGAAAACGCTGGCGCCCGCGATCAGCGCCATGGTCCAGGGGAAGCACCAGCCGTTGCAGTGGAACATCGGCAGCGTCCACAGGTAGGTCGCGTGGTGCGGCAGCTGCCAGGAGATCACGTTGCTGGCGGCGTTGAGGTAGGCGCCGCGGTGGTGCGTGACCACGCCCTTGGGGTTGCCGGTGGTGCCCGAGGTGTAGTTGAGCGCGATCGCGTCCCACTCGTCGGATGGCAGGCTCCAGGCAAAGTCCGGGTCGCCCTGGGCCAGGAAGTCCTCGTAGCTGATCTCGCCCAGGTCGTAGCCGGGGGGCGCGCTCAGGTCCTCGACCTCGATCACATAGGGGCGGTGGGTACCGCACATGGCCAGCGCCTTGACCATGACGGGGGAGAACTCGCGGTCGGTCAGCACCACCTTGGCCTCGCCATGCTGGAGCATGAAGGCGATGGCCTCGGCGTCGAGCCGGGTGTTGAGGGTGTTGAGCACGGCGCCGGTCATGGGCACGCCGAAATGGGCCTCGAACATGGCCGGCACGTTGGGCAGCATGACGGCGACGGTGTCGCCGCGACCGATGCCGCGCGCGGCCAGCGCGCTGGCCAGACGGCGGCAGCGCTCATAGGTCTGGGCCCAGTT
>CALPRQ020000064.1 GCA_943326015.2 Chitinophaga pinensis | reverse complement strand
GCGGCGGCCGCGCTCGGATAGACCTTGTTCATGCTTGCCTGCTCCTGTCCAATTGCTGTGGAAAGTCCTACGATACTACGTATTGGCATACGTAGTATTGCCTAGAGTTCAACCCCGATACGCCTGCGCCATGCCCACCTTCGACCATACCGCCGCCAACGCGACCGACTACCGGCTGGCCTTCGATCTGGCACCGGTCGGACTCGCGATCTCGCGCCACCGCGCCATGGTCGACTGCAACCAGGCGCTGTGCGAGATGTTCGGCGCCAGCCGCGACCAACTGGTCGGCCAGTCATTCCGCCTGCTCTACCCGAGCGCCGACGAGTACGAACGCACAGGCGAGCGGCTGGTGCCGATCCTGAATGCCAAGGGGCATTACTCGGACGACCGCCTGATGAAACGGGTGGACGGGCGCTTCAAGGACCAGCTGTTCTGGTGCCATGTCACCGGCCGCGCCCTGGATCGGGGTGATCCGCATGCAGCCGGCATATGGAGCTTCGAGGACCTGAGCGCCCGCCGTCCGGTCAAGGCCAACCTGACCGCACGCGAGCGCGAGGTCGCCGCGCTGGTACCCGAAGGCCTGACGGCCAAGGAAATCGGCAAGGCGCTCGGCATCAGCCCGCGCACGGTCGAGATCTACCGCGCCCGGCTGCTGCGCAAATACCAGGCGGGCAGTTCGGTCGAACTGGTGCAGAAGCTCACCGGCATCTGAAGGGGATGCGACGGAGGTGGCTCGCCGCCGCCATCCCGACAGGCGCTCAACCTGCGCGCGCGAAGCCGGCCTGCAGCGAGGCACCACCGGCACTGCCCCATTGCCGCACGGCACCCGAGGTCCCGGACTTGTCGCCCTTGACCCACTCGCGCGCCTTGCCCATGTCGGAGAACTTCATGGCGGACGGACTGCCCAGGGTCTTGACGGCCAGGCGGTAGGCGCGCTCGCGCAGCGCGGCGTTGCTCGAGACGATGGCATGACGGAAGTCCAGATGGCGGATGGCCCAGTCGGCCATCCTGGCCGGATCCGGACTCACGAGCTCGACGTTGGTCAGCGCGGCACAGTCGAGGAAATCATCGATGAGGTACTGCACCCCCTCGAAACGACCGTCCTGCCGCAACTGGGCATCGGACAACAGGTACTCTGACGCGCTCACCGCGCCGATATGCCAACGGACTATGCCGTGTTCCAGCCAGACATGCTCGATCATTTTCTTCTCTCCCTGGTTTGATTTCTGCCTGATTTGCCTCACCGAGCCCATTGCATCGCCTGGGCTGGGCAATCGAACAGCCGGAACGCCTCGTCGGCACCTTGCACCGATGACGCCAGCCGCTCCAGCATGGCCGGCGGCAACACGACCGCATGCCGCTGCCGCCCTGGCGCCGCCGCGACCGCTGCCACGCAATACGAAACCAGCTTCAGCCAGGTCAGTGGATCCGAATCGATCCAGCTGCCGCTGAAATCATCGATCAGCCAACCCGGCTGTCCAGCACCCGGGGTGCCACGCAGCCTCCGGTCAGACAGATCGAACTGGCGGCGTGTCAGGATGCCGAGATGCAGCCTGCGGACGCCTTGCTCCTCCCATTGATGCACGATCATGATGTTCTTGTAGTGTTTTCTGACTTCCCTTGTCATCCTACCAAAAGATATTTATGGCATCGATTAAGAATTCTACCTATATTGTCCTAGGAGACATGTGATAACCGAGAATGGCAATCCTTGTCCTCAGCAACGTCGCTTCGCCAGGACGTTGCGACAGGAATCCGTGCCAGCGAAAAAAAAGCCCCCGGCACCTCTCGGCGCCGGGGGCTCCCGACCTTCAGCTCAGAGAGCGAACAATCAGGCGTTCACGCCCTTGGCAGTCTCGGCGTACTCTTCGATCTGGTCGAAGTTCAGGTACTTGTAGACGCTGGCGGCGTTCTTGGCCACCACGCCGACTTCGGCCAGGTACTCCTCGGTGGTCGGGATGCGGCCCAGCTTGGAGCACACGGCGGCCAGCTCGGCCGAGCCCAGGAACACGTTGGTGTTCTTGCCCAGACGGTTCGGGAAGTTGCGGGTCGAGGTCGACATCGCGGTCGAGCCTTCCTTGATCTGCGCCTGGTTGCCCATGCACAGCGAGCAGCCCGGCATTTCCATGCGGGCACCGGCGCCGCCCAGGGTGGCGTAATAGCCTTCCTTGGTCAGCTCGGCGGCATCCATCTTGGTCGGCGGAGCCATCCACAGGCGCACCGGCAGGTCCTTCTTGCCTTCCAGGATCTTGCCAGCGGCGCGGAAGTGGCCGATGTTGGTCATGCAGGAACCGACGAACACTTCGTCGATCTTGGTGCCGGCGACTTCGGAGACGAACTTGGCGTCATCCGGGTCGTTCGGGCAGCAGACGATCGGCTCCTTGATGTCGGCCAGGTCGATCTCGATCACGGCCGCGTACTCGGCGTCGGCGTCAGCCTTGAGCAGCTCGGGCTTGGCCAGCCAGGCTTCGACAGCCTGGATACGGCGCTCCAGCGTGCGGGCATCGGCGTAGCCGTTGGCGATCATGTTCTTCATCAGAACCACGTTCGAGCGCAGGTACTCGGCCACCGGGGCGGTGTTGAGTTGCACCGAGCAGGCAGCGGCAGAGCGCTCGGCAGCAGCATCACTCAGCTCGAAAGCTTGCTCCACCTTCAGGTCCGGCAGGCCTTCGATTTCCAGCACGCGGCCCGAGAAGATGTTCTTCTTGCCAGCCTTGGCGACGGTCAGCAGACCAGCCTTGATGGCGTACAGCGGGATGGAATGCACCAGGTCACGCAGGGTGATGCCAGGCTGCATCTCGCCCTTGAAGCGCACCAGCACCGACTCGGGCATGTCCAGCGGCATCACGCCGGTGGCGGCGCCGAAGGCGACCAGGCCGGAGCCGGCCGGGAAGGAAATGCCGATCGGGAAGCGGGTGTGCGAGTCGCCGCCGGTGCCGACGGTGTCGGGCAACAGCAGGCGGTTGAGCCAGCTGTGGATCACGCCGTCGCCCGGACGCAGCGCCACGCCGCCACGGTTGCTGATGAAGGCCGGCAGCTCGCGGTGCATCTTGACGTCGACCGGCTTCGGATAGGCCGCGGTGTGGCAGAAGGACTGCATCACCAGGTCGGCCGAGAAGCCCAGGCAGGCCAGGTCCTTCAGCTCGTCGCGGGTCATCGGGCCGGTGGTGTCCTGCGAACCCACGGTGGTCATCTTCGGCTCGCAGTAGGTGCCCGGGCGCACGCCCTGGCCTTCCGGCAGGCCGACCGCGCGGCCGACCATCTTCTGCGCCAGGGTGAAGCCCTTGCCGCTGTCGACCGGGGCCTTGGGCAGGCGGAACAGGGTCGAGGCCGGCAGGCCCAGGAACTCGCGCGCCTTGCCAGTCAGGCTGCGACCGATGATCAGGTTGATGCGGCCACCGGCGCGCACTTCGTCCAGCAGCACTTCGCTCTTGAGCGCGAATTCGGCCACGGTCTCGCCGTTCTTGGTGATCTTGCCCTCGTAAGGCAGCACGTCGATCACGTCGCCCATTTCGAGCTGGGAGACATCGACTTCGATCGGCAGCGAGCCGGAGTCTTCCTGGGTGTTGAAGAAGATCGGAGCGATCTTGCCACCCAGCGTGACGCCACCGAAGCGCTTGTTCGGCACGAAGGGGATGTCCTGGCCGGTAGCCCAGATCACGCTGTTGGTTGCCGACTTGCGCGAGGAACCGGTGCCGACCACGTCGCCGACGTAGGCGACCAGGTTGCCCTTGGCTTTGAGGTCGTCGATGAACTGCATCGGGCCGCGCTTGCCGTCTTCCTCGGGCTTGAAGGCCGCGTCGGGACGGGTGTTCTTGAGCATCGCCAGATAGTGCATCGGGATGTCGGGGCGGCTCCAGGCGTCCGGTGCCGGCGACAGGTCGTCGGTGTTGGTCTCGCCGGGCACCTTGAACACGGTCACGGTGATCTTCTGCGCCACTTCGGGGCGGCTGGTGAACCACTCGGCGTCGGCCCAGCTCTGCATCACTTCCTGGGCCTTGGCGTTGCCGGCCTTGACCTTCTCGGAGACGTCATGGAAGGCGTCGAACATCAGCAGGGTCTTCTTCAGGCCCTCGGCGGCCACGCCAGCGACTTCGGCGTCGTCCAGCAGGTCGATCAGGGGCTTGACGTTGTAGCCGCCGACCATGGTGCCGAGCAGCTCGGTGGCCTTGGCCTTGCTGATCAGCGCGGTCTGGATGTCGCCGTGGGCAACGGCCGACAGGAAGCTGGCCTTGACCTTGGCGGCGTCATCGACGCCCGGCGGCACGCGATGGGTCAGCAGATCGAGCAGGAAGGCTTCCTCGCCGGCGGGCGGGTTCTTGATCAGCTCGATCAGGTCAGCGACCTGCTTGGCGTCCAGCGGCAGCGGCGGGATGCCCAGCGCAGCGCGCTCGGCGACATGTTGACGGTAGGCTTGCAGCATCGTTAAAGCTCCAGTTGAAGATAGTTGTTTTGACTCAATGCAGGGGGTTCAGCGCGACTTCTGCGCCACGTCGAGCAGGCCGGGCACCGGGTTGTGCTTGAGATGCTCGGCATAAGCAGCCTGCAGGGGACTCATGCATTCGTCGGCCAGGCGGCGGCCCTGCTTCTGGTCCATCAGCATGGACTTGTTGGC
>CALPRQ020000063.1:0-5019 GCA_943326015.2 Chitinophaga pinensis | reverse complement strand
AGCGCTGGCGGGTCCGCCCTGGTCGCCATATTGCTCGTCCGAGGCATCATCGTCTTGGTTGGTCACCGTGATGTTGGCGATCGACAGCCCCTGTCCGCTGCGCATGCCGTCATAGCGCAGGTCGGACGAGCTCACGCTGGTGCTGATGGTGTAGGCCACATCGCCATCCTCGGGCTTGTCGTCCACCCCGCGCAGCATCACGGTCTGGGCCTGGGACCAGTTGGCCGCCGTGAAGGTGACGCTGTGCGTGGCCTTGCCGCTGGCGTCGAAGACGGCTTCGCTGGTGTCGCTGATTGTGAACGTCAGCTTCACGTCGTGGCGTGGTGCGACACGCAGCGCCACTGTGAAGCTGTCGGTGCCACCGGCTTCGGTGGTGACGAGCTGGCCGAGGCCGGCGTTGGCAAACACCACGCCGGGTTCGAGCAATGCGATGGGGGTCACGCCTGCACTGGACTTGGTCTCCAGCGTGCCTTGGCCGTCGATGTAGCTCGCGCGCACGCTGACGGACTGACCCACGTCGCTGGCGCTTAGCTGGTAGCTGCTGGCGGTGGCACCGCTGATGACATTGCCGGCGCGCAGCCACTGGTAGCCGATGGTGCCCAGGCCGTCGGCATCGGCCAGCGTGTTGGCCGCTGTCAGTATCTGACCCAGCGTAGCGGTGCCGGTGATCGTGACCTTGCCAGTGGGCTGGTCGTTGATGTTGGCGACATTGACAGCGATGGTGGCGGTGTCCGTCGTCGATCCGTCCGTGGCACTGACTTCCAGGCTGAAAGTCTTGAGCTTGGCGTAGTCCAGATCGCCTGCGTCAAGCACTGTCAGCACGCCTGTCTTGGCGTCGATGGCGAAAGCCGCCCGGCCATCACCATCGACATCGGTGTTACCGCTCGCAATGCTGTAACTCAGATCGAGGCCCTCGGCGCCACTCGCCTGCACGGTGCCCAGCGCCGTGTTGGCGGCGCTGCGTTCGCTCACCTGCAGCGTGGCGCCGGCCAGGGTCCAGTCCGGCTCCGGCACCAGACTGACCACCTTGTCGGCAAACTGGATCTTCTCGACATTCTCCAGTTGCAGTGTGTCCTGGTAGTAACGGTAGCCGTAGCTATACGAGTCGTAATCCGTGCCAGTCACCTGCGTGAGGCCGGCGAGCGTGACGACGTTGAAATTGCTGCTGTTTTCGAACAACACCAGCGTGTCGCTGCCCGCGCCGCCGTCGATGGTGTCGCTGCCGCCGTTGCTGTCGATCACATCGCTGCCCGCCGTTCCCGTCAGCGTTTTACCGTAGTAAGAGGAGCTGGAGTCCCGGATCAGGTTGAGCGGGGCGCTGGCGGCATCCACCTTGACGCTCCTGTCGGTGAACTGCAGCGTCTCGACGTTGAGCAGCAAGGTAGGCGCAGCGTAATAGCCCGAATTGCCGTAGACGATGGCGACGCCGTTGCCGCTGGTCACCGAGAAGTCCGAGGCGCTGCCCCAGAACACCGCCGTGTCAGTACCCGCGCCGCCGTCGATGGTGTCGGCGCCGCCTTGTGAGTCGAAAGTGTCGACGCCCGCAGTGCCGTTCAGAGTCTCGGCTTGGGAGCTACCGCTCTTGACGGTGTCGGTCGCCACCGTGAGGTCGACCACCTTGTCGGCAAACTGGATCTTCTCGACATTCTCCAGTTGCAGTGTGTCCTGGTAGTAACGGTAGCCGTAGCTATACGAGTCGTAACCCGTGCCAGTCACCTGCGTGAGGCCGGCGAGCGTAACGACATTGAAATTGCTGCTGTCTTCGAATAGCACCAGCGTGTCGCTGCCCGCGCCGCCGTCGATGGTGTCGCTGCCGCCATTGCTGTCGATCACATCGCTGCCCGCCGTTCCCGTCAGCTTTTGGCCGTAGTAAGAGGAGCTGGAGTCCCGGATCAGGTTGAGCGGGGCGCTGGCGGCATCCACCTTGACGCTCCTGTCGGTGAACTGCAGCGTCTCGACGTTGAGCAGCAAGGTAGGCGCGGCGTAATAGCCCGAATCGCCGTAGACGATGGCGACGCCGTTGCCGCTGGTCACCGAGAAGTCCGAAGCGCTGCCCCAGAACACCGCCGTGTCAGCACCCGCGCCGCCGTCGATGGTGTCGGCGCCACCTTGTGAGTCGAAAGTGTCGGCGCCCACAGTGCCGTTCAGTTTTTCGCTAGCCGTAGTGCCTTTGATTGCCATTTTCAATCACCTATTAATTTTCACAAAAATACACACCGTTAAAAAGCCGTTGCGGAGCCCGCCGTCAGCGGCATGAAGTCGGTGGCGACAATCAAGCTGACGCCACAGCGGGTAGGGAAAGCCGGTTCTTCGGCCCGATCGCAACCATTCTAAATCTGGAATCAAACCCCAGATTAGTCAAACAGCTCATATCGGTCATGGTTGGCAGACCCGCCCGCGCCCAGGCCCTACACTCCCGCCCATGGAAAAATTCGATGTCGTCATCGTCGGCGCGGGTGCCGCCGGCCTGTTCTGCGCCGGCGTGGCCGGCCAGCTCGGTCTGCGCGTGCTGCTGCTCGACCATTCCCCCAAGGTGGCCGAGAAGATCCGCATCTCGGGCGGCGGGCGCTGCAACTTCACCAACCGCGAGCTCAACCCGCGCCAGCCGCAGCAGCATTACGTCGGCGCCAACCCGCAGTTCTGCCGCTCGGCGCTGTCGCGCTACCAGCCGGCCGACTTCATCGGGCTGCTGCAACACCACGGCGTGCCGTTCGAGGAAAAGCACAAGGGCCAGCTGTTCTGCAGCCGCTCGGCCGAGGACGTGATCGAGGTGCTGCTGAAGGAATGCGAGGCCGGTGGCGTGCAGCGCTGGCAGCCCTGCGGCGTGCGCGAGATCACCTGTTCCGACGCCGACCCGGCCACGCGCTACCAGCTCGCGACAGATCGCGGCGCGGTCGGCTGCCGCTCGCTGGTGATCGCAACCGGCGGCCTGTCGATCCCGAAGATCGGCGCCAGCGACTTCGGCTATCGGATCGCGCAGCAGTTCGGCCTGCGGCTGGTCGAGCGCCAGCCGGGCCTGGTGCCGCTGACCTTCGACGGCGCGGCCTGGGCGCCCTACGCCGAACTCTCCGGTCTGGCGCTGCCGGTCGAGATCGAGACCGGCGCCAAGAAGACCCGCATCAGCTTCCACGAGGACCTGCTGTTCACCCACCGGGGCCTGAGCGGGCCGGCCGTGCTGCAGATTTCGAGCTACTGGCGCGAAGGCCAGACTATCCGCGTCAACCTGGCGCCCGAGCTCGACCTCGCGCAGCAGCTGCTCGAAGCCAAGGGTCGCTCGCGCAAGCTGATCGCCAACGAGCTCGCCACCCTGCTGCCCGCGCGCCTGGCCGAGGCCTGGACGCGCCAGAGCCCGGACTGGCAGCGCCCGATCGCCGAAGCCTCCGACAAGGCGCTGAATCTGCTGGCCGAGCGGCTCGCGCGCTGGGAGCTCACCCCCACCGGCAGCGAGGGCTACCGCAAGGCCGAGGTCACGCTCGGCGGCATCGACACGCGCGAGCTGTCATCGCAGACGATGGAATCGAAACAGCCCGGCCTGTACTTCATCGGCGAGGTGGCCGACATCACGGGCTGGCTGGGCGGCTACAACTTCCAGTGGGCCTGGGCCAGCGGGCATGCCTGCGCGCAGGCATTGGCGGCCGATCGCCAGCAGGCCGGGCCGAACTAAGGGCTCGGGCGGCTTGGCTCTTTCAGATTCCGAGCAGTTTCTCCGCTTCGCCCAGGAGTTTCAGGGACTCGTCATGCTTGCCGGCCTTGTGTGCGGCTTCACCGTCGGCGCGCAACTGCTTGACCTTGGCCATGTCGGCATCGGAGAGTTTGGGGTGGGTCGCCAGCTTCGCGTCGATCGCGGCCATCTCCTGGGGGCAGTGGTAAGCGAAGGCCGCTGGCGCGAGCGCGACAAGACCGAGTGCCAGAATCAATTGCTTCATGGTTTGACCTCACTGTGACATGGCCTGCGGCTCCTGCAAATGCCTGGCCGCAGGGGTGCAAACAGTATTCCTCCCCGCTCGAACTGTCAACATGGGGCGGCTACTTGCAGCAGCGCCCCGGTTCTCCGAGGCTCAGCCCCGCGCCTCCAGCGCGCGCTCGAGCCGGTCGCACAGTACCTCCAGCACCTCCAGCCGCGACCAGAGCTTGTCGTCCGAGGCAACCACATGCCAGGGTGCGACCTGGGTCGAGGTGCGGTCGATCATGTCGCCGACCGCCTGCTCGTACTGCGGCCATTTCTCGCGGTTGCGCCAGTCATCCTCGGTGATCTTGAAGTTCTTGTGCGGCGTCTCGCTGCGCAGCTTGAAGCGGCTCAGCTGCTCGTCGGGCGTGATCGCGAGCCAGAACTTGACGATCAGCACGCCCGCCTCGGACAGCTCCTCCTCGAACTCGTTGATCTCGCCGTAGGCGCGCATCCAGTCGGCCTCGGTGCAGTAGTTCTCCACCCGCTCGACCAGTACCCGGCCGTACCAGCTGCGGTCGAACAGGGTCGAACGGCCATGCTTGGGGATGTAGCGCCAGAAGCGCCAGAGGTAGGGCTGGGCGCGCTCGTTCTCGTTCGGTGCCGCCACCGGGATCACACGGTAGAAGCGCGCATCGAGCGCCTGCGTGATGCGCCGGATCGTGCTGCCCTTGCCGGCCGCATCCATGCCCTCGAACACCACCACCAGCGACTGCTGCTGCATGCGCGGGTCGCGGCTCAAGCCGTTGAGACGCCCCTGCAGCGTCTCGAGTCGGCTCTCGTAATGCTTGCGCAGGACGCTGCGCGCGTAGTCCTGCGCCGACAGCAGGCTGCAGTCATCAAGCGAGCGCGTCACCGGCGCGACCTTGGGCGGCGCGCGCCGCTCCTGCGGCTGGTCCAGCCGCCGGGTGACGGAGTCGAGCAGCAACTGGCCCGCCGTCAGGCTGCGGTAATAGGGATCGCTGCCCTCGATCACCAGCCAGGGCGCCTCGCCCAGGCTGGTCTTGCGCAGCGCCTCGTCGCTGACGCTGACGAACTCGTCGTAGGACTTGAGGTGGCGCTCCTCCTGCGGC
>CALPRQ020000062.1 GCA_943326015.2 Chitinophaga pinensis | reverse complement strand
GGCTCCGGCAAGGCTTCAGCTTCGGCTGGCGTCTCGATCAAGCCATCGACCAGGGTCAGCTCAGGGGCCTCGACCGGGGAGGCCTGGACCGGAACAAGCACCGGCGCCGGCACGATCGAAGCCAGCTGGACGGGCCGACTGAAGTAGCTCGGCCGCGCCAGCTCGAACCCGGTATCGGCATCGAGTCCTTGCGGACTGGCCTGGGCGACCGAAACGACGGCAGCATGGTCGGCTTCCCGCTGACCGTCGTGGCGCGCATCGGCGGGCGACAGCGCTTCGTCCAAAGCCTGCACGGCCTCAGCCTCGGTTGCCAGCGGAGCCGGCTTGCGTCCTCCCCGCCCGCGCCGGCGCGGCAAGGTGCCTTCACTGGCGCTCGCGCTGGCGAATTCGGCCCTGTCCTCGGCCTGCGGCCCGGAAAAACCGGAAGCGGATCGCTCGGCTGCCGCCTCGACACGCGCAGGAGCACCGCTGCTGCGGAACACATAGGCACCCGACTTGTCATCGCGACCGAACTCCAGAAGGCCACGCGCCTGTGCTTCTTCGAGCAGATTGCCGAAGGTCTTGAAGCCGTAATAGCTTTCGCTGAAGTCGGGCTTGCGGCGCTTGATCGCTTCCTTGAGCACCGAGGCCCAGATCTTGCCGCTGTCGCCACGCTCGGACACCAGCGCATCGAAGGTCTCGACCGCGATCTCGATCGCCTGGCTGCGGCGCTTGTCCAGCGTTTCCTTGCGCTGGCGCTCCTCCTCGGGCGAGCGGCGTGGTGCGGCGGGCGCATCCGCCGGCTGACGCCTGGCCAATGCGCGCTGGCTCTCGCGCACCAGGTCGTCGTAGAAGATGAACTCGTCGCAGTTGGCGATCAACAGGTCCGAGGTCGACTGCTTGACGCCGACGCCGATGACCTTCTTGGCGTTCTCGCGCAGCTTGGAGACCAGCGGCGAGAAGTCCGAGTCGCCGCTGATGATGACAAAGGTGTTGACATGGGACTTGGTGTAGCAGAGGTCGAGCGCATCGACCACCAACCGGATGTCGGCCGAGTTCTTGCCCGACTGGCGCACATGCGGGATCTCGATCAGCTCGAAATTGGCCTCGTGCATGGTGGCCTTGAAGCCCTTGTAGCGGTCCCAGTCGCAATAGGCCTTCTTGACCACGATGCTGCCCTTGAGCAGCAACCGCTCCAGGATGCGCTTGATGTCGAACTTCTCGTAGTTGGCGTCACGCACGCCGAGCGCGACGTTCTCGAAGTCGCAGAACAGCGCCATGCTGACGTGATCGGGGGATGAGGCCATGAATGCTCCGCAGGAATGTGATGACAGATCATCACACGGAACGCAGGCTTTTCCGAAGCGCTCGGCGCGGCCGAAGCTCAAACAGCGGTCGAGATCGCCCAGGGCTGACGCTGCGGCAGCTCGAAACCGGAGGCCGGACCGGGCTCGGCGCTGATCTCGATCACAGGCGGCGTGGACTGGAAGGCACCAAAGATGGTGGCGAACGACACGTCGGCGGCATCACGCCCGGTGCCGATGCGGATGAAGCCCATCGGAATTGCCGTGCCCGAGGGGTCGAAGATGTACCAGCGGTAGCCCAGATAGACCTCGACATAGGCGTGGAAGTCCTGCGGCCCCAGGGCCGGATCGGCACCGTAGTCGATGCCGGTGGCAAAGCGCGCCGGAATGTTGAGCGCGCGGCACAGTGCGATGAACAGATGGGCGAAATCACGGCAGACGCCCACGCGGTCGCGCAGCGTATCGAGCGCCGAGGTCGCCGAGTTGCTGGTGTTGGACTGGAAGCTGACCTGCTGGCCCACCCAGTCGACCACCGCCTGCACCCGGCTGTAGCCACGCGGCAGATGGCCGAACAGCCCCATGACCAGCGGCCCGAGGCAGTCCGACTGGCAGTAGCGGCTGGGATAGAGATAAGGCAGGACAGCGGGCGGCAGCTGCGCGATCGGGACCTCATCAACCTCATGCGGCAGCTGGATATGGTGGCGCAGATCGACCGTGCAGCGGTAGTCCAGCTCCAGCCGGCCAGGCGGTGCGGTCAGGCGCAGGGTACGATTGCTCGTCGCCGGATCGAAGCTCTCCACACTGAAGACGAAGGGCCGGATATCGAGCTGCTCCCAGACCACGCTCTGCTGCGCCGTCCGGGCGGCCTGGAGGTTGAAGATGAAATCGGCGCCCTGCGAGCCGATGTCGTAGCTGAGACCGATGCGGGCATGTATGCGAATCATGCTGCCATTAGCTCACGAAATCCGGATCGATCAGAAACCCGGATGGAAATTCTCTGCCAACAAGGGCGATGTCGGCGAGCAGAGATTGCAGATCGGTAGTAGAATATGAAAATCGCTGCGACTTGCTCACCTTTGCAGCGAATGTTGTCTGACATGGTCCGCGGCTTATATAACACCGCCACCTCAGCTCCCAAGTCGACGTTCTTGGTCTCCTGGGTTGTCACACTCCCCCCTTGCGGCGAGCCTAACTGCTGGTCTGTCCCTTATTCAGGACCAGCCACCCACCCCTGACCTTGGTCGCTGAGAGTTGCGCCGATTTACCGGCACATGTCTCGACTACCGCTTAGCGCAGCCAGCCACAGAGCCGGCCTTGATTGATGACCACCACACTAGAAAAAACATTTTCGGTGGGCAAGTTCCTTGTCTCCCCCTTTACCCATTTCACCGAGTCCGGCGACTTCGCTGCCTCGCTGTCGATTCGCAGCGGCCGCGGTAGCGGTACGCTGGATCGCGTGTTCCGCTTCGTGCCCCGGTTCAACAACCGCGACGACGCACTGCAATACGCCCTGACCCAGTGCCCGACCCTGCTGCCCGCGCAGCACGCGGCGGCCTGAATCCCGCCGAACTTCCCAATCCATACCGCTACAAGGAGCCCCTCATGTCGAAGGAAGACCTGATTGAAATGCAAGGCAAGGTAGACGAAGTGCTGCCCGACTCCCGCTTTCGCGTGACCCTGGACAATGGTCACACCCTGATCGCCTACTCGGGCGGCAAGATGCGCAAGAACCATATCCGCATCCTGGCTGGTGACAAGGTCACGCTCGAACTCTCACCCTACGACCTCAACAAGGGCCGTATCACCTTCCGCCATCTGGAGCCTCGTTCCGGCGGCGGAGCGGCCCCGGCGCGACGCAAGTTCCGCTGATCCAGGCCAAACACCAGCAGTCCTGCACGGAGCCCGGCAGGCCTGCATCTCCCCACTTTCAAGGAACATCCATGAACAACAAACTCTTCGTCGGCAACCTGCCTTACTCGGTCAACGACGCCAGCCTGCAGCAAAACTTTTCCGAGTTCGGTAGCGTTCTGTCGGCGAAGGTCATGACCGACCGCGAAACCGGCCGTTCCAAGGGCTTCGGCTTCGTCGAGATGGGCACCGATGCCGAAGCGCAAGCTGCCATCGAAGCCCTCAACGGCATGTCGGTCGACGGCCGCGCCATCACCGTCAACGTCGCACGTCCGAAGGAAGACCGTCCGGGCGGCTTCGGCGGCGGCGCCCGTCGCAGCGGCGGCGGCTACGGTGGTGGCAATGGCGGCGGTTACGGCGGCGGCCGTTACTGATCGACTGATCTAGCGCACAGCCGGTCCTGTGACCAGGCTGTGCCACCCACAGTGGCTCGCCAGCCAGGCGAGCCCGGAAAAAGGACCCTGGATCACCAAGGTCCTTTTTTCATGGGCGGCCCTTGGCCATGCGACCATAGAAAGACTTCTTGACCAGCTCGACGGCCAGGACATAGGCCAAGGTCAGGCCGATCATGCCCAGCAGCAAGGGGACTGGCAGGGGCACGAAGCCGAAGATCGAACTCCAGGGCAGATAAGGCAAGGCCAGCGCCACACTGATCACCAGCACGGTACTGATCAGCAGCCAGTTGCCTGGCCGACTGCGGTAAAACGGGCGCCGGGTACGCACCACCAGCGCAATCACCAGCTCGGTCAGCAGCGACTCGAGGAACCAGCCGGTCCGGAACTCCTCGGGTGCGGCCTGGAACAGCCACAGCAGCGCGCCAAAGGTCAGGAAATCGAACAGTGAACTCAGCAGGCCGAACAGCACCATGTAGTCGCGGATGAAGACCGTGTCCCAGCGGCGCGGCTGGGCCACCCATTCCTCGTCCACCCGGTCGCCGGCGATGGTCGTCGCCGGAATGTCGGCCAGGAAGTTGTTGAGCAGGATCTGCGACGCCAGCAGCGGCAGGAAGGGCAGGAAGACCGAGGCGGCCGCCATGCTGAACATATTGCCGAAGTTGGCGCTGCTCGTAGCCAGGATGTACTTGAGCGTGTTGGCGAAGGTCATGCGGCCTTCGTCGATGCCTTGGCGCAGGATGACCAGATCCTTGCGCAACAGTACGAAATCCGCCGCGTCCTTGGCGACATCCACCGCCGTGTCGACCGAAATGCCCACGTCGGCCTGGTGCAGCGCCAGCGCATCGTTGATGCCGTCGCCCATATAGCCCACCACATGGCCGGTCTTCTGCAGCGCCAGGATGATGCGCTCCTTCTGGTTCGGATCGACCTCGGCAAACACCGTGCAAAGGCCTGCCGCATGCAGCAGCGCGTCGTCGCCCATCTCGTCGAGCTCGCGCCCGCTCAGCATATGCTCGACCGGCAAGCCGACCGCTTCAGCGATATGCCGGGCCACCTTGCGGTTGTCGCCGGTGATGATCTTGAGCGCCACGCCGCGCTGTGCCAGATCGACCAGGGTCTGACGCACATCGGCCTTGGGCGGGTCCAGGAACAGCAGAAAACCGGCAAAGCACAGCCCGCGCTCGTCGGCGCGGGTATAGCTGACCTGACGCTGCTCGACCTGGCTCGTCGCCAGACCCAGCACCCGATAGCCTTGGGCGCTCCATGCGTCATAACGCACCTCGATCTGCGCGCGCCAGCTGGCATCGAGCCTGACCGACGGGTCGCCGACGCTCATGCACCGATCAAGGATCTTGTCGAGCGCGCCCTTGGTGATCAGCCGGCACTCGCCGCCGGCATCGGCCACGACCACCGACAGGCATTTGCGCACGAAGTCATAGGGAATCTCGTCGATCTTGCGCCAGGCAGCACCATTCACGCCCGCCTGGCGGCTCGCGGCCAGCACAGCCTCATCCAGCGGGTTGACCAGCCCGGTCTGGAACTGCGCGTTGAGCGCCGCGAGCTGCAAGACCGCCACACTGGCCTGCCCCGCTGCATCGAGCGCAGCGTCGAGTTCGACCACGCCCGCCGTCAGGGTGCCGGTCTTGTCGGTGCACAGCACATCCATGCTGCCAAGGTTCTCGATCGAATTGAGCCGACGCACGATCACACCCTTTCGGGCCATCCGCTTGGCGCCATGCGACAGCGTGATACTGACGATGGCCGGCAACAATTCCGGTGTCAGGCCGACCGCCAGCGCCAGCGCGAACAGCAGCGAGTCGATGGCCGGCTTGGCCAGCAGGATGTTGATGGCCAGCACGACCACCACCAACACCATCACCATCACCAT
>CALPRQ020000061.1 GCA_943326015.2 Chitinophaga pinensis | reverse complement strand
GTCGTCAACGCCGCCACCGCCGATGCGCTCAGCTTGCTCACCGCCGCCGTGCTCAGAGCCGCCACGTCCGCCGACTCCAGCATCGCCAGCTGGTCCACCGTCAGCGACGCCGCTTGTACCGACGTCAGCTTCGCCAGCTGCGCCGTCGTCAGGGCGCCAAAGTCTTCCGCCTCGATCGCGCCGACCTGCGTCGCCGTCAAGGCACCGATCTGCGCCGTCGTCAGCCCCAGGACTGCGCCTGTCGTCAACGCCGCCACCACCGATGCGCTCAGCTTGCTCACCGCCGCCGTGCTCAGAGCCGCCACGTCCGCCGACTCCAGCGTCGCCAGCTGGTCCGCCGTCAGCGACGCCGCTTGTCCCGATGTCAAGGCCGCCAGCTGCGCCGTCGTCAGGGAGCCAAAGTCTTCCGCCTCGATCGCGCCGACCTGCGTCGCCGTCAAGGCACCGATCTGCGCCGTCGTCAGCCCCAGGACTGCGCCTGTCGTCAACGCCGCCACCGCCGATGCGCTCAGCCTGCTCACCGCCGCCGTGGTCAAGACGGCCACGTCCGCCGACGCCAGCGTCGCCAGCTGGTCCGCCGTCAGCGACGCCGCTTGCACCGAGGTCAACGCTGCCAGCTGCTGCGTCGTCGTCAAGGCGGCAAAGTTTGTCATCGCGGCCAGCTGTGTGGCAGTCAAGACAGCAAAGTCTACCGCTTCGATCGCATTGACCTGAGTGGACGACAAAACCCCGATCTGCTCCGGGGTCAAGCCCAAGATCGAACTGGTTGTCAGCTGGACGACTTGGGCGGTGGTTATATCGGCAATATTTTCTATAGCAGAAACTTCTGTTGAAGTCAATGCCGCGATACTGGCGGTGGTAATTATAGACATGTGCGCACCCTCTTTAAAGAAGTAGATGGTTAGACAACGACAAGCAGGACGCGCTCAAACCAAGTCCGGGCGCGAGAAAAGGCCGATGGACGCTACGGCAGCTCAACAGCAACACCGCGAGAGACCACATCAATCTTTATGACGACAGAATCCGATAGAACTTGAGGACCTTCCACCGGATTTGCCAGAATAAAGATTAATTGATAAATATCACACATTGAACAGGAAGTTCATGACATCGCCGTCCTTGACGACGTAGTCCTTGCCTTCGGCGCGCATCTTGCCGGCTTCCTTGGCGCCCGCTTCGCCCTTGTAGGCGATGAAGTCGTCAAAGGCGATGGTCTGGGCACGGATGAAACCGCGCTCGAAGTCGCCGTGGATCACGCCGGCCGCCTGTGGCGCGGTGTCACCGATGTGGATGGTCCAGGCACGCACTTCCTTGACACCGGCCGTGAAGTAGGTCTGCAGGCCCAGCAGCTTGAAGCCGGCGCGGATCAGGCGGTTCAGGCCGGGCTCGTCCTGGCCCATCTCCTGCAGGAAGACCAGCCGGTCCTCGTCGTCCATCTCGGACAGCTCGGCCTCGATCTTGGCGCAGATCGCCACCACCGGCGCGTTCTGCTTGGCGGCGTATTCCTGCAGGCGGTCGAGGAAGGGGTTGTTCTCGAAGCCGTCTTCGCTCACGTTGCCGACGAACATCGCGGGCTTGGCGGTGATCAGGCACAGCGGCTTGAGCAGCGCCAGCTCGGCTTCGCTGAACTCGATCGAGCGCACCGGCTGGGCCTGGTCGAGCGCGGCCTGGCATTTCTCCAGCACCTTGACCAGCGCCGCGGCTTCCTTGTCGTTGCCCGAGCGGGCCGCCTTGTTGTAGCGGTGCAGGCTCTTTTCCACCGTGCCCATGTCGGCCAGGCAGAGTTCGGTCTGGATCACCTCGATGTCGGCAATCGGATCGACCTTGTTGGCGACGTGGATCACGTTGTCGTCCTCGAAGCAGCGCACCACGTTGACGATGGCGTCGGTCTCGCGGATATGCGCGAGGAACTGGTTGCCCAGGCCCTCGCCCTGGCTGGCACCCGCAACCAGACCGGCGATGTCGACGAACTCGACGATGGCCGGCACGATGCGCTCGGGCTTGATGATCTCGGCCAGCTGGTCCAGGCGCGGGTCCGGCACCTCGACCACGCCGGTGTTGGGCTCGATGGTGCAGAAGGGATAGTTCTCGGCTGCGATGCCGGCCTTGGTCAGGGCGTTGAACAGGGTGGATTTACCGACGTTGGGCAGGCCGACGATGCCGCACTTCAAGCTCATGGGGGGTTCCTTTGGAATTGAGATCGCTGCTAGCCTCTGGCGCTGCCGGCCCGACTGCGTGAGCCTCGGCCAGGCAGGAGAGGACCCTGCAGTGTCGTGTCGGCGGTGTGGCGCGACGCCCTACAGGGCCATGACTCGCGCGCGCCGACAAATGGGATGATTGTACCGACCGGGCCTGTTGCCGCCTAGTCTTGTCCTACTCAGTCGTCCCAGGCATCCCAGCGACCCCAGCCGGCCTGCCCCTCGCGCAGCAGACTACCCAAGCCCTCGCGCACGATCACGTTCATGCCGAAGGTGACCGCGCCCATCAGACGGCGGTCCTGGCGGTAGGTCTGCAACAGGTCGCCGACCGCCGGATCGGATCTGGCCGTCATCGGATCGATGTTGGGAATGACGCAGCGGGCACAGGGCTTGACCGGTGCCAGCCTGATCTCGCCGCCCTCCTCGCGCGGAAAAACCAGCTCGGCCAGCCGGTCCTCGTCGTGCGACTCGATTCCACCGAGCACAAGGTTGGGCCGGAAGCGCTCGATGCCGACCGGCTGCTGGCCCGTGACCTGCAACCGCTCGTTGAGCTCGGCCAGCGAGGCGCTCGAACAGGCCAGCAGCGGGAAGCCGTCGCTGAAGCGGTTGGTCGCCTCGATGCCCTGCGTCCACTTGGCCGACGAGAGCCGGCGCCAGGCCGGATCGAAGCGCACCAGACGCAGATCCGCCTGCAGGAATTCGCTGAACCATTGCGCCGCGGCATCCCCCATGTCCCAGGACAACACGCGATCGTCCCAGACCCGGACCTCGAGCCGATGCACGGTGTCGTCCAGCTCCAGACCGAGATGCAGCGGCAACATGCCGGGGGCAGTCAGCTCCAGCTGGCCGAGCTTGAACGCCGGCCGGATCAGGGCCATGCGCGGCAATTCGCGCTGCGAGACAAACTCGCCCCGCGCATCGACCACCATCCAGGCCCGGTCCCATTGCAGGCCGGCCTGCTGCAACTCGGCCTGTGCCAGCCGGATGCCGGCACAGGACTTGACGGGGTAGATCCAGAGCTGCTCGATCTGCAGCGGCAGCCTGTCGTCGGGCACGGGGGTCATGTTCCTATCGGGTCTTGGCATATACGGACGATCATTATGAATCCTGCTCCTACAATCGGTCGATGAGCAAAAAGTACGACGTGGCCATCCTGGGCGGTGGCGTGGTGGGACTGACTCTGGCGCTGCTGCTGGCACGCGATCGACTGCGCATCGCGCTGGTCACGCCGCCGCGCACGACCACACCCGCCGGCCCTGACATCCGCGCCTATGCGCTCAATCAGGCCGCGCGCCAGCTGCTGGAGTCGCTGCGCGTCTGGCCCGCTGACGCTGTCACGGCCGATGCGGCCGGCACGCCAGCCGTGACAGCGGTCACGCGCATGTGGATCAGCGATGCGAGTTCCAACGCGGCGCTGACCTTTGACGCCGCTGACACCGGTGCCGAGGCACTGAACTGGATCGTCGATGTACCGGCGCTGGAAGACCGGCTCGCGCAGGCAGTGCGCTACCAGGGCGGCATCGAGGTCCTGCACGAGCGACCGGCGGCGGCGCTGACCGTGGTCTGCGAAGGCAAGCGCAGCGCCAGCCGAGCGGCCTTCGGCTTCCATTACGATAGCAAGCCCTACCCCCATACGGCGATGGCAGCCCGGCTGCAATGCGAACGGCCGCATGGTGGCGTGGCACGCCAGTGGTTCCGTGGCGACGAGATCCTGGCGCTGCTGCCGATGGGCGGCGAACAGGGCCACGAGGTAGCGCTGGTCTGGTCGATGCCCCATGAGCGCGCGCGTGAATGGCTCGCACGGCCACACGCGGCGCTGGCCCAAGGGGTCGAGCAGGCCTGCGAACTGGCGCTGGGTGCCATGACACTGCAGGGCCAGCCGGCCGGCTGGCCGCTCGAACTATCCCGCGCCGACCACTGGGTCCAACCCGGCATCGCGCTGGCCGGCGACGCCGCGCACGCCATGCACCCGCTGGCCGGCCAGGGCCTCAACGTCGGTCTGGGCGATGTGGCCGAACTGGCCAGGGTGCTGCACGGGCGCGAATACTGGCGCGAGCTCGGCGACCTCAAGCTGCTGCGCCGCTACGAGCGCGCGCGTCAGGCCGATTTCGCCCAGATGGCGCTCGTCACCGACAGCCTGTTCGGTCTGTTCGGCCAGCCCGACAGCCGCGTGCAGGCGCTGCGCGGCTGGGGCCTGCGCGGCTTCGATCGCTGCGCACCGCTCAAGCGCTGGGCCATCAAGCAGGCCATGGGCAGCGCCTGAGCGCCGCCAGACGGACCGCCGACCGCCCCACCTCACTGGCCTTCCATTACGCTACCGCCATGAACATCGTCCGCCTGAAGCCCCGCCCCCTGCTCGCCGCCGCGCTGTCGCTGCTGGCCCTGTCTGCCTCCGCGCAGGAAGCGGCCATCCGCAAGAACCTGGCCGAGCACCTCCCCAACCTGCCCCGTATCGAGGAAGTCAGCAAGACCCCGATGCCGGGCCTGTACGAGGTCCGCGTCAACCAGAGCGACATCTTCTACACCGACGCCGAAGGCAACTACCTGCTGCAGGGCCAGTTGATCGATGCCCGCAGTCACAGCAACCTGACCGAGGAGCGGGTCGAGAAACTCAGCGCAATCGACTTCAAGTCGCTGCCGGTCAAGGACGCCTTCACCATCGTGCGCGGCAACGGCAAACGCCGCATCGCGATCTTCGAGGATCCGAACTGTGGCTACTGCAAGCGCTTCGAGAAGGACCTGGCCAGGATCGACAACGTGACGGTGCATGTCTTCCTGTATCCGGTGCTTGGCCCGGACTCGCAGGCCAAGTCGCAGGCGATCTGGTGCGCCAAGGACAAGGCCAAGGCCTTCGAGGACTGGATGCTGCGCAACGTCACGCCGACCCCGGCCAGCTGCGACAGCTCGGCCATCCAGCGCAATATCGCCCTGGGCCAGAAGCACCGCATCACCGGCACGCCGACCAGTTTCCTGCCGGACGGCACCCGCCTGTCTGGCGCCGTGCCGCTTGAGAAGATCGAACAAGCCCTCGCCAGCAGCAAGTGACCTGAATGACCCCCATGAGCCAGATCGCCGACCACCACCCACTGATCAAGAACCTGGGCCGCGCCGGCCTGATCCCCTTCGTGCTGCTGGCCCTGATGGTCTGGCTGCTGGCGAACAACGACTTGCAGCCCTTTGTCGCAACGGCACTAGCCGGCTATGCGGCCATCATCGCCTCCTTCCTGGGCGGCATTCACTGGGGCGCGGCCTGGGTGCATTCGGAGGCGGGCTCCTCGCACCGCGACGAGCATCAGGTGCCCGCGCTCTGGTGGGGCATCACGGCCTCGCTGCTGGCCTGGCTGGGCGTGCTGATTCCCATCCTGTCGGGACTGGTCTGGTATCTCGCGCAAGGCCAGCTCGGCATCGAGGAAGTCAGGCTGCAGGCCCAGGCCGGACTGATCTGGCTCGGCCTGCTGCTGGTC
>CALPRQ020000060.1 GCA_943326015.2 Chitinophaga pinensis | reverse complement strand
GCGTGCATGTCGGCTTTCAGATGCTGCGCCGCATCGCGCACGGCCGGGTCGGGGCTGCGCTCGCCATGCAGGATGAGCCGCTGGCGCTTCTCCATGCGAATCCGGCGCGCCTGTGCCGAGCTCTCGTCCAGACAAGGCAGGCAGGGCTGACCGGCCAGGCGCTGTGGCTGGAATTTCCTTTCGATCTGATCGCTGGCGTCTTGCAGCGCGCCGCTCGTGCGCCGCTTGAGCTGCGTCGCCTTGTAGGCGCTTGCGCCCAGCATGGCCGTGCCGCCAGCGCCTAGCGCGGTCCCTGCGACGACGCCTGCAGCTCCCGCCCGGCGCGCCAACATGGCAGCTCCCTCGGCCTCGATCTGGTTGCGCTGTATCTCCCCCTCGCCGATTGCCTGCATCAGATCGACCGCACCACGCGCGAGCTCCGCCACCTTGTCCACCGCGCTGGCGCCGATCTGCGCCAGCCCGCGCGCCAGGTCGATGTCGGCCTGGCCACGTGTCTGCAATGCCTGCTTCAGCGTGGTTCCGAATTCGCTCATGGCCTTACCTCCTCGGTCTGGTGGGTGCGCTGGCCTTCCAGGGTGGAGAACAGCAGCAAGTTGAAGTCCCGCATTGCCTGTGCCTTCTGGCCGGGCGAGAGTTCGTTCGAGTTCAGAATCTGGGCCAGGGCGGGTATCCGGTGATCGAAGCCCCGTCCCAGCAGCCAGGCGGTCAGCGCGAAGGTGGCGGCCGACTGTTCGTCCTCCAGGCCGTAGCTGCGAGCCAGTTCGGTCTCTTCCCACAGCGCCTGTGCCAGCGCCTCGTCGTCCATGGCCTCGGCTGGCCGTGGGAAGTTGCCGCGTATCAGCGCGACCAGCCGATCCAGGTAGCTGCTGCGGCCGATTGCCTCGTACTGGGCTGGGCTGAATCCGAGCACCATGATGTTCATCCTTTCCTTGGCCCGAGGGGTTGACTGGCTATGCCGTCGCGGCCGCCTGTCGGCCTGGCCTGCCGCTCAGCAGCTCCGCGAACCGGGATGGGGGTGGCAGACCTGGCTGGACCAAGCCGAGGCAGCTTGCGTCCGGGCCGCAGTGCCACCAGAGACTGTTGCCGGCCAGCGCCTGCGGCAGGAAGCGCGCGCCCAGTCCATCGAGAAAACCCGCTTTCGCATCGGTCGGCAAGGTATGGTTTGTCATTGCTGTTTCCATGAGTTCCAGTCCCCGTTCGGCATCCAGAGCCAACAGGGCGCAGGTCTCAAGGCCAGTCAGCCAGTCGTCGAGTCCAGCCAGCGAAGGGCCCAGCGGTGCGTCTTCCTTCAGGCTGGTGCAGAGCGTGAGCGGAAAATAACGTCCGACCCGATCGACCGAGGGCATCAGCACGCCGGCCCAGGCGCCCGGCCCGATGACGCCGGGCAGCAGCACGAAGCGCCAGATTGGTGCACTGAGGTAGTGCGCCAGCCAGGCCTCGCCCAGCGCTGTTCGGCTGGACTGCAGGCCTTGCTGCAGCCAGTCGTCCCATGGTTCGATGAATTCGGGTGGCAGGCGGCGGCGCGCGAAATCACCCAGCACGGGGAGCTTGCCGTACCAGCCGGGGGCTTGCCAAGTACGCGGCATTCAGAGACCTTGCGGGCAGCGAAATTCGGCCAGCTCGCGCAGGCGCAGCGGATTTTGCACGCTGCCGGCCGTGACTTCGAAGCTGGCGCGTCGGCCACCGGCTTCGAAGCTGGCCCGGAGCTTCTCGGGGGCTCCCAGCGGTTCGGTGCGGGCCCGGTCCATGAGGCGGAACAAGGCCCAGGGGCCTTCTGCTGCGATGACCTCGGTGTTGCCTAGCTTGAGCTGTGCCGTCAGGCCGCCTTTCGGACCTGGCCACTGGACCGATTGCGGGCCAGTCTGGCCGGGACCGAATTGCAGCAGCTGGCCGTCCACGTCCAGCGTCAGCGGCGTGAGTCCGGCGTCGGCCTCCAGCAGCTTGAAATCGAAGCGCAGCGTACCGGAGCGGAAGAAGACGTCGCGTATCGTCGCCGCACGCTGGAACTGCGCCAGGTTGCCCGGGTTGCCGAAGGACTGCTCCTGCACCTTGCGGAAGCTCCAGTGCCGGGTGCTGGTATCGACATAGGCGGCCAGGTTTTTCTGGAAGAACTCATCCATCAGGCCGCCGGGGGCGAACAGGCGGGCGAAGTCCTCGCGCGTCACGTCGCGCGGGCTGGTGCGCGCGAAGGGGTAGCGGCCTTCTGTCGCCAGGCTGCAGAACTGTCCTACCTGGCTGCCGAGCGCAGCAGAGAGGTTCTGTCGCGTCGCGGCCAGCGTCTGGCCAGCGCCTGAAGCCGACAGCTGCTGCAGCATCGAGCGCAGCGGCTCGGGCAGACGGGCGCTCTCGGCCTTGATGCGAGCCGCCGCATCACCGGCCGGCGGCGCAACCTTGTCGCGCACCGCGGTCTCGGTGGCCGATAGTTGAAGGTAGAGATCGTCGAGCAGCTTGAGCACCACGTTGATCGGTGCCGTCTTGGGGTCGCCCGCCACCAGCTGTTGCAGCGCGGCAAAGCGGTCGTCGACCAGGCGTTCCGGCAGGTCGGCGGGCGTCGCGGCCGCCCCAGGCCCAGCGTCCTGGCCGAACAGCTTGCCGAGTTGCTGGCGCGCGTCGGCCAGCTTGTCACCCGCCTTGTCGGTGATGCCTCTGGCCTCCTGAGGCGGCACCAGCGTGGTTTCGCGTGCGATGGCTGTCAGCAGTCTGGGCAGTGGCGAGTCAGGGCCAGACAGGATGCGGGCTGCCTGCACGCTCTGGTTCAGGCTGGTGGAGGGACGCAAGCTCAGGTCGGCCAGCAGCGCTTCCCAGCTCCGGGCGTAGTCTTCCAGATACAGCCGGCGTACCTGGGTCACGACCTCGCCGGCCTGCGCCGCTGTCACGCTCGCGCGGGTCCCCAGTACCCAGCCTTCTTCCGTGGCCAGTTGCCGGCTGGCGCGCTCGACCTCGCGCGCGAAGCCCTGCTGGTAGCCGTCGCGCGTGTAGAGGCCGGGTAGCGTTTCGCCGAGCGGCTTGCCGCTGCGGCGCGCGAACACCAGCGCCGCCGCCGGCCCGGCGGCACGCTCGATGCTGAAGCCCTGGAACCCGGAACCCACGCCCTCACGCCGCATTCGGCTGTAGATGCGCCGGGGCAGGGGGTAGCGCAGCAGCATGTCCCGCACGCGCGCGACCAGCGCCTGGTCTTGCGCGACGGGCGGGCTGACCGGACCGCTGGCGAACAGTTCGTCGAGCTGCCGCGCCAGCGCCTCGCGTCGCGCGGCATCCAGCCCACCGGCTGGCTGGCGTTCCCAGTCCAGCTGGATCCAGGCCTTGAGCGCGGCGGCATCGAAATGCGCGGGCTCGTGCAGCATCAGGTAGACCTTGAGCGCTTCATAGGCGAACTCGAGGTCGCTGCCGTCGAGCTCGCGCAACTGCTGGGCAATGCGCCGCTTGACCAGCGGCAGCAGCAGCTCGCGCAGCAGCGCACGGTCGGCCTGGCGGGCGGCGGCGTCGAGCTTGTCGCCCTGGAACAGGCCCAGTCCCATGCCGGTTGGCTGCTGGCCCAGCGCTCGTTCGGGCGTGGCCGAGATATGGGAGACGGTTTCGAGCACGGGCAGCAGGCTGGCCAGATGCTGCGCCTGCGCAGTACCAGCACGAGCGACCAGGGGCTGGGCCGCCGCGACGGCCTGCTCGACCTGCTCGACGTAGCGGCCGTTGCGCGTGTAGCTGACGGCCCAGCCGGCCAGCAGCGCCAGGCTGACGACGCCGAGTCCCGCGAGCAGTCCCAGCTGAACGAGGTTGCGGCGTCTTTCCCAGGCCAGCTGGCTGCCGCCGATGCGCTGCTCGGCGAACACGACCTCCCTGAGCAGCCGGCTCAGGAAGTAGCTCCGGCCGCTGCCGGGCAGGGGGGGCAGCACGCGGCGCTCCAGGCCGAAGGCGCCGCCCAGGCTGGACATCAGCCGGTCGATCGGGCTGCCCTCCTGGGTACCGCTCGTGAAGTAGCTGCCGCGCACCATCAGCTCATGGTCGTAGCCTGAAGGGGCCAGCACCTCGCCGAGGAAGCTCTGCAGGATGCGGCTGACCGCGGCGAACTGCTGGTCGAAGCCTGCGATCGCACCACGCCGGGCCAGCTCGGGCTCCTCCTGCAGCCGCGCCAGCAGCTGGCCCTGTAGTCGCTCGCGCAGCGCGTCCAGCATCGGTGCCAGCGCTTGGGCCGGGTCGGCCCCTGGCTTGCCGTCCAGTGGCAGCGTGCAGCCCCAGACCTGGTCGCGGCCGGCCTGATCCAGGTTGCCGAAGAACTCGTCGAAACCGGCGATCAGGTCGGACTTGGTCACCAGCACATAGACCGGGAGTCGGACGCCGAGCTGGCTGTAGAGCTCCTGCAGCCGAGCCCGCAGCGCCTGGGCATGCCGGGTCGCGGCACTGCTGCCGGACTGGCCCAGCAGGTCGGACACGCTGAGGGTCAGGATCACGCCGTTGAGCGGCTGGCGTGGCCGGTGCTTGCGCAGCAGCGCGAGGAAGCCCAGCCAGGCTTCGCGATCGCTGGCCTGGTCCGAGTCCTGGGTCGTGTAGCGGCCTGCCGTGTCGATCAGTACCGCCTCGTCGGCGAACCACCAGTCGCAGTGGCGCGTGCCGCCCACGCCCTGGACCTGGTGGCTGCCCAGCTTCTCGGCCAGCGGGAAGCGCAGGCCGGAATGGACCAGCGCCGTGGTCTTGCCCGAGCCCGGCGCCCCGATGAACATGTACCAGGGCCGTTGGTAGAGATGACGGCGCTGGCCCAGGCCGAGCAGTCGGGCCAGGCCCTTGCCGCCCTGGGCGAGCTGGCTCTCGCGCAGCAGCTTGACTGCCTGTTCGAGCCGCTGGCGCAGCAGCTGGACCTCGGCCGGCTCGGCCTGCTCCGCCGGGCGGTCGAACAGGCTGCGCAGCAAGCTCGCATCGGTGGCCCTGGCCTTGAGCCTCAGGTAGCCGATGCGCAGCAGGATGACCGCCAGCAGCAGGCCGATCGCCAGCCAGCGCGCGCTGGCCGATTCGAGCGGTGCATGGCCCGCGACGGTGACCAGCGGCCCGATGAACCAGATCAGCAGGGCAAGGGCCAGCAGGCCGAGCACGCCGAGCGTGGCCGGATGGAGCAAGGCGCTGAAGATTCTTTTCATGCTCAGAGGTCCTGTGTTCAGACGCTGCGACCTGCGTCGCTTCAGTTGGCCCGCGCGGATGGATAGACGACGATCTCGACCCGCCGGTTGCTGGCGCGGCCTTCCGCTGTCTGGTTGCTCGCGACCGGTTCGCTGTCGGCCTGACCCTCGGTGCGCAGGCGGCTCGGGTCGCCGATGGCTGGCAGCAGCAGGCGGGCGGCGGCTTCGGCGCGTGCCTGTGACAGATGCCAGTTGGACGGAAAGCGCACCGATCGGATCGGGCGGTCGTCGGTGTGGCCGCGTACCAGCACGCGGCCCCCGGTCTGGGCCAGCGCCGCCCCGATGCGTGCGAGCAGGCGTTCAAAGCCAGGCGAGACCGTCGCGCTGCCGGGCTCGAACAGCTGGTCGCCGCGCGCCACCACGATGCTGCGGTCGGGCAGGTCGCGCACCAGCAGCGCGCCGGACTGGATCTCGGCGGCCAGCAGGTGCGCGAGCCGGTCGGGTGCCTGGGCGACCGGGGCCGGTTCTGGCGGCGCCTGGGTGCGCAGTGCCAGGATGGCCGAAAAGGTAGGATCGGACTGGCGGTTGAGCGCGAACGACAGGCCGGCGTAGATCAATGCCAGCAGCAGCGCCACCACCGAAGCGATGACCCACAGCGGCAGCCGCTCATGCAGGGCCGTCGAACTGCCGGCGTCGCTGCGCCACTGCGGCGAGAGTTCGCGCTCGAACGGACCGCGCTCCCTGGCCAGCAGCTGGGCCAGCCGCGCGCGCAAGTCCGTGAGCTGGATGCGGCCGTTCTGCAGTACCCGGTAGCGGCCTTCGAAGCCGAGTGCCAGCATCAGGTAGAACAGCTCGAGCAGTTGGCGGTGCTCGGTCGGACGCTCGGCCAGCTTGCCCAGCAGCAGAAAGAACTTCTCGCCACCCCAGGCCTCGTTGTGGAACTGGACCAGCAGGCTGCGCTGGGCCCAGACCTTCTCGCCCCAGGGGGTATTGGCCGCCGCCTCGTCGAGAAAGGTGCAAAGCGCGTAGCGCGCCGCCACCAGCTGATCGTGCGGCAAGCCGGTCGCCGCGGCCCTGGACTCGAACTGCGTCACGGCCTGGGCCAGTGTTTCGCGCAGGCCGGCCGGATCGGGGTGATGCGCCTGACGCAGTCGGGGCACCAGACCGAGCAGGGGGTTGGCAGCCGCCACCAGCGGGTTGATCCCGGTCTGCCAGTCCAGCGCATCGAGTCCCAGTCGTTGCGGCGACTGGTTCGCGGGCTGTGCCGCACTCGCCGCCGCCGGGCCGGGCGGCCGT
>CALPRQ020000059.1 GCA_943326015.2 Chitinophaga pinensis | reverse complement strand
CTGGCGAACATGAGCCACGAGATCCGCACGCCGATCAACGGGGTGATGGGCTATCTGCAGCTCATGAGCCGCGAGGCACTGGGCGAGAAGATGCGGGGCTATGTCAGCGAGTCGCTCAACGCCACGCGGCTGCTGCTGCGCGTGCTCAATGACGTGCTGGACTTCAGCAAGATCGAGGCTGGCAAGCTCGACATCCACGCCGAGCCCTTCGATCTGCGCGCCATGCTCGGCGAGGTGCATGGCCTGATGCAGGCGCAACTGGGCACCCGGACGCTGGCGCTGCGGCTCGACATCGACCCCGGGCTGCCGCGCTTCGCGCTGGCCGACGACATGCGGCTGCGTCAGGTGCTGGTCAACCTCACGGGCAACGCGATCAAGTTCACCGAGCGCGGTTCGGTGACGCTGCGGGCGCGTTCGCAGCCGCTGCCGGATGGGCGGTTCCACCTGCGGGTGGAGGTGCAGGACACGGGCATCGGCATCGGGGAGCGGCAACTGCAAGGCCTGTTCCAGGCTTTCGGGCAGGCTGACGGCAGCATCACGCGGCGCTTTGGTGGCAGCGGTCTGGGGCTGGTGATCAGCCAGAATCTGCTCAGGCTCATGGGATGCGAGGATCTGCAGGTGCAAAGCGTCGAGGGCCAGGGCAGCTGCTTCAGTTTCGAGTTGGTGCTGCATAGCCCGAGTGCCGCACAGCAGCAGGCACTGGGGGCTCCTGCCATCACCCTGCCCGACATCAGCGCCGGCGCGCAGGCAGGTCGGACCACCCTGCAGGGCCGGCGCATCCTGCTGGTGGAGGACAACCCGACCAATATCGACGTGGCGGTCAACATGCTCGAATCGCTGGGCGCCGAGGTGAGCATCGCGATCAACGGGCGCGACGCGCTGGAGGCGCTGCAGGATCAGGGGCCGCAATTCGATCTGGTGCTGATGGACATGCAGATGCCCGAGATGGACGGGCTGGAAGCCACGCGGCGCATCAAGGCGCACCCGGACTGGGCGCGGCTGCCGGTGGTGGCGATGACGGCCAACGCGATGGAACAGGACCGGCAGGCCTGCCGCGACGCGGGCATGGCAGGCCATTTAGCAAAACCGGTAGAAATGGCTGATTTGATACAATCAGTCGATCAATATGCCATCAGTTGATGAATTATTCACACCAAGTTCACAAACTCGCCACAAACCGGATTAGCATTTCCTTGAAACTGGCTGCTGACTTCAGCAGAGCCCATCTCTGGAAACCTCCATGCGTGTCAAGCCACTGTGTGCAGGCTGCCTGCTTGCCTTGTCGGTCATGCCAAGGCCCGCGCAAACCGCCGGCCTGGACGCCATGAGCGCCGGCCTGGCCATGTCCAGCCCGCCCGCAAGTCACCACCTGATCGAGATCACCCAGGGATCGGTGCTATCCAGCCAGATCAGTGCCTTTCGCGGCCTGAGTTTCGAAACCGCAACGGGCCGGACCATCCGCTTTGACGACTGGTACCGTACCCGCTGGACCGACCTGCGCCTGTCCTGGCTGAGCGAAGTCAACCGCCACTGGGGCGTGATCTGGGGCTTCAGCACCGGCGAACATGGCCAGAAATACACCATAGCGCCCAGCCTGAAGCTGGGCCTGGTGCACCAGCAACCACTGAGCCAGCAGAGTAGCCTGTCCTGGCGTGCCGTGACCGTGCTGGGCGGACGGCTGCGCGAAAAACCCTGCAGTGCCGACTACGGTGACATCGGCGGCATCCAGCAGGTGAACTGCCGCCTGGCGGCCACCGAGCTGACACCCGAAGCCACCTTGCACGAGCTCATCGACCAGGGACCGCCCAACCGCATCGAGTTCACCCTGAAGTTCACCCACCTGTTCTGATCCACCAAGGAGCCTTTCATGAACACCCGTCCCGTCCTGTTGCTGCCTCTTTTGCTGGCCCTGTCCGCCGGTCTGGCCCAAGCCGGCAAGTCCACTGGTGGCACCACCATCAGCCCGACCAGTCCGACCACCCCCACCATGCAGGACTGGATGCACACCGACGTGGGCAGCGCCTGGTCCCAAGGCTACCAGGGTCAGGGCGTCACGGTCAAGGTGGTGGATGACTTCTCGTCCGGCACCCGCTACAGCGGCAACCTGGGTGACGGCAGCGCCAGCAAGCGTCACGGTGAATGGACGCTGAAGGAGGCCAGCATGATCGCTCCCTCGGCCAGCTTCCAGACCCATGATCTGGGCAACACCAGCTCGGTCAGCCTGGGCCGCGGCCTGAACGTCCTCAATGCGAGCTACGGCAGCTACGGCCCCGCCGGCCTGAACACCAGCACGCTGGCCTTCACGCCGCGCGACAACTCCCTCATCAGCTATGCCAAGAGCGGCAGCGCCGTGGTGGCCAAGGCCGCCGGCAACGACGGCGTGGCCATCGGCTCGGCCGGCGCAGCGGGCGTGGACTACCTGAACCTGGCCCTGCGCGGCACGGCTTCGACCATCTATGTGGGTGCACTCAGCAGCAACGGCAGCACCGCCGCACCGGCCAGCCTCGCGTCGTATTCCAACACGGCCGGCACCGACACCGTGGTGCAGAACCAGTTTGTGGTGGTGGGGGTGGAAGGCAGCAAGACCGGCCTGAACGGCACCTCGTTCGCCGCACCGGTAGTCAGTGGCTACGCCGCCATCGTGGGCAGCAAGTTCACCAGTGCCACGGCGACCCAGATCAGCAACCAGCTACTCAACACGGCAAGGCAGGACACGATCACCAACTACAGCGCTGCGCTCCACGGCAAGGGCGAGGCCAGCCTGTCGCGGGCGTTGGCGCCGGTAGCGATCAAATAATTGATTGCTGACATGCAGCTAGGGCAAAGGTGCAAGCAAGCAGCACGCAACGGCATCTGGATGATGGCGGCGTGGGGATTGTGCCTGCCTGCTGCCCAGGCGGCCCAGGTGCTACGCCTGGGGCACCAGTTCCCGCGCAACAGTCTGTCGGACCGCGCGGCGCAGCACTTTGCCCAACAGATGGCGGAAGAAAGCCGGGGAGCACTCGAAATCCGGGTGTTTCCGGCCGCCGCCCTCGGTGACGAACGCGAACAGCTGGCACTGCTGCGCAAGCAGACGCTGGACTTTGCCCTGACGGGTGACCTGGTGATCAGCAGCCTGAACAACCGATTCCTGGTCATCAACCTGCCCTTTCTGTACCGTGACTCGGCCCATGCCATGGCGATCTACAACGGCCCCGCGGGTCAGGCCATGCGCAGGGAACTGGAGGTCCATGGCCTCAAGGCCCTCGCCTGGCATGAGGTGGGCAATCGCATGCTCACCGCCAATCGTCCCGTCAGGAACATCGCCGATATCCGGGGCTTGAAGTTGCGGCTGCCAGTCACCGATGTCGCCTGGACCGCCAGCTGGCGGGCGCTGGGCGCCAACGTGCGGCAGGTGCAGTTCACCGACCTGCCCGTGGCACTCAAGACCGGGCTGGTGGAGGCGCAGGAAAACCCGCCTGGCTTGATCCGTTCCGCCCGGCTCAATGAGCACCAGAAATACCTGATGGACACCCGGCACATGCCGCAAAGGCAGTTCATCTTCACCTCGGTGTCGGCATGGAATCGCCTCGATGCGGCACAACGCCGCCTGGTGCAGGAAGCGGCCACGGCCGCATCGGAATTTGCCACAAACAGGGCCAAGACCGAGTTTCAGCGTGATCTGGACTGGCTGGTCAAGGAAGGCGGCATGACGCTGATTCCGTTCGATGCGAGTGGTGTGTCATCCATCATCCAAAAGGTGCCCGCGAGACTGGCCGGAACCGAGGGCGAGGCCTTGTACCGCGAGATACGTGATGCGTACTAAGCGGCTGCCCACCCTGTGGCGGCAGTGGCGAAAATCGTGGACGCTGACCCCGAATACCGTCGTCATCGCGCTCACCCTGCTGGCGACCTTGCTGGTCGTGGGGGCGGCCATGCTGCATCTGCAGAAAGAGCGCCAATCGATGATCGATGGGGTGCAGATCCGCACCAGGGGTCTGGCCGAAACGCAGGCCCTGATCATCGGCGAACAGCTGCGCAACTACGAACTGCTGCTCAACCAGCTGGAGGTGCGGCTCAATCTGGTCACCGCGCTGGAGCCAGGGGCACAACCCGGTGTGCCGCTGCGTGCGGGTCCGGTGATCCAGGACGTGTTGCGCCAGTTCCTGAATCTGGTGCCCTATGGCATTGACCTGTTGCTGCTGGACGACGCTGGCAACATCACGAGCGCCGCCGATTCGCTCACCTCGTCGGAACCCCTGCAGGCGTATTGCCCGACCCTGACGGCGCTTGTCACCCCATCGCAGCGGCATCACATCGTGTCGTTTGACGGCCCGGTCACTGGACATTGCCCGGCCAATGGCAGCCTGATTCTCCAGCACCCGCTTCAGCACGAGGACGGCGCGCGGCCAGCCCAGCTTTGGCTGCTGTTCGACCAGGACTCCTTCAGCAAGCTGATCCAGAAAGAGCTCCCCGCCATCACCCAGGCCAGCCGCTATCAGATCAGCGATCATTCCGATCGGCCCTTGCTGGCGGGCGGGATGGAACGACATCTTGCCACGCCACTGACGTTTCCGCCCCTGAACCACGAGCCGGGCGAACCCACGAAGGGGCCCTGGATACAAGCAACCCCGGACGGCCAATACACGCTCGCCGGCAGCGATTTGCATATCCCCGGCATCGATCTGCACCTGCGGGTGGCGTATGTGCTGGAGCAAGCGATTGCCGGCGAATGGCACCCCTACCGGCTGTTCTGGCTGTCAGCGGTCACTGTTGTCCTGGCGTGCTGGACCCTGGCCTCGCTGGGTGTGCTGGCGCTGATACGGCGCTACGAGTCCACCGTCAGGCAAACGGCCGAACGCCTCGACACCAGCCTGGAATACGCCGACGTAGGCAACTGGGCCTGGGACATCCGCTCCGGTCAGGTGACCCTGAACCAGCAGGCCATCCAGATGCTGGGATTGCCGCCAGGCCGGGACACCGTAGCGCTCGCCTGCATCAAGGACCTGATTCACCCCGATGACAAGACGAGATTCCAGTTGGCGCTGCAGATCAGCCTGGAAAGCCACGAGGCATTCGACCTGACCTTCCGGATAGGTTCCCTGACGGATCGCACCCACTGGATACACACGCGCGGCAATTACTTGCGGGACCACTCGAATCAGGCCCTGCGCATGTTGGGCATCATGCAGAATGTATCTTGGACGCATGCGATAGAGGAACAGCTGCGCCTGCTCAAGACCGCGGTGACGCACCTGAAGGATCTCGTCATGATCGCCGAGGTGCCGAACGATGGCGACAGCGGCGAACTGCGGGTGGTCTACCTCAACCAGGCCAGCGAGACGATGCTGGGACGACGCGCGGTGGTGCTGGTGGGCCAACGGGTGACTGACTTGCCCGGAGCGGCACGCTGGTACCAGAACGGCGGCGACGCCCGGCAGATCGTGCGACAAGGGCAGACCGGACGGATCGAATTCGAGCAGGAGGAACGCGATGGCGGCAGCCTCCATGTGGTGATGGACATCCAGCCGATCCGGGATCTGCAAGGCGGCATCACCCACTGGGTGTTTGTCTGGCGCGACATTTCCGATCGCAAGCAGGCCGAGGAACAGCTGAGCCGGCTCAACGAATCGCTGGAGTTGCGCGTACAGGAACGGACCGGCGAGTTGCAGCAGGCGCTCCAGATCGCGAATCAGGCCACCCAGGCCAGGGGCGAATTCATCGCCCGCATGAGCCACGAGATCCGCACCCCCATGAACGCCGTGCTGGGCATGACACACCTGGCACTGGGCACGGCGCTCACGCCCCAGCAAAGCGGCTTGCTGCACAAGGTCCTGCACTCGGGCGAGCACCTGCTCGGCATCATCAACGACATCCTGAACTACTCGCGCATCGACAGCGGCCGGTTCGAGCTGGACCTGATCGACTTCGAGCTGGAACAGTCGCTGCACAAGGTGATGCAGATGTGCGAGGGCAAGGCGCAGGAGAAGGGCTTGACGCTGGGTCTGGAACTGGCTCCGGACATGCCGCGCCAGGTGCATGGCGACAGCCTGCGGCTGGAGCAGATCCTCATCAACTACCTGAACAACGCCATCAAGTTTTCTGCCCGGGGGCAGATCACCTTGCGCGTTCGCCCGTCGCACCTGACCAGCGCCGCCTCGCCACTGCTATATTTCGAGGTGCAGGATCAGGGCATAGGCCTGACCGATGAACAGGTGTCACGCCTGTTCCAGGCCTTCGAGCAAGCCGACCAGTCCATCACGCGCCGCTACGGCGGCACCGGGCTGGGCCTGGCCATCTGCAAGCAACTGGCGCACATGATGGGTGGCGAAGTCGGCGTGCGCAGCGTACCGGGCCAGGGCAGCACCTTCTGGTTCACCGCGCGCTTAGGGCCGGCATCGGCTCCGCTCCCGACCCAGATACCGCGACACGACCCGGCGCTGCCGCTGCACCGGCTGCAGGGCATGCAGGTGCTGGTGGTCGATGACAACGAACTCAACCTGGAAGTGGCACAGGGCGTGCTGGCCAGTGCCGGCATCCTGTCAATGACCGCGCTCGACGGTCAAGAAGCGCTGCAATGCCTGCGCGAACAACGATTCGATGCCGTGCTGATGGACATGCACATGCCCGTCATGGACGGCCTGAGCGCCACCCTGGCCATCCGTGCCGATGCCGCGCTGAACAGCTTGCCCATCGTGGCCATGACAGCCAATACCCGCCATGAGGACCATGCACATTGTCTGGCAGCGGGCATGAACGATGTGGTGACCAAACCCTTCGCACCGAACGAACTGCTGACCGTGCTGGCACGCTGCTGGCTGCCGACCGGGACTGCCCTGCCGCCAGCCCCACACCGCCTGGCGGCAACGGTGGCAGCAGCCGGAGCATCCGGAACGGCTCCCGGAGCCGACACCGGCTGGCCGGGCGCCGACGCAACCGAATGGGACGCTGGCGCCCTGACGCGTTGCGTGGGCGACAACCCCGTCGTGCAGCAAGGTCTGCTGACCCGGTTTGCCGGGATGCTGGACGCTTTCGAACGCGACATGCAGGCGATGGCGACCCAGGCCAGTGCCGACAGCTGGAAAAACCTGGCCGAGCTGGCACACAAACTCAAGTCATCGGCCCGCACGATCGGTGCCTTGCGTGCCGGTGCCTGGCTGGAAGCCCTGGAAGAGGCCGGCCGCGCGGGCCAGCAGGCGCGCTGCCAGGCGCTCGTCACGGGCATCTTGCCTGTACTGCAGAACTTGCGACAGCGGCTGAGCACTCTCAACTCCAACGATACGAATACGTCATGACTCTCCTGACACAAGCGAGCGTACTCATCGTCGACGACGACGAATTCATGCAGGAAATCTTCCACGCCATGTTCAGCAACCTGGGCGCTGTCGAGATACACAGCGCCACCGATGGGCGCCAGGCCTTGCGCCAGCTCGCCCGACTGCCCAGAATGCCAGACTATCTGATGTGCGACATTTTCATGCCACATATGGACGGTTTTGAATTCATGGAGAAGCTGGCCGAAATGAAATACCCCGGCCAGATTCTCCTGGTCACAGGCGTGGATTCGGGCATGCTGAAACCGGCCGTCCTGATCGCCAAGAGCAAGGGACTGCATGTGCTGGGCCACTTCAACAAGCCCATGTCACGCGACGAGCTGGCCATTGCGCTGGCAGCGGGCCTGAAAAACTCCGGTACGGCAAGCGCGTGATCGCAGTGGCGGCTCCATTGCCGCCACACCCATCACAGCGCAGCCACCGCCAACCTCTCATCGACTGCTGAAGCGTGGCTGGTGCGCAGGCACACCATGCGCACCAGCTCGTCGAGTTCAAAGGGTTTGGCCAGATGGCCCACCATGCCCGCGTCGCGGCAGGCCTGCCGGTCCTGTTCCATCGCGTTGGCAGTCATCGCCACCACCGGCAGCCGCGCCCAGTCCGGGTGCGCCTTGATGCGCCGCGTCGCCTCCAGCCCGTCCATCTCGGGCATCTGCATGTCCATCAGCACCAGATCGAATTGCGGCCCCTGATCCTGCAGCGCCTCCAGCGCGTCGCGCCCGTTGATCGCGATGCTCACCTCGGCGCCCAGCGATTCGAGCATGTT
>CALPRQ020000058.1 GCA_943326015.2 Chitinophaga pinensis | reverse complement strand
AGCGCTGGATCGTCGAACGCAGCTTTGCTTGGCTGGACAAGAACAGGCGGCTGTGGAAGAACTGCGAGCGGCTGCTCAACACCAGCCTGCAGTTCGTCCATCTGGCTTTCCTGGGGCTCTTGCTCAGAAGACTTTGAACACGCTCTGAGCCATGAGTACCTTGTTGTCGCGTAGCTTCTCCGATACGTGAACGGCCACCGGTGATGAACCAGATTTTCATATTGCTCATGTTCAATCTCCAAAGTCAGTGTTCTTGCGCTCTGCGTTCAAGCGAGGGTGTGCTGGAAGAAAGGGATGAGCTTCGATGTGGCAACGGCAGCGCCGGGTCCGTCGTAGAGGTCCATGTGCGTCGCACCGTCGACCAGGAAGAGCTCCTTCGGGCCAGCCGCCCGGGCATGCAGTTCCTGGCTGTGCCACAGGGAGCCGGCCTTGGTGCCTCTGAGTCAGCAAGGTGTCGATGCGGTCGAACCCAGTGAACGCCACCATGCTGGACATGCTGGACATGCTGGTCAACAGTATCTTGTTGGGGGCGTTCGGATGCTTGCCGCGCGAGGTCAAGTAGTAGTCCGCCGCATCTTGAAGGTCGTGGGGCCAGGTCTTGTCGCCAACCTGCGGCACGTATGGCACGTACACCGGGGATGCTCCAGTGACCTCGGCCGTGCGCTGCGTCGCCATGTCCGATGTCTGCTGATGCGATTGCCCTGCGGTGAGACGGCTGATCCGCTCAGGTGGCGCTCACACCATAGAATGTCTGAGGCCACGCACCGCAAGGCCTTCGAAACAGAAGCCCTGAAGCGATCGCGAAGGTGTCTGCCTCCGATTCGGATTTTCGCCGTTCAGTCGATGATGCGTGTGCTGTTGCTGCCCAAAATCAGTTGCCGTGAGAATTGAGGCTCTAAGCAGTGATTTTCCTATCCGTCTTGATAAAATTTAAAAAGTGTGACGTGTGCGTGCTGGTTGGGATCGTTCGCGGAGCGCCGGGGAGAAGGCATTCAAATGGCCACAGTAAGAAAAGAATACAGCGACAACGAAAACAGCATTCTTTATAGTGAGACGGGTGGCTGCTGCCCGCTTTGCACGAAATCAATTCTCTTTCGAAAGAGAGGATCGCAGAGGATAAATAAGGGCTACGAGGTCGCCCACATTTACCCACTCAATCCTACGCCTGCCCAAGCCTTGGCCCTGACCAACTACCCGGCACCTTTGGATATAAATGCTCTTGAGAACGTCATTGCTTTGTGCCCTACATGCCACCGGAAGTATGACAAGGACTTCCAAGTGGCCGAGATGGTCAAACTGATGGCAATCAAGGATGGGTTCTTGGCTGAATCAAATGCAAGGGCAACGATGGCTGAACATACTATCCAGGAGCAGATATACGAAATCCTTGATAGGATCACCGCCTTGAGCGGTGATGAGCTTGATGTACCCCCTCCTCGCTTTGATGCTTCCACCATCGAAAAGAAGTTACGAACCGGTATAAGTTCACTGCAGAAGCACGAGATCAAGACCAATGTGGTCACATTCTACGTGCGCATCCGGGACCACATTCGCGCGCTGGAACAGAACGACCAGCTAGCAATTCGCATGCTGCAGAGCCAGGTAAATATCTACTATCTTGCAATGCAACGGAAACATCCTGACAACAAGGACGCAGTGTTCAACTTCGTGGCTCAATGGATCAGTATTCGAACTCAAAAGTCACTACTGGCAGCGAAAGTGCTGACATCATTCTTCGTGCAGAACTGTGAGGTATTCGATGTTGATGCCTAGTAAGTTCACACGCCTTGAGGAGTCCACTCTTTTTCGGATGAAAATCATCATGAGTGAAAGGTCTAACGGTGAAACTGTGCAGGATGTGTATCACCGAACTCGCAACGTTTTTCACGATGCGAGCGAGTTTTTGCACGCACTCGATATTTTGTTTGTGCTTGGAATAGTGAACGTAGAAGCAGACTCAGGTGTAATTGAATATGCTTAATGAAATTCGTTGTGCTCATTTCAGTCACCAGGTGATTTCCTTTCACCCCGGGCTGAATGTCATCCTTGGTGACGATGACGCAAAGAACTCCATCGGCAAGTCCACCATGCTGATGGTCATCGACTTTGCACTGGGAGGCTCGACCTTCTTGAAGGATGAAGCTGGCTCGATTCGCGAGTTCGGCCACCACCGCTATAACTTCGCATTCGAGTTTGGGGCCGAGCGCAGGTATTTCTCCCGCGCGACCGACAGCGACAACGTCGTTCAGGTCTGCAATGAGGCCTATGAAATGCAAAGCGAGCTCAGTTTGGATGAGTTCAACCGGTTGTTGAAGCAGCTCTACGGTATGGAGGCTCTCGAGCACACGTTCCGCTCGGCGATCAACCCGTTTGGTCGCATCTGGAAGAAGGGCGGCCTTGATCCCAGCCATCCCTTTGTGGCTGTACCGAAGGAAGCCGGAGCTGTCGCGGTCGGTCGCCTGATTGACCTGTTTGGCCGCAGCCCGGACGTTGCGGACGAGCGGAAGAAACTGGAAGGGTTTAGGGGCCTCAAGAAGGTCATCAACGACTCTATGATGGCCAACATCATCCCGAAGGTAACAAAGGCTCAATACACGGAAAATCAAGTTTCGATCAGGCGGAACAAGAGTCATATTGAGCAACTTCGAAGCGGCTTCGGCGGGGCACTCAACGTCTACGAGTCACTGTTCGACGAGTCATTGCGGCAAAGACAGCAGCGCAAGAATGAACTTGCAGGTCAACGATCGGAACAGCAGAACAAGATCAAGCGTCTTGAGCGCGAGATTTCTGGCATCACTCCTCGCCTAGCGGCGAACATTGCGCTCGTCGCCGACTTCTTTCAGACGGTCGACGTGCAGCGACTGAAGCAGGTCGAGGCCTTCCATCAAAAGATCGGAAGCATTGTCAAGAAGGAGCTAAAGGATGAGTTGACCGACTCTCTTACCCGTGAAGCCTCGCTGGCCGCTGAGATTGCTGAGGTTGAATTCGAGATACAGAAGACTCTGGAGGCGAAGGGGATGCCCGACGATGTCTTCAGTCGCGTCCTCGAGCTGAAGGATTCAGTGGACAAGGCCACTTCCGAAAACGAGCACTTCGAAAGAAAGGCAGGCGTCGAGGAGTCAATTTCGCTTTCCAATGAGCGGCTCGAGTCGATCTATTCCGGGATCTTCCTGGGCATCGAGAGAAAAATTAACCAGAAGCTGAGGGCCTTCAACAAAGTGGTTTACGGCCCCTTGCGCTCGAGTTCGGAACTTCGAATCAAGAGTGCGAGTTCTTATCAGTTCACGTCGTCGGAGGATACGGGTACAGGCAAGTCCTTCGCGGGGCTTGTTGGCTTCGACTTGGCAATGCTGTCCTTGACTATCCTGCCGCTGGTCCTGCATGACTCAATCATATACAAGAACATTGAAGTGCCCGCGACCCGGCGCATCCTCCGCATCCTTGCGGCCTTGAAGTCGAAGCAGATCTTCCTGGCCTTCGACGAAGCGAGTAAGTTCGGCACCGAGGCTGCAGAGTTGCTCAAGCGCTTCACCGTTGTGAAGCTGGCCCACGACGATCTTCTTTACACCAAGGACTGGCGCACAAAGAAATAGACGGACCGACGATGCTGGGCGGCTATCGGAGGTTGGTGTCAGGGGTGAAGAAGTCGGTCGACGCATTTGGCGTTCAATAACCGCTATTTGAGCTTGCTGTCCCTCAGGTTGCTGCCTGCGAATGACTCATTTCGGCCTAAAGCCGCCGAAAGTGAGTTGTAGCTTTTCAGTGGTTGCCGAATCTCGAATAAGTCTAACCTATAGCAGCTATTAATAAAAATTCTGACACTGACACGCGAACTCTGTCTAGCGACCGCGAAGCCGGGCTGGCCGAGACGGCATTACTGTTTTCTGCTTCGATAAAGACCTTCCCCAAGATTGATCTTTTTCTGACGCAGAACTTCTCGCCGACAATGAACCAGCCATCGAGGTCGAGCTCGATAACCCATCATTTCAGGAGTCAAATGTCCATCGAAATTACTGGTCCAAAGGCCTACGAATTCCAGGATCGCGTCTGCGTCCTATTGGCTACCCAGGCAGCTGAGAATCCAGCCATTGAGTTGTTCATTGAGCCCGCCGGTGGAGAGGACGCGCGACTGGTAGTGATGAAGCAGAACGCTCGCCATGTGGTCGAGGTCCAAGCCAAGCGCGAGCAGAGCGACATCGGCGTAGACCGACTGGTCGACTGGCTGGCGCACTTCCCAAGTCGCAAGGCGCAAGGTTCACTGTTTGAGAACATCGTGTCCGAAAGCTCAAGGTCCGTCCTGTTCGTAGCAAGCGGGCGCTGCACTGATGCGACCGCGCCCCATCTTGTGTCGATCGGCGTGGATCGGACCTCTCTTGAGAACGGCAAGGTAAAGGATGCAACTGAAGCCGGGTTGCGGAGCGAGCTAATTTCCTATGCCGAAGTGGTGTCGAGTACAGATGGTAGGATAGATAAGGAGCGTCGCGTTCATATCGGGAGATTCATCCAAAATGTCAAGGCGTCGGAGCTGAAGTCGGCTATTCATCGCGTGATGATAGTTGAGAGATTAGCAGATGCCGATCTCGTGAATAGCATTCGCGATGTGCTCCAAACCACCCACCGAGTCGTCCCGGACCGGGTTGAATGGGTAGCGCACGAGATTCAGGAAATCATCGTTCGAGAGAAGCGGACACAGGTGAATGTGCTTCCGGCTATTGCCAAAGTTATCAGGTCAGGCCAAGCGACGGATCCGTTGAGCTCGCCGAATCATGTGTATCGAGATGAGGAACACTTCCTTCGATCGAAAATTTCTAAGGACATGGCGGTGCTGATCACCGGTGCTCCACGGGTTGGGAAGAGTTTTCTCGCGAGAAGTCTTGCAGCCAACCTCCAGCGTCTGTCTTTTCGGGTGCAGGTCTGCAGTAGTGTCGAGGAGGCCTCGCGGTATCTTCTAGAACCGGTCGTTGAATTCCGCGCGGCCCTCGTCGACGACCCGCTTGGTGGGTCGCACGCCGCTGAGAATGCTGGCCGTGAGTTAAGTCAACTCGAGCAACTCATCCCGCGACTTGGAAGTTCGCGCCGGTTGATCGTTGCGCAGGCTCAAGATCGACTTCTCGAGGTCACACGCGAGCCTTCGGTTACGGGTTTTCTCACTGCGGGACAGGCTTGGGTGGTTCTTGGACCCGGCGATCCGAAGTTTCTCAACCAAGTCTGGCGAGAAGCAGCGCAGTTGCATAACGTTCCATCGTGCCTCGCAGAGGAAATCTCACAGGAACTGCTGGCAGGGCGATTGGTGCTTGAGCCTGGGTGTCTCCTGCACTTTGCCTGTAGCCATCATCAGGTCGCAGCCGGAGCGCAGCTAGACGACGTGGTTCGTGTAGCTCGCCAGGATGCGAAGGCTCTCGGGATTGCGCTTAGGACGGAGACGCTGGCGCCTTTGATGACCGCGCTGGCGGTTGCATCGACCCCGGAGCTCCGGGTCGGCGAGGCCGAGTTGGCTTTCATCTTGGACCCGTCCCGAACGGATCGCCCTGGGAAGTCAAACGTGAAAGCAACCATGGTGTCCATCGGCGCAGGTGTCGAGCTGGGGGCTGAAGCGTCCGTCGTGGTGGAACCGAAGTACAAGCCGATCCCTCAACTTGACGCATCGGACGTGGATAGATTGGAAAAGCTGGAACTGCGTCGGATGATTTCCGAGGTGCACCGTACTTACACGTTCAGTCATCCGTTCTATCGAGCGAGTGCCGAATCGCTTTTGGATGCGGCGACGAGGAAGGCTAGGGATGCTGCGGTCTTGCAACTCGAGAGGGCTATCTTCACGGCGGAGCCATCTGCCGCCAAAGCGGCAGCCACCAATCTCGACTGGATTTACCATAAGCTGTGTGCAAATGGTTACGGTTCAGATGTGGTTGCGATCGCCAAGTCGGGCCTAATATCGATCTTTCCCGCGGTTAGAGAGCTGTGCTTCAAATTTCTTTTGAAGCGGCTTTCGACGTTGCCACAGGACGAGCAAGGTGAAGTCTCGGACTGGTTGCAGAAAGTCAATTGGCCACGTTTGTCCTACGTCGTTTGGAGCAACGATGAGCCTCGGATTCCTCCCGCGACCGTCGGGGATGCCCTTGAGGTGGATCCATTCCCTAAACAAGTGACGAGGTCGCAAGTCGAAGGGGTGTTGGGGCTGTTAAACAGCGACCGCTCCGACAAGGTATCAACGCGAGACGCTGCCGGGGCTACTCAGTTCTTGGCTGAGAACCCAGACGCGATGACAGCACAGATGACGGCCCGGCTGCTCAGCTTCCATGTCGCACTGATTCGGGCACCGGCGACGATGGCTTGGTTGCGTCTGCCGCGCGTGGATGACGAAGAAGTCCTTGAGCGGATTTTCTCGGAAGACCATCCAGCAGTTGTGCAGGCAGCTTATAAGGGTGTCTTGAAGGCATGGCCGGACTGCGACGAGGATCGGCGGAAGCAGCTTCTCGATGGCCTGCAGAAGATGGCGGCCTCACCCGTTACAGCGGCGGCACTCGTAGGGGATCTCGTACTGATCTCTCGCAAGGAGTACGGCGGCATCTCAACTCCATGGCGAATATTCGAGGCTCTGATGCCAGTGGTGCTGAGGGAGCTACCGTTAGGTGCTTCCCTTAGGGATGAGCGCCTGTACGATGTCGTCCATCACGCGATTGGAAAAATTTCGGATAAGGCGCTAACAGCCATTGTCGATCACTGGCTGGAACTGGTGAGCAAGATTGCCGGCTCTGGAGAAGTTCCAAGTGACTACATGCTCGGCGTCGGCGACATCATCGTTTCCGGACTTCCTTTCGGATCCGTTGATCGCCTCAATCGGATAGATTGTCTTCTCGGCTTGCCTGGAACGGCTGCTCGGATTCGCGTGGTGGCTGACTTAGTGGTGCGCTGGGAAGACCTTTCTAATGAGGAGCGGACCAAGCTGCTCGATCACTTGGTAGCAGGTGCCCCAGACGAGGTCTGGGTCCAAGCAACGGCGTTGACACGAACCAATGTGCCAACTGCTATACAGGCGCATCTGCTACCTGGTGACGCGAGGCTCGACCGGCCGGTGCTGGATGTGATCGCTCGGATGAACCACGATCTCCTAAGCACCTCAATCAATGTGTTCACTGGGAATTACCCCATCATCTACTACGTCGGTGCACACTGCCACAGGAACACGGCATGGAGGGTGATCGTGTTTGAGATCGCTGTGATGCCAGAGCATGAGATGTTTGAGGCCGCGTGGGAGTGGCTGATGACGTATAACGAGGTGGCCGAAATGGTAAAAGCAGTCCTCCGCCTCGGGTCATCCCATGCTGATCGTGTAGCAGGGCTCGTTCTGGAGCAGAAGGGCTGGACCAACGGTGACTTTCTGCCGGAAGTTTGGAGCGCGCTATTTGGCCTGCCCGTCCCAGAGGGCATCAAGACTGGATGGTTGTCGAGGATGGTTGAAATTGCTCCTTCAGCGCTCGATTCGCTTCAAGAGGCGGCTCAATGGGTCCCGAAAGGCCGTTTGGATGAGTTTTTTTCGCTATTGCAGACAGACTACGTGATCTATAGGATGACCCTACCCCTCCGAGACTTGATGGCGGAGGATCCTGGCGAAAGCTTGTCGGCAGAGCTAGTCTCCGACCTAGTGAAAATCACCAAAGCCTTGTTTGAACACGAGCCACCAAAGATTCGTGGCACCTACGACTATCTGAAGAGGCTCTTCGAGAAAATGGGAGTGGAAGACGAAGGGCTGATGGCCTCGATCTCGGACCTACGGTCCAAAACTCTTAAGGCCGCGCACGAGCAGCGCCCAGACCGGATCTATCCAGAACTTAGTTCTTGGGTGGGGAGGAAGTAGTCAGTTGAACATCGGAAGTGTGCCTGTCGAAGGATCAGACTCCAAATGAAACTACGGTCGCATCCTTCCGTTAACGACGATGGCCATTTTTACACTGCGCACTTATGAAAACGACAGCCGTTTTCGTGGTGGGTCGGGCGACCTACGGCACCTGTATCCCAAACCTAGCTTTTCGAGATACCACGCCGGCCGGCTCGCGTGGACCCGTGACTGGAAGTGGACGGCTAGCGGCTTATCAGAGGCTGACTACGTCACTTGGCGCCACCCTGCGTGTGCGGAATACGCTGTGCCCGCCGGACCAAGTGCCGCAGTGGTCACACAGAACTTGTTGCGGACCCGGCACCGGAGTCGCCACTAAGAGCGTGTTCAAAGTCTTCTGAGCAAGAGCCCCAGGAAAGCCAGATGGACGAACTGCAGGCTGGTGTTGAGCAGCCGCTCGCAGTTCTTCCACAGCCGCCTGTTCTTGTCCAGCCAAGCAAAGCTGCGTTCGACGATCCAGCGCTTGGGTATGACCTTGAAGGTGTGCAGTTCGCTGCGCTTGGCGATCTGTACCGTCACATGCCCACCAAGAATGTCCTGCGCGCCCTGCGCAAAGGGCTTGCCCACGTAGCCACTGTCGGCCAACAGGCTTTGCACCCGGCCCAGCCTGGACTTGCAACGCTCCAGTGCCTGCAGCGCTCCCTTGCGATCGGTCACCTCTGCCGTCGTCACCGCCACCGCGTGCGGTAGTCCCTGTGTGTCCACCGCAATGTGGCGCTTGATGCCCGAAACCTTCTTACCCGCGTCATAGCCCTTCAAGGCCGCCGGGTCCGTGTTCTTCACGCTCTGCGCGTCGATGATCAAGAATGCGCTGCAGGCGTTGCGCCCCAATTTCTCTCGGGCCGCGCCAACCAGATTTTTTTAAAGCCTGCTCCAGCAGGCTGCCGCCCTCGCGCGGCTCGCTCCAGATGGCGAAGTACGAGTGCACCGTGCGCCACTTGGGAAAGTCGCTGGGCAGCGCGCGCCACTGGCAGCCCGTGCGCAGCAGGTACAGCACCGCACAGAACACCTCGTACAGCTCCACTTTGCGTGGAGCTGTCTTCTTTCGCGCGCTCTCCAGCAACGGCCTGATGACCTCGAATTGCTCGCGCTTGATATCGCTTGGGTAGCCTTTTCTCACCCCCCGAGCTTCTCACAGCGCGGAGACTTTGAACACGCTCT
>CALPRQ020000057.1 GCA_943326015.2 Chitinophaga pinensis | reverse complement strand
GCAATTCCTTCATGCGCGCCTTGGCGGCCTTCTTGGACAGGTGGAACCAGAACTTCAGCAGCAGCACGCCCTCGGCCGCCAGCATGCGCTCGAACTGGCGGATGCGTTCGAGCCGGTGCACGAAATGGTCGTGCTTCTCCTGGCCCAGCGCGTGCGCGACGATGGGGTCGGTGTACCAATTGCCGAACAGGATGCCGATATGCCCCTTGGGCGGCAGCACCTGCCAGAAACGGAACATCTCGGGGTGATGACGCTCGGGATCGCTCAGCGGGCCAAAGGCCTCGGTGCGGATATGGCGCGGGTCCATCCACTCGTTGAGCAGGTTGACCGTCTCGCCGCGCCCGGCCAGGTCGACGCCGTTGACCAGGATCACGACCGCAAACCGGGCCTCGCGCAGCAGCCGGAACTGCATCGCGAGCAGGTCCGCGCGCAGCTTGGGCTCTTTCTCTTTCCACAGCTTCTTGTCGATGCGATGACCGATTTCTGCCGACTCGAACATGAACACCTCTTTTTCTCTTTAAGGCAAACGCAACATGCGATTTTTGAGACGCTATAATGCCCCTCTTTGCCGGCAAACCCCGTCGGCCAGATCACGATAGACGGGGAAAACTGCCGCAAGCGCGAATCCAAGGCCCGATCTTCCCTGGATATCGACGGCGGCGCAAATTTGACATTAGCTAATGACCACGATCCGCGTTAAAGACAACGAACCCTACGACATCGCCCTGCGCCGCTTCAAGCGCACCATCGAAAAGCTCGGCTTGCTGACCGACCTGCGTGCCCGCGAGTTCTACGAGAAGCCGACCGCCGAGCGCAAGCGCAAGAAGGCTGCCGCCGTCAAGCGTCACTACAAGCGCGTGCGCTCGATGCAGCTGCCCAAGCGCCTGTACTGATCGGTACATGAAAGCGCTGCGGCTCCCGTAGCCGCGCCACAAGCCCGCTGGAGGACGCTCAGGCGGGCTTTGTCGTTTCCGCCCCCGGCCAGCGACGCACAGGCGCTAAGATCGACGTTTATCCAGGAGCAGACCATGGCACTCAAAGAACAGATCACCGAAGACATGAAGACCGCGATGCGCGCCAAGGACGCGGAGCGTCTCGGCACCATCCGCCTGCTGCTGGCCGCGATCAAGCAAAAGGAAGTCGACGAGCAGATCCAGCTTGATGACACCGGCGTGATCGCCGTGGTCGACAAGATGCTCAAGCAGCGCAAGGACTCCATCACCGCCTTCGAGCAGGCCGGCCGCGACGACCTGGCCGCCAAGGAGAAGTCCGAGGCCGCCGTGCTGCAGGCCTATCTGCCCGCACGCCTGAGCGCCGAGGAAGTCACTGCCGCAGTGCAGGCCGTGGTGGCGGGCGTGGCCGCCGAGCTCGGCCGCGCGCCGGCTGCCGCCGACATGGGCAAGCTGATGGCCGCGGCCAAGGCGGCCCTGGCCGGCAAGGCCGAGATGGCACAGGTTTCCGCCGCCGTCAAGGCCGCGCTGGCCGGCTGAGCCTTTCCAGACCCCGCCCGGCTCCAATGCCTGCCCCCACCGACCCGGACCGCAATCGCCCGATCGGCGTGTTCGATTCCGGCGTCGGCGGCCTGTCGGTGCTGCGCGAAATCCGCCGCGCGCTGCCGGCCGAGGCGCTCTGCTACGTGGCCGACTCGGGACACGCGCCCTACGGCGACAAGAGCGCCGACTATATCGAGGCGCGCTCGCGCCAGATCATCCGCTTCCTGCAGCAGCAAGGCGCCAAGGCGGTGGTGGTGGCCTGCAACACCGTGACCGGCCTGGCGATCGAGCATCTGCGCCAGACTTTTCCCCAGCTGCCGATCGTGGCGATCGAGCCGGCTGTCAAGCCGGCCGCGCAGTCCACGCACAGCGGCGTGGTTGGCGTGCTGGCGACGCGCCAGACGGTCGCCAGCCCGGGGCTGGCCCGACTGGTGCAGGCTCACGGCAGCGGCAAGCAGTTGCTGCTGCAAGCCTGCCCGGGCTGGGTCGAGCGGGTCGAGCGCGGCGAGCTCACCGGCGCGGACACTGAGGCAGCGGTGGCGCGCTACGTCCAGCCCCTGCTCGACCAGGGCGCCGACACCCTGGTGCTGGGCTGCACCCATTACCCTTTCCTGCTGCCGCTGATCCGCCAGCTGGCCGGCGCAGCCGTGCAGGTGCTGGACCCGGCACCCGCCGTGGCGCGCGAACTCGGGCGCCGGCTTGAGTCGCTGGGGCGGCAGCACGATGCCGCTTCACCAGGCGAGGTGCGCTTCTGGAGCAGTGCCGACCCGCAGCGCATCGCCCCCGTGATCGGCACGCTCTGGGGCGCGCCGGTCGAGGTCGATCAGCTGCCCGCCAGCTTCATGCGCTTGACCAGCACCGAGCCCACGCTCTTGGCACCGTAGTTGTAGACATCAGCACCGATCGCAACGATTTCCTGCAGCATCTCGCGCAGGTTGCCGGCGATCGTGATCTCCTGCACCGGAAAGGCGATCTGGCCGTTCTCGACCCAGAAACCCGAGGCACCGCGCGAATAGTCGCCGGTCACGTAGTTCACCCCCTGCCCCATCAGCTCGGTCACGAACAGGCCGGTGCCGAGCTTGCGCAGCATCGCGTCGAGGTCATCGCCCGGCTGGGTGAGTCGGCTGCTCAAGGTCAGGTTGTGCGAGCCGCCAGCGTTGCCCGTGGTGCGCATGCCGAGCTTGCGCGCCGAATAGGTGCTGAGGAAATAGCCCTGCACCCGGCCCGCCTCGACCACCTGACGCTTGGCGGTACGCACGCCTTCATCGTCGAAAGGTGCGCTGCCTTTGCCGCCGCGCACATGCGGGTCTTCCAGGATGTCGATATGGTCCGGGAACACCTGGGTTCCCAGGCTGTCGAGCAGGAAGCTGGTCTTGCGGTAGAGCGCGCCGCCGCTGACGGCCTGCACGAAGCCGCCGAGCAGGCCGGCAGCCAGCGGCGCCTCGAACAGCACCGGGCATTCGGTGGTCGCGACCTGGCGCGGCTTCAGGCGCGACAGCGCGCGCTCGGCCGCATAGCGCCCGACCGCCTCGGGGCTGGCCAGATCGGCCGGCGAGCGCATCGAACTGAACCAGGCATCGCGCTGCATGTTGGCGCCCCGGCCCGCGATCGGCGCGACCGAGAAGCTGTGGCGCGAGCTCGCATAACCGCCACGGAAGATGCCAGGCCGGCCGCGCTCGCCGCCGCGCATGTGCTCGGTGAAGAAATGCGACTGCTGGGCCGAGACGCCCGCGCCCTCGCTGTTGCTGATCTTCTTGCTGGTCGCGAAGGCCGCAGCCTCGCAGCGCAGCGCGATCTGCATCGCTTCCTCGGGCGTGACGGCCCAGGGGTGGAACAGGTCCAGGTCGGGGTAGTCATTGGCGATGTCCTGCTCGTCGGGCAGTCCGGCCACCGGGTCCTCGGCCGTGAAGCGCGCGATGTCGTAGGCCGCCTGCACGGTGCGTCGGATCGCGGCCGGACTGAAGTCAGAGGTCGAGGCATTGCCGCGCCGCTGTCCGAGGTAGAGCGTGACGCCAAGCGACTTGTCGCGGTTGCGCTCGACGTTCTCGAGCTCGCCCTTGCGCACCGAGACGCTCAGACCCGCGCCTTCGGAGACGTCGATGCCCCCGTCCAGCGCGCCCAGCGAGCGGGCGTGCGAAAGCGCGAGATCGGACAGTTCCTCGAACTGCGATCGGCTGAACTGGAAGCCGGTCTCGGGCTGGGACTGGGGCGAAGGGGGGGTGGCGGCGCGTGTCTTCTTCATGTCGGCGGATATGATACTTGGCATGTCACGCAAACCCACCAAAGGCTATTACGTCAAAGGCCACTTCGTTGCCCTTGGCAGCGAACTCGACCTCGAACTCAAGCGCGAACTGCGCGGAGACGTCGACCTCAGCCGGACCGATCTCAAGAAACACAGCGACCACCTGCAGTCGCTCGGCGAGCAGCTGCTCACCTTGCGCAAAGGCCTGCTAGACAAGCTCGCCTTGCCCGACCGGCTGCTCGACGCCATGACCGAAGCCAAGCGCATCACCAACTTCGAGGGCAAGCGGCGCCAGATGCAGTTCATCGGCAAGCTGATGCGCAAGCTCGACGAGCCCACCGTGGCCGCGATCGAGGAAGCGCTCAAGGTCCAGCACCAGGGCAGCGCCAAGGACACGCTGCGCCTGCACCAGGCCGAGCAATGGCGCGACCGCCTGATCGCCGAGGACGAGGCGCTGGAGGCCTGGCTGCGGCTCGACCCGGACGCCGACCTGCAGCGCCTGCGCACGCTGGTGCGCCAGGCGCGCAAGGACGCCGTGCCGGCGCAAGAAGGCGAGGCGCCGCGCCACGGCAAGTCCTTCCGCGAGATCTTCCAGCTCGTGCGCGCCAAGCTCGACGGCGATGCCGCCGCGGCCCAGGCGGCCGAGGACGCTGCCGACGCAGAGGACGAGACATGAGCCCAGCCCTGAACGCTGGCCCGGAGCCGGTCAGGATCGGCATCGTCTCGATCAGCGACCGCGCCTCCTCGGGCATCTACCAGGACCAGGGCCTGCCCGCGCTGCAGGACTGGCTCAGCCGTGCCCTGAAGAACCCGATCCAGTTCGAGCCGCGCCTGATCCCCGACGAGCAGGCGCTGATCAGCCAGACCCTGATCGAGCTGGTCGAGGCCGGCTGCAGCCTGGTGCTGACCACCGGCGGCACCGGCCCGGCGCTGCGCGATGTCACGCCCGAAGCCACGCTAGCGGTGGCGCACAAGGAAATGCCGGGTTTTGGCGAACAGATGCGCCAGATCAGCCTGACCTTCGTGCCGACCGCCATCCTGTCGCGCCAGGTCGCGGTGATCCGGGACCAGAGCCTGATCATCAACCTGCCGGGCCAGCCGAAAGCCATCGCCGAGACCCTGGCCGGCCTGAAGAACGCCGACGGCAAGCAGCAGGTCCACGGCATCTTCGCGGCCGTGCCCTACTGCATCGACCTGATCGGCGGCCCCTACCTCGAAACCCACGACGAGGTCTGCCAGGCCTTCCGGCCCAAGAACGCGATCCGGCCGCCGCGCGGCTGATCCTTGCAGCCTACTTGCCGACCATCTCGTTGAACTTGTCGGCCGGGAAATGCTCGACCTTGGCCGCATCAAGCGGCAGGCCGGGCGCGCGGGCGCAGGCCAGCTTCTCGATCGCCTGCCACAGCAGCGCGATCTGGTGCTCGTGGCCGGCCGCGTTGTCGATCAGGCCGCGCATGGCCTGGGAGAGCGGGTCGTCGTTCTGCGTCACGCCATAGGCCGAGAAACCCATCTTGGACGCCGCCTCCTCGCGCTTGGCGTCGGCCTCGGCCTGGATGATGCGCGCGGGGTTGCCGACCGCGGTCGCACCGGCCGGCACCGGCTTGGTCACCACCGCATTGCTGCCGACCTTGGCGCCGTCGCCGACCGTGAAGCCGCCCAGCACCTTGGCGCCGGCGCCGACCACCACGTCGCGGCCCAGCGTCGGATGCCGCTTGGCGCCCTTGTAGAGCGAGGTGCCGCCCAGCGTGACGCCGTGGTAGATGGTGCAGCCGTCGCCGATCTCGGCCGTCTCGCCGATCACCACGCCCATGCCATGGTCGATGAAGACGCGCGCGCCGAGCTGGGCGCCCGGGTGGATCTCGATGCCGGTCAGGAAGCGGCCCAGGTGCGAAATGAAACGCCCCAGCCAGCGGTAGCCGCGCGTCCAGCAGCCATGCGCCAGCCGGTGCAGCAAGACCGCGTGCAGGCCCGGGTAACAGGTCAGCACCTCCCAGCGCGAGCGCGCGGCCGGGTCGCGTTCCAGGATGCAGTCGATGTCGGTCTTGAGGCGGGAAAACATGCTCGGGTCCAATCAGTCCTACAGTCTAGCGCCTGGCCTGGGCGGCGGTCTGCAGCATGGCGCGCGCCACCCCGCGCAGGATATGGACTTCCTCCTCGGTCGGCACGGCGCGATTGAAGAGCTGGTTCAGGCGCGGCAGCAGCTTCCTGGGCGCCGCCGGATCGAGGAAACCGACGGCGACCAGCGCCTGCTCCCAATGCGCCAGCAAGCCCGCGACCGCCTGCGCATCGGCCAGGCGCGGCTCCGGTAGGCCCGAGGGGGCCAGCGCAAAACCACCCAGTGCCTGTCGCCATTCATAGGCGATCAGCTGCACGGCGGCGGCCAGGTTCAGCGAACCGTAGTCGGGCGCGGTCGGGATGCTCAGGCAGGCGTGGCAGCGGTAGACGTCCTCGTTCTTCATGCCGTAGCGCTCGGAACCGAACAGGAAGGCGACCCCGATCGGGGCGGCGGACCCGGATTCGGGCGCGGACGGCGCGGCCAGGCCAGCCAGATAGTCGCGCGGCGCCACGGTGGACGGCCCGAAGTCGCGCGGCGTCATCGCGGTGGCGCAGACATGCGAGACGCCGTCGAGCGCCTCGGCCAGCGTTGCCACGATGCGCGCCCTGGCCAGCACATCGTCGGCACCGCTGGCCAGCGCCAGCGCCTCCTCGCGCTGCAGCACGTCGGGCCAGCGCGGGCGCACCAGCACCAGATCGTCGAAGCCCATCACCTTCATGGCACGCGCGACGGAGCCGACATTGCCGGCGTGACTGGTCTCGATCAGGATGAAGCGGGTTCGCATATGGCGCAAATGATGACGAAAGGATAGAATTGGGCTATTGTCGCCGTCATCGCACGGCCCCTTATTCGTTCCTCACACAATTCATGTCTGCTCATCTGCACCCCATGCTCAACGTGGCCATCAAGGCTGCGCGCGCCGCTGGCGCCATCATCAACCGGGCCGCACTCGATGTCGAGTCGGTCCGCGTGGCCGCCAAGCAAACCAACGACTTCGTGACCGAAGTCGACAAGGCCGCCGAAGACATCATCATCTCGACCCTGCTCGAAGCCTATCCCGACCACGGCATCTGGGCCGAGGAATCGGGTCGCCGCGAAGGTACGGGTGCAGGCAAGCGACATATGTGGATCATCGACCCGCTCGATGGCACCACCAACTTCATCCACGGCTTCCCGGTCTACTGCGTCAGCATCGCGCTGATGTACAACGGCAAGGTCGAGCAGGCCGTCGTCTACGACCCGAGCCGCAACGACCTGTTCTGCGCCACCAAGGGCCGTGGCGCCTACCTGAACGACCGCCGCATCCGCGTGGCCAAGCGTACCCAACTGCGCGACTGCCTGATCAGCACCGGCTTCCCCTTCCGTCCGGGCGACAACTTCAAGAACTACATGGCGATGCTGACCGAGGTCATGCCGCGCGTCTCGGGCGTGCGCCGCCCGGGTTCCGCCGCGCTCGACCTGGCCTATATCGCCGCCGGCTTCTCCGACGGCTTCTTCGAAGCCGGCCTGAGCCCCTGGGACGTCGCCGCCGGATCGCTGCTCGTGACCGAGGCCGGCGGCCTGATCGGCAACTTCACCGGCGAGGCCGACTTCCTGGAACAGAAGGAATGCCTGGCCGCCAACCCGCGCATCTACGGCCAGCTGGTCGGCCTGCTGGGCAAGTACAGCCAGTTCGCCAGCGCCGGCGACAAGGCTGGCGTGCGCCAGACCCTGAGCGTCTCGACCGCCACCGAGGGCGACAAGGCAGCAACCGTTGCCGCAACTGAAGTCCAGCCGGCGGCCGAGACCCCGGTGGCTGCCCCTCCCAAGGGCGACGAAGCGCCGTTCTGACGCCGCCAGCTCCCATCGCAAAACCCGCGCCTGCGACCTGCAGCGCGGGTTTTTGCTTTGCGGCCCGGAAAACCCGATGCCAGCTGCGACGCCACCCAAAATCGCACTGGTACTTATCAGAGTTCGCGTGAATAATGAGATCAAAAGGGAGATGGACGGGGCTGACGCCCTGACATGACAGGATAAACCAACAGATCGAGCATATGTCCTGGTACAGCAAAGTCGTCTGGTCCGAAGGGCTGTTCCTGCGGCCGCAGCATTTCCAGCAGCAGGACCGCTACCACGAGTGGCTGGTCGAGGCCAGGGCACGCGGTCAGGGCGGCAACTTCTGGGGTTTCCTGCAGCTCGAACTCGACGAGGCCGCCCTGCTGACCGGCAAGCTGGCACTGGGCAGCGCACGCGGGGTGCTGCCGGACGGCACCCCCTTCGATTTCCCCACGGCACATGCCGCCCCCGAAGCGCTGGACTTCCCGGCCGACGCGCGCAACGCGGTGGTCTATCTGGCGCTGCCGCTGCGCCGGCCCAACGCGGTCGAGGCAATTCGACCGGGCAGCCCTGCCGGCGAGCTCGCGCGCCACGGCTGCGCCATCGAGGAGGTCGTGGACTCGGCCGGCAGCGCCACCACGCAGGAACCGATCGAGATCGGACCGCCCAGGCTGCGACTCGGGCTGGCCGAGCAGGCCGGCGACGCCTTCGTGCGCATAGGGGTGGCGCGCATCGTCGAGCGCCGGCCCGACAACAGCCTGGTACTGGACCGCAACTACATCGCACCCTCGCTGTCCTGCACTGCATCGCCTGTGCTCGCGAGCTGGCTGCGCGAGGTCCAGGGTCTGCTGGCGCAGCGCGGCCAGGCGCTGGCGGCCCGGCTCGGCCAGCCCGGCGCGGGCGGCATAGGCGAGATCGCCGACTTCGTCTTCCTGCTGACGGTCAACCGGCACCAGCCCGTGCTGGATCATCTGGTGACCTTGGCGCAGCTCCACCCCGAGCGGGCTTTCAGCCGCCTGCTCGAGCTCTATGGCGAGCTCGCCACCCTCGCCAGAACCGAGCGCCGTCCGGCGCCCATGCCGGCCTACCAGCACGATGCGCTGGAGGCCTGCTTCGCGCCGCTGCTGCGCGAGATCCGGCTCGCGCTGGCGACCGTGCTGGAGCAGAACGCGATCCAGATCGAGCTCAAGGACCACAAGCAAGGCCGCTATGTCGGACTGATCGCCGACCGCAGCCTGCTGCGCCAGGCCGGCTTCGTGCTGGCGGTCAAGGCCCAGCTGCCGGGTGAGACGGTGAGGACCCGCTTCCCGGCCCAGGCCAAGCTCGGGCCGGTCGAGCGCATCCGCGAGATCGTCAACCTGCAGCTCCCCGGCGTGGGACTGACGCCGCTGCCAGTGGCGCCGCGCCAGCTGCCCTACCACGCCGGCTTCAGCTACTTCGAACTCGACAAGTCGGGCGAACTCTGGCAGCAACTCGAACCGTCGGGCGGGCTGGGCCTCTATGTCACGGGCGACTACCCCGGGCTGGAACTCGCGCTGTGGGCCATCAGGTCCTGAACCGCCCTTCCACCCGACCACCGCGAAGCGAGACACCATGGCCCCGCAAGACCCCAAGCCCGCCGTCGGCATGGACCAGACCATCGTGATTCCCTCGCCG
>CALPRQ020000056.1 GCA_943326015.2 Chitinophaga pinensis | reverse complement strand
GCGTCGCGGCGGGCTGCGGCGTTTCAGTGCCGCAGCCGCGCCGGCGTCAGGCGGCGCAGCGCCCGGCTCAGCGCGCCGCGCAGGCGCGGCGTGTGCAGCACCACGCCTCCGAGCAGCCCCACGACCGAGCCCACCACGGTATCGATCAGGCGTGCCTGCAGCAGCGAGCCGGCTGATCCCTGGCCGAGCTGGGTGGCTTCGGCCAGCAGCAAGGTCATGGGCGTGATGAAGACCACGGCCAGCCCGTAATGCCGCACGATCAGCGACTCGACCAGGAAGGTCAGCCCGATGATCAGCAGCGGCAAGCCCCAAGGTGGCAGCGGCAGCGTGAGCAGCGCGGTGGCCAGCAACAGACCCAGGCCGGTGCCGGCGATGCGTTGGGTCTGCCGGTTCCAGATCGCGCGCAGCGAGGCGCCTTGTATCACCGTGATGCAGGTCAGCGCCACCCAGTAGGGCCGATCCAGCTGCAAGGCCAGCGCCAGCAGCAGCGAGCTTCCCAGGCTCAGTCCCGTCACGACCGGATCGGTCACCATGGCCTCGAAATCGGGTTCTGGCAGGGGGGCGACCGGCTGCGGAGCCTGCAGCCGCAGCGCATGCAGGCTGAAGAAGAAGGCGATCAGGCAGGCCAGCAGGCAGCCCATCGTGAACAGACCGACCCGCAGCGGCAGCTCAAGCAGTTCCACCGGCGTGAACGCCCCGATCGCTGCCGCCATCATGAAGAACAGTCCGCGCGGCGGGCCGATGGCGTAGACGCGGCACAGCATCGCGATCAGGATCGTGATCAGGGTCAGCATCGGCACCCGCAGCAGCGGGACCAGATGGCTCATGATGCCGAGCGCGTAGCAGGCGCTCATGCCAAAGGAGCAGGCCATCAGCACCATCATGCGGTGCGCCAGCGGTGTGGTGGGGGTGTAGATGAAGACCAGCCCGCCCAGCGACGAAACCAGGCCGTAGTCCAGCTGGTCGAAATAGAGGCCGACCAGCAGCGGCAGGCCGGAGGCCAGCGCGGCGCAGAAGGGCATCTGCCAGCGCCGGTCGCTGCGGTTGAACTGCAGCAGCTGCTGCCATTCGCGGCGCAGCAGCGCCAGCAGGCGGCTCCAGGCTGGCGAGAGTTGGGGCATGGTGGGAATCGTTGAGGTAGAAATTATCGGCAGACATGGTGCCAACCACCACACCCGCTGGGACCGTCTGGTGGATCAAGGCATGGATTGCGAAGTGCGCCGGTATGCCAACCTGACGTTGTTGGTTGAACAGCTTACGCCACAGCCCGTTCCTTGATCTGGTCCAGCACCTGGACGATTTGCGTCACCTTGGCCGGTGGGAACACCCCCAACGGTCCCTGTCCATTCACGTCCGTAAAGGGAGACTCGAACAGTCGCCCGGCCTCCATCACGCCGTTGCGGGTCAGCTCCTGCACGATGAGGTTGATGAACTCGATCTGGTCCGGCGTGGCCTTGCCGCCTTGCAGGAATTCGCCGAAGGCCTGCATGGCCGCTTCACGATCCAGGCCTACCAGAGATCGGGTGAACAGCCCGAGTCCTTGGCTCTGCTCGCGCGCTTCGTCGATTAGCGCCTTGGAGCCACCGGACTGCAGCAGCATCTTTTCCAGCTCTTGCAGATCGGTTGGTGTCAGCGCCTGGTTGCGGCGCAGGCGCTGCAGCGACAGGTGTGATTCGTGCTCGTGCAGGAACACGCGCGCCTTCTCCTTGAACTTGGCCATGTTCAGTCCGGCGGTGATCTGGGGCAGCTCGATCGGCGTCAGCTCGCCCAGCTTGTCCTCGAAGTCGGTGTAGACGATTTTCTTCTGGCCTTTGGGGATCAGCTTGATCAGGGCGCGCAAGCGCCTTCTGGCGGTCTCCAGCATCGGGACAGTGACGTCCTCCCACCATTCATCGCTGGCCACGGCCTGGATCAGCACCATCTCGGCCTTGATGGCGGGGATGGTCATCTGCTCTTCCAAGGCGCTTGCTATGGCGTGGATTTTGTCCTTGAGGCCGGTGAAGTCCTTGCCAGCCTGCAGCACCGACAGCTGGGTGCGCAGGACGAGTAGGTCAAAGCGCTTGGCTTCCTCGTCCTCGTCGGCCAGTTCCGTGGGCAGGTCTGCCAGCTGGGTTTCCAGCTCGTGCCGGGCTTGCTGGGTCAGCTGGTGCCAGGCAGCGGGTTGGGCGTAGCGTTCCACATATTGGCGCCTGGGCCGGACCACGAAGTTGTCAACGTTCATGGCCGCCACCTGCTGGTGTAGCAACCCGGCCGTGCTTTCCCGCACCTCCTTCAGCGTCAGATGGCCGCCATAGGGCGGGGCCGTCAGGTCATCCACTGTCGAGGACGCGGGCGTTCGCGCATCCAGCTCAGCCACCATCTCCAGCCGGGCCTTGAACAGCCGCGTGCCCAGCGGTTCCGAGGCTGAGCCTTCCTTGAAGTCCGGGTTCTGGCTGAAGAATTCCAGGTTCTGGCAGTAGTCGAATAGGTAGAAGTTCTGCTTGTCCTGGCCAGGGCCAAACAGGTTGGGGCACAAGCGGGTGCCGCGACCGACCATCTGCCAGAACTTGGTCTTGGACCGGACGACCTTGAAGAACACGAGGTTCACCGCCTCCGGCACGTCGATGCCGGTGTCCAGCATGTCCACCGAGATGGCGATGTGCGGCATCTTGTCCAGCTTCGAGAAGTCGTCGATCAGGCTCTGCGCGTACTCGGTCTTGTACGTCACCACCCGGGCAAAAGCGCCCTTGTGGTGGGGGTAGTTGGCGTCAAACCGTTGAGCAATGAAGTCGGCGTGGTCATTGTTCTTGGCAAAGACGATGGTCTTGCCCAGTCGGTCGCCACCGGCCACCTTCTGGCCATGGGTCATCAGGGTGGCCAGCACCTTGTCGACCGTGTCCTGGTTGAACAGCCACTTGTTCAGGGCTTCGGCATTGACCTCATCGGGCGTGTGGCCCTCGTCGTCCCATTCCAGTTCATCCCACTGGGCCTTTTCATCGTCTGACAGGTCGGCGTAGCGGATGCCCTCGCGCTGGAATTTCAGCGGCACCGAAATGGCCACCGGGGGGACCAGATGGCCGTCGGCCACGGCTTCGTCCAGTCCGTAGGCGTCGGTCGGCACGCCGTCTTCCAGCCCGAACAGGCCGTAGGTGTTGTGGTCAATCTCGTCCTTGGGCGTGGCCGTCAGGCCCACCAGCAAGGAGTCGAAGTACCGGAAGATGGCACCGTACTTCTGGTAAACCGAGCGGTGCGCCTCGTCGATGACGACGAGGTCGAAGTGTCCCACGCCGAAACGGCGCTGGCCGTTGGCCATGTCGTCGATCAGGCCCATCATCGTGGGATAGGTCGAGACATAGACCCGGCCCTCGGTGTACTTGTCCGTGACCAGATTGACCGGGGCTGAATCGGGCAGGTGCTTCTTGAAGGCATTGACCGCCTGGTTCACCAAGGCCACCCGGTCGGCCAGGAACAGGATGCGCTTGGCCCAGTTGCTGCTTATCAGCACATCGGCCAGAGCAATCACTGTGCGGGTCTTGCCCGATCCGGTGGCCATGACCAGTAGTGCGTGGCGCTGGCGGTCCACTTCAAAGCTGTGGCCGACCCGACGCACCGCACGGGTCTGGTAATGGCGCTCGATGATCGAGCTGTCGATGACCGCCTCGGCCGGGCTCTTGCGGCTGCTGCGGCGCTGGATCGCCAGCTCCAGCTCATCCTTCTTGTAGAAGCCCTGCACCGGACGTGGCGGGTAGGCCCTGTCGTCCCACAGCCAGTGCTCGTAGCCGTTCGAGTAGAAAATCAGCGGGCGCTGGCCGTACATCCGTTCCAGGCAGTCGGCGTACAGCTTGGCCTGCTGCTGGCCCACGCTTGGGCTGCGGGTGGTGCGCTTGGCCTCGACCAGGGCCAGGGGCTTGCCGTCGTCGCCCCACAGCACGTAGTCCACATAGCCCTTGCCCTCGTGGTTGGGCATGCCGGTGACCTCGACCTCGAAGTTCACGGCCGGGTTCAGGTTCCAGCCGGCTTCCTTCAGCAGCACGTCGATGAAGGCCTTGCGGGTCTCGGCCTCGGAGTAGTCGTGCGTGTCGGGCTCGGCGGCGTTGGCCTTCTTCGCGGCGGCGACCTCGGCCTGCAGTTGCTTGAGTTCGTCCGACAGCGCCGCCTGCTCCTTGAGGGCAGCGGCCAGCCTGTCGTCACGCTCCTTCAGGCTGGCTTCGAGCTTTTGCAACTGCTCGGCGGACTGGGGCGCCACGCCCGACGCTGCGGGCAGCAAGGCCGGCGAAAACGCCTGACCGGGCGAGGGGCGGGCCGTGCGTCCGTAGGTGCGGGCCAGCCAGTAGCAGAAGTGGAACAGCTCGCGGATGGCGTTGACCGCGTCGCTGGCCGTCACTTTGCGCGTGCTGTGCACCGCCAGGTTGCCCAGGTCCTTGATCAGGCGGGCCTTGGTGAACAGCGCTTCGCCCACCGTGGCCTTGAAGCCGGGCTCGTGGATGAAGGCGCTCAGGGAGTCCTGGTAGGGGCGGTGCAGGGCGGGGTCATGGGCATAGATCCAGGCCACGGCCAGCTCCAGGGTGCGGCGGGCATAGAAGCAGGACGCGCGTGCGTCGGCGTTCGCCAGGCCTTCAGCCTTGGCGGCTGCTTCGTAGAACAGGGGCCATTCGGGCTGGAGGAAGGAGAAGTTGCTCATGGCAGAACACCTCCCGACGCGATGACCTTCTCAACGGCAGCGGCAATCAAGGGCGCCACCCGCCTGAGTCCGTCGAGATTCAATTCCCCCAGCTTGTACATCTCGTACCAGGACTGTCGCCAGCGGATGACGCGCTCGCCATCGCGTAACTTGAGCCGGGTTAGCGTGTAATCTGCCTTGGAGCGCAGCGGCTCGGGCACGGCATCGGTGGCATGCATCTGCAGCGACGGCAGCCTGATCTCGAACCAGCCTTCTCCTACCTCATAGGGGTCGAGCACGGCATCGTCGGCGTTCTGCTTGGAGGCGTTCAGGTTGTTGCTGACGAAGCGATAGTTGCGCCACTCGTAAGCCAGGTGACGGTGCTTGTCGCAGCTCAGGTAATGATCGACGCTGCCGCCTGTCGGGTCCAGCATGGCGGCGTAGCCGCAGCGCCGGCCAAAGCCGTTTTCCAGCTGGGGCCGGAACGGATTCCAGTAGTCATGGGGACGCTTCTTGTCGGGATTGGCCGCCAACCAGGCCGTGCCCGGAATTCTGGCTTTTGCCTCGAAGTCCAGGGGCTCGGACACGGGCGGCACCGGGATCATGCCTCGTCCCCCGTGGGCAACTGGCCGGTCCGCACGATCCAGCGTGGCCAGAACGGGTCGCCCGCGGGCAGCAGCCTTTGCAGGGCGGCGTGGATGGCTGGCTGGGAGTCCAGCCCTTCTGGCAGCAGGGACTCGCCACGCATCAAGGCTTCGGCGGCCTCGATGGCACGCTCCGACTCCAGCGAGCGCGCCTGCTCCAGGCCGAAGGCCTCGGACACCAGCCAGTTGGTGGCGTCGCCCTGGGTGGCCCAGCCGCCTTGCTCGGCGACCACCTGGCCATCCCGCAAGCCGAGGTGGATCAGGTCGTCGCGCTCCAGGTCGAAATGCGGCTCCAGCGAGGCTGCCACCAGCGGCGCATGGGTGGCCACCAGCATCTGCGGCGCTTCGCCGTCGGGGCCGCGCAGCGTGGCCACAGCCTGGAGCAGGCTAGGCAGCACGGTGCGCTGCCAGCGCGGGTGCATATGGGTTTCGGGCTCGTCGAACAGCAGCACGAAGCGCTTTTCCGGCGTCTTGCCCAGCAGCCGGGCGGCAAGCTGGTGCTCGTGCCAGGCCCAGACCAGAAAATAGGCCAGCGCCAGGATGCGGCGCACGCCCGAGGACGCCAGCGCCACCGGCACCGTCTGGCCCGCGATCTGCAGCGTGGGGCGGTCGCGCCCTTCGCCCAGCAGCAGGCGTTGCGGCTGGCCGATGGTGATCGGTTCGCCCGGCGGCGACAGCACCGCCAGCACGGCCTTGAGGGCATCGAAATGCGGCTTGCGGCCCTCCTGCCAGTTCACCCAGTCGCGCTCCAGCCCCTCGCAGACGCGCACGCCGTTGAGGCTGAGCCCGTCCCAGACCTCGGCGGACTGGAAGTGATAGGCCGGCGGGCGGCCAGGGTCGGTGCGCCAGTAGTTGCGCGCCGGGTCCCAGACCGAGAAGCCGCCGTCGATGCGGATATAGACGACGATGCCGGGCATCGCTGGCCGCACGGCCTTGAGCGGCCAGGCCTGCTCGGCCGGGCTGAAGGTCGAGGTGACGGGCTTGGCCGTCGTCGTGGCCCCGCGCACGGTGTAGCGGATGGTGGCCTTGAGCTCGCCCGGCGCCGGCAGCGCCATCGGGCCGGCCCAGGTGCGGGTCAGCGCCCACCAGGCCAGGTCGAGCAGGAAGGTCTTGCCCAGGCCGTTGTCGCCGACGATGAGGTTGATGCGGTCGGCCCATTCGACCTGGAGTTCGCGCGCCAGGCCGAGGTGACGCAGGTGCAGGGACTTCAGCATGAGGGCGTTCCTGGGGTGGGTGGGGTGGTGCCCTCATCGATGAGGGTAGCAACCGGCAATCCTTTGATTCTGCTCAGGATTCTAGTGCGCGAACGCGGTGGGCCAGGGTGGGCTGCCAGCGGACTGACGCGCACGGAATGCCGGGATCTCACAGCTCACCCCGGAAGGCGCGGTGTTGCAGCGAGGTGAACAGGGCGTCGAGTTCGGCCAGGGCGGTGCGGTGCTGGGTCTTCAGGTTTTCGATGGCCTGGCTGCGTGCCTTGAAGTCTTGCTGCAAGGCCAGCGGAGGTATTGCTATCGGCATGGCCTTGATCAGCCCCATGTTCAGCCCCGACATGATGGCGCCCTTGGCGGTCCGCTCCAGGTATTCACCTGCGATGGGATGCCGCAGGAAATACGCATGCAAGAACTCGGGCAGGCAAAGTCCATGGTCCAGCGTGATGCAGCACAGATGCTTGGTGTTGATCGCTACCGGAATGTCGTCTGGTACCACGGCGCAGCGACCACAGGTGCCCATGATGGTGATCAGCACGTCGCCTGGCTTGACGGTGTAGCGTTGTAGTTCGCGGTACTTGGCTTCCGTGATGTAGCGACGTTCACTCCATCGGAACTCATTGGAAACCGCATTGTCGATGCCAAGTACGGCAATGCCGGAATCCACAAACTCGCTGTGCAGAAGTTGACTACCAAACGGCCCTGTTCGTATGCCGCTTCCTTGCTGGCTAACTATGTCGGCGATCGTCTTGACCGGCCAGGCCTGCGCTGCGGACGGGCTGAACATCTCGACGAAAACCGACTGCGCGAGGCGGTCGAGCTGCGCCAGGGCCTCGTGGCGCTTGGTGCGCAGCGCGTCTGCCTGGTTGAGGATAGCGGCGATGCGGCGTTGTTCAGGGAGAGGCGGGAGTGGGATCACCAAGTCAGCAACCACGTTGCGAGTCACGCCCTTGATCGTTGCGCCCCGTGCCATGCTGAGCAAGTAATACTGCTTCGTCCTCAGAAAGTGAACCAGATAAGCGGTGTCGAGCCGGTCTTTGTCAGGGAGGATGGCTGTTATGTCCTGGCTGAAGCACAAGTCAACGCTCGCAACGGCAACCTTGCCCACGCCAGTCCTTGTGACCAGCAAGACCGTTCCGGCGGGAACTTTATTGGTGGCAGACGCGCTCACTGCTTCGTCCGTGATGAAGCTTCGCGCAGTGTCAACTATCGGGCTGGTGATGTCCGCGCTGGTGATCCAGGGTATGTCTCCTTCGAAATATCTGGATTCAGATTTCGGTGGGGTGCCGCCGTTGAGAAACTGACAGAGGCTTCCGAGCGTCGCGTTCACTTCAACATCCCCTCCAGCTCCGCCATCCCCGCCTGGATCTCTTCCTCCAGTCGCTTGAGCCGGGCCAGGATTGCCAGCGGCGGCTCGTGTTCGACCGCCTCGTGCACCACTTCCTTGTAGCGGTTGATCGACAGGTCGTAGCCTTGCACGGCGATGTCGGCTTTCGGCACGCAGAAGCTCTGCTCGGTGCGCGCTCGCTGTCGCTCGCCAGCCTCGCGTTGCTGCCAGCGGGTCAGCACATCGGGCAGGTTGTTCCTGGCGTGCTCTTCGGCGGCCAGTGCCCGAGCCGGGTTGGGGCCGAGCAATTCCTCGGCCAGCAAGGGTTGACGCTTGTCGTCCAGGCTCCAGCCGTCGGCCTGCATGTCGTAGAACCAGACCTGGTCGGTGCCGCCCGAGTTGGTCTTGGTGAACAGCAGGATGGCGCACGACACGCCCGCGTAGGGCTTGAACACGCCCGAGGGCAGCGAGACGACCGCATCGAGCTTCTGCTCTTCCACCAGCAGGCGGCGCAGTTCTTTGTGCGCCTTGCTAGAGCCGAACAGCACGCCGTCGGGCACCACCACGGCCGCGCGGCCACCGGGCTTGAGCAGGCGCAGGAACAAGGCCAGGAACAGCAGCTCGGTCTTCCTGGTCTTGACCATCGCCAACAGGTCGCGGGCGGTGTTCTCGTAGTCCAGGCTGCCGGCAAAGGGAGGGTTGGCCAGGATCAGGCTGTACTTCTCCTCGTCATCCGAATGGTCCTGGGCCAGCGAGTCCTTGTAGCGGATGTCCGGGTTCTCGACCCCGTGCAGCGCCATGTTCATGCTGCCGATGCGCAGCATGGTGTTGTCGAAGTCGTAGCCGTGGAACATCCCGTAGTGGAAATGCGAGCGCGCAGAGGCATCGTTGAACAACTGCGGGTGCTGCTCGCGCAAGTACTCGCCCGCGGCCACCAGGAAGCCGCAGGTGCCGCTGGCCGGGTCGCAGATGGTGTCCTTCGGCGTCGGGGCCGTCAGCTCGACCATCAGCTTGATGATGTGGCGCGGCGTGCGGAATTGGCCGTTCTGGCCGGCAGCCGCGATCTTGCCCAGCATGTACTCGTAGAGGTCGCCTTTGGTGTCGCGGTCCTCCATGGGCACGTGGTCCAGCATGTCCACCACCTTGGCCAGCAGGCCGGGCGTGGGGATGGTGAAGCGGGCGTCCTTCATGTGCTGGCTGTATGTGGAGCCGTCGCCGCCCCCCGTCAGCAGGCCGGTGCGCAGGAAGGGAAACACGCGCTCGCCCACCACGGTGAACATCTCGGCCGGGGCGAAATTCTTGAAGCGAGACCAGCGCAGGTCGTCGTAGTTGCGACCAGCAGCGTCCTTGCCTTCGGGGAAGATGCGTTTGGTCATCGGCTGCCTGAGCAGCATCGCCTTGCTTTCTTCCAGGGTGTGGGCGTCATCCAGACGACGGATGAACAGCAGGTAGGTGATTTGTTCCAGCACCTCCATCGGGTTGGAGATGCCGCCGGACCAGAAGGCGTTCCAGACGGAGTCGATTTGGCTGCGAATTTCGCCAGTGAGCATGCGTGTACCAGGTTGCTTGACCACCCTGGCTACGGATGTTTGCCAAGGTGAGATGTTAGCAATCTTACCGGGCAAACCTGCGTCCTATGCTGATGCCCGAGCCACGGCTGGAAAAAATCAGCCTGACTGTTTGACATCCTCCCCTGCCTAAAGGCAGGGGATTCCTCCTGCGAGACGGCCATGTCCGGCCGCGAGAATGTTCCTAGCCGCATTGACGTCCCGGTCGTGGACCGTGGCGCAGGCGCTGCACTGCCATTCTCTTATTCGCAGACCTGCCCTACCTTTCGGACTGCTGGCGGGTATGACCCCGCAGCACGAGCAAGTCTGGGTACTGTAGCTTTCGTTCACTGCCTCGAAGACGACACCGGCCTGACGGC
>CALPRQ020000055.1 GCA_943326015.2 Chitinophaga pinensis | reverse complement strand
GGTAGACGCACTAGTTTCAGGTACTAGCGGGTAACTCCGTGGAGGTTCGAGTCCTCTCCTGGGCACCAAAGACTGTAGCACTTGTTGGCTGCGCTTTGTGCAACATCTCAAGAAACAAAACCCTGAAAGCCCAGGTGGCGGAATTGGTAGACGCACTAGTTTCAGGTACTAGCGGGTAACTCCGTGGAGGTTCGAGTCCTCTCCTGGGCACCATATATGAAACCCTGCAGATCTCACGGTCTGCAGGGTTTTTCGTTTTTCCCCGCCCCGCACGCACGCAATGAAAAAAGCCGCCCTCGCGGGGCGGCCAGGCATGTCGGTCGGCAAAGGACCGCCACCAGCAGGCGGCAGTCCGGCAGCGCAACAATCAGATCGGCTGACCGACCAGGTCGTGACCCTGGGTGCCGACGATGCGCACCTTGATGAAGTCGCCCACCTTGTAGGTCTTGCTGGCCTTCTCGGGCAGCAGCAGATGGACGACGCCGTCGATCTCGGGCGCGTCGGCATAGCTTCGCCCCACTCCGCCCTTCTTGCCCAGGCTGAGCGCCTGGTCGACCAGCACCTGCATGGTGGCGCCGACACGGCGCTGCAGCCGCTCGATCGAGACCTGCTCGGCGACTTCCATGAAGCGGGCCTGGCGCTCCTCGCGCAAGGCATCGGGCAAGGCGCCCGGCAGGGCGTTGGCCAGGGCACCATCAACCGGCGAATAGGCAAAGCAGCCGGCGCGGTCGATCTGCGCTTCGCGCACGAAGTCGAGCAGATGCGCGAATTCCTCCTCGGTCTCGCCCGGGAAGCCGGCGATGAAGGTGCTGCGCACCACCAGCTCGGGACAGATCTCGCGCCAGCGCTGGATGCGCTCCAGATTGCGCTCGCCGCTGGCCGGGCGCTTCATGCGCTTGAGCACATCGGGGTGGCTGTGCTGCAGCGGCACATCCAGATAGGGCAGGCACAGACCCTCGGCCATCAGCGGGATGATGTCGTCCACATGCGGGTAAGGATAGACATAGTGCAGCCGCACCCAGGCGCCGTAGCCGCGCGCGAGCTCGCCCAGGGTCTTGACCAGGTCGTACATGCGGGTCTTGACCGGCTTGCCGTCCCAGAAACCGGTGCGGTACTGGACATCGACGCCATAGGCCGAGGTATCCTGGCTCACCACCAGCAACTCCTTGACACCGGCCTCGAACAACTTGCGCGCCTCGGTCAGCACCTCGCCGATCGGACGGCTCACCAGATCGCCGCGCAGCGAGGGAATGATGCAGAAGGTGCAGCGGTGGTTGCAGCCCTCGCTGATCTTGAGGTAGGCGTAGTGGCGCGGCGTCAGCTTGATGCCCTGCGCCGGCACCAGGTCGAGGAAGGGATCATGCGGCTTGGGCAGGTGCTTGTGCACCGCATCCATCACCTCCTGGGTCGCATGCGGGCCGGTCACGGCGAGCACCGAAGGGTGCACGCCCTCGACCATGTTGCCGCCGGCCTGGTCCTTGCGCGCGCCCAGGCAGCCGGTCACGATCACCCGGCCGTTTTCGGCCAGCGCCTCGCCGATGGTGTCGAGGCTTTCCTTGACGGCGTCGTCGATGAAGCCGCAGGTGTTGACGATCACGATGTCCGCGCCGTCGAAGGTCTTGCTGGTCTGGTACCCCTCGGCGCTCAGCTGTGTGAGGATCAGTTCGGAGTCGGTAAGGGCCTTCGGGCAGCCGAGGCTCACAAACCCCACTTTGGGGGCTTTGGCTATGGTTTCAGTCATGCCCCGATTGTCTCAGGTCGGGGCCGACCCGGCGCAACCAGTCAGCGCTTGACCCCGAAGGCGTCGAGCATTTGCTGCTGCAACTGGTTCAGCGCCTTCTGCGACTGCTCCAGGTAGCCGCCGATGGCCGCACCCGGCAGCAAGGGAGCCTGCACCCCCATGAACGGCGGCCACATCTCGGGCGTCAAGCCCTTGGTCTGATCGGCCATCTGGCGCTGCAGGTCGGCAATGGCCTGCACGCTCTGCTCCAGATAGCTGCCCATGAAACCCTGCATCGAATGGCCGTAGAAGCGGATGATGTCGGCCAGCATGCGCTCGGAGAAGAAGGGCATGCCGCCGGACTCCTCCTCGAGGATGATCTGCAGCAGGATGCTGCGCGTCAGGTCATCGCCGGTCTTGACATCGCGGACCACGAAATGGACGCCACCGAGCACCAGGGCGCGCACATCGGCCAGCGTGATGTAGGCCGAGGTCGCGGTGTCGTAGAGGCGACGGTTGGGGTATTTCTTGATGACCCGCACTTCCTCGGTGCGTTCAGCCTCCTGGGCGGCCTGTTCGTTTTGCACTGCGCTGACTCCTGCCCTGCGGGCCTTGCACCCCGCTTTCGTCGCGGGGACCTGTTTCGATTCCATGAACAAAGACCGGACTGCAGAGCATGCCGCAGAGCGACTGAGTCGGGACGCAAAAAAAGCACTTGCTTTTTTGAACAAGTGCTTGATGGACCTGAGTTTTCAGTGGTGGGTCCTGACGGGCTCGAACCGCCGACATCTTCCGTGTAAAGGAAGCGCTCTACCAACTGAGCTAAGGACCCGAGTACGAAACCCGGCTGTTCACGCTGGGTAAACAGTCTCGTATTCTAGACGCTGTTCGCGTACCCCCCGGTACGACGGGCAAAAATTTGTACCCGCCCGGCTGCGCTCAGCGCACCTTGGCCCGGATCTCGGGCAGCGCCTTCTTCAGGTAGTAGACCATGGACCAGACCGTCAGCACGGCGGAAGCCCAGATCAGCACCTGGCCCCAGGCCCGGGTGTCGATGCCGAACAGCGGCGCCTGATACAGCAGGAAGGGGATCGCGATCATCTGCACGCTGGTCTTGAGCTTGCCGACCATGTGCACCGCCACGCTCTTGTTGGCACCGATGGTCGCCATCCACTCGCGCAGGGCAGAGATCGCGATCTCGCGCCCGATGATGATGAGCGCGACGAAGACATCGGCCCGCCCCAGGTGCACCAGGACCAGCACGCAGGCGCAGACCAGGAACTTGTCGGCCACCGGGTCGAGGAAGGCGCCAAAGGACGAGGTCTGGTTGAGCTTGCGCGCCAGATAGCCATCGGCCCAGTCGGTCGCGGCAAACACCACGAACAGCACCGTCGCGATCAGGTTCTGCCGCTGGCCTTCGAGGCCAGGCCAGTAGAACACCGCGACGATCAACGGAATGGCCGCAATCCGGGCCCAGGTCAGCAGTGTCGGCAGGTTGAAGAACATGGGCGGATTATCACCGCTGTCCGTGACGATTCAAGCAGATCGCGTTCAGCAGCTCACGCTCAATGCAGCGCGCGGTAGATCGCGTCGGCCAGCTCGTCCGAGATGCCCTCGACGCCGGCCAGGTCCTCGACGCTGGCATCGGCCACGCCCTTGAGGCCGCCAAAGCGCTGCAGCAGGCGAGCCCGCTTCTTCGGTCCGACACCGGGGATGTCCTCGAGCTGGCTGCCGCCGGTGCGCGTCCTGGCGCGCTGCGCCCGCATGCCGGTGATCGCGAAGCGGTGTGCCTCGTCGCGGATCTGCGCCACCAGCATCAGCGCGGCCGAATCGGCGCCGAGGTAGATCTTCTCGCGGCCGTCGGCAAAGACCAGTTCTTCGAGGCCGACCTTGCGGCCCTCGCCCTTCTCGACGCCGACCAGGCGGCCCAGGTCGAGTCCGAGCGCCTCGAACACCTCGCGCGCGACGCCGACCTGGCCCTTGCCGCCGTCGATCAGCACGATGTCGGGCAGGCGCGTGCCGGCCTTGCTGGCCGGATCAGCCCCGCCGGCCTCGCGCAGCGCCTCGGCCAGCTTGCCGTAGCGGCGCTCCAGCACCTGACGCATGGCGGCGTAGTCGTCGCCCGGCGTGATGCCGTCGATGTTGTAGCGGCGGTACTGGCTGCCCTGCATCTTGTGGCCCTCGAACACGACGCAGGACGCCACCGTGGCTTCACCCGCGGTGTGCGAGATGTCGAAGCATTCGATGCGCAAGGCGTCGAGCGCGTCATCGGGCAGGTCGAGCGCCTGCGCCAGCGCACGGGTGCGCGCCTGCTGCGAGCCCTCCTCGGCCAGCAGGCGCGCGAGTTGCAGCTCGGCGTTCTGCTGCGCCATTTCGAGCCAGGCGCGGCGGTGCTCGCGCGGATGGAACACCGGGTGGATCCTGATGCCGCTCTGCTCGGTCAGCAGCTCCAGCAGGCCGGCATCGACCGGAGCGCCGAGCACCAGCACCGGCGGCGGTGCAGCCTGGGTGTAATGCTGGGCAATGAAGGCTTCGAGCACGCGCTGCGCCACCAGGGCGACCGGGTCGCGCGCCTCGGAAGGCACCGCCGCATCGACCTCGGAATCAGGCTGTGCACCGGACTCGCCATCCGCCAGGCCCGCAAGCAGCGCGCCATCCTCGACATGGGCCGGGAAATAGGGCCGGTCGCCCAGATGACGACCGCCGCGCACCATGGCCAGGTTGACGCAGGCGCGACCGCCCTGCACGCGCACCGCCAGGATGTCGACATCCTGGTCCGAGACGTTCTCCATCGCCTGCTGGTGCAACACCCGGGACAGCGCGCTGATCTGGTTGCGCGCCTCGGCGGCCTGCTCGAATTCGAGCCGTTCGGCGTGCATCAGCATCCTGGCCTCGATCTCGTCGAGCACGGACTGGGTCTCGCCGCGCAGGAAGGCGCTGGCCGCGCGCACATCCTGCGCATAGTCGGCCGCGCTGACCAGGCCGACGCAGGGCCCCGAGCAGCGCTTGATCTGCGCCAACAGGCAGGGCCGGCTGCGGTGGCTGAAGACGGTGTCCTCGCAGGTGCGCAGGCGGAAGACTTTTTGCAGCAGCTCCAGCGTTTCCTTGACCGCCCAGGCGCTCGGGTAAGGGCCGAAATACTGCTGCTTCTTCTCGACCGCACCCCGGTAGTAGGACATGCGCGGGTAATGCTCGGGCCTGACTTGGCCGCCCTGCCCTGCGGGCGAGCGCTCGAAGGCCGGCGTCCAGCGGCTGGCGCTCAGGCGCAGATAGGGGTAGCTCTTGTCGTCGCGAAACAGGATGTTGTAGCGTGGCTGCTGGGTCTTGATCAGGTTGTTTTCCAGCAGCAGCGCCTCGGCCTCGGAGCGCACCACCGTGGTTTCGAGTCGCACGATCTTGGACACCATGTGGCCGATGCGGGTGCCGTCATGGGTCTTCTGGAAATAGCTCGAGACGCGCCGCTTGAGGTCCTTGGCCTTGCCGACGTAGAGCAGCTGGCCTTCGGCATCGAAGTAACGGTAGACGCCCGGCAGCGCCGGCAAGGCGGCGACGGCCTGCAGCAGGGAATCGGGATGGGTGGCGCTCATGGATGACGGCGGCAGGCGGTTCGCTGACAGAAAAAGAAAAGGACGGGCGTCACTGTAAGACAATCGTGCAGTGAACTGCGAACATCCCCCCATCCTGAGCTGGGACATCTTCTGCCATGTGATCGACAACTGGGGCGACCTGGGCGTCTGCTGGCGGCTGGCGAGCAACCTGGCCGCGCGCGGCCAGCGTGTACGCCTGTGGGCCGACCAGCCCGAGCCGCTGGACTGGATGGCGCCTGGCGCGCGCGCTGGCGCTCATCCAGGCATCGAGGTGCGGCACTGGCCGCGCACCGATCCGGCCGCCCTGCCCCCGGCCTTGCCGCCCGGCGATGTGCTGATCGAGGCCTTCGGCTGCGAGATCGCCCCGGCCTGGGTCGCGGCGCTGCAGCCCGAGTCCGACCCGGGCGAGCCGCAGCGGGTCTGGCTCAATCTGGAATACCTGAGCGCCGAGTCCTATGTCGAGCGCTGCCACCGGCTGGCGTCTCCGGTCATGAGCGGGCCGCTGGTCGGACGCGGCAAATGGTTCTTCTACCCTGGCTTCACACCCGCCACCGGCGGTCTGCTGCGCGAGCCCGGGCTGATGGCGCAGCGCGCCGCCTTCGAGCGCGGCGCTTGGCTGCACGGGCAAGGCCTGCCCGACGGCGCGGATGACAACCATGCGCCGCGCGTGACGCTGTTCTGCTACGAACCGGCGCGACTGCCCGAGCTGCTGCGTGACCCTGCGCTAGACGGCGCGCACTGGCTGGTCGCGCCGGGCCGACCCGCCGCCGCGCTGGAACAGGTCTGGGACGCCAACTTTGAATTGCCAGCCCGGCGCTGCCCCCTGCCCCATGTGGCGCAACCCGACTTCGACCGCCTGCTCTGGGCCAGCGACCTGAATCTGGTGCGCGGCGAGGACTCGCTGGTGCGCGCGCTCTGGGCCGGTCAGGCTTTCGTCTGGCATATCTACCCGCAGCATGACGACGCGCACCACCTCAAGCTTGAGGCCTTTCTGGACTGGCTCGACGCACCGACCTCGCTGCGCGCCTTCCATCGGGTCTGGAACGGACTGGTCGACGCGCCGCTACCCCCGATCGACCTGGCCGCCTGGCAGGCCTGCGCGCTCGCGGCCCGGGATCGACTGCTGCAACAGGATGATCTGGCCAGCCAGCTCTTGGGCTTTGTGGCTGAAAAACGGTAAAATCATAGGCTTTACGCAGATTCCGGTGCAAACCGGGTCGTAGCTCAAACAGATTAACGGGCTCAACGCCCTCCCGCCGCACGAACGCGCCCGAACAGGACGGGGCGGCAAACTCCACAGGAAGCACCATGAAAATCGCTCAAGAAATCCGCGCCGGCAACGTGATCATGCACGGCAAGGACCCGATGATCGTCCTGAAGACCGAATACGCCCGCGGCGGCCGTGGCGCTGCCACCGTGCGCATGAAGCTCAAGGGCCTGCTGGGCAATATGGGCACCGAAGTCGTGTTCCGCGCCGACGACAAGATCGACAACGTGATCCTGGACAAGAAGGAGTGCACCTACTCCTACTTCGCCGATCCGATGTATGTCTGCATGGACGCCGACTACAACCAGTACGAAGTCGAAGCCGAGAACATGGGCGACGCACTGAACTACCTGGAAGACGGCATGGCGCTGGAAGTCGTGTTCTACGACGGCAAGGCGATCTCGGTCGAACTGCCGACCAGCGTCGAGCGCGAAATCACCTGGACCGAGCCGGCCGTCAAGGGCGACACCTCGGGCAAGGTGCTCAAGCCCGCCAAGATCAACACCGGCTTCGAAGTGTCGGTGCCGCTGTTCGTGGCACAAGGCGACAAGATCGAAATCGACACCCGCACCGGCGAATACCGCAAGCGCGTCTGATGCCTGACTCCGGCCTGCCAGGCCGGACCGAAATGAAAGCTCCCGGGGTCTTGCCCCGGGAGCTTTTTTTACCTGCCGACGCAATTCGGCCGGCCGGCCCTGTTCTTCAGCTCAGTCCAGCAACAGCGCGAGGTCGCCCGGCCTGAAGCCATGGCCGACGATGGCGGCCAGTCCCTTGATCTCCTGCTCAAGCTGCACGCGGTCCTGCTGCTGCGCCCAGAACACGAGACCACCTTCCCAGCGCGGAAAGCCGTAGCCCTGCACCAGCACGACGTCGATGTCGCTGGCGCGCTGGGCGACGCCCTCGGCCAGCAGCAGCGCGGCTTCGTTGACCATGGCCAGCAGCGCACGGCGCTGGATCTGCTCAGGGCTGAGCGGCTGGCGCGTGATGCCGCGCGCGAGGCTGGCCTGCTCGATGATGGCGCGCACGGTCTCGTCGCTGGCCGCCGACTGCTTGCCGTCGGTATAGCTGTAGTAGCCGGCGCCCGCCTTGCGGCCGAGCCGACCCTGCTCGCACAGCTGGTCGAGGATGGCGACATAGCGCTCGCTAGGGTCCCGCGTCGCGGCCTGGGCCTTGCGCATGCGCCAGGCGATGTCCAGCCCCGACAGGTCGGCGACCGCGAACGGCCCCATCGCGAAGCCCATGCCGGTCAGTGCGCGATCGACCTCCTCGGGCCAGGCGCCGTCCTCGAGCATGAACTCGCAATGGCGGCGGTAGGCGTTGTAGATGCGGTTGCCGATGAAGCCGAAAGCGTTGCCGCACAGCACCGGCATCTTCTTGAGCGTGCGGCCCAGCTCCATGCCGGTGGCCAGCACGTCGGCCGAGGTCTGCGCGCCGCGCACCACCTCGAGCAGCTTCATGACATTGGCCGGGCTGAAGAAGTGCAGGCCCAGCAGGTCCTGCGGGCGCGATACCACGGCGGCGATCTCGTCGATGTCGAGGTAGGAGGTGTTGGTCGCCAGCACGGCACCGGGACGGGCATGGGCGTCGACCTGGCGGAACACCTCCTGCTTGACGGCCAGGTCCTCGAACACGGCCTCGATCACGAGGTCGGCCAGTGCCAGGTCGGCCCACTCCAGCGTCGGCTGCAGGCGCGCCAGGCTGGCCTCGGCGACGGCGTGCTGGATCTTGCCCGCGTCGGCGCGGCCATTGTAGTGATCGGCGACGCGCTGGCGGCCGCGCTCGAGCGCGGCGCCGTCCTGCTCCAGCAGCACGACCTGCAGGCCGGCGTCGATCGCGCTGATCGCAATGCCGGTGCCCATGGTGCCGGCGCCGATCACGGCGATGGTGCGCACCGGGCGGGATTGACCCTGGATGCTGGCCGGCAGCTTGACCGCCTCGCGCTCGACCTTGAACTGGTAGCGCAGCGCACGCGCCTGGCGACTCGGCAGCAGGCCAAGGAACAGCTCGCGCTCCCTGGCCAGACCCTGATCGAAAGGCAGCGCGGTGGCGGCGACGGCATCGAGCACGGCGGCATAGGCAGGCTGCAGGCGCTGGCGCGCGTTGAGGCGGCCCCTAGCGGCATCGACATGCGAGCGCACCAGATCGGCGTCGAGCTCGCGGTCACAGGCACGCGGCAAGCGGCCTGCATCGGCCAGCTGCGCGGCGACTTCGCAGGCCGCATCGACCAGGCCGGCCGCAACCACGCGCTCGAACAGGCCGGAGTCGGCCAGCTGGCGCGCAGTACGCGGCTGACCCGAGAGGATCATGTCGAGTCCGATCGCCACGCCGACCAGGCGCGGCAGCCGCTGGGTGCCGCCCGAACCCGGAATCAGGCCCAGGCTGATCTCGGGCAAGCCGATCCGTGCGTTTTCCAGCGCAACGCGAGCATGGCAGCTCAGCGCGACCTCAAGGCCGCCGCCCAGCGCGACGCCGGAGATGGCGGCCACGATCGGCTTGGAGCAGGACTCCAGCAGCGCCAGCACCTGAGGCAAAATAGGCTCGGCCAGCTGCCTGGACGTGCCCATCTCGGTCACGTCGGCACCGGCGGAAAACGCCTTGTCGTTGCCGACCAGCACGATGCCCCGCACTTGCGCGTCGGCTTGCGCGGCGGTCACGGCGTCGACGATGTGACGGCGCAGCACATGGCTCAGGCTGTTGACGGGGGGATGATCCAGTGTGATGACGGCGATGGCGCCCTGGCGTTGGAAAATTGTCACGGTCTTGTCTTCCTTGATCGAATAAGTCTGCGAGTTCAGGCACAATTTATGCCCTGATGCAATTATGACAATAAGTTGATATATTGTCAGGTCCCAACCATCGTTCTTTCCACCCAATCCAGACCTTCATGCCAGCTCACCGTCACCCTGCAGAGTCCGCGCGCGACGAGCTCGCCAACAGGCTCTTCTTCAAGCTCTACCAGTGCGCCAACCTGTTGCATAAAACCGGCACCAAGGCGGTCGAAAGCGAAGGGCTGACCACCCAGCAGTGGGCGATCCTGGGAGCGCTCTCGCGACCCGAGGCGGAACAGGGCATGAACATGGGCGAACTCGCGCGCTACCTGATGGTGAGCCGACAGAACCTGTCGGGCGTGCTGGGACGCATGGAGCGGGACGGCCGCATCGAGATCGTGCCCGATACCCGCGACCGCCGCTCGCGGCTCATCCGGGTGACCAGCGCGGGCTGGCAGGTCTGGCGCGAACAGGCCCAGCCCAAGATCCACGACTACTACCAGGCGGCGCTCGACGGCTTCTCGGTCAGCGACCAGATCCACGCCACGCACTACCTGCTCAAGCTGCTCGACAACATGGAGCGCCTCGACGGCGGTGGCGATGCAGACCCAGCCGAAACCGAGTGAGCCGAGAACCGGTACAGGATTTCCACGAGTCTCACAGACGACTTTTGACACAGAATCTCCCAGATCCCTGTGCCCCGATTGAATACCAGTAGGAACCTGCATGATCCTGAAGCAAGAATCGTTCAACCTGCAGCTCGACTGATGGGCGCGCTGAGCCACCTCCGCGTACTGGACCTGACCCGCGTGCTCGCGGGCCCCTGGTGCACCCAGACCCTGGCCGACCTGGGCGCCGACGTGATCAAGGTCGAGCGCCCCGGCCTGGGCGACGACACCCGCCACTGGGGCCCGCCCTATGCCCGCGACGCCGAGGGCCAGGACAGCACGGAAGCCGCCTACTACCTGGCCGTCAACCGCAACAAGCGTTCGGTGACGGTCGACATCGCGACGCCCGAGGGCCAGGACATCATCCGCCAGCTGGTGGCTCATTGCGACGTGCTGGTCGAGAACTACAAGGTCGGCCAGCTGGCGCGCTACGGTCTCGACCACGAGGCGCTCAAGGCGATCAACCCGGGCCTGGTCTACTGCTCGATCACCGGCTTCGGCCAGACCGGCCCCTACGCGCAGCGCCCCGGCTACGACTTCATCGTGCAGGGCATGGGCGGCTTCATGAGCGTGACCGGCGAGCGCGACGGCCAGCCCGGCGCCGGTCCGCAGAAGGCTGGCGTGGCGATCACCGACCTGTTCACCGGCGCGCATGCCACGATCGCCATCCTGGCCGCACTGGCACACCGCGATCGGACTGGTCAGGGCCAGCAGCTCGACATCTGCCTGCTTGACGTCCAGGTCGCCATGATGACCAACATGGCCAGCAACTTCCTGACTACGGCCAAGCCGCCGCAGCGCTGGGGCAATGCGCACCCCAACATCGTGCCCTACCAGGTGTTCAAGGCGGCCGATGGCTGGATCATCATCGCCTGCGGCAACGACGGTCAGTTCCGCAAGCTGGTCGACGTCGGCGGCGAGCCCGCGCTGGCGGACGACCCGCGCTTTGCCACCAACCCGCAGCGCGTGCGCAACCGCGAGACGCTGATCCCGCTGCTCGAACCCATGATGCTGCGCCGCAGCCGCGCCGAGTGGATTGCCGAGCTCGAAACGACAGGCGTGCCCTGCGGGCCGATCAACGATCTGGCCGAGGTGTTCGACAACGAGCAGGTGATCGCGCGCGGCATGCGGGTCGACCTGCCACATCCGACCGCTGGCCAGGTCAGCGTGCCGGCCAGCGCGCTCAAGATGGGCGAGACGCCGGTCGAATATCGCCGACCGCCGCCACTGCTGGGCGAGCATACCGTCTCGGTGCTGCAGGAGTTGACCGGGCTCGGTGAGTCCGAGATCGCAACCTTGCGACAGCGTCAGGTCATCTGAATGACCTGGCAATCCGGGCACGAGGGCCGGTCGGTGCTGGCGATCGCGCTGGCCGGCTTCTCCAGCTTCTGGCTGCTGTTCGGCGCCCAGCCCCTGCTGCCGCAGATCGCCCGGGAGTTCGGCGTCACGCCGGCTGCCGCCAGCCTCAGCATCTCGGCGGCCACGGCGGCAATGGCGCTGCTGCTGATCCCGTTCAGCCTGCTGGGTGACCGCCACGGACGCGAAAGGCTGATGCGCGCGGGCGTGCTGGGCGCTGCCGTCTTCACGCTGCTGTCAGCCCTGGTGCCGGATTTCTTGCTCATGCTGCTCTGCCGGCTCGGGGTGGGAATCTGCGTCGCAGCGGTGCCTGCCTCGGCGCTGGCGCATCTGGGCGAGGAAATCCCGGTCCACCAGCGCTCCCGGGCCATCGGTCTTTACATCAGCGCCAATGCGCTGGGCGGCATGCTGGGCCGCCTCATCGGCTCGCTGATCACGCAATGGCTGGACTGGCGCGCCGGCATGCTCGCGCAGGGCCTGCTCGGCGCGGGCCTGGCGCTGGCCTTCTGGCGCCTGCTGCCGGCGGCGCGGCATTTCAGCTCCCGCACGCTGGAGCTGGCCGTGCTGTGGCGCGACCTGCTGCGCATCTACCAATCCACCCCGCTGCCCTGGATGTTCGGCGTCGGCTTCCTGGTCATGGGCACCTTCATCGGCGTCTACAACTATCTCAGCTTCCGGCTGGCAGCCCCTCCGTACAGCCTGAAGCCGGCCGTCAGTGGCAGCATCTTCATGCTGTATTCGATCGGCAGCCTGGCATCGGCCTGGGCCGGCAGCCAGAGTCAGCGCCTGGGCGAATTGCGCACCATGCTGATGATGAGCCTGTGCATGCTGGTCGGACTGCTGCTGACCCTGCTGACGCCGCTGGTGTTCGTGATCGCGGGACTGGCATTGTTCACCTTCGGCGTATTTGCACTGCATGCCGTCGCAAGCGCCTGGGTCGGGCAAAAGGCGGGCGACCGCCGTGGCCTGGTCTCGGCACTCTACCTGTCGAGCTACCACCTCGGCGGCAGCGTGATCGGCAGCGCGGTCGGCTGGGCCTGGTCCCATTACGGCTGGCCAGGCATCGTGACTGCGTTGACCAGTTGCGTGGTACTGGTCAGCGTCACGATTGCCGGCCTGCGCGCCTCGGACGGCAAGCCCTGACCTGGCAGGTCAGGTGGCGCGGACCAGTTCCGGCACGGCCGCAAACAGATCGGCCTCCAGCCCGTAGTCGGCCACCGAGAAGATCGGTGCCTCCGGGTCCTTGTTGATCGCCACGATCACCTTGCTGTCCTTCATGCCCGCCAGATGCTGGATCGCGCCCGAGATGCCCACCGCCACATACAGCTGCGGCGCCACGATCTTGCCGGTCTGGCCGACCTGCAGGTCGTTGGCGGCATAGCCCGCATCGACCGCCGCGCGGGAGGCACCGATCGCCGCCCCCAGCTTGTCCGCCAGCGGCGTCATCACCGCGTTGAACTGCTCGGCGCTGCCCAGCGCGCGGCCACCCGAGACGATCACCTTGGCCGCGGTCAGCTCC
>CALPRQ020000054.1 GCA_943326015.2 Chitinophaga pinensis | reverse complement strand
GGGCCAGCTGACCGACTCCGGCGCGCTGACCCTCACCGATGCCGACAGCGGTCAGGCCAAGTTCCTGACCGGCGCGTCCGACATCAGCGCCGCCAGCGGCACCCTGGGCCAGCTCTCGATCACCGAGGCCGGCGGCTGGACCTACTCGGTCGACAACGCCAAGGTGCAGTACCTCAAGGCCGGCCAGACCAGGACCGAGACCTTCACGGTCCAGTCGGTGGACGGCACGACCCAGCAGGTGGTCGTCACCATCACCGGCGTCAATGAAGCGCCGGTCGGTGTCGCCGAAACCGTCTCGACGCTGCAGAATCAGCCCGTGACGGTCGATGTGCTGGCCAACGATACCGATGTCGATGGCCCGACGCTGACGATCAAGTCGGCCACGGTGCCCGTGGAACAGGGCCAGGTCAGCATCGTCGATGGCAAGCTGGTGTTCACGCCGGCGACCGGTTTCAGCGGCAAGGCCACGATCCGCTATGTCGCCACCGACGGCACGCTCGACACCGAGCCGACCCTGGCGACGGTCATGGTCACGACCTCGACTGACCCGCTGACCGTGAGCAGTCCGACGGTCAACGAGGCATCGCCTCATGCCGTTTTCGAGGTCAAGGGCAGCGCGGGGCAAGCCTTCACGCTGGCGCTCGCCGCCGGCACGGCAACCGGCGCTGGCGTGGACTTCGACTCGGCCAGTGGCACGGCGCTCGAGGTCTCGACCGACGGCGGAAAGACCTGGCAGCCCTACTCCGGCGCGCTGTCACTACCGGCCAGCGGCAAGCTGCTCGCGCGCACGCCGATCACGCAGGACATGGCCTACGAAAAGGCGGAAACCTTCACGCTCACGGCCAGCTTGATGGGCGGCAGCGCCTCGGTCGGCACCGCCACCGTGATCGACGACGGCACCGGCACCATCTTCAACGACGACGGCAGCGAGAACACCAGCACCGAGAAAGATGACGACCGGCCGATCACGATCTCCGACGTGACGGTCAACGAGAAATCCCCCTACTCGGTGTTCCGCGTCGAAGCCTACGGCGGCCAGACCTTCACCCTCGCCTTGCAGGATGACGCGACCGGCGTCGATGCCGATGTGACGAAAGCCGAGGCAGGCAAGGACTACGAGAACAAGCTGCAGGTCTATGACGGCAAGCAATGGATCGACTACGTCCCTGGCCAGCTCGTGACGATGCCGCAGGGCGGTTCGGTGCTGCTGGTCCGCGTGCCGATCATCGACGACACCCAATATGAAGGGCGACAGGCGTTCACGCTGCTGGCGACTCGTCCGGGCCGCGACCCCGCGAGCGCCAAGGGCATCATCGGCGACTTCGGAACCGGTGCCATCTTCAACGACAGCGGTGCCGAGAACCTCACGGCACAGAAGGATGACGACCGCAGCATCCAGATCGACAGCCCGATCGTCAACGAAGGCTCGGCTTACGTGGTGTTCACGCTCAAGGGACCGGCCGGCACAATCACGCTCGGATTGGAACAGGACACCCGTGCCAACGCGGTTTCGGTCGACAAGTCCATCTACGAGAACCAGGGCAACATCGAGTTCTGGAATGGCTCGAAATGGGTCCCATACGACGGCAAGAATGCCTCGATTCCGGACTCTGGCACCCTGCAGGTGCGCGTCGACATCAAGGCGGAACAAGACCAGGACAAGGAAGGTTCGGAGACGTTCAGCCTGACGGCGCGCGGCAGCGGCAATGCGAAGTCGATCGGCGTCGCGACGCTGCGCGACGACGGCACCGGCGTGATCTACCTAACCGACCAGTTCACGGGTGACGGTCTGGTGGTCACCAGCTCCACAGGCCTGGATGACGACTACGACCACGACGGCATCACCCCGACGACCGAGGAAGCACTCGCCACGCTCGCCGCTTCGCAGGGCATAGGCGACGCCACCAAGGGCGACCTCAACAACGACGGCAACCAGGATGCGGTACAGAATGCGCTCGCCACCCTGGCCTGGACCAACAAGGCTTATTTCAACCAGGGCAACGCCGGCACGCTGACCGACAGCAAGGCCATCGTCTCGGTCGCCGTCACTGATAGCGCCACGGACAGCACCGTCTCCGACAAGGCGCAGCTGCTCGACATCGAGGTCAAGACCTATCAGGAGATCGATGCCGCGACCCAGGTGGTCGAAGACGCGAATGGTCAGAAGACGGTCACGCTCGCCGACGGAGTCACCCAGGTCACGACTCCCTGGGACCCGATCCGATTCAAGGTCGCCGGCCAGGACAGCAACAACGATGGCAGCATCGACACCACGCTGACCGACATCGACAGCAGCCGCGCGGGCACGCAAGTGCGCCTGCTGATCGACATCCGCGCCGCCCAGCTCAAGACCGGCGATGTCACGGGCTACATCAAGTATGTATCCCAGGAGGCAATCGATGCCAAAGGCGACCTGGTCGACCTCGATGGCAAGACCATCAGCAAGGCGGGCTGGTACGACTTCACGCAGCGCAAGACCGGCGGCGATGGCGCGCGCTTCATCGACGAGAATGGCGACGGCAAGCTCGACTACATCGAGCTCATCATCACCGACAACGCCTTCGGCGACAACGATTCGACGGTCGGCAAGATCCTCGACCCGGGCGTGCTGGTCTTCAGCAAATCCACGGTGGAACCCGTGACACCCGAACCCGAGCAAACCACATCCCCGGCGCAGCCGCACACCGAGTCGCCAGCCGTCACGGTGCCGACGGGGACGATGGAATTCACGCCGGGACCGCACTTCGAGTACCAGCCTTTCGACAAGACGCTCTACGCGCTCGCCGCCGACGCCAATCCGAAGTCGCTGGGCCTGGTCGAGCGCACCGACTGGCACTGGGGCGACCAGGATCGCGATTGGTCTCATGCCCGTCACGCCGAAGCGGAGACCAGCCTGCAGGGCTGGACGCCGCTGGTCGTGCCGCAGGATGCGGCAAGCCTGCAGGTCTTGCGCGGCATGGGCGACCAGTTCGCCGAGCGTGGCATGGTTGGCAGCTTCGCGGTGCCAGCCGATACCTTCGTGCATACGCAAGTGGGTGCCGATGTGCTGTTGTCGGCACAGCTCGCCGACGGTTCGCCGCTGCCGGGCTGGGCCCGCTTCGATGCGCGCAGCGGCAAATTCGAGTTCGCTGCGCCAGCCGGCTTCAGCGGCGAGCTGCGGATCAAGCTGACGGCGCGTGATGCCCAGGGGCGCGAGGCCGCGACGCTGTTCCGCTTCCACGTCGGTGACAAGCGGCAGGAGGCAGGCCGCGCCGGCCTGAGCGAGAAACTGCGCGATGCTACGCAACGTCAGCCGGGCAAACGGGCAGTGCCTGTTGTCGCCGGATAAGAGAGTGCTCCAAACTTGTCCATGACGACACCAACAGCGCCGACTGGCCAAGGCCAGTCGGCCCCTCACAACCCGCTGTTCAGCCTGCTCGAACTGTCGCGGCGGGCCCGCAAGGCGGCGACCGCTGCCGAACTGGGTTTCCTGCTGGTCAATGACAGCCATGCGCTCACCGGCTACCGGCAGTCGGCGCTGTGGCTGGCCGACTCCGGCCTGCAGGCGCTCTCGGGCGTGGTGCAGGTCGAGGCGCATGCCCCTTACGCACTCTGGCTGACCCGGGTCTGTGCTCACCTGGCATCGGGCGAACCCCAGCCAGCGCCGGTCTCGGCCGGCGCCTTGCCCGCTGATCTGGGTGCCGAATGGTCGCAATGGCTGCCGTCGCATGGGCTCTGGCTTCCCCTGCCCGTGGTCCCCTCTGCTGCGACCGATGGCGCCAGCGCTGCGACAGCGGCTGCCACCAGCGGTGGACTGCTGCTGGCGCGCGACCGCCCGTTCAGCCAGCAGGATGTCGCCCTGCTGGCCGAGTGGCTGGAAACCTGGTTCCATGCCTGGCGCACGCTGCACCGTGCCCCGGCCTGGTCCTGGCAGATCTGGCGCCGCCGGATGACCGCGCTGTTCAAACCCGCTGCGAACCAGCCCTGGTGGCGGCAAACCCGCATCCGCTGGGCAGCGGCCTTGGTCGCCGTGCTGCTCATTCCCATGCGCCTGACCGTGCTCGCGCCCGGCGAGCTGGTACCCGCCCATCCGATCGTCATCCGCGCCCCACTCGACGGCGTGGTCGACAGCTTCCATGTGCAGCCCAACCAGGCCGTCAAGAAGAACCAGCCGCTGTTCGGTTTCGACGAAGCACTGATCCGCAGCCGGCTGGAAGTGGCCGAGCAGTCGCTCGCGACGGCCGAGACCGAATACCGCCAGACCACGCAGCAGGCGCTGCTCGATGCCAAGTACCGCACGCAACTCGCCTTGCTGACCGGCAAGATCGAGGAAAAACGCGCCGAGGCCGAATTCCTGCGCGAACAGTTGCAGCGCTCCCGCGTGCTCGCGCCGCAGGACGGCGTGGTGCTGTTCGACGACCCGTCCGAGTGGGCGGGGCGGCCGGTCAGCGTCGGCGAGCGCATCATGCGGCTGGCGGCGACCCATGACAGCGAGGTCGAGGCCTGGTTGCCGCTGGCCGATGCGATCGCGCTCGAGCCTGGTGCCGCCGTCAAGCTCTACCTCAATTCCAGCCCGCTGTCGCCGGTTTCGGCGCGATTGCGCTACATGGCGCACGACGCGGTCCAGCGCCCCGACGGTGCCTATGCCTACCGGGTGCGCGCCACGCTCGACGAGCCGACCGGGCACCGTGTCGGCCTCAAGGGCACGGCCAAGCTGCAGGGCGACTGGGTGCCGCTGGCCTACTGGATGCTGCGCCGGCCACTGGCAGCCGCCCGCACGGCGCTGGGGGTCTGACGCATGCCCTTGCCAAGACTGCGCGAGGAGCTTGATCTCCTGCCCGGGCCGGTGCTCGACGACGGCCAGCCGAGCTGGACCCTGCACGACCCGGTGCGCCACCAGTTCCTGCGCCTGGACTGGCCGACCTTCGAGATCCTGAGCCGCTGGTCGCTCGACGACGCGCAGGCCATCGCTGCCGCCGTGTCGGCCGACACCACGCTGCAGATCGGTCCCGCTGCGGTGCAGCAGGTCGCCCGCTTCCTGCAGGACAACCAGCTGCTGCAGCCGCAAGCCGGCAGCGCGCGCCAGCTGGCCGAGCGGCTGGACAAGATCAAGGGCAGTCCGTTCAAGTGGCTGCTGCACCACTACCTGTTCTTCCGCATCCCGCTCTGGCAGCCCGACGCCTGGCTGGAGCGCTGGCAAGGCGCTGCTGCCATTTTCTGCAGCCGTGGCTTCCTGGCGCTGACGTTGGCCGTGCTGACCCTGGGGCTCTACCAGGTCGCCAGGCAGTGGGATGTGTTCACGGCCTCACTGGTCGACAACTTCAGCTGGTCGGGCCTGGCGGCCTATGGCGTCGCGCTGGTGGCGGTCAAGTTCCTGCATGAGCTCGGCCATGCCTTCGCCGCCAAGCGCCAGGGCTGCCGTATCCCGGCGATGGGGGTCGCCTTCCTGGTGCTGTGGCCGGTGGCGTACACCGACACCAACGAGACCTGGCGCCTGACGGGGCGCTGGCAGAGGCTGCGCGTGGCCGCCGCCGGCATCGCCACCGAGCTGGTGATCGCGGCCTGGGCCACGCTGTGCTGGGCGCTGCTGCCCGACGGTGCCTGGCGCTCGGCCGCCTTCGCGCTCGCCACCACCAGCTGGATCGGCACCTTGGCGATCAACGCCAGCCCCTTCATGCGCTTCGATGGCTATTTCATCCTGTCGGACTGGCTCGACCTGCCCAACCTGCACCAGCGCAGCTTCGCGCTGGCACGCTGGAAGCTGCGCGAATGGCTGTTCGACCTGCGCGAGCCCAAGCCGGAGCATTTCCCGCCCGGGCGCGAGGCGGGCCTGATCGCCTTTGCCTGGATCACCTGGACCTACCGCCTGGTCGTGTTCCTCGGCATCGCGGTGATGGTCTACCATTTCGCCGTCAAGCTGGTCGGCATCCTGCTGTTCGCGGTCGAGATCCTGTGGTTCGTGCTGCTGCCGATCCGGGTCGAACTCGCCGCCTGGCGTGAACGCTGGCCCCGCATCCGCTCCAGTCGCCGCAGTCGCGCCAGCGCGGCCGTCTTGCTCGCGGCGCTGCTGCTGACGGTGGTACCCTGGCCAGCGCGCGTGACAGCCAGCGCGATGCTCAAGCCGGCCGAGGTCTGGCCGGTGTTCGCGCCTTCCGGGGCGCGCGTCGATGCGCTGCCCTTTCGCGAGGGGGATGCCGTGCCGCAGGATGCCGAGCTGCTGCGCCTCTACCTGCCCGACCTGCAGATGCGGCGCCAGGCCCTGCTCGCCCGCGTCGAGCAGTTGCGCTGGCAGGCTGCCGCCTCGGGCTTCGAGGCCGAGTCGCGCCAGCGCCTGCTCGTCAACGAACAGACGCTGGCCGGCGCGCAGTCCGAGCTGGCCAGCCTCGATACCGAGTTCAAGACCTACGCGCCACGCGCGCCCTTTCCGGGCCGGCTGCGCGATCTCGACCCCGACCTGCAGGTCGGCCAGTGGCTGTCGCGCAAGGAAAAAATCGCCCTGCTGGTGCGCGACGACGGCCACTGGCTGGTCGAGACCTGGCTCGACGAGCATGATGTCCAGCGTGTGGCGCCCGGCGACAGTGCCCTGTTCATCGCCGACGGTCCAGCCGCCCACGCGATCCGGCTCAAGGTCAAGTCCATCGACCGCGACGCCTCGCGCGTGCTGCCCAGGCCGGAACTGGCCGTACAGTTCGGCGGCCATGTGCTCACGCGCGAGAAGGCTGGCCAGCTGGTGCCGGAGCGCGCGGTCTACCGCGTCTCGTTCGAGGTTCCGGCCAACGCCATCGAAGACTGGGGCCACTTGAGCTGGCGTGGCCAGGTCACGGTGCACGCCAGCTGGGAGGCACCGGCCTGGCGCTATCTCCGCCAGGCTGCTGCGGTATTGATCCGGGAACTGGGCTTCTGAGCGTGAAACTGGGACAATAGCGGGTTTGCCGCCAGCGGCATATCCGCAGCCCGCCTCACGCCCCATGCTCCCTCACCAGCTCGAACTCCTGTCCCCCGCACGCGACGCCGATATCGGCATCGAGGCCGTCAACCACGGCGCCGACGCCATCTACATCGGCGGACCGTCGTTCGGTGCCCGCGCCAGCGCCGACAACTCGCTGCAGGACATCGCCAGGCTGGTCAGGCATGCGCACCGCTACCAGAGCCGGATCTTCGTCACGCTCAACACCATCCTGCGCGATGACGAGCTCGAACCCGCACGCCGGCTGATCCACCAGCTCTATGACGCCGGCGCCGACGCGCTCATCATCCAGGACATGGGCCTGCTCGAACTCGACCTGCCGCCCATCCAGCTGCACGCGAGCACCCAGACCGACATCCGCACGCCGGAAAAGGCCCGCTTCCTTCAGGACGCGGGTCTGAGCCAGATCGTGCTGGCGCGTGAGCTCACCCTGCCGCAGATTGCCGCCATCCGCGCCGCCACCGATCCCGAGCGCTGCAACATCGAGTTCTTCGTCCACGGCGCGCTGTGCGTCGCCTACAGCGGCCAGTGCTTCATCAGCCACGCGCACACCGGGCGCAGCGCCAACCGGGGCGACTGCTCGCAGGCCTGCCGCCTGCCCTACGAGGTCAAGGACGCCCAGGGCCGCATCATCGCGCACGACAAGCATGTGCTGTCGATGAAGGACAACAACCAGAGCGAGAACCTGACCGCGCTGATCGACGCCGGCGTGCGCAGCTTCAAGATCGAGGGCCGCTACAAGGACATGGGCTACGTGAAGAACATCACGGCGCATTACCGGCTGCTGCTCGACGAGATCCTGGAGCAGCGCCCCGAACTGGCGCGCGCGTCGAGTGGCGAATGCACCTTCTTCTTCCAGCCCGACCCGGACCAGAACTTCAACCGCGAGTTCACCGACTACTTCGTGCAAGGCCGCAAGGACGACATCGGCGCCTTCGACAGCCCGAAGAACCCGGGCCAGGCGATCGGCTGGGTCTCGAAAGTCAATGCCGACAGCGTCGAGCTCGAACTCAGCGATGCGGCCATGGAACTCGCCAACGGCGACGGCCTGTGCTACTACGACCTGCAAAAGGAGCTCGTCGGCCTGCAGACCAACCGGGTCGAGAAACTCGGCAAGGGCCAGGACGGCGGCCGGATCTGGCGCATTTTCCCGAAGGACCCGATGGATGGCTTCAAGGACCTGCGCAAGGGGGTCGAGGTCAACCGCAACCGCAGCATGGACTGGGTGCGCGGTCTGGAAAAGAAATCGTCCGAGCGCCGCATCGGCTGCTGGATCAGGCTGGCCGAGACCGAAAACGGCCTCAAGCTGAGCCTGACCGACGAGGATGGCCATTGCGGCGAGGCCCAGGTCGCGCTGGAACGGCAAAGCCCCAAGGACCCGTCACAGGCCGAAGCCAAGCTGCGTGAACAACTCGAACGGCTGGGTGACACGATCTTCACGCCGCTGGACACCGCCATCGAGCTGTCCGCGCCGAGGTTCGTGCCAGCCTCCACGCTCAATGCGCTGCGCCGCGACGCGATCGCGCAGCTGGAGGCGGCCCGATCCAGCGCCCTGCAGCGCCTGCCGCGCGCCAAGCCCGTCGAGCCGCCCGTGCCCTACCCCGAGGATACGCTGACCTACCTGGCCAACGTCTACAACCACAAGGCACGCGACTTCTACGCCCGCCATGACGTGAAGGTGATCGCCGCGGCCTACGAGAGCCAGGAGGAGGCAGGCGAGGTCAGCCTGATGATCACCAAGCATTGCGTGCGCTTCAGCTTGAGCCTGTGCCCGAAGCAGGCCAAGGGCGTGACCGGCGTGCAAGGCCAGGTCAGGGCCGAGCCACTGCAGCTGATCAATGGCAAGGAAAAGCTTACGCTGCGCTTCGACTGCAAGCCCTGCGAGATGCATGTGGTCGGCAAGATCAAGCGCAGCGTGCTGAACCAGACCGCCGCCGTGCCGATGCAGTTTTACCGCACGCGGCCGGCTGCAGCACCTGCGACCTGAATGGGGTCGTCTCAGAATTCGAAATTTAAAGCACTACAAGGGCTTCCCCACAGGTCAAGCAGCACCTGACCGTGGCGGCGTGCGCAGCACGTCACCACGGAACGTATTTGGCAGTTGCGGACGCGACCGGCGGCGCTGGCAGAGACTTTGAACACAAAGTGCGGACTGGCTGTACTACAAACGGTCATTGATGCAGCTCAAGTGCTGCGGACCCAGATGAAAGACGCACGCGGGGGCCTCGTTCGCGCTAATCAAGGATGGGGCTAACCACCTTCGTACTTTTTTCAGGCAAGCCTCGCGCAGGTCCAACCTTGCTTCATCACTGCAGGCCGTCAAGCGGCGGTAGAAATCAATTCATTTGCGCAGCGCGCTGCATGGTCTCAGGCAGGCATGGCAAAGCGCTCCCCAAACTCCGATAGCAGGCCTCGGATGCGGTTGATCGTAGCGGTGCGCTGTTCATGAACCCCTGGCGCACCCGGTGGATGCAGAGCTGTCCTTGCTGCTCCACGGTTTTGATAGGCACAAATCGCATGTGAGGTCGCTGCACGGCCTCGCAGATGGCGGCGGCGTCCGCTGCGTCGTTCTTGCCTTGCTTGCCCGACAGCCGGTAAGGCGCCACGAACTTTGACGCCATCAGGCGAACAGTGTGGCCATGGGCCATGAACAGACGTGCCCAGTGATGGGCGCCCGAACAGGCTTCCATGCCAATGGTGCACGGTGGCAGCGACGCGATCAACTCCAGCAACTTGCCGCGGGCAACCGTGGGCTTGATCAACACCGGCTTGCCGGCCTCGTTGACGCCATGCACTGCAAAAACATTTTTTGCAAGATCGATCCCGATGGTTACGATTGCCATGACTTCCCCTCTCAGGTGAGTTGATGAACCGTTGAACCTCTCCATCGTGGCACCTTGTTGCCGTAAACCGTAAGCCTCAAGGGGCGCGGCCACCAGGGACGGGGAAGTCCATTTCATTCGCTAAGCCGGTGCAGCGCTCATATCCTTGATCATGCAGGCAACAGCAGTACCAGTTTCAGGCCATGCTGTTTCGAAAATTGGAACGTGGTTTGATCGAACGTCAAAAGTCCCTGCACTGGATGTGAAAATTTGCGCGAGCCGCCCTCCCGACTCACCACATGCTGCGAAGCCCATAATTTCCGGAATGTGTTGCTCGTTTGCGTCAGGGTCGCAATCAATCCGGCCAACGGTTCCTGATCAGCATATTTTCCGCAGTCAGCGCGGAACTCGGCCACCAGCCGTTCGGCACGGTTCGGCCAGTCGACAATCAACTCGCGTGCCGTTCGCTCCTGGAACATGAATTGCAACAGATTTTTCGGTGCTGTCGGGTTTGTTGAATCACTGGAACTGCCATCCAGCCAGCCGACAAACAAGTCGCTGGCATCACGATTCCACGCCACTACATCCCATTGTCGGTTCAAGATATAGGCTGGCGTTTTAATCGCATCGACAATCGCACCCAATCCTCCGGCGGACTCTATGCCATCAACCATCAGCTTCGGATCCAGCTTTTCTGCCAAATTAAACAGATAAGCACGTTCGGCATTTGTCAGATGCATTGCATCAGCCAATTTTCCCAGCATCTTGCCTGATGCGGACACCGGCCGGCCTTGTTCCAGCCAAGTAAGCCAGGTAGGACTGACCTCGCATAGTTGTGCCAATTCCTCCCGCCGAAGCCCTGGCGTGCGCCTCCTGCCGCCGTCCGGCAAGCCGACATCGATGGGCTTGATGCGTTCGCGATGTGCGCGAATAAACTCACCTAACTTGTTGCTCTGCATGTCTGGACGTCCTGTGGGTAAATGTCAATTGGTACTAAATATACCAGTATAAATTATTGTCTTGTTATAGGATAGATGATCACGTATTCTGGACCAACTTAATCCAGCAGGAGAGTACGACATGAAACAACAAGCCCTCGTCACCCAGCAATTCTGCAACACTGCCAACGCCTATCTTTCCAGCACCGTGCATTCCACCGGCGCGGATCTCGTCGCGCTGCAACACATTGCCGCTCGCTATCCAACACCGAAAGTACTGGACCTTGGCTGCGGTGCCGGCCACGTCAGCTTTGCCCTTGCGCCGCATTCGGACTCGGTCATTGCTTACGACATCTCCGAGCAAATGCTTGCCGTTGTGGAGAATTTCTCCAGGGAAAACAATCTCGGGAATGTATATACGCAACAAGGATGCGCGGAGCACTTGCCTTTTGCGGACGGAAGCTTTGATATCGTGGTGACACGCTTTTCTGCCCACCACTGGCAAGACGTGCCGGCAGCGCTCAGGGAAGTTCACCGTGTATTGCGCTCCGGTGGCGTGTTCGTCGTCATCGACATCGTTGCCCCGGAAGCGGCCCTGTACGACACAACCTTGCAAGCAGTCGAACTGTTACGCGACGCCTCACATGTGCGAGATTACCGCGTCACGGAGTGGTCGGCCATGTTGAGCGCCGCAGCGTTTACGCATGCATACAAAAGTGAATGGAAACTGACCATGCAGTTCACTCCGTGGATTGCGCGAATGCGCACGCCACCGGAACGCGTGCAAGCAATTCGAAGCTTGTTCAAGAGCGCGCCGGAAGAGGTAGCTGCTTACTTCATGGTGCAGGACGATTGTTCGTTTTCCATCGATGCAGCTCTGTTGGAGGCGAAACGGTAAAACTAAAGACCACTGCCTGCGATAAGTTGACGGCATAAGCAGTTAAGTCTAGCGCCTTCATTACACTTGCAAACAAAAGGAAATATCCATGTTAAAGAATATCATCGCCGCGAGTATTTTGACGATTGCGTCGTCTGCATCATTTGCCAAAGAATTTGAACTCAGCAGCCCCGACTTGACTAAAGAAAATTCTATTTTTGAGACATTTGTGTTCAATAATTTTGGTTGTAATGGAGAAAACGTCTCCCCGACATTGAACTGGAAAAATGCGCCGGATAGCACGAAGAGCTTTGCGGTTATAGTGCATGACCCGGACGCCCCAACCGGGGTAGGCGGATTCCGGCATTGGATCGTAGTTGACATCCCAGCAAATGCAACTGGCATTACCCAGGGTGCCGGCAAGATGGGTGCTGATATTCTGGCCGACGGCGGAAAACAAATTGCGACCGACTTTGGAATGCCCGGTTGGGGTGGCCCTTGCCCTCCAACGGGCGATGCACCTCATCATTATCGATTTACGGTGTATGCGTTGAAGGTCGACAAATTGGGGCTGCCGACCAATGCGAGCGCAGGATTGGCCGGATTCATGGTGAATATGAACGCCATCGGCAAGGCAAGCTTTATCAGAACATACGGTCGTTGATGGAAATCTGAGAGATACTTGTCGAAAGTGACATTAGCAACACGCATGGATGCCAATTTGATCCATGCTCCAGCTTGATGCCTGCGACACGGCATCTATGGCCTCAACCTGACACTTCGCTGGATGCCTCGTGGCGATGGAGGCCTGCTGCGGCGCCCACCACGGGTGTCGCCAGCTGCGCGAACGCGGCCTGGATGCCCGCATGATTCCGGCGCAGTTCGTCGCGCCGTACCGGATCCAGGGCAAGAGCGGCAAAGCAGTTCAAGAACGGCGCCCAGTTCGGCGCCTGGCTGGGGCTGATGCCGAAACAGAATTCCAGCGGCGGCAAGACCAGTCTGGGCGGCATCACCAAACGCGGCAGCAAATACTTGCGAAACCTGCTGATACAGGGTGCCAAGTCGGTCGTGTTGGTCGGCAAACACACCGAGGATCCCATCTCCCAGTGGGCTCAGCGACTACGCGAGCGCTGCGGCTGGAAGAAGGCCGCCGTGGCGCTCGCCAACAAGAACGCACGGATTCTGTGGGCCGTCATGACAGGCAACAAGCGCTACGACGCTCACCATGTCAGCGTCCCGCCTGCTGAAGCGATGCCAGCGACAGCGTAACCGGCCAGAACGACAACGTCCGCCACGAAGCCTCTTTCCTTGCCAGACGTGAAATCGAAGATGCTTTGAACAGGTCAGACCGGCAGCAGGCAAGCTCGACACATCTAAGAGCGTGTTCAAAGTCTTCTGAGCAAGAGCCCCAGGAAAGCCAGATGGACGAACTGCAGGCTGGTGTTGAGCAGCCGCTCGCAGTTCTTCCACAGCCGCCTGTTCTTGTCCAGCCAAGCAAAGCTGCGTTCGACGATCCAGCG
>CALPRQ020000053.1 GCA_943326015.2 Chitinophaga pinensis | reverse complement strand
CCATCGTCACCGAGTCCGGCTGCGAGCTGATCACGCGCGGCGTGCCGGTCGATGGCGACGAGATCGAGGCGCTGATGCGGGGCTGATCAGACCTTTTCGATGATCAGCGCGATGCCCTGGCCGACGCCGATGCACATGGTGCACAGCGCGTAGCGGCCACCGATGTGGTGCAGGCGGTTGATGGCGGTGGTCACCAGGCGGGCACCCGAGGCGCCGAGCGGGTGACCCAGGGCGATGGCGCCGCCCCAGGCGTTGACGCGCGCGTCGTCATCGGCCAGGCCCAGGCCGCGCAGCACGGCCAGGCCCTGGGCCGCAAAGGCCTCGTTGAGCTCGATCACGTCCATCTGCTCCAGCGTCAGGCCGGTCTGGGCCAGCAGCTTCTGCACGGCCGGGGTCGGACCGTAACCCATGATGCGCGGCGCCAGGCCGGCGCTGGCCATGCCGACCACGCGCGCCTTGGGCGTCAGGCCGTATTGCCGGGCGGCTTCGGCGTTGGCCAGCAGCAGGGCGCAGGCGCCGTCGTTGACGCCCGAGGCGTTGCCGGCGGTCACGCTGCCGTCAGGGCGCACGACGCCCTTGAGCTTGGCCAGCGCTTCCAGCGTGGTGGCGCGCGGGTGCTCGTCGGTGTCGACCACGACCGGGTCGCCCTTCTTCTGCGGGATGACCACCGGGCAGATCTCGCGGGCCAGGTGGCCGGCCTTGATCGCGGCGGCGGCGCGCAGCTGGCTGGTGTAGGCCATCAGGTCCTGTGCTTCGCGTTCGATCTTGAAGTCGACCGCGACGTTCTCGGCCGTCTCGGGCATCGAGTCGACGCCGTACTGGGCCTTCATCAGCTTGTTGATGAAGCGCCAGCCGATGGTGGTGTCGTAGACCGCGTTGGAGCGGCTGAAGGCCGACTCGGCCTTAGGGCTGACGAAGGGGGCGCGGCTCATGCTCTCGACGCCGCCGGCGATCATCAGGCGGGCTTCGCCGGACTTGATGGCGCGCGCGGCCGAGCCGACCGCATCGAGGGCCGAGCCGCACAGGCGGTTGACGGTCGTGCCGGGGACTTCGACCGGCAGGCCGGCCAGCAGGGCGGACATGCGGGCGACGTTGCGGTTGTCTTCGCCGGCCTGGTTGGCGCAGCCGTAGAGCACGTCGTCGATGGCCTTCCAGTCGACCTGCGGGTTGCGCTCCATCAGCGCCTTGATCGGCACCGCGCCGAGGTCGTCGGCGCGCACGCCGGACAGGGCACCGCCGTAGCGGCCGAAGGGGGTGCGGATGGCGTCGCAGATATAGGCGTCGATCATGGTGTCTTCTCTCGGGTGGTTGTTGGATCGGGGTTCCGGCGCGGCTCAGGCCTGGATCGGCAGGCCGACCAGGCGTTCGAGTTCGGCGTGCTCCAGGCCGTCGACCTTGTCGATCAGCTTGAGGCCTTCGGGGGTGCATTCCAGCGTGGCCAGGTCGGAGTAGATGCGCTTGACGCAAGCCAGACCGGTCAGCGGATAGCTGCATGACTGGACGACCTTGCTCTCGCCTTTCTTGGTCAGCAGGTCCATCATGACCCAGGTCTGCTTGGCGCCGACCGCCAGGTCCATCGCACCGCCGACGGCGGGGATGGAGCCAGCTTCGCCGGTGCTCCAGTTGGCCAGGTCGCCGGTGGCCGAGACCTGGAAGGCACCCAGCACGCTGATGTCGAGATGACCGCCGCGCATCATGGCGAAGCTGTCGGCATGGTGGAAGAAGCTGCCGCCCGGCAGCAGCGTGACGGGCTGCTTGCCGGCGTTGATCAGGTCGTAGTCTTCCTCGCCGGCGGCCGGGGCGGCCCCCATGCCCAGGATGCCGTTCTCGCTGTGCAGCACCACTTCCATGCCTTCGGGCAGGTAGTTGGCGACCAGGGTGGGCTGGCCGATGCCGAGGTTGACGTAGGCACCGTCGAAGATGTCCAGGGCGACGCGCTGGGCCAGTTCCTGCTTGCTGCGCTTGGTGTAGTTGCTCATGTTCTGGTCTCCGATTCAGGCTTGCTTGAAACCGCCGGCCTGGGTGGCCACGCGCTCGATCTTGACGATCTTCGAGACGAAGATGCCCGGGGTCACGATGTGCTCGGGGTCCATCTGGCCCAGCTCGACGATCTCGTGCACGGTCGCGATGGTGCGCTTGGCGGCGGTGGCCATGACCGGACCGAAGTTGCGCGCCGCCTTGCGGTAGATCAGGTTGCCCCAGCGGTCGCCGGCTTCGGCCTTGATCAGCGCGACGTCACCGTGGATCGGGTACTCAAGCACATAGGCCTTGCCGTCGATGATCCGGGTTTCCTTGGGTGTGCCGTCGGCGTTCCTGGCCAGCTCGGTGCCGTAGCCGGTGGGCGTGAAGAAGGCACCGACACCGGCGCCGGCAGCGCGCAGGCGCTCTGCCAGGTTGCCCTGGGGCACCAGTTCGAGTTCGATCTTGCCAGCGCGGTACAGCTCGTCGAAGACCCAGGAGTCGGCCTGGCGCGGGAAGCTGCAGATGATCTTGCGCACGCGACCGGTCTTGAGCAGCGCGGCCAGGCCGGTGTCGGCGTTGCCGGCGTTGTTGTTGACCACGGTCAGGTCGCGCGCGCCCTGCTCGATCAGGCCGTCGATCAGTTCGTTCGGGATGCCGGCGGTGCCGAAGCCGCCGATCAGGACGGTGGCACCATCCTGTATGCCCGACAGGGCCTCGGCGACCGAGGCGGAAATCTTGTTGATCACTGGAATGCTCCTGTTGTGTGCACCGCTGCTGCGGACTTTGTGTCGGCTATTTTGTTCTACATAAGAACAAGTGTTCGTATAATGAATTCTAGAACTTTTTTTTGATCATGGCAAATATCGCAACAAGATCCGAGGCCGCCCCGCAACCGGGCGACAGTTATGTGCAGTCCTTTGCCCGCGGACTGGAGGTGATCCGTTCCTTCAGCGCTGAGGCGCCGGTGCAGACACTCAGCGAGGTCGCCGCGCGCAGCGGGCTGACGCGGGCCGGCGCGCGTCGCATCCTGCTGACGCTGCAGACGCTGGGCTATGTGCACAGCGACGGCAAGCATTTCAGGCTGACGCCGCGCATCCTGGATCTGGGCTTTGCCTACCTGTCATCGATGCCGATCTGGAACCTGGCCGAGCCGGTCATGGAGGCCCTGGCGACCCGTACCGGCGAGTCCTGCTCGGCGGCGGTGCTCGACGCACAGGAAATCGTCTACGTGATCCGGGTCCACACGCACAAGATCCTGTCGCTCAATCTCGGCGTCGGTTCGCGCCTGCCGGCCTACTGCACCTCGATGGGCCGCTTGCTCTTGTCCGGCCTGTCCGATGCCGAGGCCGAAAGCCGGCTGCGCGCGAGCGAGCTCAAGGCCCGCACCCGTCACACGCTGACCGGGATCGACGAGCTGCTGCGCGAGATCCGGCGCGCGCGCGAGCAGGGCTGGTGCCTGGTGGACCAGGAGCTGGAGGAGGGCCTGATCTCGATGGCTGCGCCGGTCTACGGCAAGGGCGGCGAGATCGTCGCGGCGCTCAACATCTCGGGCCAGGCCAACCGCACCGATCCCGTCGCCATGCAGCGCGAGATGCTGCCGGCGCTGCGCGAGGCGGCGCAGACCATCTCGCGTCTGCTGCGCGCGAGCGGGTCGCGTTGAGCGCGCCATCATGAGGGTCGCAAGCGTGCTCCCTGTGTCGACACCTTGATGTCAGCCATTTGGTTGAACACCTGGGTTGCCAAGTCCAGGCCTGTCATTTGAGCCCGTAGCGTGTCGACCGCCACCGTCATGTCATGCACCATCGACGCGTTCTGCTGCGTCACGCGCTCCATCTGCATGATGGCGGTGCCCACCTGCGCCACCCCACCACTCTGCTCATCGGTCGCGATGCTGATGTCGCGGATGATCTGCGTCACGCGCTGGATACCGCCCACCACCTCGGTCATGGTCGCGCCCGCCCGTTCGGCCTGCTCGACCCCCCGTCCCACGCGCCCGACGCTGTCGGTGATCAATGCCTTGATTTCCTTGGCCGCCTCCGCGCTGCGTGCCGCCAGCACACGCACCTCGCTAGCGACAACCGAGAAGCTCCTGCCTTGCTCGCCCGCCCGCGCCGCTTCCACTGCGGCATTGAGCGCGAGGATGTTGGTCTGAAACGCTATCCCGTCAATCAGACCGATGATGTCAGCGATTCGCCGGGAACTTTCGTTGATCCCCTGCATGGTCTCCACCACCTGGGCCACCGCATCGCCCCCGCGAGTCGCGACCTCGCTGACTGTCTGCGCCAGTTCGGTCGCCTGTTTGGTGTGGTCTGCGTTATGGCGCACTGCCGATGACAGTTCCTCCATCGATGCGCCCGTTTGTTCAAGCTCCCTGGCCTGGCTCTCGGTACGAATCGAAAGATCAGCGCTCGCCAGTGAAATCGCCGTCCCACTGCTGCCGACAGTATCCGAACGGAGCGTCACGTCCTTGATCAGCGACTGCAGATTGAGATTGGCCTGATGGACGTTGCGCATCAGCATGCCGATCTCGTCGACACGGTTCAAGCCCTCGGCTCGGCAGGGCTGTCCGCACGCCGCACGCCTGGCCTCCTCCAGGATCTTGCTCAGCGGCAGAGCGATCTGACGCTCAAGCCAGAAGCATCCCGTCAAACCGCCCAGGAGCATGGCCAAGCCTCCGTCAAGTGAAAGCCTTCCCGCCAAGGACACCCCGAGCGCCGCCATCAGCAGGGCCCCTCCCATCCCAAGGCGTATGCGCCAGCGTACCGGCATCAGCTGCCCCCAGGACAGCCATCCCAGCACCCCGCGTCGTACCACCAACCCCTTGTGGAACGCCAGCTTGCCAGCATGGCCCTCGCTCACCTTCCGGTACAGCGCTTCAGCCGTTTCCACCTCCGCCCTGGACGGCTTGACCCTTACCGAGGTGTAACCCGTTATCGTGCCGTCCTGTCCTATTGGCGTCGCGTTCGCACGCACCCAGTAATGATCCCCGTTCTTGCGCCGGTTCTTCACTACCCCGACCCAGGACTCCCCACTCGCGATCGTGCGCCACATGTCCGCGAACGCCTGCGCTGGCATGTCCGGATGGCGCACCATGCTGTGCGGCTGGCCGGTAAGCTCCGCCTGCTCGAATCCACTCGCCGCAACAAAGTCCGGATTCACGTACACGATGCGGCTCTGCGGGTCCGTGATCGACATGATGAGCGTGTCATCGGCAAGCGGATACTCGCGTTGTGTCACAGGTTGATTATTCTTCATGCCCAACTTTCTGCAACCATTGAGATATTTGTTAAATATAAAAATATTCAATCAATAGTTTTTAACCAAACCAGCACAAGGAGACTGCATTTACCCCCGGAGCTGCAACCCGAGCAGAGACGCTCGGTAGCTGGCGTTACTCAGCAGTTGCACGCCTCATGCCCTCACTCTAGGCAAGAAAAAACGCCGGCCCGGAGTGAACCGGGCCGGCGTTTACGACTTTCATCGAAACCGGGCGTGGGGCCCGGCGCTGTCGATTACTGGTTCAGGGCCTTGGCCATGCGGGTGCGCGGGTCGGTGTCGTCTTCAGCGATGGCCTTCTGCATCTTGAAGTCGAAGCGGGCGCGCTCGCAAGGTGCGGTGATGCCCAGCGACTCGTAGCCGGCGGGGTTGACGTCGTGCTCGATGTTCAGCACCAGGCCGTCGCGGGTGGCGAAGGCGAAGTCGTCGTCGATGAAGGTGTCACCCGGGATGTTGACCTGGGTGGTCAGGGTGCGGTTGCCCGGCTTGACCACGTGGAAGTGGATGTGGGCCGGACGGTTGCCGTGGCGACCCAGGGCGGTGAACAGCTCGCGGACCGGGCCGGTCGGCGGGATTTCGTAGCCCGGGGCGATGGTGGTGCGGAAGCGGTACTGGCCGTTCTCGTTGGCGACGATCTTGCGGCGCAGTTCGTGCTCCTTCATGCCCGGGAAGAAATGCGAGTAGCCGCCCACTTCGTTGCAATGCCAGGCGTCGATCACGGCGTTCGGGACCGGCTTGCCTTCGAAGTCGAACACGGTGCCTTCGACGACCATGACCTTGCCCTTGCCGCGCAGGGTGCTGTCATCGTCGAGCTGGGCTTCGTAGTTGGACTGCGGAGCGCCCGGAACGAACAGCGGGCCTTCGATGGCGCGCGGGGTGCCGGCGGCGATGCCGGCAGCTTCGTCGGCTTCGTCCAGCATGATGTCGAGCAGGCGATCGAAGCCCAGACCGGCGGTGATCAGGCCGATCTGGCCCAGTGCGCCCAGGCGGCTCAGCCAGTCGGTGGCAGCCCAGAACTCGTCGGGAGTGACCTTGAACTCGTCGATGGTCTTGAACAGGTCGGCGGTGATGCGGCCGACGATGGCGCGCACGCGCTCGTCGCCTTCAGCGATCTTGACGGTGTTGACGAGCTCGAGCAGGCTTTCCTTGGTGTATTCGTTCTTGGTCATGGTTATCTCCTGAGTGGGTGGGTGTCGCAATACGATGGACTTCAGGCAATCGCTTGGGCTGTTGCCGCTGCCGATTGGTCTGTGCAATGAATTCTGGGTCAGGACGAGAGCGAAATCAAAGACTGTTTCAGACTTGATCCATACCCAAAAAGTATCTTGCCCGCTTTCTCGGGCAGAGGAATGTCCGGATTAGGGTTAACCCTTGTTCGTGAAGCGCGGAAACATCACGGATGACACAGGCAGGCCAAGACCTGAAAGGCATGGGGTTGTGCCGTGCATGAGCCGCCAGCAGGCGCCGGCCTGCACCCTTCGTCCAGGCTGAAAAGCGCTACGCCGGCCGGGATTGCTCCGGGCCGGCGCAGCGCCTGATGCAGCCGTTTGGCGCACGGCTGGCTGTGGTCAGGTGGGCAATGTGTCAGGCGATCGCCGACGGGTGCTGGGCCAGCGGGGTGACGTGGATCTTCATGAACGGGAACAGCGGCAGCTGCGACAGCAGGGTGTGCAGCTCGTCGTTGCTTTCGACGTCGAACAGGCTGTAGTTGGCGTATTCGCCGACCACGCGCCACAGGTTCTTCCAGCGACCGTCGCGCTGCAGTTCCTGCGAGTAGGCCTTTTCGCGCGCCTTGATTTCATCGGCTTGTGCCGCGGGCAGATCGTGGGGGATATTGACATCCATGCGAACCAGAAACAACATGGTTTTCTTCCTTCTGTGAGATGGGGGGATCAGGCGGCCAGCTTCTGACCCAGGTCGATGTGGGTGGCGGTCAGGCCGGCGCGCGCGCGGTCGAAGCGTTCCAGCTTGGCCGGATCGATCTCGACGCCGATGCCGGGGCCGTCCGGCAGCTGCAGCTCGAAGTCGACGATGGGCATCAGCTCGGTCACGATGTCGTCGACCAGCAGCTGTGGGCCGAACAGCTCGCAGCCGTGGTGCTTGTTGCCCAGGGTCGAGAACACATGGGCCGAGGCGGCGCTGCCGATCGAGGTCTCGAGCATGGTGCCGCCGTACCAGGCGATGTCGGCCGCCTCGGCGACCGCAGCGACTTCCCTGGTACGCAGCAGGCCGCCATGCTTGGCGACCTTGAGCGAGAACACCTGGCTGGCCTGGGCGCGCGCCAGCATCATCGCGTCCTGCGGGCTGCAGACGGTCTCGTCAGCCATGATGCTGGCGCGGTCGCCCAGCGTCTCGCTCAGGGTCCTGAGCGCCTCGACGTTCCACTTGGCCACCGGCTGCTCGATCAGCGTGACGCCGGCATCGATCATCTGCGGCAGGAAGCGGCGCGCGGTGCTGCCGTCCCAGGCCTGGTTGACGTCGACCGTCAGCGTCGCCTTGCCCTGCAGACCGCGCGCGATCTGCGACACATGGGCCACGTCCTGCTCGGGGCTGCGGGCGCCGATCTTCATCTTGAAGATGCGGTGGCGCTTCTGCTCCAGCCGCAGCTGGGCTTCTTCCAGATCCTTGTTGACGTCGCCGCTGGCCAGGGTCCAGGCCAGGGGCAGGCTCTTGATGCGCTTGCCACCGAGCAGCTGGTAGGCCGGCAGGCCGAGGGTGCGCGAGTAGGCGTCGATCAGCGCCATCTCGACCGCGCTCTTGGCGAAGTAGTTGCCCTTGCAGAAGGCGTCCATGCGGGCCAGCGCGCCGCCGAAGCTGGCGCCGTCCTGGCCGATCAGCGCCGGTGCCAGGTAGCCGTCGATCGCGTGCTTGATCGATTCGGGCGACTCCTCGTTCCAGGACGGGCCGCCAATGGTGGCGGCCTCGCCGAAGCCGCAGGCGCCGTTGCCCAGCCAGAGCTGGACGATCACCGGGCTCTGGCGGCTGATGGCGCCGAACGACAGCTTGTGCGGGCGGATGGTGGGGATGTCGAGGATGCGCGCTTCGATGCGCTCGATGAGGTAGCGGGCGGTCATGTCAGAGGTCTTGTTGGGGTGTGGTGCAAGAAACCGTTGAAGCGTAAGACCAGTGGCTGCCGCGGACAAATGATTTATTTCCATGAAATCATTCGTTATCATCGAACGATCATGGAAATCAGGCAACTTCGCTACTTTCTCGACATCGCCGAGACCGAGCACCTGACGCAGTCGGCGCAGAACCTGTTCGTGACGCAGAGCACGCTCTCGCACGGGCTGCGCCAGCTGGAGCAGGAACTGGCCGTGAGCCTGTTCGACCGGCTCGGGCGCGGCCTCAAGCTGTCACAGGCCGGGGCGGAGTTCCGCGTCTATGCGCGGCGTGCGCTGCAGGAGATCGAGGCCGGGCGCATGGCGCTGGCCGACCTCGGCGGGCTGCAGTCGGGCCAGCTCAAGGTCGGTGCCTTTCCGACCTTCCTCAACACCGTGGTGCCGGCGACGGTGGCGGCCTTCAGTCGTGCCTATCCCAAGGTCAAGGTCGAGGTGCAGGATCTGCGCGCGGGGGCCATCGAGCAGCAGTTGCTCGACGGGGAGCTCGACCTGGGCATCGCCTTCCACCCGGCGCAAAGCGACGACATCGAGGCCGAGGTGCTGTTCGACGAGCGCATGCGGCTGGTCGTGGGACCGCAGCATCCATTGGCCGGTCGAGCCTGGCTGGCGCTGGCCGAGCTCGACCAGCTGCCGCTGGCGCTGTTGCCGCGCAATTTCGCGACCCGGCGCCTGATTGACGACCGGCTGCGCCAGGCGGGTGTGACGCCGCTGGTGCGGGTCGAGATGGATTCGGTCGAGTCGCTGCTGGGGGTCTGCCGCTACGGCGACCTGGCCAGCATCGTGCCCGAACGGGCGGCGCGCCAGGCGCCCGACCTGCCGGCGATCCCGTTGATCGAGCCCGAGATCCTGCGCCACGCCGGCATCCTGTGGCGGCGCGGTGCCTCGCGCAGTGCGGCCGCGCGCGAGTTCGCGGCGCTGCTGCGCGCGACGCCGCTGGATTGAGCGATGGGCAGCCCGCCAGTCCATGGCCCCGTCCTGCCATCCAGGCGCGGGTAAAGCAACAGCCTTGTTCAATCCGTCACGCGCGGGCATCATCAAGAGCTGCTAGAGCCAGCCCGCGCGCCTGGTTTTTTTTCCTTGCTCGGTGGCGTGCAGCGCAGGCACACGGACGACGGACTGCGAGCAAGTCCTTCGCGTCCCTTGTTCGTCATCGGTTCAGGGAGGTCCATCCATGTCAGTTCCATCTTCTTCTCGCAGCGCCGGCTTGCTGCTGTCGCTGGCACTGCTGTCCGGCTGTGCATCGCACCAGCAGTACCGCGACCGCTACGCCGTCTGCGACAACGCCACGGCCGAGCTCTCGACCGACTGCGCCAGCCATTCGATCCAGCGCCTGCCGCTGTCGCAGGGCGGCAGCCATTTGCTGGGCTTCGTCGAATTCGATGACCAGGGGCACCTGTGGGATCGGCGCCAGATGCACGAGCTCGTCGATCTGCTCAATGCCGAGGCGGCCAGCCGCGACCTGCTCATGGTGGTCTTCGTGCATGGCTGGAAGCACAGCGCGGCTCCGGGCGACAGCAATATCGAGACCTTTCGCAAGGTGCTGGCGCGCCTCGGCACGGACGAGATCGAGCTCGGCCGTGCCACCGGCCGGCCGCCGCGCCAGGTCGCCGGCATCTACCTGGGCTGGCGTGGCGGCTCGGTGCCGGTGCCGGTGCTCGAAAATCTGACTTTCTGGGACCGCAAGAACACCGCCGAGAAGGTGGGCGGCGGCGACATGATCGAGGTGCTGGCCCGTCTTGAGCAGATCAAGCGCGACAAGGAGAGCTTCGCGCCCGACAGCTCGACCCGGCTGGCGATGGTGGGACACAGCTTCGGCGGGCTGGTGGTGCAGGCCGCGCTCGGACAGACCCTGAGCGGGCGTTTCGTGCGCACCGAAGGCCTGCCGCGCCAGCGTGACGACGGCAGCCAGGACTCTGGCGAGCTCGTGCGCGACGGCGTATCGAGCGACGTCAAGGGCTTCGGCGACCTCGTGGTGCTGATCAACCCAGCTTTCGAGGCGCAGCGCTTTGCCAACCTCAGCGACCTGTCGACCGAGCGTGGCAGCTACTTTCCGGCACAGGTGCCGGTCGTCGCCGTGCTGACCTCGGAGGCCGACTATGCCACCCGTTACGCCTTTCCGGCCGGCCGCGCCTTGTCCACCTTCTTTGAGCAGACCCGCGACAGCACGCGCCGCAACGCCACCACGGGTCAGATCGAGCGCATGGCCGAGAGCGAAGCCAATGTCCAGGCCGTCGGCCATTTCGAGCCCTACCGGACCCACTGGCTGCGTCCTCGCTCCGGGGTGGAGCGCAGCGTCGTGGCCGAACAGCGCGCGGACAAGGAAATGGGCGCCGCGCTGGCCGCCGCACGCGACTGGCACGACGACGCACCGGGCAGCCGGATCACCTTCAGCGACGTCGTGCTCGAGCGCACGTCCATGTCGGCGGGCCGCAATCCCTATCTGGTCGTGCGCGTCGACGGCGCACTGATCCAGGACCACAACGATATCGACGACGAGCGCATCGTGCAGTTCCTCAAGGAACTGGTGCTGATCTCCACCATGCCGCTGCAAGACAAGGAACGGCTGTTCCAGCGCTTTGGCCTGTCGCCGGTGCGGCCCTGAGGCCATGCCGCATCAACAAAGAGCCCGCACCAGGCGGGCTCGTCTTGTTGGCCTGAGCCGGTTTACCGCCCGGCCCAGAACCCGGTCAGCAGGGCCGCGAAGGCCTCGGGCTGTTCGACCGCGCTCAGGTGGGCCGCGTCCAGGCTGGCCAGCCGGGCGCCCGGGATGCGGTCGGCGATGGCCTGCGACATGGCGGGCGGGGTGGCCTCGTCGCGGCTGCCGGCGATCACCAGCGTCGGACAGGTGATGCGCGTGTTGCCTTCGTCGAGTGTGATGCCGGCGACGGCTGCACAGGCGGCGGCGTAGGGCACGGCTGGCGTCGCTTCGAGCACGGCGCGCAGCTGGGCGACGCGTTCGGCACCGCCGTTGACCTGATCGGCGCGGAATTCGGGTGTGAACCAGCGCTGCAGCGCGCCGTCGGCGATCGGCGGCACGCCGTTGGCCAGCACGGTGTCGATGCGGGCCTGCCACATGGCGCGCGCGGCCTCGTCGTAGCTGGCGGCCGAGTTGGCGATCACGATGCTGCGCACCCGCTCGGGGTGGCGGGCGGCCAGTGCCTGCGCGGTCATGCCGCCCATCGACAGGCCGACGAAATGCACCGGGCCTGCGCCCTGAGCGCGGATCAGCTCGGCCGCGTCGTCAGCCAGGTCATCCATGCTGTAGGCGCCTTCGGTGGCGGGTGTCTGGCCGTGGCCGCGCTGGTCGTAGCGCAGCACGGTGTAGCGGTCCTGCAGCGCGGCGGCGACGCCGTCCCACATGGTCAGGTCGCAGCCGAGGGCGTGGCTCAGGACGACCAGGGGACCCTGGCCTTGGCGGACGATGTTCAGTTGAGGCATGAAAGTGTCGGTTGCGGATCAAGCGGTTGTTTGATCTGTATCAAGATCATCCGTCAGTCCTGGCTGATGAGCAAAGACTTTTTCGGAATGATTCAATACTTAAATAGTATTGATTGACTGGTTTTGTGAGAGTGAGAAGCGCGAAATTCACCCTGATTTTGCGTGAATTGACGAAACTTTCAGGGTTTACACCTATACCTAATTGGTATTTGCTGCACTTAAACTGCGCGGCATAACTCGTTGCGCAAGCAACTTGACAGAATCGGCCGGTCGCGGTAGGCGCGACACCCGAGCTCGTTCCGCCTCGCCGCAAGCCCATCTTTCCTCTCCAACCTAGACCCTCCATGGCAACTCCTGACCAATCCGCGCAAGAAGCCCGCCGTCTGCGCACCATCCTCTGGGTGGTGTCGCTGGCCACCGTCGGCCTGATCTTTGATGGCTACGACCTCGTCGTCTACGGCGCCGTCGTCAAGCAATTCCTGAGCGATCCGACCCAGATCGGCCAGGTCACCCCCGCGCTCGCCGGCCAGCTCGGCAGCTACGCGCTGTTCGGCGTGCTGGTCGGCGCGCTGATGGCCGGTACCGTCGGCGACATCATCGGCCGCCGCAAGGTGATGCTGGGCTCCTACGCCTGGTTCTCGATCGGCATGGCCGTCACCGCGATGATGGATACCACTGCGAGCTTCGGCTGGCTGCGCTTCATCACCGGCCTGGGCGTTGGCGCGCTGGTTGCGACCACCGGCGCACTGGTCGCCGAATACGCGCCCAAGGACAAGAAGAACCTGTGCAACGCGATCGTCTATTCGGGCATTCCGCTGGGCAGCCTGCTGGCCGCCCTGCTGGCGATCATGCTGCTGGAGCAGATCGGCTGGCGCGGCATGTTCTGGCTCGGCGCGCTGCCCTTCGTGACGCTGCTGCCGCTGGCCTGGTTCAAGATGCCCGAGTCGGTCGCCTGGCTGGCGGCGCATGGTCGCATGGATGAAGCGCGCGCACTGTCCGAGCGCACCGGCGTGCCGCTGCCCGAGGCGCATCCGGTTCACGCCGACGCGCCGGCCGCTGCCGGCAGCCGCAAGGGCTTCGTCGGTCTGTTCGCCGATTACCTGCTGCCCACCGTGCTGCTCGGCCTGATGAGCGCGCTCGGCCTGCTGCTGGTCTATTCGCTCAACACCTGGCTGCCCGTGCTGATGAGCAAGTCCGGCTTCAACACCAAGGGTTCGCTGCAGTTCCTGCTGATTCTCAATGGCGGTGCCGTGATCGGTGCGCTGCTCGCGTCGAAGGTCGCTGACCGCTTCGGCGCCAAGTCGGTGGTCGTGGCCTGTTTCGCGATCGGCGCTGCAGCCATCTTCCTGATGACGATGGGCTTCCCGCTCGCTGGCCTGCTCGCGATCGTCGCGGTCGTGGGCTTGGGCACCAGCGGCACCCAGGTGCTGATCTACGGCCTGGTTTCCAACTACTACCGCACCAACGTGCGCGGCGCCGGCGTGGCTTGGTGCGCGGGCTTCGGTCGCCTTGGCGGCGTCGTCGGCCCGGTCTTCATCGGCTACATGCAGCAGGCCGAGCTGCCGATCGACACCACCTTCCAGATCCTGGCCGGTGTCGCCGCGGTGGGCGCACTGCTGACGCTGGCGCTGCCGATGGCGCGCGGCGCATCGGCCCAGCCTGCCGGCAAGCTTGCCGCGGCGAATGCCTGATTCCCGCTGATGGCCGGCTTGCGCCGGCCCCTTAGAGCGTGTTCAAAGTCTCCGCGCTGTGAGAAGCTCGGGGGGTGAGAAAAGGCTACCCAAGCGATATCAAGCGCGAGCAATTCGAGGTCATCAGGCCGTTGCTGGAGAGCGCGCGAAAGAAGACAGCTCCACGCAAAGTGGAGCT
>CALPRQ020000052.1 GCA_943326015.2 Chitinophaga pinensis | reverse complement strand
GACGAAGCCGCGCTCAAGGCCGCCGTGCTGGCCGCGCGCAGCCTGGGCTACTCGACCGGCCCGAGCGGCGTGCAGCTCGCCAGGCTGTTCGAGCGCTGGGGCATCGCCGATCAGATCGCCGACCGCATCGTGACCGCGCCGACCGGCGTGCCAGTCGGCGCGCTGGTGGCCCGGGGCGAGGTCGAGCTCGGCTTCCAGCAGCTCAGCGAACTGATGAACCTCGAAGGCATCGCCCTGCTCGGCCCGCTGCCGGCCGAGGTCCAGATCACCACCACCTTCTCGGCCGGCGTGGCGACCCGCTCGACCCAGCCCGAAATCGCGCGCGAGCTGATCGCCTGCCTGGCCTCGCCCGCGAGCGCCGGAGTCAAGCAACGCAACGGCATGGAGGCAGCCTGATCTGCAACGACATCCGCGTGCGGTAATGTGACACCGAGAACCGACAGGAAAGATCCATCTCATGTTCACTACCCCCACCCACCATTTCGTGCTGATGGCGCTGCCGCCAGAGTTGTCAGGTCGGCCTGGCTTGATTTATGAAGGGGCCTTGATCAAGGATGCCGCGACTGGACAAGTCGCGGGTCAGATGGTCGAAGTGACCCGGCTGCCCAGCGCCCTGTTGCAGACAGTGGGCAGCCTCGCGTCCGTGCTGAATCTGGGCGTCTCGGTGGTGTCCTTCAGCTACATGCGAAGCCAGTTCAATGCGCTCAATTACCGGCTCAATCAGATCGAACGCAAGATCGATGTCGTCGATCCCCGGCTCGACATGCTGCTGGGCATGGTCCAGCGCGTCGATGCCAAGGTCGATACGCTGACGCTCGCACTGTCCTCCCTGACCGGGAAAATCGATGGCCATCACCGCGATGACGTGTTCGCGGAAATCGGCGCCGTGCTCGACACGCTGGGTTACGCCGACCGCAAGACACCCCAGGAGGCCAGCACGCTGGTGGCGAACAACATCACGCCCGCGCGCAAGGCGATTCGCCGATTTGAACGCTTGATCGAGGAATATGAAGCCGCGCTGACCGAAGGCGACCTGGCGTTGATTGAAACCATGCGCATGCACTTCATGCTGGGGCTGCTTTCGGTGAAGATCGACCTCGCTCTTGGCGAGACGCAAGCCGCGCTGGACCAGGCACTTCAGGTCGCGCAAACCATCAAGCAGCGCGGCAAGGCGTTTCTCCACGACCTGCTGGCCTCGACGCCGCTGGCCGTTCTGGGCCGGGGCATGGAAGCCGGCCAGCTGGTTCGACTCTGCAACCAGATGGAGATCATCGACGGCACGGCCGCCGCGCAGCGGCTGGCGCAGACCCTCACGGTGGCCGAGGCGCACGCCAGCGCATCTGAAATCGCCATTCCAGAGCATCACCACATGAGCTTCTACCTGGGATTGCACGAAACCTCGACGCCCAAGCTCAGCATCCTGCAGCACGGCAACGGCCCTTTCCTGGAAACGCCGGGCCTGATCTCATCGAACAACAGGCACTACTGGAACATCGAGTGCCCGATCCGGAAGAACTCCGGCGAAGTGGTCAGCAAGGGGGAAACACTGGCATCGATCAAGGTCATGAAGAATGACTGGGGGTCCAGTGCCGAAGTCGTCTATACCGTTGACTTGCTGTCTCCCGTCGACGGCATCTTCATAGAGGATTTTTCCGAGGACATCAGGAAAGCCAGAACCCCGAAGAAAGGGTTGTCGCACATCAAGCCGACGTTCAACAAGCCCTTTTGCAGCATCGCGCATTACGCCACCCCGGCCTCGGTCGAGAAACCGAGCAAAACCTACACCGGCAGCGCCAGCGGTCTGGTCGATGGCATCGAGAGCCTGTCGCGCATCGCGGCCGCCGCGAGCGGCATCGCCTTGGAGACCGTCTTGCTCAAGGACAGCCACAAGGCGGCCGCACTCAGGGAACATCTGCTGGGCAAGCCCTTCATGCAAGACTGCATCGTGATACCGACGATCGGCACGCGCGAGTCCGCCTTGGCATAGGAGGCCGCCGAACCGGGTGCAAAAAAACCGCGCTGGCTTGGCGCCAGGGCGGTTTTCTCAGATGCATTGCGCTCCGGGATCGAGCCCGGCTGGCATCAATCGACGTCGAACTCGGACTCCGGCAGCGCGATTCGGTCGTCGGTGCTGAACTGGTAGTCCTCGAACACATGCTGGGCGCTCAGCAGCTGGTAGCTGCCGTCGTCGTGACGCAGCGTGGTGTCCTTCAGGCGCGAAGTCGTCTGGCCACAGGTCCAGATCGCGAAGTTGCGCATGTGGGTGCACAGGCAGGTCTTGTCCCAGACCTGGATCTTGCGTTCGCCCGGGTGAGCCTGCACCACACGGTTGTAGGCGTCGATATAGGCGCACTTGCCATTGGCGTCGAGCAGGTAGCCGTAGGCCTCGCAGTTCGGGCGGATGCCGTCACCGATGCCCGGGCTGGACTTGATCATGCGCATCGGGTAGCCGGTGGGCGAGATCTCGTTGACTTCGATGTCGTCTTCCTCGGCCTTGAAGTATTCCTGCTTGGAAGCATCAGGCAGGCCGCATTCGCGCGTCACGGTGAAGCGGGTCGCGACCTGCACGGCGGCGGCGCCCATTTCCATGAAGCGCACCGCGTCGCTGCCGGTGAAGATGCCGCCAGCCGGAATCAGCGGGATGTCGAGCTGCTGCGCCTTGAGCCAGGCGGCGATCTCGGCCGTGATGGTCGCGAGGTCGTACTTGGCCCAGTCCATGCCAAAGCCCAGATGGCCGCCAGCCAGCGGCCCCTCCACCACGACATAGTCGGGCAGGCGATTCAGGCGCGCGTTCTTCTTGAGGAACAGCTGCAGCGCGCGCAGCGAGGAGACGATGATGCCAAGCTTGGCCTGACGGAAGCGCGGGTGGTCCTCGATCAGCGCGAAGCTACCCAGGTGCAGGCCGGCGGCCAGCGTGATGCCGTCGATACCGGCGTCGAGCGCGGCCGACAGACGGACCCGGAGGGTCTCGCGCGGCGCGTTCATGGTCAGCTTCTCCATGCAGTTGATGAAGATCTGGCCGCTGCCCTGCTTGCGCGTCATGCTGTGCTCGACATGCAGCTTGGTCGCCTCGGCCAGATGGCCCAGATCGAACTTGACCTCGGACTTGTCGAGGTTGTCGACGTTGTACTTGTATTGCGCCTGCTTGGCCTTGACGTACTTGGTCTTGTAGCGACGATCGGTCACCGTCTTGATCATCGCGTCCGAGATATGGCCCACGCCACCCAGGCGCGCCGCTTCCAGCGCCAGGTCGGAGGAGGAAATGTCCACGCCCATGCCGCCGATCATGATCGGCACCAGCTCGTCGCCACCCAGGCGCAAGCGGAAATCGTCCAAACGTTTCACTGTCATCTTTCGTGTGTGCTTTGCCGGATCGGTCCGTTGCCTGCGGTCAAAAATCCGTAACCCTGAATTTTCGGACTTTTTTCTGACTTCCGCCTGTCCAGGGACAAGTTATCGTGAGATAAAAGCTATCACACAAATCATCCGATAGAGCAAAACTAGCATTAAGCTCTCGAAATGACTAGCTCGGCAGGAATATCAGCCAGTAAATCAGCAGCAGGTTGAGCAACATGCTGAAGCCGAGTGCGAGCTGCCAGGGCACGGCAGGGTCGCGCTGCAGCAGCGGCGTGGGGGGCGGCGCAGTCAACGGCCGGCTGGCGCCGCGCTCGAGCGCGAGCAGCAATTCCTCGGCGGTCTCGAAGCGCTGCTCCCGGTCGCGCGCAACGGCCTTGAGCAGCACATGGTCGAGCCAGATCGGCACCTCGGGCCGATGGCGGCTGGGTGGCAGCGGGTCACGATAGTAGCGCCCCTGCTGATAGGGCAGCACCTCGCCGTAAGGCAGCTTGCCGGTCAGCAACTGGTAGAGCGTGACGCCGAGCGCGAACAGGTCACTCTGCGCGTCGGGCGGCTGCGGCAAGGCATGGCCGCCATGGAGTGCGTAGCCCCATTGCTCGGGGTTGATGTAGCTCGGCGTGCCGGCGTGCAGCAGGCGCACGGACTCGGGCTCGCGTCCGCTGAGCGCGACGCCGAGATCGAGCAGGCGCAGCAAGCCGTCGTCGCCCAGGTGCAGGTTGGCCGGCTTGACATCGCAGTGGATCACGCCCTGGCGGTGCAGCAGACCGAGCGCGCGCGCAGCCTGCACCGCGACCAGCAGCACCTGCGGCAGGCCGAGCCGCTGCTGGCGCGCGAGCTGTTGCGCCAGCGTCTCGCCCGCGTGCCAGTCGTAAAGCAGGTAGAAGCCCGTGGGCTCGGCCGCGGCCTGCGCGCTGCCGGCCGGCCACAGGCTGCGGCCCTCACGCAGCGCGACCAGATGCTCGCCGCCCGGCCCCGACTGCAGGCGCTGCGCCAGCCAGGCCTCGTGCGCGAGCATGGCGCGCTCCTCGCGGTCGTGAGCACGCGCCGGGTGCAGGGTCTTGAGCGCATAGCTCGCCCGTGTCTGCGGCTGGCGCACGCGGTAGACGAAGTTGATGCCATTGTCGGCCACCAGCTCCATGACCTCCAGGCCATCGACCGATTGGCCGACCTCGAGTCGAGGCAGCACGGGCCACTGCTCGGACTCGCGCTCGGCATCGTGCAGACCCGCCTCGTCCAGCCCCAGCACGCGCAGCACCAGCGCCGAGGCATTGTCCCCGCTGCCCTGCTCGATGGCACGATCGACCAGGGCCTGGCTCAGCCGCTGCGAGTCACCGGCCTGGCCGAGCAGCTGGCGCAGGCGACGCTCGTCCAGCAGATTGTGGACGCCGTCGGTCAGCAGCACGAAGAGGTCGCCGAGCCGGACCTCGCCCTGGCGGTAGTCGACCACGACGCGGTCTTCGGCACCGACGGCGCGCAGCAGCTGGTGCGACAGGTCAGGATGCTGGACCGCATGGTCCTGCGTCAGCTGGGTGAGCTCGCCGCCCCGCAGCAGGTAGGCGCGGCTGTCGCCGACATGGGCCAAGGCATAGCCCTGGCCGCGCAGCACCAGCGCGGTCAGCGTGGTCATGCCCGAGATTGGTGCGCGACGCCGGTTGACGCCCGCCAGCCAGGCGTTCTGCGCCGAAATGATGCGGTCAAGCGCCACGGTGGTATCCCAGGTCTCGGGCGTGCCGTAGTAGTCGCGGACCAGGCTGGTCACCGTGGTCTGCGCCGCCTCCCGGCCCATGCCGCCCTGGCTGACGCCATCGGCCACCGCGGCGATCGCGCCCATGGACGCCTGGACCGGATCGGGCAGCATGGCGGCCACGAAGTCCTCGTTGATGTCCTTGCGGCCTGCGAGCGAGACAAAGCCAATGTCGATTTCAAATGCCATGGGTGCGGGCAAGCAAGAATGGTGCGCAGCCGGATCGGAAATATCTGGCACGGCATTTGCATCTTCTGCGGCAACCCCTTTTTCTGGAGATGCCTGTGACCAAGCAAAAACTCGTCCTGATCGGCAACGGCATGGCCGGCGTGCGCACGCTGGAGGAACTGCTCAAGCTCGCCCCCGATCAGTATGAGATCACGGTGTTCGGCTCCGAGCCGCACCCGAACTACAACCGCATCCTGCTGTCGCCGGTGCTCGCCGGCGAGATGCAGATCCAGGACATCATTCTCAACGAACTGGACTGGTACGCCGAGCATGGCATCCAGCTGCACACCGGCAAGACCGTCACGCAGATCGACCGCGTCCAGCGCAAGGTGATCGCCGATGACGGCACCGAGGCGCCCTACGACCGGCTGCTGATCGCGACCGGCTCAACCCCCTTCATGCTGCCGATCCCCGGCAACCAGTTGCCCGGCGTGATCGGCTACCGCGACATCAAGGACACCGACGAGATGATCGCTGCCGCCAGCCAGTACCGGCACGCGGTGGTGATCGGCGGCGGCCTGCTGGGGCTCGAAGCCGCCAACGGCCTGAAATTGCGCGGCATGGACGTGACGGTGGTGCACATCGGCCCCTGGCTGCTCGAGCGCCAGCTCGACGAGGTGGCGGGCCGCATGCTGCAGCAGTCGCTTGAGGACAAGGGCCTGAAGTTCCTGCTGCAGAAGCAGACCGAGGCGCTGCTGCAGGCGCCCGACGGCAGCAGCGAGGGCCGGGTCGGCGCGGTGCGCTTCAAGGACGGCATGCAGATTCCGGCTGACCTGGTGGTGATGGCGGCCGGCATCCGTCCGAATTACGCGCTGGCCGAGGCCGCCGGCATCCACTGCAACCGCGGCATCGTGGTCAACGACACGATGCAGACCTACGACCCGCGCGTCTACGCGGTCGGCGAATGCGTGAGCCACCGCGGCATCGCCTACGGCCTGGTCGCGCCGCTGTTCGAGCAGGCCAAGGTGGCGGCCAACCACCTGGCCAGCTACGGCATCGGCCGCTACACCGGCTCCGTCACCTCGACCAAGCTCAAGGTCACCGGCATCGACCTGTTCTCGGCCGGCGACTTCCAGGGCGGTCAGGCCGACGCCGAGGAAATCACGCTCAACGATCCGCATGGCGGCGTCTACAAGAAGCTGATCGTCAAGGACAACAAGCTGGTCGGCGGCGTGCTGTACGGCGACACGGCCGACGGCCCCTGGTATTTCCAGCTGCTCAAGGACGGGCGCGACATCCACGAGCTGCGCGACAGCCTGATCTTCGGCCAATCGCAGGTCGGCGACGTCGGCCACGCCGGCAACAGCAAGGCCGCCGAGATGCCCGACAGCGCCGAGGTCTGCGGCTGCAACGGCGTCAGCAAGGGAGCGATCTGCCAGGCGATCAAGGAAAAAGGCCTGTTCAGCCTCGACGAGGTCAAGAAGCACACCAAGGCGGCCTCGTCCTGCGGTTCCTGCTCCGGCCTGGTCGAGCAGATCCTGGCCTCGACCCTGGGCGGTGCCTACACCCCGGGCAAGCTCGACAGCAAGCCGGTCTGCGGCTGCACCGAGCATTCGCACAAGGCGGTGCGCGAGGCCATAGTCAGCCAGCGCCTGACCCGCAAGGAGGCGGTGTTCGACTTCATGCAGTGGAAGACGCCCAACGGCTGCGACAAATGCCGCCCGGCGATCAACTACTACCTGATCTCGAGCTGGCCGCACGAGGCGAAGGATGATCCGCAGAGCCGCCTGATCAACGAGCGCGCGCACGCCAACATCCAGAAGGACGGCACCTACTCGGTGGTGCCGCGCATGTGGGGCGGCCTGACCACGCCGGCCGAGCTGCGCGCCATCGCCGACGCGGCCGAGAAATACCAGGTGCCGACGGTCAAGGTCACCGGCGGCCAGCGCATCGACCTGCTCGGCATCAAGAAGGCCGATCTGCCCGCCATCTGGGCCGACCTCAACGCCGCCGGCATGGTGTCGGGCCACGCCTACGGCAAGTCGATCCGCACCGTCAAGACCTGCGTCGGCGCCGAGCATTGCCGCTTCGGCACCCAGCTCGCGATGGACATGGGCGTCAAGCTCGAAAAGATGCTGTTCGACATGTACGCGCCGCACAAGGTCAAGCTGGCGGTGTCGGGCTGCCCGCGCAACTGCGCCGAGGCCGGCATCAAGGACGTCGGCGTGATCGGCGTCGATTCGGGCTACGAGCTCTATGTCGGCGGCAACGGCGGCATCAAGACCGAGGTCGCGCAGTTCCTGTGCAAGGTCAGGACCGACGAGGAAGTGATGGAGTACTCGGGCGCCTTCCTGCAGCTGTATCGCGAGCAAGGCTGGTACCTGGAGCGCACCTGCCACTGGCTGGAACGGGTCGGCCTGGACTCCGTCAAGCGCCAGGTGGTCGAGGACGCCGCCGGACGCCAGACGCTCTACGCCCGCCTGCTCGACTCGCTGAAGGATGCCAAGGACCCCTGGCAGACCTCGCGCGAGACCCAGCCGGTCAAGCAGTTCATCCCGATCAAGCTCGAAGCCTGAAGCGCTACCCAAGGACAAAAGACATGACGACCTGGAACCTCATCTGCCCGCTCGACGACATCCCGCCGCTGGGCTCGCGCGTGGTGCAACGCCCGACGGGCGGCGACATCGCGATCTTTCGCACCGCGGCTGACGAAGTCTTTGCGCTGCACGACAAATGCCCGCACAAGGGCGGCCCGCTGTCGCAAGGCCTGGTGCATGGCAAGCGCGTGACCTGCCCGCTGCACGGCTGGAACTTCGAGCTCGAAAGCGGCCAGGCGGTCGCGCCCGACAGCGGCTGCAGCCAGACCTTCGAGACCAGGGTCGAGGATGGCCAGGTTTTCCTGGCCCTGAACTGACCCGAATCCAGCCAGGAGCGCGCATGACCGAAACCCGATCCACCTGCCCCTACTGCGGCGTCGGCTGCGGCGTCATCATCGAGTCGCAGGGCGACCGGATCACCGGCGTGCGCGGCGACCCCGATCACCCGGCCAACTTCGGCCGGCTCTGCACCAAGGGCTCGACCCTGCACCTGACCGCCGCCGAATCGGTCACGCGCCAGGCCCGGCTGCTGCAACCCATGCAGCGGCTGCAGCGCGGCGCGGCACCCCAGCCGATCGAATGGGACGCTGCGCTCGGACTGGCAGCGGACCGGCTCGGTGACATCATCGACCAGCATGGCCCCGACGCGGTCGGCTTCTACCTCTCGGGCCAGCTGCTGACCGAGGACTACCATGTCTTCAACAAGCTCGCGCGCGGCCTGGTCGGCACCAACCAGATCGACAGCAACTCGCGCCTGTGCATGAGCAGCGCGGTGGTCGGCTACAAGCGCACGCTGGGCTCGGACGCGCCGCCGGCCTGCTACGACGACCTGGCACAGACCGACTGCCTGTTCATCAGCGGCAGCAACACGGCCTGGGCGCACCCGATCCTGTTCCGCCGCATCGAGGACGCCCGCGCCGGCATGAAGATCATCGTGGTCGACCCGCGCCGCACCGAGACCGCCGAACAGGCCGACCTGCACCTGCAGATCCAGCCCGGCACCGATGTGCTGCTCTGCCACGGCCTGCTGCACATCATGCTGTGGGAAGGCTGGACCCGGCCCGACTACATCGCGCGCCACACCAGCGGCTTCGAGGCGCTGAAGAACCTGGTGCGCCAGGCCACGCCCGAGCGCGTCGCACGCAGCTGCGGCGTCAGCGTGGAGGACCTGCACACCGCGGCGCGCTGGTTCGCGCAGTCGAACGCCACGCTCAGCCTCTACTGCATGGGCCTGAACCAGAGCAGCAGCGGCAGCGACAAGAACGCCGCGCTGATCAACCTGCACCTGGCGACCGGCCAGATCGGCAAACCCGGCGCCGGCCCTTTCTCGCTGACCGGCCAGCCCAATGCCATGGGCGGGCGCGAGGTCGGCGCCATGGCCACGCTGCTGCCCGGCCACCGCGACCCGGCCGACGCCCAGCACCGCGCCGAGATCGCCCGCCTGTGGGGCATCGATCAGCTGCCCGATCGCCCCGGCAAGACCGCGACCGAGCTGTTCGAGGCCGTCGCCGATGGCCGCATCAAGGCGCTGTGGATCGCCTGCACCAACCCGGCGCAATCGATGCCCGACCAGGCCCTGGTACGGCGCGCGCTGGAACGGGCCGAATTCGTGATCGTGCAGGAGGCCTTCGCCACCGCCGCGAGCTGCGACTATGCCGACCTGCTGCTGCCGGCGGCCAGCTGGGGCGAGAAGGAAGGCAGCGTCACCAACAGCGAGCGCCGCATCTCGCGCGTGCGCGCGGCCATCGCGCCGGCCGGCCAGGCCAGGCCCGACTGGACCATCGCGCGCGACATCGGACGCCGGCTCGAAGCGCGGCTGCGTCCCGGCCAGCCCAGCCTGTTCGGCTTCGAGACGCCCGAGCAGGCCTGGCTGGAACACCGCGAGAGCACGCGCGGGCGCGACCTCGACATCACGGGGCTGAGCTATGACCGGCTCGACCAGATCGGCCCGCAGCAATGGCCGATGCCGGAAGGCGCGCAGCAGGGTCAGGCCCGGCTGTATCAATACGGTATGTTCGCCACGCCCGACGGCAAGGCGCGCTTCGCAGCCGATGCCTGGCGCCCGGTGGCCGAGCCGCGCTCGCCGCGCTACCCCTTCTCGCTCTCCACCGGCCGGCTGCGCGACCAGTGGCACGGCATGACGCGCACCGGCACGCTGGGCCGGCTGTTCGGCCATGCGCCCGAGCCGGCGATCGGACTCCATCCCGACGATCTGATCGCTCTGGGCCTGCAGGCCGGCGAGCTGGTGCGGGTCAGCAGCGTGCGCGGCGCGATCGTGCTGCCGGCGCAAGCCGCGCCCGAGCTGGGCCGGCAACAGGCTTTCATCCCGATGCACTGGGGCTCGGAAGCCTTGAGCGGACGCGACAGCGCTGGCCGCCCGCTGGCCGGCGTCAACGCGCTGACCACCCCGGCCACCTGCCCGCTGTCCAAGCAGCCCGAGCTCAAGCATTGCGCGGTCCGGATCGAGAAGGCCGCATTGCCCTGGACCCTGCTCGGCCTGGCCTGGCTGCCGCAGGAGCGCGCGCTGACGGTGCAGCGCGAGCTGCGCGTGCTGCTGCCCGAGTTCGACTTCGCCAGCTGCGTGCCGTTCGGGCGCGAGCGCAGCGGCTTGCTGCTGCGCGCCGCCTGTGTCGAGGCACCGCCCATCGAGCTGATCCGGCGCATCGAGGCGCTGCTCGGCCTCGACGGCGCCGATGTGCTGCGCTACGAAGACCGCAGGCGCCATCACAGCCGTGCCATCCGACAACACCGCAGCGGCGAGGCCAGCCGGATCGAGGCCCTGCTGCTGGCTGGCGACAGCCGTGCCGAGGCCTGGCTCAGAACGCTGCTGCAGGACGAACTGCCGGCACAGGACTACGGCCGCCTGCTGCTCAGGCCCGACGCGCAGGCGCCGGTCGCGCTGGCCGCGCGCAGCCCCCAGGTCTGCACCTGCCTCGACGTCCGCGAGGACGCGATCCGCCGCACGCTGCCCGACTGCGCCGGAGACGACAGACAGCGCCTTGAGCAGCTGCAGGGCCAGCTGGGCTGCGGTACCCGCTGCGGCTCCTGCGTGCCGGCGCTCAAGCGCCTGATTGCGGTCGTTCCGGCCGGTGCAGCCCTGAGCTGCTGAGCGCCCCAGCGCCCTCCCCGCCGCTGACCCGTTGGTGGCGGGGATTTTTTGCTTCATAACCCGAAGTAATCAACCATCGCGCAAAATCGCCCCATGGCCATCAGTCACTACCTCAAGGAAATCGGGCGCGGCAAGGACGGCGCCCGCTCGCTAAGCCGCGCACAGGCCGCCGACCTGTTCGGCCAGTTGCTCGACGGCAGCGTCAGCGAGCTCGAACTCGGCGCCTTCTGCCTCGCGATGCGCATCAAGGGCGAAACCCCGGAGGAGATGGCGGGCTTCCTCGACGCCACCGCCGCACGCACCGCCAAGGTGCCGACCGATGGACGCACCGCCGTGGTGCTGCCGAGCTACAACGGCGCGCGCAAGCTGCCGGTGCTGACCCCGCTGCTCGCGCTGCTGCTGGCACGCGAAGGCCTGCCGGTGCTGGTGCACGGCGCGGCGACCGAAAGCCGGCGCGTGACCTCGGCCGCCGTGCTGGCCGTGCTCGGAGTAGCCGCCGACAGTCCCGTGCAGCCGCTGCAGCCCGGCCGGGTCCGCTTCATGCCGACCGGCTTGCTCTGCCCCGGCCTGCAGCGCCTGCTCGAAGTACGCCAGGTCATCGGCCTGCGCAACTCGGCACACAGCCTGGTCAAGCTCATGAACCCCTGCGACGGCGACGCGCTGGTGGTCGGCAGCTACACCCACCCCGAATACCTGCTGTCGATGGGCGCGACCTTCGAGCTGACCGGCCAGCGCGCCCTGCTGCTGCGCGGCACCGAGGGCGAGCCGGTGGCCGATCCGCGCCGCCTGCCGCAGATCGATGTCTTCCTGCAAGGCCAGCGCCGCTGCGTGCAGGAGCCCCAAGGCGGCTCGCTGACCGCTCTGCCCGATCTGCCGGCGATCGACGCCGCCAGCACGGCAGCCTGGATCACCGAGGTGCTGGAAGGCCGACAGGCCGTGCCGGTACCGATCGCGCGCCAGGTGGAACATATCTTGCAGGCAGTGCAGTCATGACACCCCATCACCGACTTCCGAGCTCCGCCCTGCCCCTCACCGCCGCTGGCCAGGTCACCCTGGTCGGTGCCGGCCCGGGCGACCCCGAACTGCTCACGCTCAAGGCCGTCCGGGCCATTGCCTCGGCAACGGTGCTGCTGGTCGATGATCTGGTCAACGACGCGGTACTGGCCCATGCTTCGCCCCGCGCCCGCATCATCCAGGTGGGCAAGCGTGGCGGCTGCAAGAGCACACCGCAGTCCTTCATCGAGAAGCTGATGATCCAGGCCGCCCAGGAGGGCGAAGTGGTGGTGCGGCTCAAGGGTGGCGACCCCTTCATCTTCGGCCGTGGCGGCGAGGAAGTCGAGCAGCTGCAGGCCGCCGGCATTCCGGTCTCGGTGGTCAACGGCATCACCGCCGGGCTGGCGGCGGTCAGCTCGCTGAGCGTGCCGCTGACGCACCGCGAGCATGCGCATGGCGTGGTCTTCGTGACCGGCCACGCCAAACCCGGCGACGTCGGCACCGACTGGGCCGCGCTGGCGCACTGTGCGCGCGAGGCCAAGCTGACGCTGGTGATCTACATGGGCGTCTCCAGTGCCGTGGCGATCCAGGCCGGCCTGCTGCAAGGCCTGCCGGCCTCGACGCCAACCGCGATCGTGCAGCGCGCCAGCCTGGCGCAGCAGCGCCACGCGGCCTGCACCCTCGCCACCCTGGTCGAGACACTGCAGGCCGAACAGCTGGGCAGCCCCTCCATCCTGGTGATCGGCGACGTGATCTCGGGTCTGGTGCAGCTGCAGCAGGACGGCGCGGCACGCCAGGCCGCCTGAACGGCCCGCTGTGGTGACGCTCAGGCGTCGAGCCAGCTCGGCCAGGGCCAATTCAGCAGCTCGGCCAGGCGCTTGATGACCCAGCCCGCCTCGGCGGCCGACAGACCGGCCTCGCCACCGCTCAGACCGGCATGCATGCGCTCGAGCACGTCGGACTCGTGCATGCCGATCTTGAACTGCAGCTGGGCGGCCTGCTCGGTCAGCAGCTGCGCCATGTCCTCGCACAGCTCATGGCGCTGTGCGATGACCTCGTAGGGCTCGGTCGGCTTGATCTTGCCCGGCGGCACGAACAGCGCGACGAAGGATTCGGGCACCACGATCTGGCTTTCGCCATGGCTAAAGGTTTTCTGCATGGACGCGATCATGCACCAACAACGCTCCGGTTCAGGCCGGCGGTGAATCCGCCAGCCAGGCTGGGCACGATCTTCAGGCGGTAGCGCAGCCGCTACAGCCTTACAGCAAGAAATCGGCCGCCACCACCACCGTCACGCCAACCAGGCCGATCTCGAAGTCGGCCTTGGCGTCGCCCGTCACGTCGCCATAGATGACGATGTCCTTGGTTGCCGCGTTGCCATCGACATCAGCCACCTTGTACCAGACCGAGTTGGCCTTGGCGGTCGTGCCGCCGAAGGCGAAGGCCTGGTCACCGGTCTTGGCCGTCGCCGTGTTGGCATCGATCCCGCTCAGGTCGACCTTGTCGATCTTCGACACGAAGTCATACACCTTGTCGCGCGCGCTGCCGGTCTTGGATTCCGCGATGTCGTTGAAGTCGAAGATGTCCTTGACCTTGTCCGCGCCGCCATAGAGGCTGTCCGAGCCGAGGCCGCCGGTCAGCACATTGGCGAGCGCGCTGCCCTTGACGATGTCGTTGAAGTTGCCGGCGATGACGTTCTCGATGTTGCTCAAGCTGTCGTTGCCGATCTTGGCGGCGTCCTTGCCAGCGGTCGAGGTGGCGCTGCCCTTGACCAAGTCCACCGTGATGCCAGCGGTGGCCGAGGTGTACTTCACCGTGTCGATGCCCGCGCCACCGTTGTACTTGTCGTTGCCCGCGCCATCGCCACCGATGATGAGGTCGGCCCCGTCGCCGGCATCGACCACGTCGTCGCCGTCGCCGGAATACAGCACGTCATCGCCCAGACCGCCGCTCAGACTGTCGCCGCCCGCGCCGCCCGTGAGGCTGTCGGTGCCCACACCACCATCGATGGTGTCATTGCCCACGCCACCGTCGAGCGTGTCGCTGCCCGCGCCGCCGCTCAGGGTATCGGTGCCTTCGCCGCCCAGGATCACGTTTTCTTCGGCGTTGCCGGTCAGCGCGTTGTTGCCGGTGTTGCCCGTCAGGTTGCCCTTGCCAGCGAGGTCGTTGAGCGCGCCGTTGTCGATGCCCGCGCCCAGCGTGATGCCGCCGTTCAGGTAGGCCATGATGTACACGGTATCGACCGCATTGTCGGTACCGCTGTCGCGCACCACGTCGGCCGCGTTGTCGATGTAATAGACATCCGCGCCGTTGCCGCCGTCCATGTTGTCGGCGTCGGCGCCACCGTTGAGGGTGTCGTTGCCTGCGCCGCCGACCAGCAGGTCCTTGCCCGCCTCACCGAGCAGGTTGTCGTTGCCGGCCTGGCCGTACAGGCTGTCGTTGCCGACGCCGCCGTTCAAGCTGTCGTTGCCGGTGCCACCGTCGAGCTTGTCGTTGCCCTGCTCGCCTTCGAGCTCGTCGTCGTCGGCGTTGCCGTACAGCACATCGTCGCCATAGCCGCCGTAGAGGCGATCGTCGCCGTTGTTGCCGTACATCTCGTCGCGGCCATCCTTGCCGTACAGGTCGCTGGCTCCGTTGCCGCCCTGGATCAGG
>CALPRQ020000051.1 GCA_943326015.2 Chitinophaga pinensis | reverse complement strand
TGGTCTTCCTCGCCAGGGCTTACGAAGACAGCCGCCTGACCGAAGAACTCGAGCAGACCGCCACCGATCTGGTCACCGAGATCCGGGCCAGCCTGAACCACAATGTACAGGCCCTGCAGACCCTGCACAGCTCGCGGCCTGACAACGTCCACTGGCAGCGTGCCACCACCGCACTGCTGCTCGAAAACCGCGAGGTCCTGCGCGTCGAATGGCGCGATCCGGAGCTGCAGATCAGGCTGGCACAGGCCAGCCCTTTCCTGCCCCATCTGTTCGACCAGCTGCCACGCTCGCAATCCCAGCCCGACGTGCAGCAAGCCTGTGCCAACGCCAGGCGCTTCAACGGCCCGGCCTATTCGACCAGCTATTTCCTGCCGCTGCAGGAGGGCCGCGGCCAGGAGCTGCTCGAGATGTGCCTGCAGTTGCCAGGCAATGAGGGTTATCTGGTCCTGACCTATGGGCTGAGCAACCTGCTGACCGAACGAATTGGGCGCGATGCACGCGGCTCGCTCAGCGTGGCACTGACCGAATCCGATGGTACCCGGCTGGCCATCGCCGGCCGGTTCATCAGCCGGCAAGACACCCTGCGCGCGGTGCAGTTGCTCGAACTGCCCGGCAGCGCCTATACGCTGCGACTGGAGCAGGCACGCGAATTGGCCGGCGCCAGGCCCAAGGCACTGAGCTCGACGCTGGCGCTGCTGGCCGTAGCGCTGGCCGGCATGCTGACACTGCTGGCCTACGATGTACGCAAGCGGCTGCGCACCGAGGCCCGGCTGGCCGAGGCGCTGGCTTTCCGCAAGGCGATGGAGGACTCGCTGCGCACGGGCCTGCGCGCGCGCGACATGAAGGGCCACATCACCTACGTCAACCCGGCGTTCTGCCAGCTGGTCGGCCTGCCGTCCGAACGGCTGATCGGCACCAGCAACCCGGCGCCCTACTGGCCGCCCGAGCGGATCGATGAATACCTGCGGCGTCAGACCGTGCGCCATACCGGCCAGCGGCAGCCGCGTCAGGGCGTCGAGTCGGAATATATCCGGCCCGACGGCACCCGCCTGCCGGTGCTGATCGTCGAAGCGCCGCTGATCAACGCGCAGGGCAAGCAGACCGGCTGGATGAGCGCGGTGCTGGACCTGAGCGCACAGCGCAAGGTCGAGGAACAGTCGCGCGCCTCGCAGGAAAGGCTGGCCGCCACCGCGCGGCTGGCAATGGCAGGCGAGATGGCCTCGCTGATCAGCCACGAACTCAACCAGCCGCTGGCGGCAATTTCGAGCTACGCCAACGGCTCGCTCAAGCTGCTGCAGGAAGCTGACCGGGATTGCCAGACCCTGCAGCCCGATCTCGAGGAAGCGATCCGGCGCATCGCCGCCCAGGCCGAGCGGGCTGGCCGGATCATCAGAAGCGTGAGCGACCTGGTGCGGCGGCGCGAACGCGAGCGCAGTGCCGTACTGCCGCAGGCGCTGTTCGACGGCATCGCGCCGCTGGTGCAACTGCAGGCACGCAAGGCCGGCATCGAGGTGCACTGGCAGGTCGAACCCGGCTGCCCGCGCGCCTGGTGCGACGCCACCATGGTCGAGCAGGTGCTGCTGAACCTGGTGCGCAACGGCCTGCAGGCGATGCCGGCAGGTGACCCGCCTGCGGCCTCCGGCTTGCGCACGCTGGAGCTGCAGGCCAGCGCTGCCCCCCCGCAAGAGGGCAGCGAGCGCCAGTGGGTTTCGTTCTCGGTCACCGACCATGGCCAGGGCCTGACTGACGAGATGGCGGCACGCCTGTTCACGCCCTTCCTGACGACCAAGGCCGAAGGCATGGGCCTGGGACTGAGCCTGTGCCGCACCGTGGTCGAACAGCATGGCGGCGCGCTGGACTACCAGCGCGGTTCGCCGCGCGGCATGGTGTTTCGCTTCACGCTGCCGGCCGCCCTATGATGTGAAGATGGCTAAGGACGGCACGGTATTCCTGATCGACGACGATGACGCGGTGCGCGACTCGCTGGGTTGGCTGCTGCGCACGCACCGCTTGCTGAGCATCCCTTACGCGAGTGCGGATGCCTTCTGGGCCGAAGCCCAGGGCTGGCGCGAGGGTCCGGGATCGCCCTGCTGCGCGCTGCTCGACCTGCGCATGCCCGGCATGAGCGGGCTGGCGCTGTTCGAGCGCCTGCGCGAGCAGCCCTGGTTCGAACAGATGCCGGTGATCTTCCTGTCCGGTCATGCCGACGTGCCGACTGCCGTCGACGCCGTGCTGCGCGGTGCCTTCGACTTCTGCGAAAAGCCTTTCTCGGACAACGCCCTGGTGGCCCGGATCGAGCGCGCGCTGGAGCAATCGGCCGCGGCGCTGACGCTGCGCCAGCGCCAGCGGGAGCTGCTGCTGCGCATCGACGGACTGACCGAACGCGAACAGGCCGTCATGCAGCTGGTCGCCGCCGGCATGCCGAACAAGCTGGTGGCCGATCAGCTCGGGATCAGCGTGCGCACGGTCGAGGTGCACCGGGCCCGCATCTTTGACAAGATGGGGGTGAAGTCGGTCGTCGAGCTGGTCCGGCTGCTGCAGCCGGACTGAAAGCCGCAGCGCTCAGGGTATCTGGCCGCTGGCCAGGAACAGGGTTCCGTAGCACAGGGACTCCACCGTCAGGCGGGCACCGCGCTGCGCGAGACCCTCCCAGGGCGCATCGAGTCCGCTCAGTGTGGTGACGGACTGGACCGCATTCCACCAGACCAGCGGATTGAACGCCGCGAACAGCGGCGGCGCCCACTTGAGCCCGCAGACGGCCAGCTTGGCGCCCGGCGCCAGATGCGCCAGCACATGGTCGAGCGCGGCCGGCGTCTGCAGGATGTCATGGGTGAAATGGAACAGCGCGGCATCGGCCTTGACGGGCAAGACAGCGTCCTGCACCGGACTGCAGCAGAGTTCGACCTGGTCCCAGCCTTCACGGTCAGCGCGCCGGCGCGCCTGTTCCAGCATCTCACAGCTCTGGTCGATGGCGACCACCCGACCAGCGGGACCCACCGCCTGCTGCAGCAGGTCCAGGCTCATGCCAGTGCCGCAGCCGATGTCGAGCACGACCTGGCCCGGCCGCAGCGCCAGGCGCTCGACCGCGTAGCGGCGCAGCGCCTCGTAGGGGGCAAGCTGGAGATCGTAATAGCTGCAGCGCGCGCGATACAGCGCCAGCGCGGCGGCCTCGTCGGCCGATCCCGCCATGGGGGTAGGTGCAATGCCCATCGTCTCTTCCCTTCTCTGACCATGACCGCCCGTAGAGTTCGGGCGAGCTGACCAGTGTAGGGCTGGCAGGGCGTCCGGGCAAGGGGCCCGGGAAGACTTCAGCCGCCGACGAGCTGGAGATAGGCCTCGCGCGTAGCCGCGCCGACCGCCTGCAGCGCCTGATCGTGGCGGGTCTTGTGACGCGCCAGCAGCCGTGCGCTGGCCGTGGTGCGCGAGCGGCAGAACCAGTGGCAGCTGTGCTGCAGCAGCAGCATCTCGGCCATCAGCCGGTAGGCGCGCTGCTGCGGCGAACGGCTCTCATCCTGCGCGGCGGCCTCGGCCAGGCCGCGTGCATGCAGCGCCAGCAGCTGGCGGAAATCGAAGCCGGCTTGCGGCCACCAGCGCGTGGCATAGGGCAACGGTAGGCGGCTGACCAGCGCCTGCTCGGCTTCGACACGCGCAAAGTCACTGGCCAGACGACCGACCTGGTCGGCCAGCGCCAGCTCGCTGGCACCATGCTGCTGCCAGAGCAGTTCACGGCGCTGCGGGTCGGATTCGGCCAGCGCGCGCTGGTAGCCCTCGGTCAGGCGCTCCATCAGCGGCTCGATCTGGTAGCGACGCAGGTGCTGCGCCAGCAGGGCGATGCGCTCGCGCTGTTCACGCGCGCGCAGCTGGAAAAAGAGGAAGGCGGCCAGGGCCAGCAACAGGTAGAGGTTCATGGCGGGTCGATCATGAAAAAACCCCGGCAGGCGGGTGCCGGCCGGGGTTTCATATTGCAGCAGGAAAGGGCTCGCGCCCTCCCCCGTCAGCGCTCAGCGCCTCACTCGGCAGCGGAGTCGCTGGCCTCGGCCTGGTCGCCCGCCAGCGCGGCGGCATCGGCTTCGGCGATCGAGCGGCGCTCTTCGTCGTCCATCTGCTCCTTGGCACGACGGGCGTCGTGGAAGGCCATACCGGTACCGGCCGGGATCAGACGACCCACGATCACGTTTTCCTTCAGGCCGCGCAGCTCGTCGCGCTTGCCCATGATGGCCGCCTCGGTCAGCACGCGGGTGGTTTCCTGGAAGGAAGCCGCCGAGATGAAGGAGTCGGTCGACAGCGAGGCCTTGGTGATGCCCAGCAGCACGTTGCTGTAGCTCGCCGGGGTCTTGCCTTCGGCGCGCAGCGCGTCGTTGGTGTTGAGGATCTCGGAACGCTCGATCTGCTCGCCCGCGATGTAGCTGGAGTCGCCGGTGTTGTCCACCACGACCCGACGCAGCATCTGGCGCACGATCACTTCGATGTGCTTGTCGTTGATCTTCACGCCCTGGAGTCGGTAGACGTCCTGGACTTCATCGACGATGTAGCGCGACAGTTCCTCGATGCCCAGCAGGCGCAGGATGTCCTGCGGATCGGCCGGACCGTCGACGATGCTTTCGCCCTTGTTGACCACCTGGCCTTCGTGCACCAGGATGTTCTTTTCCTTCGGGATCAGCTCGTCCCAGATCTTGCCTTCCGGATCGGTGATCTGCAGGCGAACCTTGCCCTTGGTCTCCTTGCCGAACGACACGGTACCGGTGATCTCGGCCAGCATGCCCTTGTCTTTCGGGCTGCGGGCTTCGAACAGCTCGGCCACGCGCGGCAGACCGCCGGTGATGTCGCGGGTCTTCTGGCCTTCGACCGGAATACGCGCCAGCACCTCGCCGGGGCCCACGTCCTGGCCGTCGCGGACCTGGATCAGCGCGCCGACCTGGAAGCCGATGGTCACCGAGTGGTCGGTGCCCGGGATCTTGACCTCGTGACCCTGCGCATCGATCAGCTTGACCTGCGGACGCACGACCTTGGCCGAACCGCGGCGCTTCGGATCGATCACCACCAGGGTGCTCAGGCCCGTCACGTCGTCGACCTGCTTGGCCACCGTCAGGCCCTCTTCCACGTTCTCGAACTTCGCCACGCCGGCGAATTCGGTGATGATGGGTCGGGTCAGCGGGTCCCAGTTGGCCAGGATGGTGCCGGCCTTGATGGTCTGGTCGATCTTGACCGTCAGGATGGCGCCATACGGCACCTTGTGACGCTCGCGCTCGCGGCCCAGGTCGTCCTGGATGATGATCTCGCCCGAACGCGAAATCACCACCAGCTCGCCCTTGGTGTTGGTCACGTAGCGCATCGTCGCGTTGAACGCGATGTTGCCGCTGGACTTGGCCTCGACGCTCGAAGCCACCGCCGCACGCGATGCCGCACCACCGATGTGGAAGGTACGCATGGTGAGCTGGGTGCCCGGCTCGCCGATCGACTGCGCCGCGATCACGCCGACGGCTTCGCCGACGTTGACCAGGCCGCCACGACCCAGGTCGCGACCGTAGCAGCGCGCGCACAGGCCGAAACGGGTTTCGCAGGTCAGCGCGGTGCGCACGCGCACCTCGTCGACACCGGCGGCCTCGATCACGTCGATCGCATCCTCGTCGAGCATCTGGCCAGCCGGGAAGATCAGCTGCTGGTTCTCGGGGTTCAGCACTTCCTCGGCCGTGGTGCGGCCCAGGATGCGCTCGCGCAGCGACTCGATCACTTCGCCGCCCTCGACGATGGCGCGCATCAGCGTGCCATTGACGGTGCCGCAATCGACCTCGGTCACGACCAGATCCTGCGTCACGTCAACCAGACGACGGGTCAGGTAACCCGAGTTCGCGGTCTTCAGCGCGGTGTCGGCCAGACCCTTGCGGGCGCCGTGGGTCGAGATGAAGTACTGCAGCACGTTCAGCCCTTCACGGAAGTTCGCCGTGATCGGGGTCTCGATGATCGAGCCGTCCGGCTTGGCCATCAGGCCGCGCATGCCGGAGAGCTGGCGGATCTGGGCGGCGGAACCCCGCGCGCCCGAGTCGGCCATCATGTAGATCGAGTTGAACGATTCCTGGTCAACTTCATTGCCCGCACGGTCGATGGTCTTTTGCTTGCGCAAGTTGTCCATCATGACCTTGGAGATGTCGTCGCCGGCCTTGCCCCAGATGTCCACCACCTTGTTGTAGCGCTCGCCCGAGGTCACCAGACCCGAGGAGTACTGCTGGGCGATTTCCTTCACCTCGGCTTCGGCGCGCGCGATGATGCCCGGCTTCTCGGCCGGCACCAGCATGTCGTCGATCGCGATCGAGATGCCGGCGCGGGTCGCCAGGCGGAAACCGTTCTGCAGCAGCTTGTCGGCGAAGACGACGGTGTCCTTCAGGCCGCACTTGCGGAAGGAGGTGTTGATCAGCTTGCTGATTTCCTTCTTCTTGAGTGCCTTGTTGATGTTCTCGAACGCCAGGCCCTTGGGCAGGATTTCGGACAACAGGGCACGGCCGGCGGTGGTCTCGACCAGCTTGGTCTCCGGCACGAATTCGCCGCTGTCCTTGTCCTTGACCCACTCGACCAGGCGCACGCTGATCTTGGCGGTCAACTCGACCACGCCGGCGTCCCGCGCGCGCTGGATTTCGGCGATGTCGGTGAAGTACATGCCTTCACCCTTGCCGTTGATGCGCTCGCGGGTGGTGTAGTACAGGCCCAGCACGACGTCTTGCGACGGCACGATCGACGGTTCGCCCGAAGCCGGGAACAGCACGTTGTTGGACGCCAGCATCAGGGTGCGGGCTTCCAGCTGGGCTTCGACCGACAGCGGGACGTGGACGGCCATCTGGTCACCGTCGAAGTCGGCATTGAAGGCCGAGCAGACGAGCGGGTGCAGCTGGATCGCCTTGCCTTCGATCAGGATCGGCTCGAAGGCCTGGATGCCCAGGCGGTGCAGCGTCGGCGCGCGGTTGAGCAGCACCGGATGTTCGCGGATGACGTCCTCGAGGATGTCCCACACCACCGGCGTGCCGGCTTCGACTTCCTTCTTCGCGGCCTTGATGGTGGTCGCGATGCCCATGTTTTCGAGACGGGCGAAGATGAAGGGCTTGAACAGCTCCAGCGCCATCAGCTTGGGCAATCCGCACTGATGCAGCTTCAGCGTTGGGCCCACCACGATGACCGAGCGGCCCGAGTAGTCGACGCGCTTGCCCAGCAAGTTCTGACGGAAACGACCGCTCTTGCCCTTGATCATGTCGGCCAGCGACTTGAGCGCACGCTTGTTGGCGCCGGTCATAGCCTTGCCGCGGCGGCCGTTGTTGAGCAGCGAGTCGACGGCTTCCTGCAGCATGCGCTTTTCGTTGCGCGCGATGATTTCCGGCGCCTTCAGCTCCAGCAGGCGCTTCAAGCGACTGTTGCGGTTGATGACGCGGCGGTACAGGTCGTTCAGGTCGGAGGTCGCGAAGCGGCCGCCGTCCAGCGGAACCAGCGGACGCAGGTCCGGCGGCAGCACGGGCAGCACTTCGAGCACCATCCACTCGGGCTTGATGCCGGACTTCTTGAACGCTTCGAGCACCTTGAGGCGCTTGGCGTTCTTCTTCACCTTCAGCTCGGAGCCGGTCAGGTCGTTGCGCAGGCGCTCGATCTCGGACTCGATGTCGATCGACTCCAGCAGGTCCTTGATGCCCTCGGCGCCCATCTTGGCGACGAACTCGTCACCGTATTCCTTGACCTTGGCGTCGTAGTCGTCCTCGGTCATGATGCTGAACTTCTTCAGCGGGGTCATGCCCGGATCGACCACCACATAGGCTTCGAAGTACAGCACGCGTTCGATGTCGCGCAGCGTCATGTCGAGCACCATGCCCAGACGGCTCGGCAGCGACTTCAGGAACCAGATGTGGGCGCAAGGCGCGGCGAGGTCGATGTGGCCCATGCGCTCGCGGCGCACCTTGGTCTGGGTCACTTCGACGCCGCATTTTTCGCAGATCACGCCGCGGTGCTTGAGGCGCTTGTACTTGCCGCACAGGCACTCGTAGTCCTTGATGGGGCCGAAGATCTTGGCGCAGAACAGGCCGTCACGTTCGGGCTTGAAGGTGCGGTAGTTGATGGTCTCGGGCTTCTTGACTTCACCAAAGGACCAGGAACGGATCTTTTCCGGCGATGCCAGACCGATGCGGATCGCATCGAAATGCTCGTCGGGCGTGAACTGCTTGAACAGGTCGAGCAAGGATTTCATGTGAATCTTTCCTTAAATTCTTTGGGGACAGAGCGGCCGGCTGAGCCGGGCTGCCCTGTCCCGCAAACTTCCTTGGTGATCAGGAACGGTCCAGCTCGATGTCGATACCGAGCGAGCGGATTTCCTTGACCAGCACGTTGAACGATTCCGGCATGCCGGCGTCGATCGCGTGCTCGCCCTTGACGATGGACTCGTACACCTTGGTACGACCCTGCACGTCGTCGGACTTGACGGTCAGCATTTCCTGCAGGATGTAGGAGGCGCCGTAGGCTTCCAGCGCCCAGACTTCCATCTCACCGAAACGCTGGCCGCCGAACTGCGCCTTGCCGCCCAGCGGCTGCTGGGTGACGAGCGAGTACGGGCCGGTCGAGCGCGCGTGCATCTTGTCATCGACCAGGTGATGCAGCTTCAGGTAATGCATGTAGCCGACGGTCGTGACACGCTCGAAGGCGTCGCCGGTGCGGCCGTCGTACAGCTGGGCCTGGGTACGGGTCGCGGTCAGGCCCTTGGCCTTGGCGATGTCATCCGGGTAGGCCAGCTTGAGCATGTCCATGATCTCCTTCTCGGAGGCACCATCGAACACCGGCGAGGCGAACGGCACGCCGCTGGTCAGCTCCTGCGCCATGGCACGGATCTCGCCATCGCTCAGCGCGTCGAGGTTTTCCTTGCGGCCGGTGCCATTGTAGATCTGCTCCATGAAGCCGCGCAGCTCGGTGGTGGCGGCCTCGCGCTGCAGCATGTCGCCGATGCGCTGGCCCAGGCCCTTGCCAGCCCAGCCCAGGTGGACCTCGAGCACCTGACCGATGTTCATGCGCGACGGCACGCCCAGCGGGTTCAGCACGATGTCGACCGGGGTACCGTCGGCCAGGTGCGGCATGTCCTCGACCGGGGTGATCTTGGAGACCACGCCCTTGTTGCCGTGACGGCCGGCCATCTTGTCGCCCGGTTGCAGGCGACGCTTGACGGCCAGGTAGACCTTGACCATCTTGAGCACGCCAGCCGGCAGCTCGTCGCCCTGGGTCAGCTTCTTGCGCTTTTCCTCGAAGGCCAGGTCGAAGCTGTGGCGGGTCTGCTCCATCGCGTTCTTCATCGACTCGAGCTGGGCCGCGACGGCCTCGTCAGCCGGACGGATGTCGAACCAGTGGAACTTCTCGACCTCGGCCAGATAGGCCTTGTCGATGGTCGAGCCCTTGGCCAGCTTCTTCGGGCCGCCGTTGGCGACCTTGCCGACCAGCAGCTTCTCGATCCGGTCGAAGGCGTCGGCCTCGACGATGCGCAGCTGGTCGTTCAGGTCCAGGCGGAAGCGCTTGAGCTCGTCGTCGATGATCTGCTGGGCGCGCTTGTCGCGCTGGATGCCTTCGCGGGTGAAGACCTGGACGTCGATCACGGTGCCTTGCGAGCCCTGGTCCACGCGCAGCGAGGTGTCCTTCACGTCGGAAGCCTTCTCGCCGAAGATGGCGCGCAGCAGCTTCTCTTCCGGCGTCAGCGTGGTCTCGCCCTTGGGGGTGACCTTGCCGACCAGCACATCGCCCGGCAGCACTTCGGCGCCGACGTAGATGATGCCCGAATCGTCCAGGCGGTTGAGCTGCTGCTCGGCCAGGTTCGGGATGTCGCGGGTGATTTCCTCGGCGCCCAGCTTGGTGTCGCGCGCCATCACCACCAGTTCCTCGATGTGGATCGAGGTGTAGCGGTCCTCGGCCACGACGCGCTCCGAGATCAGGATCGAGTCCTCGAAGTTGTAGCCGTTCCAGGGCATGAAGGCGATCAGCATGTTCTGGCCGATCGAGATCTCGCCCAGGTCGGTCGAGGCGCCGTCGGCGATCACGTCACCCTTGGCCAGCTTGTCGCCGACCTTGACGATCGGACGCTGGTGGATGTTGGTGTTCTGGTTCGAACGCTGATACTTGATCAGGTTGTAGATGTCGACGCCGACTTCACCGGCGACGGCCTCGGCGTCGTTGACGCGGATCACGATGCGGGTCGCGTCGACATAGTCGACCACGCCACCACGGGTCGCGGTCACGACGGTGCCGGAGTCGACCGCGGCGACACGCTCGATGCCGGTGCCGACCATCGGCTTTTCCGGACGCAGGGTCGGAACGGCCTGACGCGACATGTTGGCGCCCATCAGCGCGCGGTTCGCATCGTCGTGCTCCAGGAAGGGCACCAGCGAGGCGGCCACCGAGACGATCTGCGCCGGCGACACGTCCATGTACTGGATGGTTTCCGGCGCGGTCAGGATGGATTCGCCCTTCTCACGCGCGGAGACCAGCTCCTCGACCAGACGGCCTTCGGCGTCGAGCGCCGCGTTGGCCTGGGCGATCACGTACTTGCCTTCTTCGATCGCGGACAGGTAGTCGATCTCGCTCGTGACCTTGCCGTCGATGACGCGGCGGTACGGGGTCTCGATGAAGCCGTACTCGTTCAGGCGCGCGTACAGAGCCAGCGAGTTGATCAGGCCGATGTTCGGACCTTCAGGCGTTTCGATCGGGCAGACGCGGCCGTAATGGGTCACGTGCACGTCGCGCACCTCGAAGCCGGCGCGCTCGCGGGTCAGACCGCCCGGGCCAAGGGCCGACACGCGGCGCTTGTGGGTGATCTCGGCCAGCGGGTTGGTCTGGTCCATGAACTGCGACAGCTGCGAGGCACCGAAGAACTCCTTGAGCGCCGCGGAAATCGGCTTGGAGTTGATCAGGTCATGCGGCATCAGCGGGTCTTGCTCGGCCTGGCCCAGACGCTCCTTGACGGCCTTCTCGATGCGAGCCAGGCCGGTGCGGTACTGGTTCTCGGCCAGTTCGCCGACGCAACGCACGCGGCGGTTGCCCAGGTGGTCGATGTCGTCGACTTCGCCCTTGCCGTTGCGCAGGTTGACCAGCAGCTTGACGACGGCCAGGATGTCCTCGTTCGACAGCACCATCGGGCCGGTCGACTCGTCGCGCCCGATGCGGGCGTTGAACTTCATGCGACCGACGCGCGACAGGTCGTAGGTGTCCGGGTTGTAGAACAGGCGATGGAACAGCGCCTGGACCGCGTCCTCGGTCGGCGGCTCGCCGGGGCGCATCATGCGGTAGATCGCGACGCGGGCGGCGAACTCGTCGGTGGTCTCGTCGGTGCGCAGGGTCTGGCTGATGTAGGCGCCCTGGTCCAGCTCGTTGGTGTAGATGCAGGCCAGTTCCTGGATGCCCGAGCTGCGCAGCTTCTTGAGCAGGGTCTCGGTCAGCTCCTCGTTGGCCTTGGCGATGATCTCGCCGGTATCGGGATCAACGATGTTCTTGGCCACCACGCGGCCGAGCAGGAACTCTTCCGGCACGCTGATGTGGGTGGTGCCCGACTGCTCCAGCTCGCGGGTGTGACGCGCGGTGATGCGCTTGTCCTTCTGGACCAGCACCTTGCCGGTCTTGTCGGTGATGTCGAAGCGAGCGACTTCGCCCTTGAGGCGATCGGCGACGAAGGCCATCTGCGCGCCGCTGTCCATCAGGCGGAAATGGTCGTTGACGAAGAAGTTCGCCAGGATCGATTCCGGATTCAGGCCGATCGCCTTGAGCAGGATCGAAACCGGCATCTTGCGACGGCGGTCGACACGGAAATACAGCAGGTCCTTGGGGTCGAACTCGAAGTCCAGCCAGGAGCCGCGGTAAGGGATGATGCGGGCGCTGAACAGCAGCTTGCCCGAACTGTGCGTCTTGCCCTTGTCGTGCTCGAAGAACACGCCCGGCGAGCGGTGCAGCTGCGAGACGATGACACGCTCGGTGCCGTTGATGATGAAGGAGCCCTTCTCGGTCATCAGGGGCACTTCGCCCATGTAGACTTCTTGCTCCTTGACTTCCTTGACGACCTTGGACTGGCTGGTCGACGACTCGCGGTCGTAGATGATCAGCTGCACGCGGGCGCGCACGGCCGAGGCAAAGGTCAGGCCACGGGTCTGGCACTCGCGCACGTCGAACGCTGGCCGGGCCAGGTTGTATTCGACGAACTTCATCTCGACATAGCCGTTGTGCGACACGATCGGGAAGGCCGACTCGAACGCAGCCTGCAGGCCTTCGGGCGCGCGCTTCTTGGGCGCGACGTCAGCTTGCAGGAAGGCGGTGTAGGCATCCTTCTGCATTTGCAGCAGATAGGGGATCGCCAAGACGTTTTCGCGCGTGCCAAAGCTCTTGCGGATACGCTTGCGTTCGGTATAGGAATATTGGGAAGCAGGGGCCATGAGATCTCCGGACATGAGGTCTGCGGCGACTGTCTGGTGGGCGGCGTAGGTGTACAGGCCTAGCACCCGGTCTTGGCGGCTGGCCTCTACCAGCCCATGGCGGACGGCCTGTGCCTTGCACACAGGCCCGAACCAAGTCGTCTTCTGCAGTCGGGGTCAGAAGACACTGGAAAGCGGACTGTCGGGCAATCCGCTTTCCAGCGTTTCCGGGAGAAACGCCGAAAGGCAGGTTTCGCAACCCGCCTTTGTAACCGATTTGGGGCAAAACCCCAAATGAATTACTTGATTTCGGCCTTGGCGCCAGCTTCGATCAGCTTCTTGACAGCAGCTTCAGCGTCAGCCTTCGGCAGCGCTTCCTTGACGTTCTTCGGAGCGCCGTCGACCAGGTCCTTGGCTTCCTTCAGACCCAGGCCGGTGATTTCACGCACGGCCTTGATGACGCCAACCTTCTGGGCGCCAGCTTCGAGCAGCACGACGTTGAATTCGGTCTTCTCTTCAGCAGCAGCAGCGGCACCGCCACCAGCAGCGGCCGGAGCAGCCATGGCGGCAGCGGACACGCCGAACTTCTCTTCGATGGCCTTGACCAGCTCGTTGAGTTCCATGACAGACATGCTGTCCAGGGCGGTCAGGAATGCGTCTTTATCGAATGCCATTTTGATTTCCTAAAACTTTTGGTTGGTTTCCAGCACGCCTCAGGCGGGCTGCGCCTCGGCGGCTTCGGCCTCTGCAGGCTGAGCGCCACCGCGTTGCTCGGCCAGAGCGGCCAGCACACGGGCGGTACGAGAGATCGGGGATTGCATCAAGCCCAGCAATTGAGCCAGCAGCACTTCCTTCGAAGGGATGCTTGCCAGTTGCTTCACGCCATTCGCGTCCAGGGCCTTGCCGGCATAGACACCACCGCGAATCACCATCTTGTCGTTGGTTTTCGCGAAGTCGGCCACCACCTTGGCGGCGGCGACGGCATCTTCCGAGAAGCCGTAGATCAGCGGACCGGTCATCTGGTCGACGCCTGCCTCGAAGCCGGTACCGGCCACAGCACGGCGGGCCAGGGTGTTCTTCAGAACACTCAGGCTCACACCTTGACTGCGGGCGGCAACGCGCAACTGGGTCAGGGCAGCGACCGTGATGCCGCGGTATTCCGCCATCACGAGCGTTTGAGCTTTAGCTGCGAGTGCCGACACCTCATCGATGACGACTTGCTTCTCACTGCGATTCAGACTCAAGGTCTACTCCTTAAAAAGCATGGTCGGGTCTCCCCTTGCATGCACCTTCTTGCAGCGACCAACCGTTTCAGGACTTGTCCATCGGCGGCGGGATCGCCATCTGCGCTGGCTCTGATTAAGCGATCCGGCCTTGCAGCCGGACCGCGCCAGCGGTCTTGGATGGCCCCGCGCGACTTGCATCGCACGGGCCCACCAGTTGGACTGACCGGCAAGCCGGACAGCCCGAATTCAATTCGCGATCAGACCGCGATGGAAGCGACTTCGACGCGCACGCCCACACCCATGGTGGACGAGACAGCGACCTTGCGCAGGTACTGGCCCTTGGACGAAGCCGGCTTGGCCTTGTTCAGAGCGTCCAGCAGTGCTGCCAGGTTGCCTTGCAGCTGTGCGTTGTCGAAGGAACGACGACCGATGGTGCCGTGGATGATGCCGGCCTTGTCGACGCGGAACTGGACCTGGCCAGCCTTGGCGTTCTTGACAGCGGTGGCGACGTCCGGGGTCACGGTGCCAACCTTGGGGTTAGGCATCAGGCCGCGCGGGCCCAGGATCTGACCCAGGGTACCGACGATGCGCATCGCGTCCGGGGAGGCGATCACGACGTCGAAGTCCATCTTGCCAGCCTTGATGTCGGCGGCCAGATCGTCGAAACCGACGATGTCGGCACCAGCGGCCTTGGCTTCCTCAGCCTTGGCGCCCTGGGCGAAGACGGCGACGCGCTTGGTCTTGCCGGTGCCGTTGGGCATCACGACGGCGCCACGAACGACCTGGTCCGACTTCTTGGCATCGACGCCCAGCTGGACGGAGACGTCGATCGACTCGTCGAACTTGGCGTTGGCGAATTCCTTGACCAGACCCAGCGCGTCAGCGATCGGGTACAGCTTGGTCGATTCGATCTTGCCTTCTTGGGCTTTTTGCTTCTTGGTCAGTTTGGCCATGTCACACGCCCTCCACAATCACGCCCATCGAACGGGCAGAACCAGCCAGGGTCTTGATCGCGCCTTCGATGTTGGCGGCGTTCATGTCCTTGAGCTTGGTCTTGGCGATCTCTTCCAGCTGAGCGCGGGTGATCTTGCCGACCTTGGCGCTGTTCGGAGTCGAGGAACCCTTGTCCAGCTTGATGGCCTTCTTGATGAGGGTCGTCGCCGGCGGGGTCTTGATGATGAAGGTGAAGCTCTTGTCCGCGTAGGCGGTGATCACCACCGGCAGCGGCAGACCCGGCTCGACGCCTTGGGTCTGGGCGTTGAACGCCTTGCAGAACTCCATGATGTTCAGGCCGCGCTGACCCAGCGCCGGACCGATCGGGGGAGAGGGGTTAGCCTTGCCAGCTGGCACTTGCAGCTTGACGAAGCCGACGATTTTTTTCGCCATGTTGAGCTCCTGCGAGTCCAAGCGGCCCTTGCCCCACGGCAACGGCCTCCTCGCTGACAGGTTCCGAAAATATTGCAGCTGGCGTCGGAACGAAGCCACCAGTGCAAACGCCGACGCACATCAGCACGTCGGCGAAAAGCTTTAGATTTTATGTCGCTCAACCAGACAGGTCAAGCGTTTTTTCAATGCATCAGGTTTTTTCAACCTGGTTGAATTCGAGCTCGACCGGGGTCGCGCGGCCGAAGATCGTGACCGAGACGCGCAGCTTGCTCTTCTCGTAGTTGACTTCCTCGACGGTGCCGTTGAAGTCGGTGAAGGGGCCTTCCTTGACGCGCACGTATTCGCCGGTCAGGAACTCGACCTTGTGGCGCGGCTTGTCGGAGCCTTCCTGCATCTGGCTGATGATCTTCTGGACGTCTTCTTCCGAGATCGGCGCCGGGCGATTCCTGGCGCCACCCACGAAGCCGGTCACCTTGGCCGTGTTCTTGACCAGGTGCCAGGTCTCGTCGTCCATGGCCATCTCGACCAGCACATAGCCGGGAAAGAACTTGCGCTCGGTGGTGCGCTTGACGCCGTTCTTGACCTCGACGACCTCTTCGGTCGGCACCAGGATGCGGCCGAACTTGTCCTGCATGCCGGCACGCTGGACGCGCTCAAGGATGTTGCGCTCGGCCGCCTTCTCCATGCCGGAGTAGGCGTGCACGACGTACCAGCGCATGCCCTCTGCGGGAGCGGCATTCATGGTGGCAGTTTGTTCGTTCATTCTTATCTCCAACCCAGCACGAGGTCGTAAAGCACCCATTCGAGTGTCTTGTCGGTCAGCCACAGGAACAGGGCCATCACGAACACGAAGGCAAACACATAGGCCGTCATCTGAGTCGCCTCGCGACGGGTCGGCCAGACCACCTTCTTGACTTCTTTCCAGGAGTCGCGGCCATAGGCCTGCAGGCGCCGACCCGGTTCGGAAACCGCGAACACGGCCACGGCCGCAACCAGCGCGATCAGGAACACCGCCCACTGCGCCAGGACACCCAGGGAAGACAGCAGGTAGAAGCCCACGAAGCCCAGCAGCAGCAGGACGACCGCGCCGGCAAGCTTGGCTTTGTCGGCGCCGGAACCAACGGTTTCTACATCAGTTGTGGCCATGAATTTGCACTCGTGAATTATGCGCTTGAAGAAACGCAAGCCCACCGGAATCTTGCGACTCGGGCGGGCTTTCGGTTACCACTCGGAAGCGGGCGATATTGTTGCCCGGATCAGGTGGCAGGGGCAGAGGGAATCGAACCCCCAACCTTCGGTTTTGGAGACCGACGCTCTGCCAATTGAGCTATACCCCTACGCTGATTCAAAATCAGTCGATGATCTTGGCAACGACGCCGGCGCCGACGGTACGGCCGCCTTCGCGGATGGCGAAGCGCAGACCTTCTTCCATGGCGATCGGGGCGATCAGCTTGACGGTGATCGACACGTTGTCACCCG
>CALPRQ020000050.1 GCA_943326015.2 Chitinophaga pinensis | reverse complement strand
GCAGCGCCATGGTGTCGCCACGCACCCGCTCGCGCAGGCGCTGGTCGAGGTTGGAGAAGGGCTCGTCCATGAGCAGCAGGCCGGGCCTTGGCGCCAGAGCCCGCGCCAGCGCCACCCGCTGCTGCTGGCCGCCCGAGAGCTCGTGCGGATAGCGTGACTCCATGCCCTCCAGGCCGACCAGCGCCAGCACCTCGCGCACGCGGGCCGGGCGTTCGGCCTTGGGCCGGTCCTGCAGCCCGAAGGCCACGTTGCGCCCGACGTCGAGGTGCGGAAACAGTGCGTAGTCCTGGAACACCATGCCGATGCGGCGCCGCTCGGGCGGCAGCTGGTGGGTCGGGCTGCCGACCTGCTCGCCGCCCAGCCGGATGTTGCCGGACGCGAGTGGCTCCAGCCCCGCGATGGCGCGCAGCAGCGTGGTCTTGCCGCAGCCCGAGGGGCCGATCAGCACGCCGATCTCGCCCGCGGCCAGTCCGAGCGTGACGCCATCAACCGCCGCTTGCGCAGCCCCAGGAAAACGGATGCCGAGTTGTGTGACATGCAGGAACATGGAGTGATTGTAGATAATAAGCATTCTCATTGGCGCACACATGAACCATCACCTCTCCTCCCTCATGGCCGGGCTGTCCAGAGCCGCACTGCTCGTGCTGGCTGCCGCGCTCGCCTTGCCGGCGCTGGCGCTGGCCGCCAGCTGGTTGCAATGGGACGCGGCCGCGCTCGACGTGCTGCGCCAGATGGCGCAGTCCGTGCTGCCCGACTACCTGCTGACCACGCTGCTGCTGTGCATGTGCGTGGCGCTGGCGGTGGCGCTGATCGGCACCGGCTGCGCGGCCCTGGTCACGCTGTTCGAGTTTCCCGGTCGGCGCGTGGCCGAATGGGCGCTGCTGCTGCCGCTGGCCATGCCGGCCTATGTTGTGGCCTACGCCTATACCGATTTCCTGCAGTTCTCGGGGCCGCTGCAGAACGGGCTGCGCAGCAGCTTTGGCCTGAGCGGGCGCGTCTTTCCCGAGGTGCGCAGCCTGGGCGGCGCGGTCTGGGTTTTCAGCTTCACGCTCTATCCCTATGTCTATCTGCTGGCACGCACGGCACTCAGCGAGCGCGCCGGCCAGTTGATGGAGGCCGCACGCCTGCTCGGTGCCCCGCTGTCGCGCCGCATCCGCGAGGTCGCGCTGCCGCTGGCGCGTCCCGCCGTGGTCGCCGGCGTGGCGCTGGCGCTGATGGAGACGCTGGCCGATTTCGGCGTCGCGAGCTACTTTGGCATCCAGACCTTCACCGCCGGCATCTACAAGGCCTGGCTGGTGATGGACAACCGGCTGGCCGCAGCCCAGCTCGCCACGCTGCTGCTGGCCGGCGTGGGCCTGTTGCTGTGGCTGGAGCACCGTTCGCAGCGGCGCCTGCGCTTTGCCAGTCAGCGCAGCCTGCGCTCGGGCGGCAGCGAGGGCCGGCCGGCCCGCCTGCAGGGTAGGGCCGTCGCGCTGGCCTGGCTGATCTGCGGCCTGCCGGTGCTGGCGGGCTTCGTGCTGCCGGTGTTGTTCATGCTGCGCCCGCTGCTCGACAGCTGGGCCGAGCTGCCCTGGACTTCCTTTGTGCAATGGTCGCGCAACAGCCTGTGGCTGGCTGGCCTGAGCGCGCTGCTGGCCACCGGTGTCGCGCTGGCGCTGGGCCATGCGCAGCGCCGCCGCGCCGACCGCCTGACCCAGGGCGTGGTGCAGCTGGTGGGCCTGGGCTATGCGGTGCCGGGCGCGGTGGTGGTGGTGGGTCTGCTGCTGCCGGTGGGCTGGGCGCAGGCGCGCTGGCCCGACTCCAGCCTGGGCTACTGGATCACGGCCACCGCGCTGGGGCTGGTCTGGGCCTATCTGGTGCGCTTCTCGGCGGTCGCGCTGCAGTCGGTGCAGAGCGGTTACGCCCGCATCCCGGTCACGCTCGATGACTCGGCGCGCATGCTGGGCCATGGCAGCTGGGGCCTGTGGCGGCGCGTGCATTGGCCGCTGCTGAGCCGTTCGACCGCGGCGGCGGCGCTGCTGGTGTTCGTCGATGTGATGAAGGAGCTGCCCGCGACCCTGGTGCTGCGTCCCTTCGACAGCGACACGCTGGCAGTCGTCACCTACCAGCTCGCGCGCGATGAGCGCCTGGGCGAAGCCGCGCTGCCCGCGCTGGTGCTGGTGCTGGTCGGCATGATCCCGGTGGTGATGCTGAGCCGCACGCTGCGGCGGGAGGGCTGAGCGAGCCAGCGGCACCCGGACGTCAGCGAGAATGGTGGCCGCACAGCAACAGGAATCGCGACATGGCGCAGAAAATCGGTCGCAAGAGACCGCGGTCTCCAGCCAGCGGTGCAGCCGCTGCAGTCTCCGTGGCGCTGCCTGCTTTTCCGATCATCGGCATCGGTGCCTCCGCCGGCGGACTTGAGGCGCTGGAGCAGTTCCTGCGCCACGTGCCGCCGGCCTGCGGCACGGCCTTCGTCGTGGTCCAGCACCTGGGCCCGAGCTACAAGGGCATGATCGTGGAGCTGCTGCAGCGCTACACGCCGATGCCGGTGGTCCAGATCGAAGACGGCATGGTGGTGGCTCCCGATCATGTGTATGTGATCCCGCCCAGCCGCGACCTGTTGATCCTGCGTGGCGTGCTGTATCTGCTCGAGCCGACTGCGCCGCGCGGACTGCGGCTGCCGATCGACTTTTTCCTGCGCTCGCTGGCCGAGGACCAGCAGCAACGCGGCATTGGCGTGATCCTGTCGGGCATGGGCTCGGACGGTACCCTGGGGCTGCGCGCCATCAAGGAAAAGGCCGGTGCGACGTTCGTCCAGGCCCCGGCCCAGGCCAAGTTCGATGGCATGCCGCGCAGCGCCGTCGAAGACGGTCAGGCTGATGTCGTGGCGGCGGCGGATGAACTGCCCGCGCGCATCATCTCCTATCTGCAGCACCTGTCGACGCTGGGCACCGCCACGAAGTCGGGCGCGACGGTGTCGGATCGCAGTGGCCTCGACAAGGTCGTGCTGTTGCTGCGGGCCCACACCGGCCACGATTTCTCGCTGTACAAGAAGAACACGCTCTACCGTCGGATCGAGCGGCGCATGGGATTGCACCAGCTGCCACGCATCGCCGACTATGTCCGCTACCTGCGCGACAACCCGCAGGAGATCGATCTGCTGTTCAAGGAGCTGCTGATTGGTGTCACCCGCTTCTTTCGCGACCCGGAGCTGTGGGAGCAGCTCAAGACCGAGGTCATTCCGGCGTTGCTGGCCAGTCAGCACGACGATGCCACGCTGCGCGCCTGGATACCTGGGTGTTCGACCGGCGAGGAAGCCTACTCGCTGGCCATCTGCTTTCGCGAAGCCTTGCACGAGCTGCAACCCGCCGCGCACTTCACGCTGCAGATCTTCGCCACCGACCTCGACCCCGACGCCATCCACAAGGCCCGCGCCGGCGTCTATCCGGCCGACATCATTGCCGACGTCGGCGCGCAACGGTTGCAGCGCTTCTTCGTGCAGGATGAGCGGGGTTACCGCGTCAGCTCCGAGATCCGCGAGATGGTCATCTTCGCGCCGCAAAACCTGGTGATGGACCCGCCCTTCACCAAGCTCGACCTGCTCAGCTGCCGTAACCTGCTGATCTACCTCGAACCCGAACTGCAGAAGAGGCTGCTGCCGCTGTTCCACTACAGCCTCAGGCCCGGGGGAGTTCTGGTGCTGGGCAGCGCCGAGACGGTAGGCGACTCGACCGGGCTGTTCTCCGCGCTGCCCGGGCGCAACCGGCTTTACCAGCGGCGCGATCAAGGTGTCGGCGCAGAACTGGCCAGCTTCACGGCGGCTTTTCCCCGCGGCCGCCTGAACAACGCACAGAAAATGACCATGGCTGCACAATCCCCGCTTTCTGCCCCCAATCTGCAGAAGCTGACCGACAGCCTGCTGCTGCGGCATTTCTGCCCGTCCGCCGTATTGACCAACGACCGGGGGGATATCGTCTACATCAGTGGCAAGACCATCCTTAGGAAATATGACGGATGATAAGGAAAAAGAAGCCTTCATCAAGCAGAGAATATTCGTCTGTGTTGCTGGGAATCCATGCCGAGAGCGCCGACCTGGTGAGCGAACGGCAGCGGATGATTGATGACTGGCCGAGGCCGCCGGCTGACAGGTCAGCACCAACATCACCAAGACCGTGGACTACGTCGTCACCGGGTCCATGGTTGGCAGCGGCCAGCTGGCCAAGGCCTATGAACTGGGCATCGCGGTGTTGGATGAGGCGGGGTTTAGGTGGGTGGTGTGATTCGAAAAATAATTTTTAGTGCGTCAGTAAATTTTTAATTTGAGAGATCATGAGCTTTATTAGAACCGGCTCCACGAATGGAAATTTTATGAAAAACCAAAATGGTACTGGAAAAAGAGATTGTTATTGTGGGTCATGGATTAATCATTGGTTGAATTATACTGAATCCTATGAAATTCCGAAATGTATTGTAGATGGTTGTAATAATCAGGCTGATAGAGGGGCGCATATTGAGTTTCTTAGGCGTTCGGGTCAGGAATTGAAGAGTTATATTGGTCCCATGTGCGTTGATCATAATAACCAGCGCGGGCTTGAGTTTCAATCTAAGCCTAATATAAAAGTTGCACGGGCGAATGTGAGTGAAACCTGTGGAAAGTGATGGTGTTTGATTGTAATTCCGGGTCTGATGGTGGTTGGTGAGGCCGGGGATTCTGTGGGGTCGTTCAAATCCGCCTTGATGGGCGGCTTTTAGTCGATTGATATGAGTGAATGCTGATAAAAAATCGGATCAGGTGAGGAAATTTTAATGCTGCTTGAGTTTTTTGCAGACATCAAAGATCGACATGTAGTCTCTCGTGCAAACAGGCAAAAATACCTTGCCGAGATTGCAAAAACTAATTGGGTCGTCGATGCGGTACCAACGATAGAGTCTGAGATGAGGAATTTCTCTTCACGCGGACACGGACGTTTGGAACTTATGCCTTCATTTGGAGCTAAGACAGTAATTTGCTTAAATCTTTACACTGATAATTTGTTTCCAAAAGAGCTAGGATCGGAGGAGTTCAAGTTTGAATCTCCAGCGTCTTTGGTGTATTCGTTGCATCCAAACGGAAGTGTGGTGGTCGGTGCATATCCTCATTCATCCGCGCATGCGTCACATGAACCACCGCAATACATTATTGATATTGTTTCTCACGTTTGGTCTCTTGCCGGACTCGCTGGTCGTTCTCGCATTCGCCGTCATTTGCGAACATTTGCCAAGTTTTCTTATTTTACGAGATCAGATGCGCTTTTAACCCCATCGAAAGGTCGATTTTTACAGAAGCTTGCTGATCGAGCTTATGAGTTTTCCCCAGTTTTCGAGTCTGCGAAGGATGCAAGGCGTAATCGGTTAGCGCAGGAGTTCAATCTTGGTATAGGTCTAGTGGGTGGATTGATTGCTAGCACTATTTTTCCATTGGCAAAGAATTTTGGTGATGAGGCCGCCATTAGGATGGCGGAGACTATGGATAAATGTAAGAAATTAGTTAATCCTGCGTATGAGTTAAAGCAGTGTTTGTCTAATTATTTGTACGATTTGGATAAAAATATTTCGAATTTCCTCTCGACTGGCAATATTATTTTTCTTGCTCTAATTATTGTTTTAATTTTTAATTTATTGCTTTTCCGAAATCAGTTAAAAAGGTGATTTTGTATTAATGGCTTTGTTGCGCAAATAAGGCGTAAGTCAATGATCCGTAAAAAATTTTTAGAAATGCATGAAAATTTTGTTCTTTTAAAATTAACAACTTACAGATTTATGCAACAAAGCCCGTATAGCGTGAAAAAGCCGCCTCAGTGGGCGGCTGGTGGGGATAGTACCCGGAGTCTGGGCTGTTGCGGAACGGAGTTGGGGTTGGTGGGCTTGTCTGCAGCAGACACTTTGCCGAGGGCCACCCGTCAGATAAGAGGAACCGGTTCAGTTTTTGAAGACAGGTCTGATCAGGAGAACCCAGTCGCGATTCATTGAGCAAGTAGGAGCTGGACAATGAAGGGGAGGTTCCAGACGGCCAGGACAAGAAGACAGTACAGGCAAGCACTCACTGCCATCGCAACACACAACGTATCCCGCCTCTTCTTCAGTGGCTCGATGAACTTCTCGTCGCTGTCTGACTGCGATGTGTAGTTACGCAATATGCCCAGCCATCGACTACTTTCGTCGAATGAAAGATCGGCATCACGCCAATGCGCTGCCAACTGGAGAACACAAGACAAAAACAAGTAGCCAGCCAGAAATTTCAGCAGCAGTGACAGCTCGCCACTACCCAGCAGCTCCCGCAAATTTCGCTGATCGAATTTTCCGATGAACGAGAAGCCTGCAAATACCAGCACGCCGAGGATGTCACGAGTCAGTGAGCTGACGAGCTCCCGAACCTTAGCGGCGTACAGGTCCGCTTGCGACTTCATGTCCTTCATCACCTCGCGCATTTCCTTGAAATAGGCGTCCTTGCGGTCAAGGATGACAAAGGCATAGCTTTCCTGGGACTGCTTCAGTGCGGACCGCAGGTGTCGATGCAGGCTGGACAGCCAGCACTCGGCAGGATCGATGTCGATCGAAAGCCGATCCATCAACAGTTTCAGCCGTGTTTCCGATCGCTCGGCGTAGATCCACTCCACGGCAACCATCAAGGAGTCTTGCAGGGTCTTCCATTGCAAATCGGCATGGCTCTTCCACAGCCCAACGGTATGGCTCTTGGCGCCACGGATCGTTACCCAGAGCGCAGCATTGGAGCTTTTGAGCTCGCTCACGAGGCACGCGCCCAGTACCAAGCAGCTGAGTCGCAGCCATTCGCGCGCATGGAGGCTGTTCAAGTCGCCCCAGTTCAATGCCCAGCTACGTGGGCTGACCCGCAATGTCTGGTCCGGACTGATCAGATGAACGAGCTTGTGGACAGCCTCGTCATCCGGCAGGCTTGATACGGGAGGCGCCAGAAAGTCTGTGGTGTCTACCGAAAGAACCCATAGGGATGGGCCACCAAAGCCCTGGCGGAGACCGCGAACCCGCACTGTCAGTGGGCGACTGAAATCAGGATCGAGTTCCGATTGAGGATGAAAGGGCGTGAGCTGCTGAGACCATACATCGAACCCTTCGACCGAGAAAAACAGGAAGGTCTGCTCGTCAGGACGCATCTTGAGCTGACTGGCCAAGCCGGTCTTGCTGATGATCAGACGCCAGTTCTCCCCTTGACTGAAAGTCAACTCCGAGATGTCGGCTGAATCGCCGTCTAGCATCAAGGTCGGAGCACTGACGTTCAGCTCCGCGCACGATGTGAAGATAGACTCTATCGCCTTGACCTGTTCCGCGTTCAGGCTGTCGCCTTCGACCCGAAAGCGGAAACTCTCTTCCAGGGTATGACTGGCCGTCGCGCAAAGCGACTGCACTTGGTCAAGCAAGGCGAGGAGGTTCGACATGGCTGGAGCTACTGAAGGTCTAGTTTGCTGGTCTGGATGATGATGCGGCTTCCACCGTTCGCAAGGTGCTCAATGCGCAGACCTGCCACATCCTTGTCACCCTCGAACGTGATTGTGACACCTTCCGCCGTTTGATACTTCTGCTTTCGTTCTCTGCTCGGGAGCGAGTTGGGTTGGGGAGAGAATGTTTGCCCAGCGACGCCTGCAGCTACCAGCGCATCCTGCAACTGCGACTGTAGCGCCTGCTTCCGCTCGATGTTCTCATCGCGGACGACGGCATCAATGAAGGCTGCAGTATCAAAGGACGTGTGATCGCGCAGGTAGTTGAGGGCTCGTCCGGTGTAGGTGTGGGCATCCTCGTCAGGCGGAATCAGATCGGGCGACAGCTGCTTCGCCCACTTCTTTACGGTGCTGTGCGCGTTGCGTGTCAGCACGGAGTCCTGCTGCCGCTCCTCCACCCCCAGGAACGCCTTGTAGTAATCACCTAGGCGCGGCGCCTTGACACGGTCATATGCCAAAACGTCCCAGGAAAAGTGTCCCTGGGCGTCTATCACGGCGCTCTTTTGAATTGCAGTTTTGCTTTCACTCAAAGAGTTTGGGTTTTCATTCACAACGGCGACCCATCGTCCATTCACCTCGGTGCGAGAGTAGGAAAACGATGCGCTCTTGTCCATCTTGACCAAGAGAACCAGCTTTTTCCACTCATTTGCAGCGGCAAGATAACGAACGGTCGAGACAACAAAAACGCCGCCGGACATCTGACTGCCATGGCGATCGGCAAAGTCGCTGGTGATTTGACGTGATAACTGATTGAAGTCCCCTGATGCGGCCACCAGCTGCTCGCACTTTTCTTTGAGATGCACAGAATCCGGCTTGAACACGTACTGGGTGCCCGCCAGTACCTCGCGCAGCCGGGCCAGGAAAAATTCCTTCTGCTTGCTTTCCAGTTGTACCTCATCCAGAAACAGCACCTGCTGTTGCTCGACCTCATCGGGTTCGATGATGTGGAAGATAAAGCTTTCCATCTGCAGGCTGTCGCGCTGCGCTTGACTCAATACCGCCTCTATCGGAGCTGTCATGCTTTTCTCTGTTCTGTGTCAAAAAATTCTGGAGGTGATACGGTGGATGGGTGCTCAGGCTTGAGGCGCACCAGCTTTTCCCACTATCCGCATCGCTTTGCTGCGCGCGGTGAGCTGCGGCGCGACGCAGCCGATGGCCAAGGCCCACAACTGCAGATGAGCCGCCCAGGGCAGTAGCCGGCCCGGGGCCGGACTTAGCTGCGGTGCACTTCAGCACCCGTACTTCTTGCGCCCGCTCGGGGTGATCGTGTAGCGGCCGCCGCGCGGGCCGGTGTAGCAGGTGCTGTCGCTGGCCTGCGAGCCACGGGCGTAACTGCCTGACGAGGCCTGGCGGCTTCTGCCTGACCGGCTCTTGGATGGCGCCTTGTACGAGTGGCTCGAGTAGCTGCGCTTGCCGCCGCCGCCCCTTCCGCCACCTCTGGCCAAGACATCGGGCGAGACGGTCCCCAGCACAAAGGCCGCCAGCAGCGCGGGCGTCATCAGCTTCATCTTCTCTTCTCCTGGTAGAGCATCGGGGCGCAGGTTGTCTGTGCGACAGGCGTGAAAAAACCGCCAGTCGGCGGTTCATTGACGCATGGCTTTCTTGTCCTGATTGCTAGTTTATTTGCATTGTATAATGCAGTGTAACACTATCTGACGGACGCATAGAGCCATGGTGATGTGCTGCGGAGCCGGTGCGATCGGCGTTCACGGGTCGATCTGACCCTGCTGCCGGGTCGTGCGTGCCATGGCGGTAGGGGTGGGGCCTGGGGAGCGCCAGCGCGCAGTCGAGACCCCGCCGCGCCCTCGCGCTAAATCGGCCTCGCGTGACGACCCGGTCGGCCCCCCGGCTTCCCTGCGGGGGAGGGCGTTTTCCAGGGCCTCTGCCGCGTCGGGATTTGACGGAATCCGTCGGCCAGCGTGAGGAAGCCATGCCCGGCAAGCCATACCCCCGCCCCAGTCTGAGCCGGTTTCAGGCGGTTTTCCCTAGCTTTTCCGGGAAGGGTTCGGGAGAAGTTCAACAATAAAAAAGACACCCGAAAAGCGCCTGTAACCCCATGACTCGGAACTGGAAAACTTGGTTAAGTCGAGGTTCAACAAGGCGTTACCGAGGGCCTTACAAGGATATAAGTTATTGATTTATATAGGGTATCTTTACCATGATTGTTGAAGTCACTTTTTCTAACCAAGTAAGGACATTGTTGAATTTTTGTAAGAGTAGTAGGTATCTAGTAAGTGCTTGTTCTGTATCGGTTTTCAGGTATTTTCAAGTGTCAGTATTGCTGGTTAGGTGTCAAGTCCCGTCTGTTCGTAGATCCGCTTGACGAACAGTTCAGGCTTTCGAGCCCGCCATTGCTTGAGCGTCTGAACGGGTGAAAGGTGGTCGAGGGCACGTTGGGGAATGCGGTGGTTGTAGGTGGCCAGGTAGTGGGTGAGCGTGGTCTCCAGTTCGTGGGCCGACTTGAAGCGGGTCTGTCCGATGATCTCGCTGATGCGGCCGTTGAAGCGCTCGACCATGCCGTTGGTCTGCGGATGTCGGGGCGGGCAGAGTCGGTGTTCGATGCCGAGCGCCTGGCAGCGCTGGTCGAACGCGTGCTCGCCGCTGGGTGTCTTGGCCTTGCTGGTGAAGCGGTCGGTGAACTGGCTGCCGTTGTCGGTCAGCACGGTCCGGATCTTCATCGGTGCGGCCTGGCTCAGGCGACGCAGGAAGTCGGTACTGCTGGCTTCGTCCTGATGGGCATAGATGCGCAGATACACCCAGCGTGTGGCGCGGTCGATGGCCACGAACAGGTAGCGCCGCGCGGACTCGTCGGGCATCTGCGGCAGGTACTTGATGTCCACATGCACGAAGCCCGGCTCGTAGTCCTTGAAGGTCTTGGGCGGCACGGGGTCCTTGCCAGCGAGGTCGGCCTGCAGTTCGCGCAGATTGGCCACCCCATGGCGGCGCAGACAGCGGTCGATCCCTGAGCGGGAGGCCTGCGGGTTGATGAACTCACGGGTGATCACCAGCAGATCATCGAGTGGCAGCAGGACCAGACGGCGCAACTCGACCACGATGGCTTCCTGGGCCGCGCTGAGGGTCGTGCTCAGCTTGTGCGGCCGGTGAGACAGATCCTCAGGGGCCTCGCGGGTCTTCCACTTACGCACCGTGGCTTCGGTGATGTTATAGCGCCCGACCAGTTCGGCGACCGAGGCCACACTGGCCTTGATCTCCGCCCGGGTACGGGGTGTCGTGCGGGCCTGGGGGTGAACTTCGCTCATGCCGGATGCTCCTGTCGAAATGACTCGATGACTCCGCGCATCAGCTCTCTGGCTTTGAACAGTGGCCAACTGCGGACGGGCACATGATCACATGGGATACAACAGTTAGGTCTTTCCCGAACCCTCCCTGGGATTTTGGCGGCGGCGTGTTCTGGGCCGTTTTGCCTAAGAAACGTGCAAATTTGCGGGGGTTTGCTGGCCTACAAACCTACAGGGGTATTTTTTGCGACTCGGATGGAGTCGGATGGCTCAGTCAGGAATGGCTTGGAGGTTCGATCGCTGGATAGGGTCGACCTGGTGCCAGGCTCGGATGAACCTGTATGGGCCGCCTGGAAGCTGCAATGTCCCGGCAATGTCCCATAAAAATAAAAAAGCCTTGAATATCAAGGCCTTAATGGTCCCTCCGACAGGAATCGAACCTGTATTTGCCGCTTAGGAGGCGGCTGTTCTATCCATTGAACTACGGAGAGGACTTGCGCATTGTAGCGGTGCCCGGGCCGTTTTCTGGCACAGCGCTGCTTGAGCTTGCGCGCTTGCCGTCGTAGTGGCGCGTGAAGATCAGCTCGATCGCGTTGTCGTCGCCGGCCTGGGCTCGCAGCGTGAGCTGGCGTGTGACATCGTAGAGCACGGCAACGGTGCCGGTCGCGCCGATCACGCTGCGCGAGTAGCTCAGGTAGAGCTGACGCGAGATCCGCTTGCCCAAGGTGAGCGCGGCCGCGCTGCTGCTGCCGTCGGCCTTCTGCGTTTCGCCCCGGAACGAGACCTCGTCCAGGCCCAGCGCGCGCTGGACGCCGCCGTCGGCTGCCTTGCCGCGACCGCTGATCAGGGCCATGGCGGCCTGCTGCAGCAGGGCGGCTTCGGAACCCGCGCCGGTGGCGGGTCGGCCCAGCACCAGCCAGGCGAGTTTCTCGCTGTCGGGCAGTTCGGGGTCGGCGTACAGGCGCAGGCGCGGGGCCATGGCCGTGCCACTGATCTGCACGCCGACACGCTGGTTGGTCAGCGGGCGCAAGGCCAGGATCTCGAGGGTGGGATTGTCGTAGGGACCGCTGAAGCCCAGCACGCCGGACTCGATTTCGAGCGCCTGGCCCCAGGCGCGGTAGGTGCCGCGTTCGGTCCTGACCTGCCCGGTCAGCTGCGGTTTGGGCTGGCCAGGAGTGGCGGTCAGCAGCAGTTCGCCCTTGAGGGTGGTGTCCAGGCCCTGTCCACGCAGCCGGAAGTCATCGCCCAGCGCGATCTCGACCCGCAGCCGGCTGGGTGGCGGCGAGCTCGCCGTTGCGCGGCCCGGCTGGGCCTGGCCGCGCACGACGACGTCAGCGCCCAGCGCCAGCGGGTCCTCGTCGGGCAGGATGAACAGGGCCGAATCCGCCTGCAGCCGGCCCGAGAGGTCGAGCAGACGATCGTCGAGCTGGACCGTCAGCTGGCCCGAAACCGTCAGGCGCCGATCGGCGCGTGCGAGCAGGCGCAAGTGGCGGGCCTCCAGCGCCAGGTTCATGACGGGCAGCAGTGGCGCGGCCGCCTGGCCCGGCGCGGTTTCGGCGCGGCTCCAGCGCAGGGTGCCGCTGCCCAGCAGCAGGCCGCCGCTGTCGCCGCCGGCGCCGCGCAGCCGGAAGCTGTCGAGCCGGATCTGGTCGCCAGCCAGCGTCGCATGCAGCTCGCCACCGCTGAAATCGAGTCCATCGACCAGCGAGCGCAGCGAGAGTCCGTTGCCCTGCAGCTGGCCGCGCCATTCGGGCTGGCGTCTGGTGCCTCCCAGGCTGGCGTCCGCCTGCAGGCTGCCGCACAGGCGCCAGCCCGGTGGCGCCAGGTGGGACCAGAGGCCAAGCTGGGGCAGGCTGGTTTCCAGCCGGCCCGAGAGTGGCGCCTCGGCCGGCCAGGACCAGCCGGGCGTGGCCGCTGACGGTGGCGCGAGCGTGGTGCCGACTTCGGCCTTGAGCTGGCCCGCCAGCCGGCTGTTCCAGCGCAGCTGGGTCTGCAGCTGCATGCCGTTGAGCGCCAGGCTGACCGAGGCCTGCTCCAGGCCGATGGCCTGCGGCTTGCCGCCGGCTGCCTCGGGTACGAGCAGGTTCAGCTCGCCCCCGCTGCGGTTCAGCTCCATCGTTGCCTTGGCGGGCGGGCTGCCAGCTGCTGGGACCTGCAGCGGCAGGCTCAGGTCCCAGCTGCCCGCCAGCATGACCTCGCCGGTGAGTCCGGCCTGCGCCAGCGGCCCGTGCGGTGCCGCCGGGCTGGCCAGCAGGGCATCCAGCCAGGCCAGCGCCAGGCCGCTGGCACGGCCGCGCGATTCCAGCAGGCCGCGCGACCAGCGCGTTTCCTCCCAGGCTAGCAGGGCAGGCGGTCGCGACGCTGTCCCGTTCCCTACGGCCTGCGTGAGGCTGGCCTGGCCTGCAGCCAGCGTCAGGGCGCCGTCGCCGTCCAGGCGCAGCCTGGTGCCGCCCGGCGTCGTGAGCCGGGCCGACAGCGTGTGCGTGGCATCCCTGGCCTGGACCTCGGTGGCGTCCAGCCGGATATCGGCCGTGATGCCTTGCCGGTCGCGTCCGAGCTCTCCCTTGGCGTCCAGCTTGGCTTGGGTGGTCCAGCCATGGGTCGAGGTCGTGCCGTCCAGGCGCAGCGCCAACGCATCGCCCAGGCCCGACAGCGCGAACTGCCAGTCCTTGAACTGCAGCGGTGCTGTGCCGCTCGTCACCGGCCATGCGAGCTGCAACTGCGGCATCTGAGCCTTGGCGCTCCAGTCCTGTGGCAGCCGGCCGGTGCGCAGCGGGCCTTTCCAGCCGGCTTCCAGCGTGGCGCGTCCCTGCAGCTTGGCTTCGCGCAGCGCCTCCGGTCGCAGGCTTTCCAGGACCGAGTGCGGCAGCCAGCGCGGCAGCCCGGTGTCCAGCCAGCGCTGCAGCCGTTCGGCATCAGTCAGTGCCAGCTGGAGTTCGCCGTCACCGGCCCGCGCCTGCAGCCGGCTGCTGGCGCCGGGCAGCTTCAGGGCGAACTCGCCGATGAGCTGATGATCGCGCAGGTTCAGCCGGCCCTGGGCCTGCGCGCTGGCATCGACCAGATCCAGTTCGGCTTGCTGGAGCTCGACCTGATCGCTGCTCCAGCGGCCCTGGGCCCGCAGCCGGCCGCCGTCGGCGAGCCGGGCGTCGAGTGTCTGCAGCAGCCAGTCCCGGCCCGAGAATGTCAATCGGGCATTCAGACGCTCGACCGGCAGCCGGTGGCGCTGCCAGGGTCCGGCTTGGCCGTTGTGCAGCTCGCCGCTGAGCTGCCAGCGGGCGGTTTCGCCTGCCGAGGCGGGCAGGCTGGCCACCTGCCAGCGGCCCTGCAGGCGGGTAGCTGGCGCTTGCGGCCAGAAGGCCGAGAGGTCGATATGGCGCAAATCGAGTTCGGCGGCCGCCAGCGGCAGGCTGGCCCAGGGCATGATCGTGGCGCGTGCGTTCAATGTGGTGTCAGCGCTGGCTTTGCCCGGCTCGGCGGGCTGCACGCTGGCCTCCAACTGCAGCGCCGCATCTGGCCTGGCCAGCGCCCCGTTCAGGCTGGCCTGGACCGACAGGTTCTGACGTTGCCCGCCAGGCACCTGTGCCTGGACCTGGCCTTGCAGTTCGGCGCGCAGCGTCATGGGGCCGCTGGCCTGGATGTCGGCCTGCAGCTGGTAGTCACCCTCAGCCCAGCGCAGGCGGTGCACTTGCAGGGCGTGCCGGCGCTGGCCGTCAGCATCGGCGCCGTAGCGGTAATCGGCCTGCAGCGGACCCAGCGCGATTGCGGTCTTGCCTTCGATGATGAGGGCTTGCACCCGCAGCGGCAGTTGCACCGACTCCAGCCAGGGCAGCAGCAGGTCGGCGGGGGGCGTCCGGTCGGGGCTGGTCGGGCTGTCGTCGCGCACCCGCAGGCGCTCCAGCTCCAGGGTATCCAGCCGCAGCTCGCGGCGCAGCACGAGGTCCGGCCAGAGGCTGGCGGGCCAGCGCAGCGCCAGGCCTTCGAGTTCGACCTCGAGTCCGTCCCGGCGCCAGCGCAGGTAGCCGATGTGTCCGCCTTCGCGCAGGCTGCCGCTGGCGTCGCGCACCAGCAGCGGCCCTTCGCCGCCGGGGCCAGTCAGCCAGCTCTGCAGCCGGTCCAGCGTGCGCGGCAGCGACGCCGCATGACCCGACCAGAGCCAGGCCGACAGCAGCAGGGCCGCCAGCAGCGCGAGCGCGCAGCCCGCCAGCCAGGCCAAACTGCCTGCCAGGCCCGTGAGCGCCCGCGCCAGCCGGTTCAAAACGCGAATCCCACGCTCATGTGCAGCCGCAAGGCCCGCCGCTCCAGGCCGTAGGCCAGGTCCAGCTGCAGCGGACCGACCGGGCTGCGGTAGCGCACCCCCGCGCCCACGCCGACCTGGGGATTCAGCTCGCTGCTGCGGTCAGCGACCGCGCCGGCGTCGATGAACAGGACGGTTTCCCATTCGCTGCGGCGGCCGTCCAGCCAGAGCGGTCGCTGCCACTCGACGCTGGCCAGTGCCAGCAGTCGGCCCGGGTCGACGCCGCCGTCCGCCCTGGCCACGCCGATGTCGCGCAGGCCGTAGCCGCGCACGTTGCCTTCGCCACCGGCCAGGAAGCGCTGCGTGGCCGGCACGGCGCTGTCATCGCCGCTCCAGACGGCGCCGCCCTCCAGTCGCAGCGCCCAGCGGCTGGGTCGGTCGCTGTCCGCGAAAGCCGGCCGGTAGCCCAGCCAGCGCAGCTTGGTGCGCAAATAAGGCACCGGATTCTGCGACAACGTCAGGCCGGCACCGAGCTCCAGTGCCAGTCCCTGGCCGCGGGTCGGGTTGGTCAGGTCGTTGAAGTCGCGCCGGGTCCAGCCATAGTGTGCGCTCAGCGAGGAGGCCGCATCGGCCTGCACCGCCAGCGCCGGGTCGTGGACCTGGGCACGGTCGTACTGGGCGTAGAGCTGGCGTTCGAGCTGGCGCCCGCTTTGCGAGCGGCCAACCCGGAACTGTTCGCTCGAGGTCACCAGCGGGCTATCCTCCTGGCGCTGCAGCTGCCCGGCCAGGTTCCAGCGCCAGCCGTGGTCATCGATCGGCGACTCCAGCAGGCCGTTGAGGGTGCGGGTGTCGCGCTCGAGCTGCAGCTTGGTCGTGGCGCGCCAGTCCAGCCCCGGCACGCGGTGGTGCAGGTGTTCGAGGCTGAGCCGGGCGCCGTTGTCGGTGCTGGCGCCCACGCCGATCACCACTTTCTGCAGCTTGGCTTCGCGCACGCTGGCTTCCACTGGTGCGGCGTCGGGATCGGCATCGGTGTCCAGCCGCACGAAGGCGGATTCGTAGTCGCCGCTGTCGAGCAGGCGCAGCTGTGCCGCCTGCAACAGGCCTTCGTCGTAGTCCAGCCCCGGCTCGACACCCGCGAGCCGCACCAGGCGCCGGATCGTCTCGGGCTCGTAGCGCTCGCTGCCCAGCACCCGCAGTTCGCCGAAGCGGTACGACGGGCCGGAGTCGAGCTCCAGCAGCAGATGGGCCTGGTGCTGCTGCGGGTCGATGTCGGCCAGGCTGTGCGTGATCCTGGCTTCGGGGTAGCGGTGGCGGTTCAGCGCGCGCAGTGAAGTCTGCTTGGCGGCATCCCAGTCCTGTTGCGTGAAGACCTGGCCCTCGCTCAGCGTCCAGCCGGCCTGCAGAGCGGCGCGCTGGGCCGCTGCAGTGGGGTCGTCACGTACCGGGCCGTGCAGGACGACGCGCCAGTCGGTGACATGGGTGAGCGGGCCGGGTTCGACCTCGATTCGCACCGTCACGGGCGCCTGGGCCGCCTCGATCCGGCGCACGGTGATCTGGGGCGCAAAATGGCCCTGGGTCGCCAGCAGCTGGCGCAGGTCGGCCGGCGCGTTCAGCAACAGGCGCTCGAGCTCGGCCGGGCTGAGGTCGGGCAGGGCGCTGAAGCGCTGCAGCTCGGCGTGGCGTAGCAGCAAGGCGTCGAGCGGTGCCGGTGCCACGATGTCGAGCCGGAACGTCGCGCTGGCCGTGGCAGGTGGCGCATCGGTAGCGGCGTTCTTGCCCGACTCTGCGCTGGCGGCCGTTGCCGACAGATCGTCCTGCGCTTGTGCGCCGCCCGGGCAGGACAGGCTGAGCGCCAGCAGCACGATGCTCACGGTCAGCCACCGTCTGAGCTGGGTTGCGGTGGGCGTGGCAGGGCTCATGGATTCGAATTTATAACAACCAGCAGCGCTGTGGGGGCCGCTGGTTCGCAATGAGGCAACCCGAGGCGCCATCCGCCTGGCCCGCGAGGCGATTGCCGCCAGTCGTCCGGCGGGTTCAGCCGGCCTGGCCCAGCCGGTATTTGCGGATCTTGTCGTGCAGCGTCGTCTTGGCCATGCCGAGCGCCTCGGCGCAGCGCGCCAGACTGCCGCCGTGGCGGCCCAGCGCCTCGGCGATCAGCGCGCGCTCGAATTCCTCCACCGTCGCGGCCAGCGAGCGCGGCGTTGCAGCGGGTTCAGCCTCGAACGGCGGCGCGCCGGCGGCGATGCCCAGCACGCAGCGGTCGGCCACGTTGCGCAGCTCGCGCACGTTGCCG
>CALPRQ020000049.1 GCA_943326015.2 Chitinophaga pinensis | reverse complement strand
CGCCCACGCTTATCGGCTGTATATTTTTAAGGATCTACCCGCTCGGCGACTTGCGTCTCCTCGCTTCGTTTGCCTCGCTGCGATCAGCGAAGCCTTGAATTATGACACAGTTTCCTGCACCTTGACCCAGGGGTCTGAAGAATTTCTTCAAGCTACCGGAGCCACCTGAAGCAGGAGACATGGTCTGCTGCGTCGGGAGCCGAATTCTACATCCGCCAGACGACGTTTTGAAGACCATGGAGAAAAAATTCTGCGCCCGGGCGAAAGCAGCCAGACAAACCAAAGCCGGGAGTGACAAGACAGAGCACCGGATGAAGGCCAAAAAACCATGATCGTACCCAGCCCAGCCCGCGGTTGACAGACCCCTCAGTCCGGAGCTTGGGCGAAACCAAAGCCAGCAAGAGAGTCTCGCCCCGAGGGAGCAGGCATGAGTCGCCAAAGGAAAACCCACTCCAAGACATCTTGGACGCACTTGACCTAGGTCAAGAACAAGATCATTTGATCCACCTAAAATGAATTTTTCAGATGGGGAGAATATTTTCATGAGCATCTTGGGTGTCGTTGTTCGCGTCAAACCTGGTCATCTCGACGAAGTGATCAGTGAGCTCTCGGCAGCCCCCGGGCTCGACATTGCACTCAACCCTGGCGATGGTCGCTTGGTCGCGATCATTGAGGACACGCAAGACACACCCGCTGCACAGGTCATGGCGTCGATCGCCTTGCTGCCGCAGGTGCTCAACACCTCGCTGGTCTATGAATATTCAGGTCCCGACGTGACGCACGCGGAAAGCCCGACCAACCCCGACACCCGTTACCAGTCCTGGCGCACCAGCCTGTCCCAGATGGCTGCCGGCATGGATGCCGGAGTGGCAGGTGCTGCGCGTCAGTGAAGCAGCCCACTTCGTTTCTAGATACCGTTTCCGATGGAGAATCACATGGAATCCAATCGCCGTGACTTCCTGAAAACCCAGGCTCTGGTCGCCAGCGCGACCGCCGCCGGCATCCCTCTCGCAGCCGAGGCAGCAGGTCCCGCAGCCAAGACTGCCGCCGACATGGCCGTCCGCTGGGACAAGGCTCCCTGTCGCTTCTGCGGCACCGGCTGCGCCGTGATGGTCGGCGTGCAGGACGGCAAGGTCGTCGCGACTCAGGGCGATCCGGAAGCGCCGGTCAACCGCGGCCTCAACTGCATCAAGGGCTACTTCCTGTCCAAGATCATGTATGGCAAGGACCGCCTGACCACGCCGCTGCTGCGCAAGAAGGGGGGCAAGTATGACAAGAACGGCGAGTTCACCCCGGTGGGCTGGGACGAGGCCTTCGACGTCATGGCGGCCAAGTGGAAGGAAGCGCTCAAGGCCGACGGCCCGAACGGCATCGCGATGTTCGGTTCCGGCCAGTGGACCATCATGGAAGGCTACGCCGCCTCCAAGCTCTGGAAGGCCGGCTTCCGCTCCAACAACCTCGATCCGAACGCGCGCCACTGCATGGCGTCCGCCGTGACCGGCTTCATGCGCACCTTCGGCATCGACGAGCCGATGGGCTGCTACGACGACATCGAGCAGGCCGACGCCTTCGTGCTGTGGGGCTCGAACATGGCCGAGATGCACCCCATCCTCTGGAGCCGCATCACCGACCGCCGCCTGTCGAACCCGCATGTGAAGGTTGCCGTGCTGTCGACCTACGAGCACCGCAGCTTCGACCTGGCTGACCAGCCGCTGGTCTTCACGCCGCAGACCGACCTGGCGATCCTGAACTACATCGCCAACTACATCATCACGAACAAGAAGGTCAACACCGAGTTCGTGAAGAAGAACATCAACTTCAAGAAGGGCGAGACCGACATCGGCTACGGCCTGCGCCCAGTTCACGCGCTTGAGAAGGACGCCAAGTCCAACGGCTACCCCGGCGCCGACGGCAAGCCCAAGGGCAGCCCGAACGATTCGACCCCGATCAGCTTCGAGGAATACGCCAAGTTCGTCAGCGAGTACACGGCCGAGAAGGTCAGCAAGCTGTCAGGCCTGACGGTCAAGCAACTGGAAGACCTGGCCAAGCTCTACGCCGATCCGAAAGTCAAGGTCGTGTCGTTCTGGACCATGGGCTTCAACCAGCACACCCGTGGCACCTGGGCCAACAACATGATCTACAACGTCCACCTGCTGGTGGGCAAGATCTCGACCCCGGGTTCGGGTCCGTTCTCTCTGACAGGTCAGCCTTCGGCCTGCGGCACGGCACGTGAAGTCGGCACCTTCGCGCACCGCCTGCCGGCCGACATGGTCGTGACCAACCCCGAGCACCGCTATCACGCCGAGGAGATCTGGGGTCTGCCTGAAGGCACGATTCCCGACAAGATCGGTCTGCACGCCGTGGCACAGAGCCGAGCCCTCAAGGACGGCAAGCTCAAGTGCTACTGGACCATGACCAACAACAACATGCAGGCGGGTCCGAACGTCAACGAGGAGATCTATCCGGGCTGGCGCAACGCAAACGCTTTCGTGGTGGTCAGCGATGCCTACCCGACCGTTTCAGCCATGGCGGCCGACCTGATCCTGCCCGCAGCGATGTGGGTCGAGAAGGAAGGCGGCTTCGGCAACGCCGAGCGTCGTACCCAGGTCTGGCGCCAGCAGGTCAATCCGCCGGGCGAGGCCCGCTCCGACCTGTGGCAGCTGATGGAATTTTCCAAGCGCTTCAAGATCGAGGAAGTCTGGCCGGCCGAGCTGCTGGCGAAGAAGCCCGAGCTCAAGGGCAAGACCATGTTCGACGTGCTGTACAAGAACGGCAAGGTCAACAAGTTCCCGCTGGCCGACCTGACCAAGGTCAACGGCAAGTACATCAAGGACTACAGCAACTTCGAGTCCAAGACTTTCGGTTTCTATGTCCAGAAGGGCCTGTTCGAGGAGTACGCCGAGTTCGGTCGTGGCCACGGCCACGACCTGGCACCGTTCGACGTCTATCACGAGGTGCGCGGTCTGCGCTGGCCCGTGGTCGATGGCAAGGAAACGCTGTGGCGCTTCCGCGAGGGCTATGACCCCTATGTCAAGAAGGGCGAGGGCATCCGCTTCTATGGCAACAAGGATGGCAAGGCCAACATCTTCGCCCTGCCCTATCAGCCTGCGGCCGAGAGTCCGGACAAGGAATTCGACCTGTGGCTGTGCACCGGCCGCGTGCTGGAGCACTGGCACACCGGCACCATGACCCGTCGCGTGCCGGAACTGCACCGCGCCGTGCCCGAGGCCGTGCTGTTCATGCATCCGGAGGACGCACAAGTGCGTGGCATCCAGCGCGGCATGAAGGTCAAGATCGCTTCGCGTCGTGGCGAGATCATGCTGGCCGTCGAAACCAAGGGCCGCAACAAGGTGCCGCGCGGCCTGGTATTCGTGCCCTTCTTCGACGAAGGCCGTCTGATCAACAAGCTGACGCTGGACGCGACCTGCCCGATCTCGAAGCAGACCGACTACAAGAAGTGCGCCGTCAAGGTGGTGCGCGCCTGATCGAGAACGGCCATGGACCTGTCACGTAGACAGTTGCTGCAGGGCGCGGCCAATGCCGCCAGCGCTTCGCTGGTGGCCGGCAGTGCCGCGCTGCTGGCCCTGCCCAGCGTGGCGCGGCCGGCCCAAGCGCTGCGCCCGCCGGGTGCCTTGGCCGAAGAGGACTTCCTGGGTGCCTGCGTCCGCTGCGGCCTGTGCGTGCGTGACTGTCCGCCACAGAACCTCAAGCTCAGCCATTGGGGCGACATGCTGCACAAAGACTGGGCAACCAGTGTGGCGGTCGGCACGCCCTACTTCGAGGCCCGCAAAATCCCTTGCTCGATGTGCGAGGACATTCCCTGCGTCAAGGCCTGTCCGACTGGTGCACTCGACCCCAGGCTGACCGACATCACGAAGGCCAGGATGGGGCTGGCGGTGCTGATCGACCAGGAAAACTGCCTCAACTTTCTCGGTCTGCGCTGCGATGTCTGCTACCGGGTCTGTCCGGTGATCGACCAGGCCATCACGCTCGAGAAGGTCAACAACCCGCGCAGCGACCGCCATGCCATGCTGCTGCCGACCGTGCATGCCGACGCCTGCACGGGCTGCGGCATGTGCGAAAAGAGCTGCGTGCTGGAAGAAGCGGCGATCAAGGTGCTGCCGATCTCGATCGCACGCGGTGAACTCGGCCACCATTACCGCAAGGGTTGGGAGCCGGGCAACCGCGAGGGCAAGCCGCAGTTCGGGCAGCCCACGCAGAACCTGCCAGAGCAGGCCTCGCATGGCGATCTGGTGCCGCTGCGCTCGGGTGAAACCCCTTATCAGGGCCTCAAGCTGGAGGATGGCAAATGAGCAGCCCAACCAGTAAAGACCAGGTGGTTGGTGCTGAAGCCGTTCAGCTCAAGGGCTGGTGGCGGGCTCATCAGTGGCTGGTCCTGCGGCGGCTTTCGCAGCTGGCCATCTTCGGGCTGTTCCTGCTCGGCCCCATGGCTGGGGTCTGGATCGTCAAGGGCAATCTGTCTTCGAGCATGACGCTGGATGTGCTGCCGCTGACCGATCCCTTCACCCTGGCACAGGTGATCGCTGCGCGCCATTGGCCCGAACTCAGCGCGCTGGTCGGGGCAGCGATCGCGATCGCGTTCTACGCCTTGGTCGGCGGCAGAGTCTTCTGCAGCTGGGTCTGCCCGGTCAACGTCGCGACCGATGCCGCGAGCTGGCTGCGACGCAGGTTCAAGATCAGCACCGGCCGCAGTCCGCGCGAGCTGCGCTACTGGCTGATTCCTGCCATCCTGGCTGCCTGCGCGGTCAGCGGCGTGACGGTCTGGGAATGGGTCAACCCGGTCTCGCTGACGCAGCGCGCGCTGATCTTCGGCGGCAGCACGGCTTTCGGTGCGCTGGCGGCAGTGTTCTGGTTTGATCTGCTGGTGGCGCCACGCGGCTGGTGCGGCCATCTGTGCCCGGTGGGCGCAAGCTATGCGCTGATCGGCAGCAAGAGCCTGCTGCGCGTGAGTGCACAGTACAGCAGTCGCTGCAATGACTGCGCTGACTGCTATGCCGTCTGCCCCGAGCCACAGATCATTCCGATCGCGCTCAAGGGCAAGGGTGGCGCCTCGCCCGTCATCGATTCCTCCGCCTGCACCAATTGCGGCCGCTGCATCGACGTCTGCGGTCCGGATGTTTTCAAATACACCCATAGATTCAATCACGAGAGAAAATGACCATGAAAAAGACCATTCATAAGTTCCTGACCCTGACCCTGACGGCCGGAATGCTGGTCTTGGGTGCTGCACCGGTTGCACAGGCAGCCGAACCAGCCCCGGTCAAGCTGCAAGCCCTGCGTGGCGGCACGCCGGTGGACCAGGACAACGCGCCTGGCACTTTCAGGCAGGAACGCGACCACCGCCCGTCCGACCGCGATTTCGTCCAGCAGCCGCCGCTGATCCCGCACACGATCGCCGGCTACCAGATCACGAAGAACATGAACAAATGCATGGACTGCCATTCCTTCGCGAAGGCCGGTGCCAGCGGCGCGGTCAAGGTCAGCGTGACGCACTTCAAGACGCGCGAAGGCCAGGAACTCGACAACATCTCGCCGCGCCGTTATTTCTGCACCCAGTGCCATGTGCCACAGACCGATGCCAAGCCGCTGGTCGAGAGCACCTTCCAACGCGCGCGCGGCCTGCAGTAATCCACCGGAGACAGTGACATGGCCGAACAAAAGACCGGACTCTTCGCGCGCCTGATGGCGCTGGTGAAGACGCGCAAGTTCATGATGTTCGCGGGCGCATTCGCCGCCGGCATCATCTTCTGGGGTGGCTTCAACACCGCGCTCGAATTCACCAACCGCGAGGCGTTCTGCATCTCCTGCCACGAGATGAAGGACAACGTGTACGAGGAATACCGCAACACGATCCACTACCAGAACCGCACCGGCGTGCGCGCCACCTGCCCGGATTGCCATGTGCCCAAGGAATGGGTGCCCAAGATGATCCGCAAGATCCAGGCCAGCAACGAGGTGCTGCACAAGATCCTCGGCAGCATCGACACGCCCGAGAAGTTCAACGCCAAGCGTCATGAGCTAGCTTCGCACGAATGGGCGCGCATGAAGCGGACCGACAGCCACGAGTGCCGCAACTGCCACAACTTCGCCTTCATGGACTACGCCGAGCAGAACCAGCGCTCGTCGAACACCCACCAGAACGCGTTCAACGAGGGCAAGACCTGCATCGACTGCCACAAGGGTATCGCGCACCGGCTGCCCGAGGTCGAGCAGAACATCGGCGCGCCGAAGGAAACGCCGGCCACGCTGCCGAAGTAAGCCAGCAGCAGCGAGCCCGGGTCGGTCCGGGCGCTGCGGTGACAGCAGAAGGCCACCCGGGTTCCAGGTGGCCTTCTGCTTTTCAGGCCCGGCCCGCGACCGATCAGGGCTTGAGGCTGAGCGCCTGGGTAGGACAGGGGGAGACGCAGGCACCGCAACCGGTGCAACGCTCCGGGTCCAGGCTGGGCTGAGCGATGCCGCCCAGCGCGGGGCGAAAGCGGATGGCGCCATGGTCACAGATCTCGCCACAGATGCGGCATTCGACCTTGCGCCGGGCCAGGCAAGCGTCGCCGAACTGGGGCTTCCAGTTCCAGGGCAGCATGCCGGGCTGGCGACGCAATGCCGTTGGGGTACAGGCCTGGACACAGGCGCCGCATTCGGTGCAGCCTCGCTCGGAGAAGCGCACCTCGGGATAGCCACCGTCACCGCGCAAGAGTATGGTTTCAGGGCAGGCGGCGATGCAGTCGCCGCAGCGGGTACAGCGTTGCAGGAAATCGGCTTCGGCCAGCGCCCAGGGCGGGCGCGGCGGCTGCACGGGCGCCTGGGTGGCGACCCGGCCGCGCAGGAAGAATCGTCGTTGCAGGTCCATGGTGATGCGCTCGGGGTGTGGGTGTCAGGGGGCAGAAGGTTTCAGGCGCGGGTCCCGGCCCTGAGCCAGCTCTTCGAGCGCGCGATCGAGCGCTGCCCGATCAGGTGAACCCTCGGGAGTGAGCGTCTGCAGACGCTTGAGCAGGCGTTTGGCGGCTGGCGGGTCGCCACGGTCCAATGCGGCCAGGCCGCCGAGCAGCAACACGGCATGGTGTTCGGGCTCAAGCGCCTGGGCCTTGCGCAGCAGCTCCAGGCTGCGCACGTCGAAGTGGCCCTGCGCGGCCTGCATGCGAGACTCGATCCAGTCGGTCAGCGTGTCGACATCCTGCTGCGCAAGCGGCTCGGCCTGCTCATAAGCCATCGCAGCGTCGGCGTAGCGGCCCAGCACCTGGTAGGAACGGCCCAGCATCAGCCAGCCTTCGGGCTGGTCGGGATGCTCACGCAGGCGCTGCGCCAGCTTGTCGACCATGGTCAGTGGCGACTGCTGATGGAGATGGTAGGCCGGGTTGGCGGCCACCGGATGGCCCAGGCGGGCATAGACGATCACCACCAGCAGCGGCACGACCAGCACCAAAGCCCAGACCCAGCGCCGGGCAGGAAGGTCGGAATCACCGGCAGCGGCCGGTGTTGCGCTGGCGGCCCAGCCCAGCCAGGCCGTGGCGAGCGCGACCAGCAGTGCCATCGCGGCGACGAACTGGATCAGCCAGGTCGGCATGGTCATCGCATCTCCTCGATCGATTGGGACGATATGGAATTCTTGTTGCGGCGGCTGCGGCGCAGCAGGAGCAGCAGGCCGAACAGCACGAAGATCAGCGGTCCGAGCCAGAGCATCGAGGTGGCCGCCTTGACCGGCGGGCGGTAGTTGACGAAGTCGCCGTAGCGCTCGACCAGGAAGGCCCTGATCTGGTCGTCGCTCTGGCCGTCGGCCATGCGGGAGCGGATCTCGTGCTTCAAGTCGAGCGCCAGCGGAGCGGTCGAGTCGGCCAGGCTCTCGTTCTGACAGACGACACAGCGCAGCTCCTGGGTCAGGGCGTGGAAGCGGCGCGCGCTGGCCTCGTCTTCGAGGGTGCCGGTCTGGGCAGAAGCAAGGCCGAAGCCAGCCAGCAGGCAGGCCAGCAGGAAACGGATCATGGATTCTCCTTGAGGCGGGGCAGGATCTCGCGCTGGACGACCTCGGGGGTCAGCGCGCCGACATGCTTGTAGACGATGCGGCCCTGCGCGTCGGTGACGAAGGTCTCGGGCACGCCGTAGACGCCGAGCTCGATGCCGAGCTTGCCGGCCGAGTCGATGATCGAGTCGGCATAGGGATCGCCACCGCGGCGCAGCCAGTCGAGCGCGGCCTGTGGCGGGTCCTTGTAGTCAATGCCGAGCAGCTGGTCCGCCCTGCCCTGCGCACGCAACTGCGCGGCCAGGTCCAGCAGCACCGGGTGCTCGTCGCGGCAGGCGGTGCACCAGGAGGCCCAGACGTTGACGACACGGGGCCGCCCCTGCAGCGAGCGCTCGGTCAGCATGTCGTGTGGCGGCTTCATGCCGGGCAACGAGAAAGCAGGCCAAGGCCGGCCGATCAGGGCCGAGGGCAGCTCCTGCGGGTTGCGCGTCATGCCCTGGCCCAGCAGAACCAGCAGCAGGACAACGGCAGCGAGGACGAACAGGAAGGCCGGACTGCGCCACCAGGGACGCGCCGCAGGACGGTGGGGTTCACTCATCTTGAGCTCCTGCGGCGCAAGCGGCGCGCCAGCGAGGCGACCAGCGCTCCGGTCGCCATCAGCAAGGCGCCCCCCCAGACCCAGCGCATGAAGGGTTTGTGCTGCACGCGCACCATCCAGTCACCGAAGGGGCCGGCCGGCCCCATTTCGCCGAGCGCAACATAGAGGTCGCGCGTCAGGCCCCAGGCTATGGCGGATTCGGTCATCGGCATGCCCGAGCCTGGGTAGGAGCGCTTCTCGGAATGCAAGGTGCGGGGTTGGCTGCCCGGACAAGCCAGCTCGAAATTGCCGCGCAGGCTGGCGTAGTTGGGACCGCGCTCGGGCTGGATGCCCTGGAAGGTCAGGCGACAATCGGCCAGTACAGTGGACTGGCCAGGCTCTAGCCTTGCGTCACGCTCGACACCGTAGCTGTTGACCATGGCGACGCCGACCGCGAACACGGCCAGACCCAGGTGCGCCAATGCCATGCCCCAGGCGGATGCACCCTGGCGCCAGTGGCTCAGTAGCTGGCGCAGGACGGCTGCAGCCAGGAAGGTGGCCAGCAGCAGACCGAGCAGTGCCAGCCAGTGAATCTCGCCGTACTGGCGCTGCAGTGCCCAGGGCAGCCAGACGGCTGCGATGGCGGTGACGACCAGCGGCGACAGCAGCGCCGAACGCAGGCGACGCCAGTCGAAGCGGCCCCAGCCCAGCGCCTGGCCCAGCGCGGCAGCGGGAAGGAGGGGCAGCAGCAGCGGCAGCATGACGGCATCGAAATACGGCGCACCGACGGAGATCTTGCCGAGCGCGAGCGCATCCATCGCCATGGGATAGAGCGTGCCGAGCAGCACGGTCGCGCAGGCGGCCAGCAGCAGCACGGCGTTGATGCCAACCAGTCCTTCGCGCGAGAGCAGGCCGGCGGCGGCTGGATCACGCGCCGGCAGCAACCGCTGGCCGCGCGCCGACAGCAGCCCCACCGATGGCAGCAAGGTGATGGCGAGCAGCGCCAGCATGGCGCTGCCGCGGCTCGGGTCGGTGGCAAAGGCGTGCACCGAGGTCAGCACGCCCGAGCGGACCAGGAAGGTGCCGATCAGCGAGAGCGCGAACACAGCTACAGTCAGCGGCCCGATCCAGCCCGCGTAGGCGCCGCGCTGCTCGCGCACGGCCAGCAGATGCAGCAAGGCGGCCAGCGCCAGCCAGGGCATGAAGGAGGCGTTCTCGACCGGGTCCCAGAACCACCAGCCGCCCCAGCCCAGCTCGTAATAGGCCCACCAGGAGCCCAGCGCGATGCCGAGCGTCAACGCAACGAAGGCCCACAGCACATAGGGGCGCAGCCAGCGCAGCCATTCGCCGCGCTCAAGACCGGGGTGGTCGCAAAACAGGCGTGCCAGCACGACGGCAAACGGCACCGCGGTGCCGACATAGCCCAGATACAGCAGCGGCGGATGCAGGACCAGGCCGGGGTCCTGCAGCAGCGGATTGAGGTTCTGGCCGTCCTGGGCCGCGGGCAGCAGTCGGATGAAGGGGTTGCTGGTGAACAGCACGAAGGCCTGCATGCCGAGCGAAATGATGCCCAGCACGCCCGTAGTCCTGCGCGCGAGCTCGGCGTCGTGCCGGCCGAGTCCGATGGCGGCAGCGAGCGACCAGCCCGCCAGCGTCAGCACCCACAGCAGCATCGAGCCTTCATGGCCGCCCCAGACCGCAGCGAAACGGTAGATGGCGGGCAGATCGCGGTTGCTGTGCTGGACCACGTAGACCAGCGTGAAGTCGTTCTGCAGGAAGCTCCAGGCCAGCGTGCCAAAGGCAGCGACCAGCATGAAGCTCTGTAACTGCAACGCGGCACCAGCTAGGCGAACCGGCGCGCGCGCGCTCAGGCCCGCCGCGGCCTGGACCAGCGCCGCGATCCAGGCCAGGATCAGCGCCAGGTGACCGAGTTCACCGATCATTGGCCCGCTCCCGGCTTGGCTGCTGGCTTGGCGGCGGGGTGAGCGCTGCCGTCGAGCGCCTGCTGCACCTCGGGCGGCATGTAGTTCTCGTCATGCTTGGCCAGCACCTCGGTGGCCTGCAGCTCGCCGCCGTTGTCCAGCCGGCCCTGCGCGATAGCGCCCTTGCCTTCCGAGAACAGGTCGGGCAGGATGCCGCGGTAGACGACGGGGATGCTGTGGCGGGCATCGACCAGCACGAAGCGGACCCGCTCGCCGTCGCGCTGCAGCGATCCGGCCTGCACCAGGCCACCCAGGCGAAGATGGGTCTTGCCCACCGCCTCGCCGTCGAGCACCTGCCCCGGGGTGAGGAAGAACACCAGGTTGCTGCGCAAGGCGCGCGTGGTCAGGAAGACGGCGACGCCGGCGAGCGCCAACACCAGCAGGACCACCAGCAGGCGGCGGGAACGGGGTTTCATTGATCGGACTCCAGTCCTTCGTTCGTCATTTGATTCAGTTGCGCGCTGCGGCGGCGCAGCAGCAGCCACTCAAGCCCGAGCGCAGCCGCCGTGAGTGCAACACTGGCCCAGACATAGAGCCCGTGCCGGCCCATGCGCAGGAAGGAAACGAAGTCGGGCCACCAGGGCGTGAACCAGCCCAGCCAGTTGTCATGCATGATCCTGCTCCTGCAGTCGGTCCAGCCAGCGGCTGTGCGCCTCACGCTCCTCGATCAGCAACCGCACCCGCCTGAGCGCGGTCGCGGCGGTGTAGCACCAGGCGGCGGTGCACATCAGCAGCAGGGCCGACAGCATGGGCGCAGCCATCAGGGTCTTGCCCGGGGCGATCGTCGCGCCCTGGTGCAGCGTGTTCCACCAGCGCACCGAGAAGTAGATGATGGGCAGGTTGACGACACCGAGCAGCGCCAGCAGCGCGCAGCTGCGGTCGGCGCGCTGCGGGTCCTCGTGCGCATGCTGCAGCATCAGGTAGCCCAGATAGAGGAAGAACAGCAGCAGCGACGAGGTCAGCCTGGCATCCCAGACCCACCAGGTGCCCCACATGGGCTGGCCCCAGAGCGCGCCCGTGATCAGGCTGAGTCCGGCGAACCAGGCCCCGGTCGGCGCCAGCGCATGCGACATCATGAAGGAGACACGGGTGCGAAATACCAGCCCCAGCGCACTCCAGAACGCCATCAGCGCGTAGACGAACATCGCGATCCAGGACGCCGGCACATGCAGGTAGATGATGCGGTAGCCCTCGCCCTGCACCGCGTCGGCCGGCGTGCTGACGAAGCCCAGCCAGGCGCCGGGCAGCGCCAGCAGCAGCGCCAGCCAGAGCAGCGGCGCGACGAGCCGGCCCGCCAGCGCATGCAGCCGCCAGGGGCTGGCGAACCAGAACACATATTTCTGCCAGTTCAATTGCTTCAACCTTCCACCGCAGCGGATACCGCCGCACCGCCGACCCAGGGACAGACCAGGGCGGCAAAAGCCCACAGCGCGCCAAGCAGGGCCAGTTCGGCGCTGGGGTCGCTGCCGCGCTGGGCCGCGTGCACCGCCATGGTGCCGAACACCAGCACCGGCACTGCCAGCGGCAGCACGAGCAACACGGTCAGCAGCGCACCGCCGCGCGCGCCGGCACCCAGCGCCGCCGCCACACAGGCCAGCATGACGAGCACCCCGCTGCCCAGCAGCAGCGCTGCCAGCAGCACGGCAAGTGCCGCCAGCGACAAGCCGAACTGCAGGCCGACCAGCGGCACCGCCAGCAGCACGGGAGCCGCCGCCAACAGCCACTGCGCGGCCATGCGCGACGCCAGCAGCAGCGGCAACGGGACGCCGCTGAGCACCCAGTGGTCGAGCCAGCCCGAGGCCAGATCGTCCTGGAACAGGCGCGACGTTGCCAGCAGCACCGCGAGGCAGACACCAACCCAGAGCACGCCGGGGCCGAGCAAGACCAGCGTGGCCGGCTCGGGGTTGAGCGAGAGCGGAAACAGGCTGCTGACCATGACGAAGAACATCGCGTGCATGACCCAGTCGCCCGGACGGCGCCAGGCGCTCTGCCACTCGCGCAGTGCCACCGCGCGCAGCGCAGGCCACCAGACGCGCGACTCCCGGTTGGCCATGGCGTTCATGCACGACTCCCGCTCGCCAGGTCCAGGATATCGCCCAGCGGAAAACCCGTCGGCAAGGCCTGGTGCGAGGTGTAGACCAGCGCGCCGCCAAGCCCGAGGTGCTCGTGACAGCGTTGCGCCAGCCAGTCCACGCTGCGCAGGTCGAGCGCGTCGAACGGCTCATCAAGCAGCCAGAGCGCTCGCTCGCCGAGCGACAGTAGCGCCAGCGCCGACTTGCGCCGCTGGCCGGCAGAAAGGTGACGCAGCGGCTTGCGCGCAGGAACCTGAAGCTCTGCCAGCGCCGCCATGACGCGGTCATCTGACGGCTCGAAGCCTGCCAGTGCCAGCCAGTGACGCAGGTTGGACAGCGCATCGAGATCCTCGGCGCAGGCCAACGCGTGACCGAGGAACCAGCAGCCTCCCACAGGGCGCAGCACCCGGCCATGAGCCGGCGCACGCAGCCCGGCCAGCGTGCGCAGGAAGGTGGTCTTGCCGCAGCCGTTGGCGCCACGGACATGGAGCGAGACTCCCGCCGTCACGCCCCCGCTGAGGGGTCCCCAGAGGCGGCGTCCGTTGCGCGCAGCCGCGACTTGCTCCCAGCTCAGCATCTGGCTCCGATGATCAACATGAAAAAATCCGGTGGATGAAGGCTTGCCCGAACGACGACGACAGCGGACCGCCGGGTCCGACGCTGTGCGAATTATCGTGCATGTGCGCTGCAGCTTTGTTGACCGGGGTCAAGGCGCACAGGCCTGCGTCGGCTCGGGCAGGCGCACGGAGAACACCCGGTCAACCCAGCGCACGCGCAACTGGATCGACCCGGCCGGCAGCTCCCTGGGCAGGCTCAGGCAGAGGCCATCCGGACAGGGCACGAGGCTGGCCGGCGAGAAACCCTCGTGTGGTGAAGCCTCTGGTGCCTGCGCCTCAGGCACCCGGACGCCATCGATCAGGTCCAGGTGCTTGCCCTTGACCCACCAGGCATCGCCCCGGGGCGAGCAGGACCTGGACTGCAGGTCCGGCAACAGCAGCACCGATCGGTCGAGACTCTTCCAGTCACCACTTTGGCCGGAGGGCTGATGCTGCACCCGGTACTCAAGCGGGTTGACCACCCCGGGCAAGCCGACAGGCCCGAAACTGACCGGATCGAGCGTACGCAACTCGTGGTGGACGAAGTCCGCGATCAGGGGCGTGCTGATGGGCTGGGCCGCCGACCGCGGGTCATCCTGGAAGCGCAACTGCAGCAGGTAATTGCCCTTGTCGAGCCGGTAGGGTAGCTCGGCCTGCAGCAGCAGGTTCAGGCCGGAGTCATCCGAGACGAAGCGCTCGTCGGGCGCGAGATTCCACTGCATGGCCTTGGCCGACGGGGTCACGAGCAGCGCGTTGGGCATGTCCTTGGCGATGCTCATGCGTGGCCTGGCGGCGGTCTTGCTCAGCGGCACCCGGATGGCTGCGGGTTCATTGTCCCGGTGCTGCACGACGACCTGATCCGGCAGGCGGGCGTTGTTGCGCATGTCGCCCTGGCAAGCGAGCCGGATCTGCTGCTGGCGGCGGAGCGGCTCAGGGGATACATCGACCGCACAGATGGCTGCCCCGACCTCGATGCGGGCGATGCGGTCAAGCCGCTCGCCGCTGACCGTGATGCCGTCCTCCCACTCCGAGTGCTCCACCCGCGTGATCCGGGCCTTGGGCTGCAGCACGCGCACCGGCACCAGCAGCGGCTGGGCAGCCGCCTGGGCGATGGTCAGTTCGAGGCTGGACGGCTTGACCTGACTCAAGTCCGCGTCCAGGAGCGTGGGCGAGTCGGGGGCGGAGCGCAGTGAGACACCGTTGGGCAGCGCCAGCACCATCTCGTTGACGCAAGCCGAAGCGACCAACGAGCGCAGTCTGAGCGTCGCGCGCTCGCCAGCAATCAGCCCGGACAGTCCGCCGAGGTCCGCCATGACGGACTGCACATCCTGCCAGGGCAGCGCCATGCGCACCGGCCCGAGCGTGACGGGATCAAAGCCGAAGCGCCCGGAGAGCTCGACCGCGACCTGCTGGCCGCGCGGTCGCATGGCAGCGACCACTTCAAGCAGATCGAAACTGAAACGACCCGCCTCCTGGTCCAGCGTGACAGCCGTCGTCTCGCCCAGCGACTTGAGCGTTTCGGGGTCGAGCAGCGTCATGCGCCAGTCATGCCAGTAGCTGGCCAAAGGCAGTCGCCCCTTGAGTTGCACCTCCAGGCGGCCGCTGCTGTAGCAGCCGGCGTGGCGCTCATCCACGTTCAGCCCCGGCGTGGTCCCTGCGAACCACGAGGGCACGTAGATGTAGGCCGTCTTCACGTTGCCGCTCCTGAAGCGCGCGACCGAGAACAGCTCGATGCGGGAAGCCTGCTGCTGACGCCGACCGAAGGTGGGCGCGAAATCATAGGCATCGCGGTACTTGCTGCCGAGGTAGTCGCTCGCCTGCGAGATCAGGCGCAGGTTGGCGACCAGCAGGCTGTCGAGATCGACCGAGCTCTTGTTGCCGACCATGGCGGTCAGGTCGTTGGCCGAGGGCAGCGAGAAATCCCGGTTGGCGACGATGTTGCTGGCCACACACTCGGTGTTGACCGACTGGTTCCGGAAGCATTCGGGATCGAGATTGCTGACGCCGAACCTGGCGGCCAGGTCCTTCGCGGTCTGGATCGCGTCTTCGGGCTTGCGCCCCGAGACACTGCGCGCCAGCCCCCGGCTGATGGCCTGGATCGCCTGGTTGATCTGGTCGACCTTCTGCAGCTCGTAAAAGCGTTGCGGGTCGGCGCGCAGCACCCCGTCGAGCAGGCTCGCCGAACTGGACAGGCTGGTGTAGAGACCGAACAGGCTGCGCAACTGGGGCGCGAGCAGGATGACGGGGATCTGGTTGTCGGCGGCGATCTCGAGCTCGGCGTAGCCGTCGAGCTCGCGCACGTCGAAATGGCGCGACTCGACCTGGTTGCCGGTGGGAGAAACCCGCGCCAGCAGCAGCACCCAGTCACCCTTGGCCAGGGTATCGACGTCGGGGCGCACCAGCAGCTTGTCACCGCTGCGCAGACGGTTGACGAGCGCCAGCGGCAAGCGGACATCGCCGCGCTGCACCTGGACGTCGAGCGCGGGACCGTGATGAATGGTGTCCTGCGCTGCCCAGGCCAGGCCGGCCCACAGCAGCCACAGGACGGCAAGGCAGAACTTGAGCGGATTCAAATCATGCCGACATGCGCGCCTGGATATCGGCCAGTGTCTGCTGCGCGTTCTTGAATTCGAACGCAGCCAACTGGCGCCACAGGGCGTCCAGCTGCTCGGCGGACGCCACCGGTGCCACCGCCGCGCGCAACTCCTGCAGCATGGAATGGGGCACATGGCGCCGCCGTTGCAGCAAGGCCGCCACCTCCTGCACCACCTGAAGGGCTTGTGCGGGCGGCATCGTTGCCGACTGCGGAGCCTCTTCCGACGGCAACTGCTGGCGCAGCGCCATCAAGACCCGTTGCAGCGCCACATCACAAGCCTGCACCAGTCCAGCCGTCTGTCCGCTCCCTTGCCGCAGCGCCGTCTCCAACGCCAGCGCCGCCGCCTGCACCTCATTCGCACAGACATTGGCCGCAGTGCCCTTGAGCGTGTGGGCCAGACGCACCATGGCTTCGGCGTTCTGCGCTTGCTGCTCCAGGTCGAATTGCTCCCGCCACTGGCCAAAGTCCCGCGCGAACTGCTCCAGGATGGCCAGCAGGATCTCATCCTCGCAGCCCAGGCGCGAACGCATTTGCGGCAAGTCCAGCCCATCGATCGCCGCCGGCAAACCACCGGCACTGCCTGGCGCCGTCAGCTCTCCCGGCTGACCTGGCCCACTAACTGAATACATGACATCACCTGTTGAATGAGTTGGATTGATATTGTTACCTGATCAGCCCCGCTCGGTGAACCTGATCGCGCTGCGCGCCAGCTTATCAGTGAAGTGAGCATGCCGACATGAATGGTCAACCTGTTTTTCTGCCACTGGGTCGCCTATGCCAGAAAGGAAGATCACATTACAAATGAAAATTATGAACCAGTCACGTGCTAGAATTAAACATATTAAATATCATATTTTTTTCAACAATGAGGTTCCCCCCATCACCATCAGACCTGCTGGGCAGCGTCAAGGGACAGTTGATCTTGTGGTTCGGTGGCCTGACGCTGGCTTCCATGGCGGGCGTTGAGCTCTATATCCAGCAGATATCCGCCGAGCAGTTGACCCGGCTGAGGGGCGAAGCCCTTCATGTCAGCGCCCAGTCGGCCGCCAAGCTGCTGTCAAGGAATTCTGCTGACAGCCATGAGGCCAGCTGGCGCCAGATCAATGACATGGTGAACGCCATGGGGATGGACCAAGCCGGGCCAGGCAGGATCGAGGTGCTGATCGCGGATCGCCAGGGCAACATCCTGCAGCCCTTCGACCGCGTGGGCCAACTGGAGTTGCCCTTGCGTGCCGACGCGCCTTATGCAGTCGGGCGCTGGCCGGACGGACGCGACTTCTTGTCCGCCAGCGTGGCGCTCAAGCCCACGACCCAGGCCGATCCAGGCTGGCGCGTCGTGTTGCGGCAACCCATCGAAGTAACCCTGGCACCCCTCAGGGCCTGGCAGCAGCAATGGCTGCTGTTCGGACTGTTCACCGCCCTGCTGCTGGCGCTGTTCGTCCCCCGTCTGGCTGCCAGCTCCAGCCGGTCGAACGAAAAACTGCTGCAGGCATCCAAGGCCGAGCTGGAGGCGGCGCTGGCCAGGGTGAGCAAGTCAGAGGCGCGTTTTCACACCATCTTTGATCAAGCGCCGCTGGGCGTGGCACTGACCGACTCGCAGACCGGTCAGATCCACGAAGTCAACGACAGATTCGCCCGCATTGCCGGCCGAACCCGGGAGGCGTTCACCGACATCGACTGGATGGCGATCACCCATCCGGATGACATCCAGGCCGACCTCGACAACATGGCACGTCTGAATGCCGGCGAGATTCCCGGCTTCCACATGGACAAGCGCTACCTCAAGCCCGATGGCTCGGTGGTCTGGGTCAGCATGTCGCTGGTCCCGATCCAGATCGAGCGTGACGACAGTCCGCGACATTTGTGCATGATCGAGGACATCACGACGCAAAAGGAGGCCGAGCATGCACTGCTCGAAGCCAAGCGGGCGGCCGAGGCGGCCAACCGGGCCAAGAGCCAGTTCCTGGCGAACATGAGCCACGAGATCCGCACGCCGATCAACGGGGTGATGGGCTATCTGCAGCTCATGAGCCGCGAGGCACTGGGCGAGAAGATGCGGGGCTATGTCAGCGAGTCGCTCAACGCCACGCGGCTGCT
>CALPRQ020000048.1 GCA_943326015.2 Chitinophaga pinensis | reverse complement strand
CTCTCTGTGAGTGCACAGAGACGGGGTTTGCCTTTTGCCCCACCCCGCCCCTGTTCACAGGCGCCAGGACGCAAGAGGCCTTGCCCCAGCGGCCTGCAGAAGAAATTCTTCAGACCCCTGGGTCAAGGTGCAGGAAACTGTGTCATAATACATCTCAATGCGGGATTAGCTCAGTTGGTAGAGCGATACCTTGCCAAGGTATAGGTCGAGAGTTCGAGTCTCTTATCCCGCTCCATATTCAAAAAATGCCCCGATTTATCGGGGCATTTTTTTGAGCGTCAAGATCCAGCCTGTCATGAATCGAACGCCTGTCATCAGTCAAACTCCCACTGTCATTCCCTCAGCTCCTCTATTGGAAGCGGATGTGCTGGTCGTCGGTGGTGGGCCTGCTGGTTTGATGGCGGCGCAAGTGCTGCACGAGGCAGGCCATGCCGTTCACTTGTTCGATGCCATGCCCACGGTGGGGCGAAAGTTCTTGCTGGCTGGGATTGGCGGATTGAACCTCACGCACGCCGAGCCATTCGATGCTTTTGTCTCCCGCTATGGCGACCGTTCATTGGCCTGTCGAGGCTGGCTTGAGCGTTTCGGACCTCAGGCGGTGCGCGATTGGGCTCAGGGTTTGGGAATCGAGACTTTTGTCGGTTCCTCGCAGCGGGTGTTCCCCACCGACATGAAGGCTGCGCCCTTGTTGCGCGCCTGGTTGCATCGCTTGCGGCAGCCTGCGGCCGGTCCTGCCGTAAGCTTTCACATGCGGCAGCGCTGGCTTGGCGATTGCCGTCGTGACGCCGACCATTGGCTGATCACTTTTGCCTCCGCTGAAGGCCTGCAGCCTGTGCGAGCTCGCGCCGTGGTCTTTGCGCTTGGCGGAGGCAGTTGGTCGCGCTTGGGTTCGGATGGTGCCTGGACCCGTTGGTTTGAATCCCTGGGTGGCCGCGTACTGCCCTTGCAGCCGGCCAACTGTGGATTCGAAGTGGAAATTGGTGGTCGCAAGGGCTGGAGCGAATTTCTTGCTTTGCGTCATGCTGGCAAGCCGCTCAAGAATGTGGCCTTGTCCTTTACCGACAGCCTGGGCAATGAGTTTCGTCGCAAGGGCGAGTTCGTGTTGACTGCAACCGGGGTCGAGGGCAGCCTGATTTATGCCGCTTCCGCACTGTTGCGCGATGAAATCCTGCGCCGTGGTGCGGCCACTTTCGAGCTCGATCTGCGGCCTGATCTGAGCATGGAAAAATTGCATGCCGAGTTGTTGCGTCCACGCGGGGGCAAAACCCTCTCGAATTTCCTGAAGGCCAGGCTTGGCCTGTGCCCCACGGCGATTGCCTTGCTGCACGAACTGCTTGGGCGCGACCAGCTGGCTGATCCCATCCGGCTGGCCGAGCGCATCAAGTGCCTGTCTGTGACCGCAACTGCTGCGCGCCCCATCGATGAGGCGATCAGCACGGCAGGGGGGCTGGCTCTTGAGTCCCTGACATCCGGACTGATGCTGCGAGAGCAGCCGGGTTTGTTCTGCGCCGGAGAGATGCTCGACTGGGAGGCGCCCACCGGGGGCTATCTGTTGACGGCCTGTCTGGCGAGCGGCAAGTTGGTCGGAGAAAGCGCCCGCGACTATCTGAAACAGCCGTGACTCCCAGCCCGGAGCCAGGTTTCTTCGACCGGGACCGGTTCCGGCGCCAGGTGTCGCATCCTGGCTGATCCGGTTCGCCTTGTTGGCAGCCGATTGGGTAGCAGCCATCGGAACGGAGATCCCGATGGCTGCCCACTTCACTTGCCCCAGCTGTCCTTCAGGCCGACTGCACGGTTGAATACCGGCTTGGCTGGCGCGTGGTCAGCGCGGTCGGCAACGAAGTAGCCGTGGCGCTCGAACTGGAACTTCTGATCCGGCTTGGCCTGTGCCAGCGAGGGCTCGACAAAGCCGCTCACTACCTTCAGGCTGTTCGGGTTCAGGCTGGCCAGGAAGTCCTTGCCGCCGGCGTCCGGTTGCGCGTCGCTGAACAGGCGATCATAGAGCCGGATTTCGGCCGGCACGCCGTCTGCCACGCCGACCCAGGTGATCGCGGCCTTGGCCTTGACGCTGTCAGCACCCGGGGTGCCGCTCTTGGTGTCGGGGATCAGCATGGCCTGGACCTCGGTCACGCGGCCCTCGGCGTCGCGCACGCAGCCGGTGCATTCGATCACGTAGGCGCCCTTGAGGCGCACCTTGTTGCCCGGGAACAGGCGCTTGTAGCCCTTGGGCGGGACTTCCTCGAAGTCCTCGCGCTCGATCCAGACTTCCTTGCCTACCGTGAACTGGCGCGCAGCCGGTTCGGGCTGGCCTTCGGGTACATGGGGCAGGGCGGGCAGGGTGCAGGGTTCCAGGTGGCCGGCGCCCATGACCTCGTCCCAGTTCGTCAGCACGAGCTTGACCGGATCAAGCACGGCCATGCCGCGGTAGGCCTTGGCTTCGAGGTCCTCGCGCAGGCAGCCTTCGAGCGTGCCGTAGTCGATCCAGCTGTCGCTCTTGGTCACACCGATGCGCTCGGCGAACAGCTGGATGGATTGGGGCGTGTAGCCGCGGCGACGCAGACCGACGATGGTCGGCATGCGCGGGTCATCCCAGCCGCTGACCTTGCCCTCGTTGACCAGTTGCGCGAGCTTGCGCTTGCTGGTGATGACATAGCTCAGGTTCAGGCGCGCGAACTCGTACTGGTGCGGTGCCGGCGCGGCCAGCAGGCCGGCCTCGATCAGGCGCTCCAGCAGCCAGTCGTAGAAGGGGCGCTGGTCCTCGAATTCGAGGGTGCAGATGCTGTGCGTGATGTTTTCCAGCGCATCCTCGATCGGATGCGCGAAGGTGTACATCGGGTAGATGCACCACTGGTCGCCGGTGGCATGGTGGGTCGCATGCTTGATGCGGTAGATGGCCGGGTCGCGCAGGTTGATGTTAGGCGAGTCCATGGCGATCCTGGCGCGCAGCACGGCCGCGCCGTCGGGCAGCTGGCCGTCGCGCATCTGACGGAAACGCGCCAGGTTCTCGGCCGGGGTGCGCGAACGGAACGGGCTGTCGATGCCGGGCTTGCTGAAGTCGCCGCGGTTGGCACGCATCTCTTCCGGGCTTTGCTCGTCGACATAGGCCTGGCCGCGCTCGATCAGGGCTTCGGCGGCACGGTACATGAAGTCGAAGTAGTCGCTGGCCTGATAGGGCGCGGCATCGGGTGCACCGTTCCAGTCGAAGCCCAGCCACTTGACCGCATCGATGATGCTGTCGACGTACTCGGTGTCTTCCTTCTCGGGGTTGGTGTCGTCGAAGCGCAGATGGCAGACGCCACCGTAGTCGCGCGCGAGGCCGAAGTTCAGGCAGATCGACTTGGCGTGACCAACATGCAGGTAGCCGTTGGGTTCGGGCGGGAAGCGGGTGCGGATCCTGGCTGGATCGTGCGGCGCGCTGGCGTGATGGGCGGCATCGCCGGGCGTGCCGGCCCAGCGACGGCTGGCGTAGCTGCCGACAGCCAGGTCGTGTTCGATGATCTGGCGCAGGAAGTTGCTGGGTTTGGATGCGCCTTCTGCGGGCGCTGCGGGGGTGTGGGGCGCGGAACTCATCCTTGGATTTTAGAGCGGACAGGTTTAAAATATCAGGCTTTTCTGGTTAATAGTGCCTACTGCCCGGTCTCGGGTGACAGGTCGGAGTTGCACAGATGTCGGTCACAGGAGTTTCAAGCGCTGGGCGGATGGCCCTGATCGATGCCATGAAGGCAGTCGGATCGCAGTTCATCGTGCTGCACCACCTGGCTTTCTACGGGCCGATGTCGGACTGGACCAAGGCCTTGCTGCCCGACCTGATCGACTGGCTGAGCCGGGACGCCCGCATGGCTGTACAGGTCTTTCTGGTTGTTGGGGGCTTCCTGGCGGCGCGCAGCCTGGCGCCGCGCGGCGTGCTGCTGACGCCTCAGCCGTTGATGCTGCTCAGGAAACGTTACTTGCGCACGGCCGCTCCCTACTTGGTCGCCTTGCTGCTCAGCCTGCTGTGCACCGAGTTCGCTCGCCACTGGATGAGCCATGAATCGTTGCCCGAGCGGGCGCAAATCGGGCAGTTCCTGGCCCACGCGCTGTTGCTGCATGGCGTGCTCGGCTTCGATTCGATCTCGGCTGGCGTGTGGTACGTGGCGATCGACTTCCAGCTGTTTGCGCTCCTGCTGGGATTGCTTTGGGTGGCGCGCGCCCTGAGCGGACGGTTGGCCTTGAGCGCCACGCTGCTGTTGCTGGGCGTGATCCTGTCGCTGTATGGTTTCAACCTCGATCCGGACTGGGATGTCTGGGCGGTCTATTTTCTGGGTTCCTATGGCTTGGGGGCGCTGACCTACTGGGCTTCACAGCCGCGACATGGTCTCAAGGGCTTGAGCTGGCTGCTGCTGTTCACCCTGCTGGTGACGGGAGCGCTGGCGGTGGAGTTCCGTGAGCGGATCGCTCTGGCGCTGATGGTTGCGCTGCTGCTCGGCGTCGCCCAGCAAGGTCAATGGCTGAATCGTTGGCCACAGGGTCGCCTCTGGGCCTACTTCGGCCGGATCTCGTATTCGGTGTTTCTGCTCAATTTCCCGGTCGCGCTGGTGGTCAACGCGCTCTTTACCCACTTTGCCCCGGCCAATCCCTGGGCGCAGACTGGTGGCGTGCTGTTGGCCTGGGTGGCCTGCAACCTGGTGGGAGCGGCCTTTTTCCACCTCGTCGAGCAGCCGCTGGGCCGTTGGGGTACCAGCGCTCGCTTACCCGCTGATACAGTTGTCACAAGTCGTGGCGGCTTGTAAGCGGGCTTTGACGCTCTAATCCCTGCAGGCGCGTGAGTACGCGCACAAGGAGTGGAGCATGAATCAGATCGAAACTGGCGCACAGATGGAGCGTCGCCGTTGGTCCAATCCGTCCGGGTTCTCCGGTCTGGTGCTGGGCTTGGGGCTGGTGCTGGGCGCTGCCGGGGCGCAGGCTGGGGAGGTGTACTGGTCGCTCGGAATGCAGACTCCCGGCGTGGTGATCGGGACCAGCAATGCCGCACCGGTGTATGTCGCACCGGCACCGGTCGTTGTCTATCCGGCGCCGCGGGTCATGGCCCAGCCAGTCTATGGCGCGGCCTGGGCTCCGCCAGGGCATTACAAGCACAGGCGTCACTGGCAGCATGGCCAGGATGACTGGGAGGGCCGGAGAGGCTGGGATGATGACGGACGTCGTGGACATGGGCGGGACTGAGCTGGGTCACGAGGCTGGCTTACACTGGCAGTTTTTAATCAATCTGCCAGTCTGATGGATACTTTATTGCTGCTGAAGGCCGCCCTGATGGGTATTGTCGAGGGCCTGACCGAATTTCTGCCGATTTCCTCCACCGGGCACCTGATCCTGGCCGGCTCGCTGCTCGACATGCATGACGACAAGGGCAAGGTGTTCGAGATCGCGATCCAGACTGGTGCCATCTTTGCCGTGATCCTGGTCTACTGGCAGCGTCTGCGCGACACGGTCGTGCAGTTGCCGAGTCAGGTCAAGGCGCAGCGCTTTGCTGCCAATGTCGCGACAGCTTTTTTCCCGGCTGTGATCCTGGGCCTGCTGTTTGGCAAGACCATCAAGGCGCATCTGTTCACGCCCACGGTGGTGGCGAGCACCTTCATCCTCGGCGGCCTGATCATTCTCTGGGCCGAGCGACGCCAGGCGAGCGCCGAGACCGCGCCGCGCATCCTGTCGGTCGACCAGATGAGTGGCCTGGACGCGCTCAAGGTCGGGCTGGTGCAATGTCTGGCCCTGGTGCCGGGCACCAGCCGCAGCGGTGCGACCATCATCGGCGGCATGTTCCTGGGCCTGTCGCGCCAGGTCGCCACCGAGTTTTCCTTCTACCTCGCGATTCCGACCCTGATCGGCGCCGGTTGCTACAGCCTGTACAAGGAGCGTGCGCTGCTGAGCCTGGCCGACTTGCCGATGTTCGGCGTCGGGCTGCTGTTCGCCTTCATCAGCGCCTGGCTCTGCATCCGCTGGCTGCTGCGCTTCGTTGCCAGCCACAGCTTCACGGGCTTTGCCTGGTACCGGATCGCCTTCGGCCTGCTGATCCTGCTGACCGCCCAGCAGGGCTGGGTGGTCTGGGCCGACTGAGTCGCCTTGACCGTCTTGGCCGGCCGGACGCCTTTGATGCAGCCCGGCTGGCAGCCGATCAGATCAGTCGTTCGCTGGCGTTGGCGATTTTCCTGAGCGGCTGGTTGCGCCTGCTCGAGTGCAGCAGCGGCACCTCGGTCGCGTGGCCGTCCCAGGCCGGGTGCTCGATCGCATCGAAGACTTCGCGCAGCTTCTCGCCCCAGGTGGTGCGCACCATGCGGAAGTAGGGATTGTTCTCGTCGATGCAGACGATCTTGTCGCTCTTCAGTCGGTCCACCTCGTATACCGCGAGGTCCAGCGGCAGCCCGACCGACAGGTTGGACTTGAGCGTCGAGTCCATCGAGACCAGCACGCATTTGGCGGCCTCGTCGAGCGGCGTCGTCGGCGTGATCACGCGGTCGAGCACGGGCTTGCCGTACTTGGATTCGCCCACCTGGAAGAAGGGCGTCTCGGGCGTGGCTTCGATGAAGTTGCCGGCCGAGTAGACCTGGAACAGGCGCATGGCTTCGCCGGCGATCTGACCGCCGAAGATCATGCTGACGTTGAAATCGACGCCGGCGCGACGCAGGGCCTCGCCGTCTCGTTCGTGCACATGGCGCACGGCCTGGCCCAGCACGCGCGCGGCATCGAACATGCTCCTGGCGTTCCAGATCGTGATCGGCTCGTCGCTGCCGGGGTCCTTGAGGTGCTCGGACTGCAGGATCTCGCGGATCGACTGCGAGATGCTCAGATTGCCGGCCGACAGCAGGCACATGAAGCGGTCGCCCGGCTTCTCGTAGACGATCATCTTGCGGAAGGTGCTGATCTGGTCGAGACCGGCGTTGGTGCGGGAGTCAGACAGGAAGACCAGTCCGGCGTTGAGTTTGACGGCTACGCAGTAAGTCATGCTTGGTTCAGTAGTTTCTTGAGTCGATAGAGTTGGTCCAGTGCCTCGCGCGGGCTCAGGACATCGGGGTCCACAGCTGCCAGGGCCTGTTCGACCCGACTGGGCTCGGGGGTCGCAGCGGCTGGTGCCGGAGCGAACAGGTCGACCTGTGCCGTGGCGTTGGCGCTGTGCGCTTCGAGCGCTTCGAGCGCATGGCGGGCCTGTTGCACGACCGCGCCTGGTACCCCTGCCAGCCTGGCGACCTGCACGCCATAGCTGCGGCTGGCCGGTCCGGGTTCGATCTGGTGCAGGAAGACGATGTCACGGCCCTGGCTCTCGGCTGCGCTGACATGCACGTTGAGCGCGGCATGATGGGTGGCGGGAAATTCAGTCAATTCAAAGTAATGGGTGGCGAACAGGGTGAAGGCCTTGACCTTGTCGTGCAGGTGGGTCGCGATGGCCGAGGCCAGCGCGAGGCCGTCGAAGGTCGAGGTACCGCGCCCGATCTCGTCCATCAGCACCAGGCTGTGTGGCGTGGCCGTATGCAGGATCTGTGCCGCCTCGGTCATCTCCAGCATGAAGGTCGACTGCGCGTTGGCCAGGTCGTCAGCCGCGCCAATGCGGGTGTGGATGGCGTCCAGCGGTCCCAGGCGGCAGCTCTGGGCCGGCACATAGCTGCCCATGCTCGCGAGCAGGGCGATCACGGCGACCTGGCGCATATAGGTCGATTTGCCGCCCATGTTGGGGCCGGTGATGACCTGCAGGCGGGCCTTCTGACCCAGCACCGTGTCGTTCGGGATGAAGTTGCCGGAGCCGGTTTCGGCCAGGCGCGCTTGGACCACCGGATGGCGACCGGCACGGATCTCGATGCAGGGTTCGAGCGCGAACTGCGGCTCGCACCAGTCGAGTGTGAGCGATCTCTCGGCCAGCGCGCACAGCGCATCCAGGCTGGCCAGCGCGCGCGCCAGCGTCCCGAGCGCCTGGACATGGGCCTGCAACTGGTCGAGCAGGCCTTCGTAGAGCCATTTCTCGCGCGCCAGCGCCCGCTCCTGCGCGCTGAGCGCCTTGTCCTCGAAGGTTTTCAACTCGGGGGTGATGAAGCGTTCGGCGTTCTTGAGCGTCTGGCGCCGGCGGTAGTCGTCGGGCACGCGGTCGAGGCCGCTGGCGGTGACCTCGATGTAGAAGCCATGCACCTTGTTGTACTGCACGCGCAGGTTGGCGATGCCGGTGCGCTCGCGCTCGCGCGCTTCCAGCGCCAGCAGAAAGCTGTCACAGTTGTTCTGGATCGCGCGCAGCTCATCCAGATCCGCATCGAAGCCGTGGTTGATCACCCCGCCGTCGCGCACCAGCGCCGCCGGCTCGGGCAGCAGGGCGCGTTGCAGCAGGCTGGCACAGCCCTCGGGCGGCTCGAGCTCGTGTGCGAGTGCGGCCAGCAGCGGCGCCTGGTCCATGCCCTGATGTGCTGCTGCATCCCGCAGCACCTGCTGCAAGCCCTGCGACACGCTGGCCGCCTTCTCCAGGGTGTGAATCAGGCCGACCAACTCGCGTGGGCGCACCTGGCGCAGCGCGATGCGCGCGGTGATGCGTTCGACGTCCGAGGCGCCCTTCAACGCCAGCCGCATCGGCTCGTGCAGTCCGGCCCGCAGCGTACCGATGGCCTGCAGCCGCCTGCGCGCTGGCGCGCGGTCGCGCGGCGGCTCAAGCAGCCAGCGCTTGAGCTGACGGCTGCCCATGCCGGTCTGGCAGGTATCCAGCAGCGAGAAAAGCGTCGGGGCGGCCTCGCCGCGCAGGGTCTGGGTCAGTTCGAGGTTGCGCCGGGTCGTCGCGGGCAGGTCGATCAGTTCCTGCGGCCGTGCCACTTGCAGCTGGCGCAGATGCGCCAGCGCCCGACCCTGGGTGTGCTCGGCGTAGTCGAGCAGGGCCGAGGCGGCGGCATGTGCCAGCGGCAGGTCCTGCGCACCCCAGCCGGCCAGGCTGGCCGCCTGCAGCTGGGCGCAGAGCTTGCGCTCGCCCAAGGCGGGGTCGAAGGCCCAGGCCGGGCGCAAGGCCAGGCTCAGGCGCGCGCCAGCGCCGCCCTGAGCCAGCGCGGGCCATTGGCGCTGCAGTTCCTGCAAGGCCTGCTCGAACGCGGGCGTGACTTCCGCACTGTGCAGCAGTTCGCTCGGGGCGATGCGCACGATCCAGGCGCGCAGTTCGTCGGCTGGGCATTGCGCCAGGTACAGCACGCCCTGCGTCACGCTGAGCCAGGCCAGGCCGCAACTTGCGCGCGGGCCGGCGTGGACTGCGAGCAGCACCGACTCGCTCTTGTCGCTCAGCAACGCGCTGTCGGTCAGGGTCCCGGGCGTGACCACGCGCACCACCTTGCGCTCGACCGGACCCTTGGACGTGGCCGGGTCGCCGATCTGCTCGCAGATGGCGACCGACTCGCCGAGCCGGATCAGGCGCGCGAGATAGGTCTCCAGCGAGTGGAAGGGCACGCCCGCCATCACCACCGGCTCGCCGGCCGACTGACCGCGCTTGGTCAGCGTGATGTCGAGCAGGCGGGCGGCCTTCTCGGCATCGTCCCAGAACAGCTCGTAGAAGTCCCCCATGCGGTAGAACAGCAGGGTGCTCGGGTGGTCGGCCTTCAGGCGCAGGTATTGCGCCATCATGGGGGTGTGCTGGTCGAGATCGGGAACGGCTCGGGTCTGGACTTTTTCTGTAGGCATCATGACGGTGTGAATTGTCGCAGGCCTTGGGCAGTGCACTTTTTCTTTCATCGTCCTATACTGAATTCATGGAGGGATGATATGGCTGCGGAATGCTCGACCAGGCGCGAAGTGGTGGGTGGTTTGGCCGTTGCAGGCGTGGCTTGCCCCGTCGATGCGCCTGCCGTTGACTCTTTTGCCGGGCATTGAGCCATGGCTGAGCCCAGCTGCTCCGGCCGTTTGCAGCCCTCGCTGCTCGACCGCCTCACCGATGACGACCCGCAGCATCAGGCCGAGCCTGCCGAGGCTCGCGTCTTGAGCAAGGGCCAGTTGCGCGCTGCGGTGCTGCGGGACTTGACCTGGCTGATGAACTCGACCCGGCTGGACGCTTCCGAGTCGCTCGAAGCCTGGCCCGAGGTCGAGCGCTCGGTGCTCAACTACGGGCTGCCGGCGTTTTCGGGCGAGACGGCGTCCATGCTGGACGTGAAGGGGCTTGAGCGCGCGATCCGCGAGGCCATCCTGCGCTTCGAGCCGCGCATCCTGGCTGATGGGCTGGAGGTCCAGGCGATCGCGCAGGACAGCGTGCTGGGCTGGCACAACGTGGTCAGCGTCAGGATCAGCGGCCAGATCTGGGCCCAGCCGGTGCCACTCGAAATGATGCTGCGCACCGAGGTGGATCTCGAGACCGGGCAGGTTTCGCTCTCCGAGCTCAAGGCCTAGGGGCTAAGCGCATGGACCGCCGCCTGCTGGACCACTACAACCGCGAGCTCGGTCATCTGCGTGAGCTGGGGGCCGAATTCGCGGCCGAATTCCCCAAGATCGCCTCCCGCCTTGGCATGAGAGGCAGCGAGGTCGTGCTCGACCCCTATGTCGAGCGCCTGCTCGAAGGGACAGCCTTCCTCGCGGCCCGGGTCCAGCTCAAGCTCGATGCCGAGTTTCCGCGTTTCACCCAGCATCTGCTGGAGATGCTGTACCCGCATTACCTGGCGCCCACGCCGGCGATGCTGATCGCGCAATGCCAGCCGATACTGGGCGACGCCAACCTGGCGGCTGGCAGCTTGCTGCCGCGCGGCACGGCGATCCGCAACGGGCCTGAGCGGGCCGATGGCGTAGCGTGCGAGTTCCGCACCGGGCGTGACCTGGCACTCTGGCCGCTGGAGTTGCTGCAGGCGCGCTATTTCAGCTTCGCGTCCGATCTGCCGCTGGGCGAACTGGCCTTGCCGGCCCGCTGCCAGGGCGGGGTCAGGCTCAGGCTGCGCGCGACCGCCGGGCTGCAATTCGCGGGCCTCCAGCTCGATGCGCTGCGCTTTTTCCTGGGCGGTGCACAGGATGTCGCGCACAAGCTGCATGAGCTGATCGGGTCATCGGCCCTGGGGGTACTGGTCCGGGGCGGCGCGGGCGGTGATCGTGGCTGGAAGTTCCTGCCCGGCCGCTGCGTCAGCCTGGCCGGTTTCGACCAAGACGAGGCCCTGCTGCCGACGAGCACGCGCGGCTTCGACGGCTATCGGCTGCTGCAGGAGTATTTCTCCTTTCCCGCGCGCTTCCTGTTCTTCGAGGTCGACGGGCTGGCGCCGCTGCTGGCAGGCCAGGGCTGTGCCGAAATCGAGCTGGTGTTGCTGTTCGGCCGCGGCGACGCCGCTCTGGAGGCACAGGTCGATGCGTCCAATTTCCTGCTGCATTGCGTGCCCGCCATCAACCTGTTCGAGCGCCGCCTGGACCGGATCCAGGTCCAGCCCGGCGAGCCGGAGTTCCACGTCGTGGCCGACCGAACCCGGCCGACCGACTACGAGATCTACGACCTGCTCGAAGTCTCCGGCCACGGCAGCACCCAGGGCGAGCAGCGCTTTGACGCCTTCTATTCGAGCCGGCGCGGGGCGGAGCACAAGCCCGATGGCTACTTCACGCTGCGGCGCGAGCCAAGGTTGCTGAGCGAGAGTCAGCGCCGAGGCCGCCGCTTGACCGGCTACGTCGGCAGCGAGGTCTTTCTGGCGCTGGTCGACCCGGGCGAGGCGCCTTATCCGGCCGCCTTGCGTCAGCTGTCGCTGCGCGCGCGCTGCACCAACCGCGACTTGCCGCTGCTGCTGGCGCTCGGAGCCGGCCGCAGCGATTTCGTGCTCGAGGTGGCCGCGCCGGTCGAAAGCATACGCTGCATCAAGGGGCCTTCGCGGCCCTATTCGGCGCTGGCGCAGGACGCCGAGGCCTGGAAGTTCATCAGCCAGCTGTCGCTCAACTACCTGTCGCTGCTCGACAGCAGCGCGGACGAGGGGGCGGCCGCGCTGCGGGAGCTGCTCGGGCTGCATGCCCGCACGGCCGATCCCGGCCTGCGCCGCCATGTCGAAGGGCTGCGCTCGGTGCGCTGTGCGCCGGTGGTCGCGCGCCTGCCCATGCCGGGGCCGCTGTGCTTCGGTCGTGGCGTCGAGATCACGCTCGAACTCGACGAACTGGCCTTCGAGGGCGGCAGCGCCTTCCTGTTCGGCTGTGTGCTTGAGCGCTTCCTGGCGCGCCATGTCTCGCTCAACGGCTTCACTGAGACGGTGCTGCGCACGCTCACGCGCGGCGAGATCATGCGCTGGGGGGCACGGTGCGGAACGCGGCCGCTATTGTGAGCGGCGGCCTGCCGGCGCATTGTGCAGGCCGTCCGACCTGCCGCGAGGAGCTGTTCGCGGCGCTCGCCGCCGAGCCCTGGAACTGGAGCTACTTCCAGGCGCTGCGCCTGCTTGAATGCCTGGCTTCCGACCTGCCGCGCCTCGGCCAGGCCAGCCGGCCCGCCGACGAGCCCGTGCGCCTGGGCCAGCAGCCTTCGCTGTCCTTCGCGCCTGCCAGCCTGGCCGGGCTGATTCCGGGCCACGCGGGTGCACCGCCCCGGATCGAGGTCAGGTTCCTGGGGCTGTTCGGGCCCAACGGGCCGTTGCCGCTGCACCTGACCGAATACGCCCGCAGCCGCCAGCTGCACGCGGGCGATGCGAGTTTTACCCGCTTTGCCGATCTGATCCACCACCGATTCCTGAGCTTGTTCTATCGGGCCTGGGCCCAGGCCCAGCCCTGCGTCAGCCTGGACCGGCCCGGGCAGGACCGGTTCGGCAGCTATGTCGGCGCGCTGTGTGGCCTGGGCCTGGGCAGCCTGCGCGAACGCGATGCGATGCCGGATTACGCCAAGCTGCACCATGCCGGTCTGCTGGGCCGTCAGGTCCGCAATGCCGAGGGCCTGGCCACGATGCTGTCCGGTTTTCTCGGGCTGCCGGTGGTGGTCGAGCAGTTCGTCGGCCACTGGATGACTTTGCGCGAGCGCGATCGCACAAGTCTGGGCCGTGGCGGCGGCTTGGGGCGTGATGCCGTGCTGGGCGCAAGAGTCTGGGACCGGCAGCACAAGTTCAGGCTGCAGATCGGGCCGCTGTCGCTGTCGGATTACCAGAGCCTGCTGCCGGGCGAAGGTGGCATCGAGGCGCTGGTCGACGCCGTGCGCAATTACGCCGGCATCGAACAGGAATGGGATGTCCGTCTGATCCTGCGGGCCGATTCCGTGCCGCGCCTGCTGCTGGACGGTGGTGCACGGCTGGGCTACAGCAGCTGGCTCGGGCCATGCCACAGCGGCCGGCCGGCCGACGACCTGGTGCTCGATGCGCCGCGTCGCACCGGTCTGGGGCGCGGGGCAACGGGTTTCATGAAACCGTCTGGCGATCAGGCCGGTCAGGGAGGCAGCCATGGATGCATGGTCGGGTGATCGGCGCGTCAGGGTTGTCAGTCCGTTGGCCGATGCGCTCTGGTTCGAGCGCCTCGATGGCAGCGACGGGCTGTCGTGCAACGGCGAATACCGGGTCGTGCTGCTGTGCCGACGCGGCGACCTGTCGGCGGTTGAGCTGCTGGGCCAGCCGGTTTCGGTCGAGGTGGAACTGCCGCCGGGCGGTATGCGGCAGTTCAACGGCCTGGCTGCGGGTTTTTCCATGCTCGGCAGCCGGGGCCGGTTGCACCGCTACCAGGTCGTGTTGCGGCCATGGACCTGGATGCTGACGCGGCGCAGCGACAGTCGCATTTTCCAGGACCTGACCACGCAGCAGATCCTGCAGGCGGTATTTGCCGGCCACTCCCATGCGGATTTCCGCTTCGAGCTCGCTGGCGACTATGCACCCCGGCCCTACTGCGTGCAGTACCGCGAGACCGACTACCAGTTCATGGCCCGGCTGATGGAGCAGGAGGGCATGCATGGCTTTTTCGATCATAGAGACGGGCGGCACACCCTGGTGCTGGCCGACAGCGGCAGGCCGCATGTGCCGGTGCCGGGCTACGAGTGGGTGGATTTTCTGGAGCCAGAGTCCGGCGCTGGCTTGCAGCGCGAAGGCCTGCACGTCTGGACCTGCTCGGCCGAGATCCAGTCCACGCGCCAGGTGTTGCGCGATTACGATTTCGAGAAGCCGCGCGCCGACCTGCAGGCCAAGGGCGAGCCGGCCCGGCCGGTCGGGCATGACCACGCGCGCGACCTGGAAAGTTACGACCATCCCGGTGGCTACCGCGAGCGCGCCCAGGGCGAGCGCCTGGCCCGCATCCGGGCCGAGGCGTTCCGGCAGCAGCACGAGGTCTTCCAGGGCGAGGGCAATGCCGCCGGGCTCGTGCCGGGCGCGCTGTTCCGGCTGGGGTCGCATCCCCGGCCAGACCAGAACCGGGACTACCTGGTCACAGCCGCTGAATACTGCCTGCGGGAAAGCGGCCGCGAGGCTGGCGAGCTGCTCGATGAAGAGGCCGGCGCGGCGGCCGAGCCCTGGTTCAGCGTTCGGCTGGCCGCGATTCCCGCCGAGCAGGAGTATCGCCCGGCGCCAATGACGCCCAGGCCGGTGGTCCAGGGGCCGCAGACCGCCGTGGTCACGGGACCGCAAGGCGACGAGATCCACACCGACCGCTATGGCCGCGTCAAGGTCCGGTTCCATTGGGATCGACTGGGTCGCGGCGACCAGGACAGCTCCTGCTGGATCCGGGTCGCCCATCCCTGGGCGGGCCAGAACTGGGGCATGGTCGCGATCCCGCGCATCGGCCAGGAGGTGGTGGTCGAGTTTCTCGAGGGCGACCCGGACCGGCCCCTCATCACCGGCAGCGTCTACAACGCGGACCAGCTGCCGCCCTACGAACTGCCGCAGCACATGACGCAAAGCGGCATCAAGTCGCGCTCGACCCCGGGCAGCAACGGTTCCCACTACAACGAGATCCGCTTCGAGGACAAGCGCGGCGCCGAGGAGCTACGCCTGCACGCCGAGCGCGACCATGTGCTGCACACGCGCCACGACCGGATCGAGTCGGTCGGGCACGAGAGCCACCTGACCGTGGGTCGGGACCTGCTGGAGCGCATCGACGGAGAGCACCACCTGAAGGTCGGCGGCGACCAGAATGTCGAGCTCGGCGGCAGCCACTCGTTCAGCGTCGCTCAGGACTGGCAGGGGCAGGTAGGTTTGCGAATGGCTGTCGAGGCGGGCCAGGAGATCCACCTGAAGGCCGGCCTGAAACTGGTGCTGGAGGCAGGGGCCCAGCTCACGCTCAAGGTGGGTGGCAGTTTCATCCAGATCGGACCGGACGGGGTTACCCTGGCAGGCGCCTCGGTCAGCATCAACGGCGGAGGTGCCCCAGGCAGTGGATCGGGGGCCAGTCCGGAGCCGCCCAGGCCCCCGCGTGCGGCTGTATCGTCGGACGGGGGTGGCAAGCGCCCGTCGGCGCCTCCACCTGATCCCGGTTCACTCTCCAGGCAGGCGCAGGCGCTCAGGCGGGCACGCGACGGCGCGAGTGCCTTCGTCGAGCAATGTCCTGATTGAGGAGAACCCGTGGATCACGCCCATTCCTTGCACAACCGGCTCTGGCGCGAGCCGGGGCTCAAGCCCTGGGTGGCGCTCGATGGTGCTGGCGTCGCGGGCTTGCTGCCGCGTTTGCACCATCCTGCGGCGCCGTGCTGGACCTGCCTGTTTCATGGCCAGCTCGAACCCGATGTCGCCGAGCTCGCGCCCTATCTGCTGGAGGTCCCGCGCCAGGGGCCTTGGCGTGACTGGCTGCTGTCGGGCTGGGGCAGCCACTGGGGCGTCTACCTGCAGGCCCCCGAAGCCATGGACCTGGCTTCGGTGCGCCGCCACCTGCGCAAGCTGGCCATCGCCTACGGTCCGGCCGGCGAATCGCTGCTGTTTCGCTGGTACGACCCGCGCGTGCTGAGGCGGGCGGCGCCTGGGTTGGATGCCGGTCAGCTGAAGGCCCTGTTCGGGCCGCTGCACGGCTTCCTGTTCGAGGGCGCTGCGCCCGGGCAGGGGCTGGCGCTGGAGCTGGAGCTGGCGGGCGGCGCACTGGCTATGAGCCGGTTCTGACTCGCTCAGCGGTTGGTTCGGGGTTTGTCCAGTCCGGTTCAGGGCTGGCGCGGTTCGCTGCTGCCTTCGACCTCACGCAGCGTCAGCGTCATGGCCCCATGGTCGAGCGGACAGCGGGACGCTGGAGCGCAGTCCGGCACGCCGGCCAAGGTCAGGCGGCCGATGTCTGAACCCGCGAGTGCCTGCTCGACCTTGACTGCGCTGGCCGACAGCATGACGCCGTCCGGTGTCAGCCCCAGCTGGGAGAAATCCCGGGGTGACTCCGACACCAGCAGCATGATCTCCCACTCGCCCGCGGGAGCATCGGCCACGTAGTTCCATCTGGGCCGGGGCAGGTGCAGCGCCTGGCCGGCTTCCAGTCGGTGCTCCCGGTCGACATCGTTCGGGAAGATCAGGCTGATCTGGTCATTGGCCTTGTCCCACAGCAGCAGGTAGATCCAGCCACTGCGGGCGCTGTTCAGTTGCAGGCCCAGACTGTCGCGTCCTACCCGAAGCGGGTTCTTGAGGTCCGAGACGGCCAGCCCGAAGCTGGGGGATGCTGCCATCAAGGTGGCCTGCCAGGCCGCCTGCAGCTTGGCATCCTTGGCGTTTGCCGCCTTGGCGGAAGGTGGGGTGGGCGGCGTGGCATCGATGGCTGGCGTGCTGGCGACCGCTTCCTGTGCAGATTGAGCCTGGCCTTGATCTGATGGCTTGGTGGCGTTGCTGTACAGCAGCCAGCCTCCGATCAGGGCGGCGAGGATCGCTCCGGTCCAGGCCTGGCGTCGGTGCCAGGCGAAGGCGCGCGGGGCCTGCAGACTGGTTGGCGGACTTGCGATGACTCGCGGCTGTTCTGGTGGAGCTTCGGTCGCCTGCTGGAGCTGATTCGGCTGCTGGCCGATTAGCTCGCGCATCTGGGCGACCGACTGGGGGCGGTCCTCGCCCTTTACGGCCAGGCAGCGATCCACTGCCTTGAGCAGGGCCGCCGAATAGCGTCCGCTGGCCTGGACTTCGAGCGTCACGCGCGAGTCCTGCAGCAGCCGTCCGACCGCGAGCGGCGGCGTCTGCCCCGTGATCATGAAGTGGACCACGGCGCCCAGCGCGTAGAGGTCGGTCCAGGGGCCTTGCCGCACGCCAGGCATATCGGCGTACTGTTCGATCGGCGCGTAGCCGGGCTTGAGGATCACGGTCAGCGCCTGCGTCACGTCGGCGATCACGCGGCGGGCGGCACCGAAGTCGAGTAGCACCGGCCTGCCGTCGGACTGCAGCAGGATGTTGTCGGGCGCGATGTCTCGGTGCAGGCAGCCCTGACCGTGGATCAGTTCGAGCGCGTCCAGCAGCGGGTCCAGGATGCGGCGTATCCAGAACTCGTCGGGTGGACCCGGCATGGCCTGCAGCGCGGTCTTGAGCGTCGGTCCCTCGTAGTAGGGCATGACCAGGTAGGCCGTTTCGTTGGCTTCCCAGAACCGGTGCACCTTGACCAGCGCCGGGTGGTCGAAGCGCGCCAGCAGCCGGGCCTCGTTGATGAAGCTCTGCAGCCCTTTTTCGTAGACCTCGACATGGCGACGCGATCGCAGCGTCACGGCGTGCCCGCTGCCGCGCGTGGCGAGCGAGGCAGGCAGGTACTCCTTGAGCGCGACCTGGCGCTGCAGCAGATGGTCGTAGGCCAGATAGACGACGCCGAAGCCTCCCTCACCGATCATGCCGGTGATCTCGAACTCATGCAGTCTGGTGCCGACTGGCAGGAAGTCAGGCGGTGTGCTCTCGGGCGTCAGGACAGAGGCGTTACCGCCGATGACCAGGGTCTGCTCGCTGCCTGAAGGAGGGTGTGAGGCAGTCATGACATCTCCTGTTTCACAGCCCGCAGGGCATGGTGACGCCGCGCTTGGCGAGTGCGGCGGTGAAGACGCGCCAGCCGTCGGCGATTTCGGGTAAAGGGTCGTCGCCGCGTTGGCCGCCATCGAAATGGCAGAATTTCTCGATAGCGGTCCGGCGCACCGCGCGTGGACTCTTGATCTCGGGTGAGGTGCCGTCGAGCAGCCTCAGGTTGATGCCCGCCTCGACCAGGTAGGCTGGGATGTAGAAGTCAGTGCCGTCCAGTGCGTAGTGCAGTGCCGAACCCGAAATCGGATGGACATAGTTGATGTCTGCGCCGCGCTCGACCAGCAGCTTGATCACCGGCAGGTTCTTGCCCATGATGGCTTCTTGGAGCATAGACATCTTTTGGTAGCGTCCGCTGGGAGGCGGAAACCAGTTCGGCCCGATCCCATGCGCCAGCAGCACCTTGACCACCTCGGGGTCAGCGTTGTCGCGCGAGACCGCGTAATGCGGCACGTTGTTGCCGTTCGACAGCATGGAAACCGGGTCGGCGCCAGCTTTCAAGAGCAACTCCATCACCTGCAGCGCATTGCGGCGCGCGCGCAGCGCGTAATGCGTCACCGTCATCCCTTCCTTGCCGATGAACTTGACCGGCGCACCGGCCTTGATCAATTGCTGGATGCGCAGCAGGTCGCCGTCCTGCGCGGCATTGGCGAGCTGGGCGACCCGTGGGTCGGCGAATACCTTATCGGTCGTGATCATGGCATGTCCTGTGATGGGGTTGAGCAGCCAGCCGCTGGCGGCTAGCAGCAGAATGTGGCTTGCTTGCAAGAGAAAGTTGCGGATTGCGTGCATGGAGTCCTCGCTAGGCCCTGGTCGGGCCGATGTAGTCGCTCGCCGGCCCGGGCTGGCCGGTGCCAGCGAGCAGCTGGTTGATGTCGCCGGCCTTGCGGGTTTCCAGACCATGGATCACGCCGCCGATGCCATGCTGCTGCTCGAACGGCGTGTCGCGGCCTTGCGCGGTCTTGCTCGCGATGCCGCGCAATTCACCGAGCGCGGGCGGCAGGTACCACTGACCGCCGCTGTAGGCCAGGTTGCGAAGCGCCTCCTGTGGCGTGACGTTGAGAATGCGGTCGACCAGACCGCGCGCGACCGCCTGCGCCGACTCCGGCAGCAGCGCCAGCGGGTCCTTGATGTCCAGCTCATTGAGCGCCCACTGGTTGGCGCGCGCGATCGCCTGCAGGCCCTGCACGCCACCATAGACTTTCTCTTGCAAGGCGCGTGAGTTCTGCACCCCGGTCAGCGGATCACCGCCACCTGCGCCTTCAGCGCGGTACTGCTGGAAGCGTCCGGCATGAGTTGCAAGCTTGGCCGGCGACATGCCAGCTGTCTTCGGGTGCAGCCCGGTAGCGTTGAACATGCTGCCCTTGAGGCCTCCGGCAACGCCGGCGGCCTGCGCCTTGCCGCCGCCAAGCGAATGGCCGGTAACCTCCGCATTGGGTAGATAGTCTTTCAGCTGCTGGCCAAGGTCGCGCGCGGCCTTGTATTGCTCTGTCTCGAGTCCTAGCGCCTGATCATGGTCGGTCAGGATGTCCTCTGCCTCGCCGGTCGTACCACGGAATGCCACAACTGTCTTGGGGTCGAAGGGGAAGTCGGGCGGCAGCTTGTAGACGACAGCCTTGGACTTTTCAAGCAATTCCGGGTCCAGTTTCGCTGCCAGAATTTCTTCTCGCGTCATCGCCTGCCAAGGCTCCGGTGGCTTCTTCTCCTTCGGTCTCGCCTTGGGGTCGAATTGGGCGTAGCTGTTGTCCGACAGCCTGGCCAGCTCGACCGCGTGCATGTCGGCTTTCAGATGCTGCGCCGCATCGCGCACGGCCGGGTCGGGGCTGCGCTCGCCATGCAGGAT
>CALPRQ020000047.1 GCA_943326015.2 Chitinophaga pinensis | reverse complement strand
CGTTCGGGGTGCCGCGATACAGGCCGCCACGGGCGAAGGCGACGTAGACGGTCTTGCCCTTGACCAGGCCTTGCGGGCCGGTCGCGGTGTACTGGAAGGTCACGCCGGCGCGGGCCACGAAGGCCTGCTGCAGAACGGCGACGTCCAGTGGATGACGGCCGGCAGCGGCCTGATCCACTCCGAGATCCCGCAGCAGGAGCAAGGCGTGATGGAAGGCTTCCAGCTCTGGTTGAACCTGCCGGCGCGCGACAAGATGAATCCGCCCTGGTACCGCGACATCGCGCAGGCCGAACTGCCCCGGTTCACCACGCCTGAAGGCGTGGCAGTCACGGTGATCGCAGGCGAAAGCCACGGCGTGAGCGGCGCGGTGACGCGCGAGGCCACCGCCCCGACCTATCTGGACCTGCACCTGCCGGCTGGAACTCGCTTCGAGCAGGCCTTGCCGGCCAGCCACAACGCCTTCGTCTATGTCTACCGTGGCTCGATCAGCCTGGGCGGCGAGGCGGTGCCGGTGCAGCGCATGGCGATCCTGGCCAATGAGCCAGGCGCCGACGGCGTGCGCATCGAGGCCAGCGAGGACGCCAAGGTGCTGCTGATCGCGGGCCAGCCGCTGGGCGAGCCGATCGCTCAGTACGGCCCCTTCGTCATGAACACCGAAGCCGAGATCTACCAGGCGATCCAGGACTTCCGCGCCGGCAAGCTGGGCTGAGTCGATCAGACTTCAAGATTACTTCAGAACGGCACGTCGTCGTCAAAATCGTCGAAACCGCTGCCGCCCTGGGTCGGCGCGGCGGCCGGTGCGGGCGCGGGACGCGCAGGCGGGGTGGGACGGGACGCCATGGCCGGACGCGCTGCCGGCGCGGCGGCGCGCGGGGTGTAAGCCGGGCGCTCGCCACCCTCTTCCATGCCGCTCGGCCCACCCATGCCCTGGCGGCTGCCCAGCATCTGCATCTGGTCGGCGCGGATCTCGGTGCTGTACTTCTCGACGCCGGACTGGTCGGTCCACTTGCGCGTGCGCAGCGAGCCTTCGACATAGACCTGCGAGCCCTTGCGCAGGTACTGGCCGGCGATCTCGGCCAGGCGGCCATTGAAGACCACGCGGTGCCACTCGGTGGCTTCCTTCATCTCGCCGGTCTGCTTGTCCTTCCAGCGGTCCGTGGTGGCGATGGTGACATTGGCCACCTGGTCGCCGCTGGGGAAGGTGCGCATCTCGGGGTCGCGGCCCAGGTTGCCGACGATGATGACTTTGTTGACGGATGCCATGTGTGGGACCTCTCTAAGCAGTGTTCAGGGCTGGGATTGTGCAGCATTTGAACCTGTTGGCAACAGGCCGGCGGATCGCGGTTTTCAATGCCGGGTCGGACCAGCAACAGCGGGCGCCTTCATCGGCCAGGCCAGCAGCAGCCAGAGCAGCGTCAGCACCGCGCAGGCCATGAAGATGGCGCTGGCGCCCTGGTTCTTGATCAGCCAGCCGCCACCCGCGCCGCCCGCGAAGAAGCCCAGCGACTGCAGCGTGTTGTAGACCCCCAGCGCGGTGCCGCGGTGTGCCGCCGGCGCCAGCCGCGAGACCAGGCTGGGCTGGCTGGCTTCCAGCATGTTGAAGCCGGTGAAGAACAGGCACAGCAGCGCTGCGGCCGCCCAGACCGATGGCTGGTGGCCCAGCGCCAGCAAGCCCAGCTGCACCAGCAGGATCAGCGCGATCGAGAACAGGAAGACCGCGCGCAGATGCCCCTTGCGTTCGAGCCGGAACAGCACACCGCCCATCATCAGGAAGGACAGGACCACGGCCGGCAGATAGACCTGCCAATGCTGGCCCGCCGCCAGCCCGGCCTGCACCAGCACGGCAGGCACGGCCATCCACATCGCCAACTGGACCGCGTGCAGCGCGAACACGCCAAAGTCCAGCCGCAGCAGGCCGGCATGCGCCAGCACCTCGCGCAGCCCGCCGCGACCGGCATCGCGCTGCTGGGCCGGCTCCGGCGGCACGATCCAGGCCACCACCGCCATGCCGGTCAGCGCCAGCGCGGCCGTGAGCCCGAAGATGCCGCTCAGGCCGATCTGCGCCGCCAGCACGGGGGCCAGCACCAGCGAGAGCGCGAACATCAAGGCAATGCTGATGCCCACCAGCGCCATCGCCTTGGTGCGCACGCTGTCGCGGGTGACGTCGGCCAGGAATGCGGTGACCGCGGCCGAGATCGCGCCCGCGCCCTGGATCGCGCGGCCCGCCACCAGCCACTGCACGCTGGGCGCCCAGGCCGCCACCCCGCTGCCAAGCGCGAACAGCGCCAGCCCGAGCAGAATCACCGGCTTGCGGCCCCAGCGGTCCGACGCCATGCCGAGCGGGATCTGCAGCAACGCCTGGGTCAGGCCATAGACGCCCATGGCCAGGCCGACCAGCGCGGCGTCGTCGCCACCAGGGTAGCGGCGCGCTTCGAGCGCAAACACCGGCAGCACCAGAAACAGCCCCAGCATGCGCAAGGCAAAGATGGAGGCGAGCGAGAAACTGACGCGGCGCTCGCCGGCGGTCATGCGGTTGGGATCGGTCTGGATGGCGGGCACGGTGCAGGGTGGCGACCGGGACCAGGCAAGGCCTGGGACCGATCGCGCAAGTTGGCGGGCGAAGCCGCCATTTTCGCTCAAGCGCTCGCGTGACTGCTGAGAGCGCTGCGGTAGGCCCCGCAACCGACCAGCAACTGCTCGCTGATCGGCAGCAGGAAAGAGGACTTGCCGCGCACGTCGCCGGTGCGTGGGTTGACGATGTTGTACTCGACCCAGCCGCCGCCGTCCTGGTCGATCCGTTCCCAGGCGTCGCGCATCAGGCGTTCGGCATCCACGCCCTGGGCATCGTAGACCGAGCTGCCCGACTTGCTGCGGTCGGCCCCCATGACGCGGTAGGTCCCCTTGCGGTCGAGCACGAAGATGTAGAGATCGCGGTCGATGAAGCGACCCTGCGGCTGGTAGAAATCCTCGCTGGCGCGCTCCAGGCCCTTGGCCCGGATGTTTTCGAGCGCGGCCTGCGTCATGCGCATCGCGACATCGGCCGTGCCCTGCGTCAACGTCATGTGCTGCACCGCCTGGGTCAGGTCCGAGGTGCGGTCCATCAGCTGGCCGCAGCGCTCGCTGGTGCGGTCCGCCATCGAGGCATTCTGGTAGGTCACCTTGTCGATCTCGTCCATGGCCTGCGCCACTTCCCTGAGCGCCACGCTTTGCTGCTTGCTGGCCACGGCCATGCCATCGATGCGCGAGGCGATGTCGCGGATGCCGCTGACGAGGCGCTCCATCACCGCATTGACCGAACTGATCTCGGTGACCGAGGACTTGACCCGTCCGGTCGAAGCCGCGATCAGCGAACGGACCTCGCCCGCGGCCGACTGGGTACGCTGCGCGAGGCTGCGCACCTCGGCGGCCACCACGGCAAAACCGCGTCCCGACTCACCGGCGCGTGCCGCCTCGACCGCCGCATTGAGCGCGAGGATGTTGGTCTGGAAGGCAATGCCGTCGATCACGCCGATGATCTCGTTCATGCGCTGGGAGGTGGTCTGGAGCGTGCCCATGCCATGCACGGTCTGCTGCATCAGTCCATGCGCCTGCTCGGTTTCGCGGTGCAGCACCACGCCGACGCGGCTGATCTCCTGGACTGATTCGCCGTTGCGCGTCACGGTCTCGGCGGCATCGCGCACGCTGGCCGTGGCCTGCTCCAGGCTGGCGGCCTGTGACTGGGTGCGCTCGGAAAGCTGGCCACTGTCGCCCACCAACTGCTGTCCCATGTGGCCGAGCACGGCCGAGACGCTGCGCACATCGGCGACCAGCCCGGACAGGCTGGTGAGCATATGCTGGAACTTGGCGCCCATGATCGCCATCTCGTCGCGGCCGGAAATAGCGACCACGCCGCTGAGATCGCCCTGGGTCGCGCGATCAATCACGGCATTGAGCGACTTCAGCCCGCCCACGGTCGCATGGTAGAAGGCGGTCATGGCATAGGCCAGCAGCAGGATGACCAGCAGCGCACCGGCCGTCACGCCGGTCAGCCGATGGCCAGCCTGATCGGCGCGTGCCTGCAGCAGCTGCTGCAGGCGTTCAGCGGTGGCGTGACCAAAGGTAACCTGTGCTTGCACGATCTGGGATACCTCGCCGTAGAAGCTGCCGGGATCGCCGCTCAAGGCCCCATGTCCCAGCGTCAGGGCGACCTTGCTCAGCAGGCTGTCGGCGCCAGACCGGAACTCCAACCAGCTCTTGAGTGGCGGCTCGCCGGCACGCTGCAGTGAAACCATGCGCCCATCGAGCTGACTGAGCTGATCGCGCAACACGTCGGTCTGGCCGCCACCCAGGCGCACGGCGGCATTGACCAGCTCGGCGTTGTAGCCATCGCGCTCCTGGCGCGCGAGCAGGACCGCACCCTCGTTGCGCAAATGGCTGATCGTCTGGAGCATGGGCAGCATGCGCTCGACGACGATGTCCTTCATGAAATAGCCCGTGGCCGTGGCATCCTGCAGCAGGCCGGAAGTCTCACCGACCAGGGCCGTCAGCTTGCGCAGGCCATCCATCTGCTCGCTGTGGCGCGCGTTCAGGGCCTCGGCGTCGCTGACAGCGTCGGTCGAAGCCAGCGACTCCAGCGCCTGGCGCACCGGAGTCCACTGAGCCGCCAGTCCGAGCGCGGGGGCCGCCTGGACGGCCTGATCCATCTGCGCCATGCTGGCCCTGAGTTGCTGGCGCAAGGCCGGCAAGGCCGACTGTGACTGGGTATGGCCCAGCGTGACCATCTGGGTCAGGCCCTGATGCTGCCCGACCTGCTCCACCAGCAGGGTAATCTGTCGCACCAGCTGCAAGCCAGCCAGTTCGCGCAGCGAATCGCGTCGGACGTCCCAGTAGGACTTGGCCAGCAGGACGCTGACCAGCACCAGCGGCAGCACCAGCGTGGCGCTCATGGCCAACATCTTCACCGTCATCGGCAAGCGCTGCATCAGGGCGATGCCCGGTCCCAGGAGACGGGAAGAAGATGAGGTGGCGGGAGTCATGGGATATATCCTGATGGTTGTCCGATTCTCCCCCGCAATCATTCCAGAAACTGACGCTCAAAGATGGGGGAAACCCTAGACCGGTGCCAGCCAACCGGGATCAGGCCAGCGCGGCGCGCATGTGGTCGATCACGGTCTTGTAGTCGGACTGACCGAAGATCGCGCTGCCGGCGACGAAGGTGTCGGCACCCGCATCGGCGACGCCACGGATGTTGGCCGCCTTGATGCCGCCATCGACCTCCAGCCGGATGTCCTTGCCGCAGGCCTCGATGCGCTTGCGCGCGGCCTCGATCTTGCGCAGCGCGCTGTCGATGAAGCCCTGGCCGCCGAAGCCCGGGTTGACGCTCATGATCAGGATCAGGTCGATGTCGTCGATCACCCAGTCCAGCACGTCGAGCGGCTCGGCCGGGTTGAACACCAGACCGGCCTTGAGGCCACGGGCCTTGATCGCCTGCACGCTGCGGTGCACATGGGTCGAGGCGTCGGGGTGGAAGCTGATCAGGTCGGCGCCGGCGTCGGCGAACTCGGCCGCCAGCGCATCGACCGGACTCACCATCAGGTGCACGTCGATCGGCGCGGGCGTGCCGTCGGGCTTGAAGGCGTGCGGCTTCAGCGCCTTGCAGACCATCGGACCGAAGGTCAGGTTGGGGACATAGTGGTTGTCCATCACGTCGAAATGGATCCAGTCGGCGCCGGCGGCCAGCACATGGCGGACCTCCTCGCCCAGGCGGGCGAAGTCGGCCGAGAGGATGGAGGGGGCGATGCGGTAGGTGCTCATGCGCGCGATTGTGGCAGCTTTGCCGCCGACGCGGCTTGTGCTGCGGAAGCGTCGCGGCCCCGGCACCCGCCAGGCGGCGCGAAGCTGGTTAGCATAGGCAAATGCCGCAATACAAGTTCGACATCCAGGTCAGACCCGAATACCTGCCCGCGCAGTCCTCGCCGATGGAAGACAGCTATGTCTTCTCCTACACGATCACGATCATGAACACCGGTTCAGTGGCGGCGCAACTGGTCTCGCGTCACTGGGAGATCGAGGATGCCTTCGGCGAAGTCCAGGTTGTCGATGGCCTCGGCGTGGTCGGGCACCAGCCGCTGCTCGAACCCGGCCAGGCCTTCCAGTACGCCAGCAGCGCGCGCCTGCACGCCGCGATGGGCATCATGAGCGGGCATTATTTCTGCGTCGGCGTCGACGGCCACCGCTTCGAGGTGCCGGTCCCGCCCTTCGTGCTGCGCGTCGGCAGCGAACCGGGCTCAGACTGAAGATGAGTCTGGGTGAATTCGACCTGATCCGGCGCTACTTCGACCGCCCTGCCGCTGCCGCACCCGGCGTGGTGCTCGGCATCGGCGACGACTGCGCGCTGCTGCAGCCCGAGGCCGGCCAGCGGCTGGCGATCTCGACCGACATGCTGGTCGAGGGCCGGCATTTCTTCCCCGATGTCGATCCGGCCGCGCTCGGCCACAAGACGCTCGCGGTCAACCTGAGCGATCTGGCGGCGATGGGTGCCCAGCCGCTGGGCTGCACGCTCGCGCTCGCGCTGCCGCGCGCCGACGAGGCCTGGCTGGGTGGGTTCAGCCGCGGCCTGTTCGAGCTGGCCGATGCCGCAGCCTGCCCGCTGGTGGGCGGCGACACCACCAAAGGGCCGCTGAACCTCTGCATCACGGTATTCGGCCAGCTGCCACCGGGGCAGGAACTGCGCCGCAGCGGCGCGCGCGCCGGCGACGAGGTCTGGGTCAGCGGCACCGTAGGCGATGCACGGTTGGCACTTGAAGCGCTGCTGGGCGAGACGCCGCTGCCCCCCGACATGCTGGCCCGCACCCGCCAGCGGTTGGAGCGCCCGACGCCCCGGCTCGCGCTGGGGCTGGCGCTGCGCGGCGTCGCCAGCGCGGCCGCCGATGTCAGCGACGGCCTGTGCGGCGACCTGGGCCATATCCTGGATGCCTCGGGGGTCGGCGCCGAACTCAAGCTCGGCGCACTGTTCGCATCCAGCGCGCTGAGCGCCGACCTGCGGACGCGACCGCGCCCGCAGCTGCTGCGCTGCGCGCTGGCCGGTGGCGACGACTACGAACTGATCTTCACCGCCCCCGCCACCGCGCACGACGCCGTGCTGCAGGCGGCCCGTTCGGCCGGCACGCCTGTATCCTGCCTGGGTCGCATCACGACCGAGCCCGGCCTGCGCTGGCGCGACGAATCCGGCCAGCCGCTGGATCTGGCCTTGGCCAGCTTCGACCATTTCGCCTGAATTTCTCATGAACCCAACCGAAACCGAACGCCCGGCGCGCGATTCCGCCTCGCTGATCCTGCTGCGCGATGGCGCCGACGGCCTCGAAGTGCTGCTGCTGCGCCGCCACACCGATTCCCGCGTCATGGGCGGCGTCCATGTCTTCCCCGGCGGCAAGCTGGACCCGGCCGACTGCAGCCCCGATGCGCTCGCGGCGCTCGATCTCGCTGCCGACCAGCTGCTGGCACGCTTGCACGAACCCGACCTGAGCCCGGAAAAAGCCGCCGGCCTGCACATCGCCGCGCTGCGCGAGACGATGGAGGAAGCCGGCCTGCTGCTGGCCGAAGGCGCCGACGCCCAGGCCCGGCAGGCGCTGATCGACCGGCAGGCCGCCGGCGAGTCGCTGGCCGACGCCATGGCCACGCTCGGCCTGCGCTGGCAAGCCAGCGCCATCTGGCCCTGGTCGCACTGGATCACGCCCGATCATCCGGCATCCGGTCCGCGTTTCGACACCCGCTTCTTCCTGGCCCGGCTGCCGGAGGGACAGCAGGCGCGCCACGACGGCTACGAGGCGACCGAGGCAGTCTGGATCAGGCCGCGCCAGGCACTCGAACGCCACGCCGCACACGAGATCGAGCTGGTGCCACCCCAGCTCATGAGCCTGGTCCAGCTCTGCCGCCACGCCGATGTCGCCAGCGCCTGGAACGAGGCGCTGGCTGCTCATCCGCCGCGCATCCAGCCCGAGGCCTGTGAGGTCGACGGCGAGCGCATCCTGTGCTACCCCGGCGACCCGCTGCACAGCGTGCGCGAACGCGCACTGCATGGCCCGACCCGGCTGCGCTGGGTCGGCCGCCGCTTCGAGCCGCTCGGCGGCTTCGACTCCTGGTTCGAATGAACTGAAATCCCGCATGCCATCCACTTTCAAGCCTTTTCCGAAATCCGCTCCGGTCCAGCCCGACCGCCGCTTCCTGTTCTCGCGCCTGTCGCACCTGATCGCGCTGGGCTTCGGCTCCGGCCTGAGCCGGCTGGCACCCGGCACCGTCGGCACGCTCTGGGCCTGGGTCGCCTTCCTGCTGATCGACCGGCTCGCGCTACCGGGCGACCCCGGCTGGGCATTGATCATCGGCCTCACGCTGCTGGTCGGCTGGTGGGCCAGCGTCGCCACCGTCAGCCGCACCGGCGTGGCCGACCCTGGCTACATCGTGATCGACGAGGTGGTCGCGTTCTGGCTGGTGCTCTGGCTGGCGGCGCCCGTCGGCTTCTGGGGCCAGTTCTGGGCCTTCATGCTGTTCCGCTACTTCGACGCCGCCAAGCCCGGCCCGGTGGCCTGGGCCGACCGCGCCTTCAAGGGCTGGGGCTGGCGCGGCGGCTGGGGCATCATGTTCGACGACCTGGTCGCAGCCGCCTGCACCCTGCTCGTGATCGCCTTCTGGCGCTGGCTCTGAACCCGATGGCCATCGATCGGGCACGATCATGAGAACCGACGACCCCGAGATTCTGGAACGCTGCGAACGCCTCGCGCGGACGCTCAAGACCCGAGGCTGGATGCTGGCCAGCGCCGAAAGCTGCACCGGCGGCCTGATCGCCGCCTGCTGCACCGGTTTGAGCGGCTCAAGCGACTGGTTCGAGCGCGGCTTCGTCACCTACTCCAATGCCGCCAAGACCGAACAGCTCGGCGTCCCGGCCGGACTGATCGAGACGCATGGAGCAGTCAGCGAGCCGGTGGCACGCGCGATGGCGCTGGGTGCGGCCGCGCATTCCCGGGCCCAGGTCAGCGTGGCCGTCACCGGCGTGGCAGGCCCGACCGGCGGCAGCCCCGACAAGCCGGTCGGCACGGTCTGGTTCGGCTGGACCATTCAAGGGCAGGCCTGGACCGAATGGTGCCGCTTCGACGGCGACCGCGACGCGGTGCGCACTGCCACCGTGCGACATGCACTGGACGGGCTGCTCGAGCGCCTGCAACAGATCTAGCCAGACCGGTGCGCTCAATGCAGGCGCAGCCCCGGAACCAGCCGATCAAGCACCGATTCCCCCAGGAGGCGCATACCGCACCTCCCGGGAGAGTTGTCCCATTGACAGCCACCGGACAGCCAACTACAAACAGGAAATCTGTTTTAGCTATTTTCATACCAGCATGCAAGGGCGGCGATCATGAAGTCTGATTCAAGGAAATCAATCATTGCTCTGGGACTTTCAGGCTTGATGGCTGTTTCGCTTTCAGGCTGCGGAGGCGGCGGCGGCACTGCAGCCGACCAGCAGCAGGCGCAGCTGACCAGCTTCACGGCACCAGTCACCGCGAGCAATGTGGCAGCCATCGTTGACCAGGATTTCAGGTTCTCAGGCGGCATCCAGGCATTCGACGAGGCGAGCAAACAGGCATTTTCCCTGCCGCCGACCACGCTGACGGTCAGCCGTTCGACCACATCACCGACCGGCTATGCCTTCAAGATGGCGCTCGAAGACGGCAGCAATCACGAAATCAGCGGTGAATTCGGCTTCGGCTCCTGCCTGTTCAAGGTGACCAAGACGACAGCCACGAAAAAACCCCTGACAGAAGGCGAGACAGTCGAAATCAAGGCCTGCGAGATCGGGCTCAACGGTCAGTACGCGGTCACGGACCAGAAGGAGTTCGAGGCCGAGCTCATGGCCAAGCTCGGCAGCTCAAAAACAGATGTGGTGCGCACCCCCGTCAAGATCCTTATCAAGGAAGACAAGGGCACCGTGGTCATCAATGGCCAGAACGTAGGCGACACCCGGCTGGAGTTCGTGACGGGCTCAGGCGGTTGACAGGACCAGGCGATCCTGCTTGAGCGACGGGCGGTCTGCGCCCGGCTGTCAAGGCAGTGGGCGCAAGGGTTGAGCCGCATGGTGCGGATGCTCGAGCCGCCGGATCACTTCCTTGACGATGCCGAACATCAGCGCCCGCTCGCGGCTCGGATGGTCAGCGAAACGCACCTGGGTCTGGCCGATCTCGACGCCGTCGGGCTCATTCGTGTCGTCCGGGGTCAGGAAGAGCAGCGACAGGGCATGCTGCGCCAGCAACGGCCCGCAGGCGGCCCAGTCGCGCGTCCAGGCCGGCAGCTTCCGAGCACCATCCCAGAGCGTGCCGACGCTCTCGTAGCATTCCTCGATCTGGTGGTGACCCAGCAGCTGCGCGAGCTGGCGCTCCTTGGCGATGCAGCTGCGGAAATAGTCCTGGTCGCTGATGCGCATGTCGCTCCCCTCTAGGTGAATGCTGGGAAGATTGAACGCCCAGACAGCCTGGGCGTCAAGCCTGGCCCAGCCGGTCGATCAGCACCGCGCTGGCTTCGTTGAGCCCGACCACCTCGACGGTGCAGCCATGGTGGCGCAGGCGTTCGACCACCTTGTCGAGCGCGGTCACCGCCGTGATGTCCCAGAAATGCGCGCGCGAGAGGTCAATGCGCACCGGGCGCCGCTCGACATCAAGGATGTCGAAGGCCTCGATGAAGGTATCGGCCGAGGCAAAGAAGACCTGGCCCGTGACGCGCCAGGTGCGCAGGCCGGTGGCCTCGTCATCCTCGGCGCGCACTGCGAGCATGTGCGATACCTTGACGGCGAACAGCACGCCGCTGAGCAACACGCCAACCCCCACGCCTGCCGCCAGATTGTGGCTGGCAATCGTCACCACCACGGTCGCCAGCATGACGGCGCTGGAACTGCGCGGATGCACCACCAGCGCGCGCAGCGAAGCCCAGTTGAAGGTCTCGGCCGACACCATCACCATGATCGCGACCAGCGCCATCACCGGCACCTGCGACACCCTGGGCTTGAGCAGCACCATCAGCAGCAGCAGGAAGACGCCGGCAAACAGCGTCGACAGCCGGCCGCGGCCGCCGTACTTCACGTTGCCCACCGCCTGGCCGATCATGCCGCAGCCCGCGATGCCGCCGAACAGGCTGGCTCCGATGTTGGCCAGCCCCAGGCCGGAACATTCGCGGTTCTTGTCGCTCGGGGTCTCGGTCATCTCGTCGACCACAGCGGCAGTCAGCACCGACTCCAGCAGGCCCACCATGGCGATCGCCAGCGCCGGCAGCGCGATGATGCGCAGCGTCTCGATTGACGCCGGCACCTCGGGCAGGCCGAAGCTCGGCAGCGCGTCCGGCAGGCGGCCCAGATCGGCCACCGTGGCCAGCGGCAGGCCCAGCGCCTGACTCAGCAAGGTCAGCACCAGGACGCAGATCAGCGGCGGCGGAATCAGCGTGAAGGCGCGCCAGGGCAGCAGCGGCAGGCCGTAGATCAGCGCCAGGCCCAGCGCCAGCATGGCCCAGCCAGTGCCGTTGGCGGCCTGCAGATGCGGCCACTGGGCGGCAAAGATCAAGATGGCCAGCGCGTTGACGAAGCCGGTGCGCACCGAGCTGGAGACGAAACGCACCAGCACGCCCAGCCGCAGCAGGCCGAACAGCACCTGCACCAGCCCGGCCAGCAAGCCGGCCGCCAGCAGGTAGGGCAGGCCATGCGAAGCCATCAGCGGCGCCGCCACCAGCGCCACCGAACCGGCCGCCGCCGACACCATGGCCGGGCGCCCGCCCGCGAACGCGATCACCAGGCTGATGACGAAGGAGGCGAACAGCCCGACCGCCGGATCGACGCCGGCGACGAAGGAGAACGCGATCACCTCGGGGATCAGCGCGAAGGTCGCGACCGCGCCGGCCAGCAGCTCGCGCGGGATGCTGGGCGCCCATTCGGCGCGCAGGCGGTGCAGGGAAGGCATCATGGTTTCAAATAAAAAGCCGGCGCCGCCCCGACAGGCAGCACCGGCATTTCAACCCGGGATCAGGCGAGGCTCAGGCTTGGATCAGTTGGCGCCGCAGCATTTCTTGTACTTCTTGCCGCTGCCGCAGGGGCAGGGGTCGTTGCGGCCGGGCTCGTCGCCCTTGACCACCTGCTCGACGCGCGGGCCGATGCTCTTCCAGAGGTCGCGCAGGTCGTAGGCGGCCCAGATCGCGTCGCCGTAGGCGTTGATGCGCTCCTGGCTCACGCTGGGCGGGCTGTTCTCGCCGAACATGCTGATGACCGGCTTGCCGTCGTCGTCCTCGGTCAGCGTGATGATGCGGTTGAGCGCGTCTTCCAGCCACTCGCTCGCTTCCTTGTCGCGCGGGGCGGCCCATTCCTCGGGCCAGGTCTCGACCACGAACATGAAGCCCAGCGCCCAGACCTGGGCGAAACAGGGCAGTTCCTCGTCGGCCAGTTCATCGGCCATCTGGGCGCGCTCTTCCTCGCTCATGGCCAGCACGGCGCCGCGCACGTCCATCACCTCGGGCGCGTAGGCGCGCTCGTCCTCCAGGTTGTCGACCTGGGCGTCGAGGGCCTCCACGACCTCGTTCCAGCGCCGGGTCCACAGGGTCAGGAACTGCTGGTACTGCTCAGGCGAGGCGAACAGCTCGGGGCCGAACTGGCCGCTGTCCTCGTCGCCCATCAAGGCGCCGAAGTACTCGTCAGCCGGGATCTGGCGGCGGCAGCAGACCAGCGCGGCGATCGCGCCCTCGCAGAATTCCCATTGCGGGACTTCGTCGAGGCGCTCGCGCAGGCTGTCCAGGATCTGGTCGAGCGCGTCGAAGTCCTGGTCGTTCATCGGTTCAATGGCGGGAGTGGCGGTGTTCATTCCGGCAGTGTAACGGCCCGACATGTCGCCTGCCTAGGCAACCGATGCGGTTCAGGGCTAGACTGGCTCACAGAGCCGGCGTGGGACCGTGGGGCCAGCCGCCGGACGACCAGGAGCCCGCATGACCGCCATCCGTCTCACTCCCGCCGAGCTGTGCCTGCAGGTCGATCCCGCCCGGCTCGGCTTCGCCGACACGGCCGAGCTGACGCAGGAGGAGCTGCCCTGGATCGGCCAGGAACGCGCGCTGACGGCGGCGCGCTTCGGCCTCGGACTCGACCAGACGGACTACCACCTGTTCGTGCTCGGCGATGTCGGCACCGGCCGCTCGACCCTGCTGCAGCAGGAGATGCAGGCGGCTGCCGCCCGGCGCCCCGCCCCGCCCGACCTGTGCTATCTGCACAACTTCGACGCGCCCGAGCGCCCGCGCGCGCTGCGCCTGCCCGCTGGCGAGGGCCGCCAGCTGCGCCAGTTCATGGTCCAGCTGGTCAAGTCGCTGCAGGCCGACATCCCCAAGCGCTTTGCCGAATCCGATTTCAAGGCCGCACAGGACAAGCTCGAACACAGCTACGCCGAGCGCGAGGCCGCGGCTTACCAGGCGCTGTCGGCCTTTGCCACGGCGCGCCACTTCGCGCTGCGGCGCGAGAGCGGCCAGCTGATCCTGACACTGATCGGTCCCCAGGGCCAGGCGCTGACCGAGGCCGAGCTCGCCAGCCTGCCCCAGCAGGAGCGCGAGCGCTACGACCAGGGCGAGCGCGAGCTGCGCAACGAGATCCTGCGCTACCTCGAACTGACCCAGCCGCTCGAACGCGCGCTCGACGAGGGCGTGACCGCGCTGCGGCTGCAGGCCGTCAAGCCGCTGCTGGAGCGCGCGCTGCAGGCGATCCGGCAGGAGCTCAAGAAGAACATCAAGGACACGCGCAAGCTCGGCGCCTGGCTGGAACAGGTCGCGGCCGATGTGCTCGAACACCTGCCGCTGTTCGAGAGCGGCGCGCCCGAGGACGAGCCCGAACGCAAGGAGGCACTCGCGCAGGTGCTGGCGCGCTACCGCGTCAACCTGGTGGTGGACAACGCCGGCGCGCACGGGGCGCCGGTCATCATCGAGAACAACCCGCTGTTCCGCCCGCTGTTCGGCAGCATCGAGTACCAGTCCGAGAACGACGTGCTGGTGACGGACTTCTCGCGCATCCGCGCCGGCAGCCTGCTCAAGGCGCATGGCGGCTTCCTGATGCTGCACATGCGCGACCTGCTGGCCGACGAGCTGGTGTGGGAGAAGCTGCGCCGCTTCCTGCGCAACGGCCGGCTGCAGATCGAGGAACCCGGCACGGTCTACTCGGCGCAGGCCTCGACCTCGCTCGAACCCGAGGCGGTCGATGTCGATGTCAAGCTGGTGCTGGTGGGGTCGGACGAGCATTACTACGCACTGCAGGAGGGCGACCCCGAATTCGCGCGCCATTTCCGCACCAAGGTCGATTTCGCCGACAGCTTCCTGGCCAGCGAGGCGACGCGGCGCGCCAGCGGCGTCTTCGTCGCCCATGTCTGCGCCAGGCTGGGGCTGCCGCATTTCTCGGCCGGTGCGGTCGCGCGCCTGATCGAGGACAGCCACCGCCAGACCGAGGACCAGGCACGCCAGTGCGCGGCCTTCTCGCGCACCGAGGCGCTGGTGGTCGAGAGTGCGGCGGTGGCGCAGGCACGCGGCGCGCGCGGCGTCGAGGCCGATGACGTCAGCGCCGCGTTGCAGGCCCAGCGCCACCGGCACGACTATCTGGAGCAGCGCCTGCGCGAGACCATCGCCGACGGCGAGCGCATCATCGCGCTGAGCGGCCAGCGGGTCGGCCAGCTCAACGGCCTGACCGTGATCGACCTCGGCGACTACCGCTTCGGCCAGCCGATGAAGGTCACGGCGCGCACCGTCGCCGGCACCGAGGGCCTGCTCAACATCGAGCGCGAGGTCGAGCTGTCGGGTCCGATCCACGACAAGGCGGTGCTGATCCTGCAGAGCTACCTGTCGGCGCTGTTCGGCCATATCGCGCCGCTGGCGCTGAGCGCGTCGATCGTGTTCGAGCAGGAATACCAGGGCGTCGAGGGCGACTCGGCCAGCTGCGCCGAGCTCTATGCGCTGCTGTCATCGCTGGCCGGCCTGCCGCTGCGCCAGGGCATTGCCGTCACGGGCGCGGTCAGCCCCTTCGGCGAAGTGCTGCCGATCGGCGGCGTCAACGAGAAGATCGAGGGCTTCTTCGCGGTCTGCCGCGACACCGGGCTCGACGGCCAGCAGGGCGTGCTGATCCCGGCGCGCAACCGCCGCCACCTGATGCTGTCGCGCGAGGTCTGCGCGGCGGTCGAGCAAGGCCTGTTCCACATCCACAGCGTCAGTCATGTCAGCGAAGGGGCTGAGTTGCTGATGGGCCAGCCCTTCGGCGCCGCCCCCGACCAGCCCTGCCCGGTCGCGCTGCCCGGCCCGGCCTGCGCGCGCACCAGCCCGGCCGGCTATCCCGAGGACAGCATCCTGGGCCGCGCCGAGGCCACGCTGCAGGCCTTCCGACGCGCCTGCCTGCGCGCGAGCAACCCCAAGGCCTGGCGCAGGCGCTGAAGCGGCCGCCACCAGCGCGACAGGACAACAGCCCAGGCTGGTTCATACTTCAAGCCCCGAAGCGGTCCGGCGCCATGGCGCCACCGCCACCCGCAACAACCCATGATCCGAGACATGACGACCGAGCAACCGACCCCCGACCAGCAGCCCCTGCACTGGAACGATATGTACCTGCTGGGCTACCAGCCCATCGACGAGGTGCACGAGGAATTCGTCGGGCTGGTCGGCCGCATGCAGCAGGCCGCCGATGCCGACCTGGCCGCTCTGCTGGCCGAGTTCACGCGCCACTGCGAGCAGCATTTCGAAATGGAAAACCGCTGGATGCGGGAGACCGATTTCCCGCCGCGCGACTGCCATATCGACGAGCACGCGGCCGTGCTGGCCTCGGTGCGCGAGGTCGGCGAGCTGTTCGCCAAGGGCGAACTCGGCGCCGACGTGGTGCGTGACCTGGTCGAGCATCTGGCCGACTGGTTCCCCAGGCACGCCGACCAGCTCGACTCGGCGCTGGCGCACTGGATGAACAAGGACCGCCTGGGCGGCAAGCCCGTGGTGCTGCGTCGCGGCCTGCAGCTGCGCTGAAAACTCAAGGAGCGCTGCGCGGCCCGGTCAGTGCCGTGATCGACTGGCGCTCGACCTCCAGCTTGTCGGCCTGCTGCAGCCGGTAGACCTCGTCGATCAGCTCGCGCAGCAGCGCGATGTCCTCGGACTGGTCGTTCAGGCGCGTGCTCATGATGATGGGCGAGGTCGCGTTCGGCTCCAGCAAGGGACGATAGACCACCTCGTCGCGGCGCAAGCGCTGCGCGCTGGCCGGCACCAGGCACAGACCCATACCGGCCGCGACCAGGCCGAGCGCGGTCTGCATCTCCTGCACCTCCTGCACCTCGGCCGGCTCCAGGCCCATGTCGCGAAACAGCGACAGGATATGGTCGGCGTAGCTCGGGCGCGGCTTGCGCGGATAGACCAGCTGGGGGAAGGCCGCTGCCTGCACCAGGCTGACCGGTCCGGGCTCGCCGGCCAGCGGATGCTCGCTGGGTATGGCCAGCACCAGCGGCTCCTCGCGCAGCACCTCGCGCCTGAGGCTGGGGTCGTCGAAGCGCACGCGACCGAAACCGACATCGATCTGGCCCGCCTTGAGTGCCTCGCCCTGCTCGACCGTGGTCTTCTCGACCAGCACCAGCGGCACCTGCGGCCGGCGCGCGCGGAACAGGCGCGCGATGCGCGGCAGCGCCCCGTACATGGTCGAGGGCACGAAGCCGATCACCAGCCGGCGGTCGACCTGGGACAGGCGGCGCGTCATCGCGATGGTCTCGTCGAGCTGTTCGAGCATGCGCACCGCGCGGCCATGGAAGAAGCGGCCGGCCTCGGTCAGCGCCAGCGGCCTGGCCTCGCGGTCGAGCAGCTTGAGCCCGAGTTCCTCTTCCAGCTGCTGGATCTGTCGGCTCAGCGGCGGCTGCGAAATGTAGAGCCGCTCGGCCGCACGGGTGAAACTGCGCTCCTGCGCGACCGCAACGAAGTACTTGAGGTGCCGAAAATCCATTCCATACTTTCTAGGTATTGGGTGATTCTAAAACAGTCTTTGATCTGGGTCAGCGTTTGTCCATAAGATCCACAGTGCAAAACAAGCAAGCCCCTGGGACGCAGCCGACCGGATGAATGACCCGGACGCCGCAGCAGACCAGAGCCACAAGACCAACAGGAGATCATTTATGAGCCAAGAAAATCTGCGCGAGCGCCTGGAAGGCATGCTGGTCGATGACCACGACAAAGGCCTGCACCGCGTCAAGCGTTCCGTCTTCAATGACCCGGAACTGTTCGACCTCGAGATGAAGCACATCTTCGAAGGCAACTGGATCTACCTGGCTCATGAAAGCCAGATCCCGAACAACAACGACTACTTCACCACCACCATCGGCCGCCAGCCGGTGATGATCACTCGCAACCGCGCCGGCGAGCTGAACTGCTTCATCAACGCCTGCGCCCACCGTGGCGCGCAGCTGGCCCGCTTCAAGACCGGCAACAAGGGCACCTTCACCTGCCCCTTCCACGGCTGGACCTTCAACAACTCCGGCAAGCTGCTGAAGATCAAGGACCCGGACAACACCGGCTACCCCGAGGCCTTCAACAAGGAAGGCAGCCACGATCTGACCAAGATCGCCAAGTTCCAGTCCTACCGCGGCTTCCTGTTCGGCTCGCTGAACGCCGACGTCCAGCCGCTGGAAGAGCACCTGGGTGAATCGCGCAAGATCATCGACATGATCGTCGACCAGTCGGAGCAAGGCCTGGAAGTGCTGCGCGGTGCCTCGACCTACTGGTTCGAAGGCAACTGGAAGCTGCAGGCCGAGAACGGCGCCGACGGCTACCACGTGACCGCCGTGCACTGGAACTACGCCGCGACCCAGGCCGCCCGCAAGGAGCGCGAAGCCGGCAACGACCAGATCAAGGCCATGAGCGCCGGCGGCTGGGCCAAGAAGGGCGGTGGTTCCTACTCGTTCGAGAACGGCCACCTGCTGCTGTGGACCCGCTGGGACAATCCGGAAGACCGTCCGCTCTACCCAGTGCGCGAACAGCTGGCCGAGCGCGTGGGTGAGAACACCGCCGAGTGGATGATCAACAACTCGCGCAACCTGTGCTTGTACCCGAACGTCTACCTGATGGACCAGTTCAGCTCGCAGATCCGCGTGCTGCGCCCGATCTCGGTCGACAAGACCGAAGTCACCATCTACTGCATCGCGCCCAAGGGCGAGAGCGCCGAGGCCCGCGCCCGCCGTATCCGCCAGTACGAGGACTTCTTCAACGCCACCGGCATGGCCACGCCGGACGACCTGGAAGAGTTCCGCTCCTGCCAGCAGGGCTACCAGGGCGCTGCCGCACCGTGGAACGACATGTCGCGCGGTGCCGAGCACTGGGTGCGCGGTCCCGACGCCGAAGCCGACAAGATCGGCCTCAAGCCCATCCTATCCGGCATCAAGACCGAAGACGAAGGCCTCTACGTCGCCCAGCATACCTACTGGCTGGAACAGATGCGCAAGGCGGTCGACGCCGAAGAAGCCGCCCAAGCCAACACAAAATAAGAACTGGAGCGCCACAGCATGACCACCTCTTACGAAAACGTCTGCGCCTTCCTGTACCAGGAAGCCCGCCTGCTCGACGACCGCGAATGGGACGCCTGGATCGAGCTGTACGATCCGCAGGCCGAGTTCTGGATGCCCTCCTGGGCCGACGACGGCGAGCTGACCACCAATCCGCAGACCGAGATCTCGCTGATCTACTACCCGAGCCGCGGCGGCCTGGAAGACCGCGTGTTCCGCATCCGCACCGAGCGCTCGAGCGCGACCATCCCCGACACCCGCACCTCGCACAACATCAGCAACGTCGAGATCGTCGAGCGCAATGGCGACGTCGTGAAGGTCCGACACAACTGGTTCACGCTGAGCGTGCGCTACAACGTGACCGACACCTTCGCCGGCACCAGCTTCCTGACGATCGATTTCTCGGGCACCAAGCCGGTGATCAAGTCCAAGAAGGTCGTGCTCAAGAACGACTACATCCGCCACGTGCTCGACGTCTACCACCTCTGATCATGCCGACTTACAAGATCGCCCTCAACTTCGAGGATGGGGTCACGCGCTTCATCGACTGCAAAGACAGCGAGACCGTGGCCGACGCCGCCTATCGTCAGAAGATCAACGTGCCGATCGACTGCCGCGACGGGGCCTGCGGCGCCTGCAAGTCCAGCTGCGAGTCGGGCCAGTTCGACATGGGCAGCAACTACATCGACGATGCGCTGACCGAGGAGGAACTGCAGGAAGGCTTCGTGCTGACCTGCCAGATGCGTCCGAAGAGCGACTGCGTGGTGAGCATCCCCGCGTCCTCGGCCGTCTGCAAGACCGCCCAGGCCAGCCTGAACACGACCATCCAGGAGGTGCGCCTGGTTTCCGACAGCACCATCGCGCTGACCGTGGCCGGCGACGACATCGCCAAGCTGTCCTTCCTGCCGGGCCAGTACGCCAACCTGCAGGTGCCGGGGACCGAGGCCCACCGCGCCTATTCCTTCAGCTCGATGCCGAAGGACAACGCCGTCTCGTTCCTGATCCGCAACGTGCCGGGCGGCCTGATGAGCGGCTACCTGACCGGATCGGCCAAGCCGGGCGACACCCTGGTCATGAACGGCCCCAAGGGCAGCTTCTACCTGCGCGACATCGTGCGTCCGGTGCTGATGCTGGCCGGTGGCACCGGCCTGGCGCCCTTCACCGCCATGCTCGACAAGATCGCGGCGGCCGGCGGCAGCCCGTTCCCGGTGCACCTGGTCTACGGCGTCAACACCGATACCGACCTGGTCGACATCGACAAGCTGCAAGCCTTCGCCCAGGCGATGCCCAACTTCAGTTACGCGCTGGTCGTGGTCGATGCCAACAGCGCGCAGCCGAAAAAGGGCTATGTCACCAATCACCTCGAAGCCGGCCAGCTCCACGACGGCGAGGTCGACATCTACCTGTGCGGCCCGCCGCCCATGGTCGAGGCGGTCAACCAGTACCTGCGCGACCAGGGCATCAAGCCCGTCAGCTTCCACTACGAGAAGTTCGCGGCCAGCGCCTGAGCGCTGACCCTCCCCCAACAGCCCGTGCCAACGGGCTTTTTTATTCACCGCCATGAGCAAACGATTCAAGAACAAGGTCGCCGTGATCACCGGCGCGGCACAGGGCATCGGCCAGGGCGTCGCGCTGCGCATGGCCAAGGAAGGCGCCAAACTGGTGCTGGTCGATCGCTCCGAACTGGTGTTCGAACTGCGCGATCAGCTCGAAAAGAAGAAAGTCGACGTGCTGGCGCTGACCGCCGACATGGAAAAGTCCGCCGACTGCAACCGGGTCATGAAAGAGGCCGCGGAGAAGTTCGGCCGCATCGACGTACTGGTCAACAACGTCGGCGGCACGATCTGGGCCAAGCCGTTCGAGCATTACCAGGAAAACGAGATCGAGGCCGAGGTGCGTCGCTCGCTCTTTCCGACCCTGTGGTGCTGCCACGCGGTGCTGCCCCACATGCTCAGGCAGGAGAGCGGCGCCATCGTCAACGTCTCGTCGATCGCCACCCGTGGCGTCAACCGCGTGCCCTACGGCGCGGCCAAGGGCGGCGTCAACGCGCTGACGGCCTGCCTGGCGCTGGAAACCGCCGAACGCGGCATCCGCGTCAACGCCATCGCCACCGGCGGCACCGAGGCACCGCCGCGCCGCATCCCGCGCAACGCGGCCGAGCAGACCGCGCAGGAAAAGGTCTGGTACCAGATGATCGTCGACCAGACCATCAACTCCAGCCTGATGAAGCGCTACGGCACCATAGCCGAGCAGGTCGGCGCGATCTGCTTCCTGGCCTCGGACGAGGCTTCCTACATCACCGGCATCACGATGCCGGTCGGTGGCGGCGACCTCGGCTGATCCGGCCCAGACACCCAATCAAAAGGACCGGTGCGGTAATAAACCACCCGGTCCTTTTTTCGTCCGCAGCGCCCCCGTCGCCAGCCGATCCAGGATGATGCCAGCGCCCAGACAAAAACCGCCCACAGCCCGGAGAAGCTCTCCGTGCTGCGGGCGGTTGTCAGGTAAGAGCGTGTTCAAAGTCTTCTGAGCAAGAGCCCCAGGAAAGCCAGATGGACGAACTGCAGGCTGGTGTTGAGCAGCCGCTCGCAGTTCTTCCACAGCCGCCTGTTCTTGTCCAGCCAAGCAAAGCTGCGTTCGACGATCCAGCGCT
>CALPRQ020000046.1 GCA_943326015.2 Chitinophaga pinensis | reverse complement strand
GAGCATGAATACACTGCGCCGTGCCAATATATATCCTGATAGGGGTATTGAAGTTACTACTTTTGATACCGCAATTGAAGAGATGAATGCTATTCAGAGCAGCATTCTCTACGGGGGTGATCTCTGATGCTTTCCCCAGCGATGAAACTGATGTGGCAGTCTCTCTCCTGTACCAATTATCGAGGTGATCAGCATACACATATCCTGATTCAGGAAACCGATGTCAGCGCTAAACTGAAAAAAGTTACGCTTCAGGTACCGAACGGCGACTGGTTTTCGCTTTCGCCCGATGAAGCTCGAGGCCCATTGGCACAAATGTCGTCGCTGCTGGCTACAGGAAAAGAGCACAAGCATCACCGCGCCTGTGACTGCGTGGTGCTGATCTGCCGTGATGCTGCGGTACGAGTGCTATACATCGACCTGAAATCTGGTAATCCGGTCGGCTATGAAGGTCAGTTCAAGAGCACGCGCCAGTTTATTCGTTACGTATTGAATTTGCTTGAAGAATTTCATGGCCAAAAGCTGACCATTGCCGAGGAACGCTATATCATTCTGCACGGTGGCCATGCACTCCTGCTGAACAAGCAGCCTACAGTGCCTCCAACAGGGAAAATCGGCCGTACCTCACCAGGTAATGCACACAAGAAACTGGTTTCGAATGGGGCTACGCTTTTTCTAAAAGAATTTCTTGCTTAACAAATATGTCAAAACAGAAGCTGGAACTTACCTGGATCGGCAAGGAAAAGCGCCCAAAACTTGAACCACGCATTCTGCTTGAAGATACCGAGAAGTCATATCACGCCAAGCATCGCGTTTCGGATAACGACATCTTCGACAACCGACTCATTTACGGGGATAACCTCTTGGCGCTCAAGGCGCTGGAGCAGGAGTTTGCTGGCTCTGTGAAGTGCGTGTTCATTGACCCTCCGTACAATACTGGTAGTGCGTTCAAAAACTACGACGACGGGCTTGAGCATTCAATTTGGCTGGGATTGATGAGGGATCGTCTTGAAATTATCAAACGTTTGCTCTCCACGGATGGTTCTCTGTGGATAGCAATTGATGATAACGAAGGCCATTACTTGAAGGTTCTGTGTGATGAGGTGTTTGGACGCCAAGCATTCGTCACCTCAATGGTCTGGGAGAACTTCTACGGGCGAAGCAACGCAGCGGCAGTTTCGCCCGCTCACAACTACATTCTGCTGTACTCGCCTATGGGGCAGGACTGGAAGAAGGTACGCAACCTTCTTCCACGTGGGGACGAAGCGACAAGTAAGTACAAGAACCCAGACAATGATCCGCGCGGCCCGTGGCGCTTGGGTCCAATATTTGCTGCTGGGGAACGGCACGATGGCCTGATGTACATGATTACAACGCCCTCGGGACGGCCAGTTAGCCCGCCAAAAGGAAGTCACTGGCGCATGCTGGAAGACAACTTTTGGAAGATGGTCGATGAAGGCAGGATTGTGTTCGGAGAGAAGGGAGACAACAATCCAGCTGTTAAGCTGTTCTTGCGCGAAGTTCAGGAGGGGTTAGTTCCAAAGACTTGGTGGTCGCATAGTGAAGTTGGACATTCACAAGAGGCAAAGCGGGAAATTCAGGCACTCTTTCCAAGCGATATTCCCTTTGACACTCCGAAGCCGGAACGCCTACTCCAGCAGGTAATAACTATTGCCACCAACCCTGGTGACATTGTGCTGGACTCCTTCGCCGGTTCTGGCACTACGGGAGCGGTTGCGCACAAAATGAGACGCCGTTGGATCATGGTTGAAGTGGTTGAATCAACCTGCGAATCGTATGTAAGTCCACGCCTGAAAAAAGTTATTGACGGCGAAGACAAAGGCGGCGTCACCGACAGTACGGGCTGGCAAGGTGGCGGCGGCTTCCGTTACTACAAGCTGGCACCTAGCCTGATCGTCAACGACCGTTGGGGCAACGCAGTCATCAATCCCGAGTACAACGCCGCCATGCTGGCCGAAGCCTTGTCCAAGCTCGAAGGCTTCAACTACGCCCCATCAGAAGTGCAATGGTGGCAACACGGCCATTCCAGCGAGCGCGACTTCATCTACGTGACCACGCAGAACCTCTCTGCGGAACAGTTGCAAGCACTCTCCGACGAGGTGGGCAGCGACCAAAGCCTGCTCGTGTGCTGTGCCGCCTTCCACGGTGTCACGGCAGCCAAGGCGTCCGAGCGCTGGCCGAACCTTACGCTCAAGAAGATTCCCAAGATGGTACTGGCCCGCTGCGAATGGGGCCACGACGACTACAGCCTGAATGTGGCAAACCTGCCGATGGCTCAGGTAGAAAAACATGCGCCTGCAGCTGGCCCTGGGGCATCTAAAGCGAAGAAATCTGCCCCCGCGAGCGCCGCGAATCTGGATCAGGGCGGTCTGTTTGGGGAGAACGAATAATGAACGCACGCGTCCTGAACGCCGTCACCGGTCGATTGTCTCTTCGTCCGCCCCAGGCGGAATCTCTCTCGAAGTTGGTTCGTGCGCTTGAGGCTGCGCCCAGCTTGCTCGGCCACGAGCAGGATGTTGCGGCGATTCTCTCCACCCTGAAGGCCGAGTTCCTAGCGTTGGAGAACTTCGAGCGGGAGTTCCCGTCGTTGTGCTTCGCGCTCGCCACCGGCGTCGGCAAGACCCGCCTCATGGGGGCGTTCATCGCTTACCTACACCTGGCGCATGGCATCAACAACTTCTTCGTGCTGGCCCCGAACCTGACGATCTACAACAAGCTGATCGCGGACTTCACGCCCAACACCCCCAAGTACGTCTTCAAGGGCATCGCTGAATTTGCACAACAGCCACCGCTGATCATCACCGGCGACAACTACGACCAAACCGGGGCGGTTGTGCAGGATCAGACGATGGGGTTTGCCCACGATGTGCGCATCAACATCTTCAACATCTCCAAGATCAATTCCGAGGTGCGTGGCGGCAAGGAGCCACGCATCAAGCGGATGAGGGAAGTGCTGGGGGACAGCTACTTCAACCATCTGGCCAACCTGCCAGATCTGGTGCTGCTGATGGACGAGTCGCACCGCTATCGCGCCAGCGCCGGGGTTCGCTCCATCAATGAGCTGAAGCCGCTGTTCGGCCTGGAGGTGACGGCGACACCGTTCGTGGAATCCACGCGCGGCCCCGTGCCGTTCAAGAACGTGGTGATGGACTACCCATTGGCACGAGCGATGGAAGACGGCTTCGTCAAAGAGCCCGCTGCCGTGACCCAGCGCAACTTCGACGCCAAGGCGCACACGCCCGAGGAGATCGAAAAGACCAAGCTGGAGGACGGCGTCCGCCTGCACGAAACCACCAAGGTCGAGCTGCTGACCTACGCCCGCGAGAACGGCGTCAAGGTGGTGAAGCCGTTCATGCTCGTGATTGCGCGGGACACCACGCACGCCTCGCAGCTCAAGACGCTGATCGAGTCTGCGGCCTTCTATGAGGGGCGCTATGCGGACAAGGTGATCCAGGTGGACTCCAGCCGCACCGGAGCCGAGGAAGAGGCGATGATCGCCAAGCTCCTCGCGGTGGAAAGCGTGGACGAGCCGACCGAGATCGTCATTCACGTCAACATGCTCAAAGAGGGCTGGGACGTGACCAACCTCTACACCATCGTGCCGTTGCGTGCAGCCAATGCGCGTACCCTGATTGAACAGTCCATCGGTCGCGGCCTGCGGCTGCCCTATGGCAAGCGCACGGGTGTCGCAGCGGTGGATCGCCTGAACATAGTCGCGCACGACAAGTTTCAGGAAATCATCGATGAAGCCAACCGGGGCGATTCACCGATCCGGCTGAAGCAGGTGATCCTCGAAGCACCGAGCGCCGATGACAAGAAGGTCAGTGTCCAGGTCGGCTCAGGTGCGATGACGCGGCTTGGGCTCACCGAATCACCGACCATTGCCACCAATCCAGCCAGTGCTGGGGCGGCACCGGCCAGCGCACTGCCTGCGCCCGTGTTCACCACGGAGCGCGAGCGCCAAGCGGCGCGTGTGGTGATGGACGTGATCGGCAAGTACGAGGTCAAGCGTGACCTCGTGCCGACCAGCAGTGCGCTGCTTACCCCTGAAGTGCAATCAGCCATTCTGGCTGAGGTGACAGAAAGGCTGAAACCTGCCCAGGATGACTTGCTGGCTGGTGCGGATGATGGAACGCCTGCCCTTGATCTGTCAGCGGTGGTGTCCAAGACCACAGCGATCGTGGTCCAGCAAACCATCGACATTCCGCGAATAGCGGTGGTGCCCACGGGTGAAGTCACTACTGGCTTCCACCCGTTCAAGCTGGGCTCACTGCCCAACTTTCAGCCTGGTCAGCGTGAGATCGTGGGACAAGAACTGCGCACGAATCAGCAGTTCACGATGAGCCGAGAGGCTGGCATCAAGGAGCAACGCTTCGAGGACTACATCGTCAAGAAGCTGATCGACTTCGACGACATCGACTACTTCACGCAGGCGGAGTTGCTGTATGACTTGGCGGGGCAGGCCGTCGCGCACTACCAGGCACAGAACTATTCCGAGAACGAACTGCACGAGGTCTTCGATACCTACGGAGCTGAACTGGCACGACTGATTCGAGCCGAAATGATGGCTCACTTCTGGGAAGAAGCCACCGAGTACGAGGTCCAGGTCAGCCGGGGCTTCACGGAACTAAAGCCCTGCAATTACACAGCGGTTGCGGGGCAGACGGCTCACCACTACCGCGAGACTGTGACCGAGCTGGGCAAGATCAAGCAGATGCTGTTTGGCGGTTTCGTTCGCTGCCTGTACCCAATGCAGAAATTTGACTCGGATACGGAGCGGCGTTTTGCGGTCAATCTGGAGCGCGACGCGTTGAAGTGGTTCAAGCCCGCCAAGGGCCAGTTCCAGATTTACTACAAGCTGGGCACTGAGCAGCCGGAGTACATTCCTGACTTCGTGGCAGAAACGGATTCTGCGATCTTCATGGTGGAAACCAAGGCCAGAGCTGATATCAATACCCAAGAGGTTCAGGTCAAGGCGGCTGCCGCCGAACGCTGGTGCAAGCACGCTTCGAACCATGCTGCGACCGTTGGCACCAAGCCTTGGAAATACCTGTTGGTTCCTCACGATGAGATCTTGGAATCGAAGCGCTTGATCGATTTTCAACGCTTTGAAGTGTTGGCGTAAAGGAAAAACGATGACTCCCCATTCCCCGCTGATCATCGACATCGCCGGCACCCAGCTGACCAAGACCGACAAGCAGCGTCTCCGACACCCGCTGGTCGGCGGCATCATCCTGTTCGCCCGCAACTGGGAGAACCGCGCGCAGCTGGCCAAGCTCTGCCGCAAGATCAAGAAGCTCCGCTCCGACCTGCTGATCTGCGTCGACCACGAGGGCGGGCGCGTGCAGCGCTTCCGCCGTGATGGCTTCACCCACCTGCCGCCGATGCGCGCCTTTGGCCAGATCTGGCTCGAAGGCGAGGGCGCCGCCACCGGCGCCGCCGCGCTGGCCGCCTGCAACGCCGCGACGGCGGCCGGCTATGTGCTGGCGTCCGAGCTGCGTGCCTGCGGGGTCGATTTCAGCTTCGCGCCGGTGCTCGACCTCGACCATGGTGGCAGCGGCGTCATCGGCGACCGCGCCTTCGCGCGCGACCCGCGCCTGGTGACGCTGCTGGCGCAGGCGCTGATGCACGGTCTGCGCCAGGCCGGCATGGCCAACTGCGGCAAGCATTTCCCCGGTCACGGCTGGGCGACGGCCGATTCGCATGTGGCCATGCCGGTCGATGAGCGCGGGCTCGAAGCCATCCTGGCCGATGACGCCGCCCCTTACGGCTGGCTCAATGCGTCCCTGAGTAGCGTGATGCCGGCGCACGTGATCTACCCGCAGGTCGACACGCGCCCGGCGGGCTTCTCCAGCCTCTGGCTGGGCGAGGTGCTGCGCCGTCGCCTGGGCTTCACGGGGGCGGTGTTCAGCGACGACCTGTCGATGAAGGGCGCGCGCCAGCTCGCGGGCCGCGAGCTCAGCTACACCGAGGCCGCCATCACCGCGCTCGAAGCCGGTTGCGACTTGGTGCTGCTGTGCAACCAGTCGCTGCTCGACGAGGGTCGGGTGATCGACGAATTCCTCGCCGGCATGGGCGAGGCGCTGCTCAAGGGCCGCTGGACGCCGCGCGAGGCCAGCGAACTGCGCCGGCTCGACCTGCTGCCCAAGGCCAAGGCGCTGAAATGGGACGAGCTGATGGTCGAGCCGCGCTACATGCACGCGCTGGGGTTGCTGCCTTGAGTTTGCCTGTACGTTCCTGACGGGCGTGGATGAAGGGGGACTGGACGCTGCCGGACGTTGGCGGTTGGTACCGGGCAGTAGCGGATACTGGTTGTAGTAGTGAAATTCTCAATTCGGGATCGAGGTTTCATTGAAATCATATAGCTGATGATTTTTCATAAAACAATAAAAATCTGCTATGATTGCCAAAATTTAAACTTGGCAAGTCCAGTACTCGCTCCTGATCCTGCAACCCAACTTCAAGTGAAGGAAGGCGCTAAAAAATGACAGGAAGGTACACAGCGCGAACACGGTTGAACTCTATTCAGTCGAACTTCACGCGCAGCGCGGGTTTTTCAGATCTTCCCTAGGCATGAGCGGTAAAAAAATTGTTTGAAAATTAATTTCATTCTTTTGGTAAATAAAAATGAAAATTCAGTCTGACCATGGTGTGATGGCTTACCGAGGTGCTGATCGGATCGGTCTTTCGAACCGGGGGGCCGCGACGACACAATCGACCTTTGCGGATGTCTTGGCGGCGCAAGGAGCCAAAGCTTCGACCACGCAAGTCAGTATTTCCGACGCCGCACGCCAAGTCGTCAGCCAAGCGGAAACGCCAACTCAAGGCCGAACGGCCATGCAGGAGGATTATCTGAAGGCAGCGGTTTCTAATCCACAAGAAGCTGAACAACTCGTACATGACATGGTCACAATACCCAGCAGGATCCTCTACGACATTAGGGATCTGCTTCTCCCGGGAAGAGGAGGCGATCCAGTGAACAAGCTTTCTTCGACGGGACGAATCATCGACGATGCCTTCAAGGAAAACTTTGCCAAGGAAGCTGCCGTGGTGGATGCGCAGCGCAAGGCGATCTACGAATCGGAGAAGGCCAAGGGAACTCCTATTGATCAGATCCTAGCCAAGCTTTTTGATCATATGAACTCGCAGTCCAGTGATTACATCGAAGCCACCGGAAGGTATCATATGAAATCGTAGTCTAGGGATTACATCGAAGCGACCGGCGGGTTCGGGGTCGTGGGCGGTAAAACTGCATAGCGGTGCGCATCAAGATAGTTGTCGCCCATTTCATGCAGCCAATGGCTGGATGCCCGTTTCGTCCTGCATGACAGAGCGGAAAATCTGGCAACCATGAGCCTGTTCAGCATGCCGCATGTAGCTTAAGGATTTCCATTTGGCGGCGCGAGCTCTGGCTGTCCACTTTATACAACTCGGAACCATTGGATGCACACTGAAACACTTTCGGGCGGCGCCGCGCCGGACAATCGGCATACAGTAGCCGGACTCTAGAAGTCCACGTGTTTCAGCATAGGTATCCCATCATGAAGAACATCGCCCGGCTGGCCAAGCCCCTGACCGCCCTCTTGTTGTTGCCCGCCATCATGGCCTGCTCCAACCTGTCGCATCGGCAGCAGAACGCGGCAGTCGGCGCCGGGGTGGGGGCCGTGGCGGGATCGATCCTGACGGGCGGCAGCACCCTGGGCACCCTCGGCGGGGCTGCCATTGGTGGCGTCATCGGCAATGGTAGCGACGGCCACTCCAGGCGTCGCTAGACGCATGTCCAGCCACCCCGGCGTGGCGAAGTCTTGAAGTTCAGGCCACCGCGTCGGCGCTCTGGCGCTGCAGCATGGCCAGGGTGCTGGCAATGGTCGCGCGCAGTTCGCGCCGGTCGCAGATGAAGTCGACCGCGCCCTTGGTCTGCAGGAACTCGGCGCGCTGGAAGCCTTCGGGCAGCTTGACGCGCACGGTGTTCTCGATCACGCGCGGACCGGCGAAGCCGATCAGCGCCTTGGGCTCGGCGATCACCACGTCGCCGACGAAGGCGAAGCCGGCCGAGACACCGCCCATGGTCGGGTCGGTCAGCACGCTGATGTAGGGCAGGCCCTTCTTGGCCAGCCGGGTCAGCGCGGCGTTGGTCTTGGCCATCTGCATCAGCGACAGCAGGCCTTCCTGCATGCGCGCGCCGCCGGTGGCGGTGAAGCAGATGAAAGGCACTTTCTGCTCGATCGCGGTCTCGACGCCGCGTACGAAGCGCTCGCCGACCACCGAGCCCATCGAGCCGCCCATGAAGTCGAATTCGAAGCAGGCCACCACGACCGGGAGGGTGTGGATGGCGCCGCCCTGCACGACCAGCGCGTCGGTCTCGCCGGTCGACTCCAGCGCCTCTTTCAGGCGCTCGGGGTATTTGCGGCTGTCCTTGAACTTGAGCGAATCGACCGGGATCACTTCCTGGCCGATCTCGTAGCGTCCCTCGGCGTCGAGGAAGGCGTTCAGGCGTTCGCGCGCGCCGATGCGGTGGTGGTGCGAACAGTGCGGGCAGACGTTCTGGTTCTTTTCCAGGTCGGTCTTGTAGAGCACGGCTTCGCAGCTCGGGCACTTGATCCACAGGCCCTCGGGCATGCTGCGGCGTGCGCTGGGATCGGTGCGGGAAATCTTGGGGGGCAGCAGTTTTTCCAGCCAGGACATGGATTCTCCTTGCTTGATGGCGGTGGTGGCCCGACCGCTGGAGGGCGGCCGGGCGCGCGAATGGCCGTAATTATGCGCGCAAGCTGTCGAGTGCCTGACGGATGCCGCCCAGGAACTCGGCCGCCACGGCGGCGACGCGCTCGCGCGGCTCGTGCTCGATCAGCTGGATGATCCTGGTGCCGATCACCACTGCGTCGGCGCTGCGGCCGACCGCGCAGGCGGTGGCGGCATCGCGGATGCCGAAGCCCACGCCGACCGGCGTGTTCACGCGCTGGCGGATGCGCGGCAGCATGGCCTCGACCGCGTCGGTGTCGAGGTGGCCGGCGCCGGTCACGCCCTTCAAGGACACGTAGTAGACGTAGCCGCTGGCGATGCGGCCGACCTGCGCCATGCGCTCGTCGGTCGAGGTCGGCGCCAGCAGGAAGATCAGGTCCAGCCCGTGCGACTTCAGCTGGGCGGCGAATTCCTCGCATTCCTCGGGCGGGTAGTCGACGATCAGCACGCCGTCGACGCCGGCGGCCGCCGCGTCGCGCGCGAAGCTGTCCTTGCCGTGCTTGAGCTCGTAGCGCTCGACCGGATTGGCATAGCCCATCAGCACCACCGGCGTGTTGCCGTCCTGCTGGCGGAACTCGCTCACCATGGCCAGCACCTGGCTCATGCCGATGCCAAAGCCCAGCGCCTTTTCGCCGGCCTTCTGGATCACCGGGCCGTCGGCCATCGGGTCCGAGAACGGCACGCCGAGCTCGATCACGTCGCAGCCGGCCGCGACAAAGGCATGCAGCAGTTCGGGCGTGATGTCGGGGTAGGGGAAGCCCGCGGTGACGTAGGGGATCAGCGCCTTGCGGCCCTGGGCCTGCAGCTGCTGGAAGGTGGTTTCGATGCGGCTCATGTTGGGTTCCTCAGGCGCGTGGGCTCAGGGTGACGGTCTCGTACTCGCCCTTGACGGTCTGGCCGCGGCAGCTCGGGCGGCAGTAGAAGTCGGCCTTGGACAGGTCGGCGACGGTGCCGATGTCCTTGTCGCCACGGCCCGACAGGTTGACCAGGATGGTTTGGTCGCTGCGCATGGTCTTGGCCAGCTTCATCGCGTAGGCCAGCGCGTGGCTGGATTCGAGCGCGGGGATGATGCCCTCGGTGCGGCACAGGTAGTGGAAGGCGTCGAGCGCCTCCTGGTCGGTGATGCCGACATACTCGGCGCGGCCGATGTCCTTGAGCCAGGCGTGCTCGGGGCCGACGCCGGGATAGTCCAGGCCGGCGCTGACGCTGTGCGTTTCGGTGATCTGGCCGTCCTCGTTCTGCAGGATGTAGGTGCGGTTGCCGTGCAGCACGCCGGGCTGGCCCAGTTGCAGCGAGGCCGAATGCTTGCCGCTCTCCAGGCCCTCGCCAGCGGCCTCGACCCCGATCAGGCGGGTCTTGTCGTGCGAAATGTAGGGGTGGAAGATCCCCATCGCGTTGCTGCCGCCGCCGACGCAGGCCACGACCGCGTCAGGCTGCAGTTCGGCGCCGTTGCCCGGCAGCCGCAGCTCGCCCAGCATCTCGGGCATCTGCGTCAGGCATTCCTCGCCGATCACGCTCTGGAAGTCGCGCACCATCATCGGGTAGGGGTGCGGGCCGGCCACGGTGCCGATGATGTAGAAGGTGTTCTCGACGTTGGTGACCCAGTCGCGCATCGCCTCATTCAAGGCATCCTTCAGCGTCTTGCTGCCGGACTCGACCGGCACCACGGTGGCGCCGAGCAGTTTCATGCGGTAGACGTTGGGGCTCTGGCGCTTGACGTCCTCGGCGCCCATGTAGACCACGCATTCGAGGCCGTAGCGCGCGCAGATGGTCGCGGTCGCCACGCCATGCTGGCCGGCGCCGGTCTCGGCGATCACGCGCGGCTTGCCCATGCGCTTGGCGAGCATGGCCTGGCCGATCACGTTGTTGATCTTGTGCGCGCCGGTGTGGTTCAGGTCCTCGCGCTTCAAGAAGATCTGCGCGCCGCCCATCTCGCGGCTGGTGCGGGCGGCGTGGTAGATCGGCGAGGGGCGACCGACGAAATGCTTGAGCTCGTAATGGAACTCGGCCAGGAAGGCCGGATCATGCTGGTACTGGGCGTAGGCGTCCTTGAGTTCCTGGATCGCGTGCGTCAGCGTCTCGCTGATGAAGCTGCCGCCGTAGGGGCCGAAATGGCCCTTGGCGTCGGGCTGATGGTAGTCAAACATGGCTGGTTTCCGATCTGGTGAGGGCGACGCCTGACGCGCGCCCTGGGGTCCGGGAATAGGGCGGCTGCCGGTCCCGCAGGAGGGCAGCCAGGATGTCTCAGGTCGCGTCGGCCTGGCGCACGGCGGCGACGAAGCGGTCGATCAGCTCGGGGTTCTTGATGCCCTTGGCGGACTCCACGCCCGAGCTCACGTCAACCGCCCAGGGGCGAACGAGCCGGATGCCATCGATCACATTTGCAGGTGTGAGTCCACCAGACAAAACGAGGCGAGCGCTGGCGTTTAGTTGCGGGTGTGACCAATTGAAGGCTGTCCAGTCGAAGGAGATGCCGCCGCCGCCGTAGCCCTGTACATGGGCATCCAGCAGGATGGCCTGGGCATCGGCGTAATCCTGAGCGTATTCTAGGAGATCGAAGCTGCGCGCGCCATCTCCGACCGGCACCCGCGCGGCGCGCAGGAAGGGGCGGGCGGCGGCTCGGCATTGTTCCGGCGTCTCGTCACCGTGGAACTGCAGCAGCGCGTTGGGCACCGCCTGCAGGCCGGCCGCGATCTCGTCGGCGCTGGCGTTGACGAACAGCAGCACGGGGGTGACGAAGGGTGGCAGCAGCCGGGCCAGTTCGCCGGCGCGCTGTGGCGTGACCGCGCGCGGGCTCGGTGGGTAGAGCACGAAGCCGATCGCGTCGGCGCCAGCCTGCACCGCATGCAGCACATCGGTTGCGCGGGTCAGTCCGCAGATCTTGATTCGGGTACGTTTCATCAATGTCCGGGCAGCCAGTCGAAGCCGGCCACGGTGTCGGGCAGGCCCCAGTGCGGCTCGTAGCGCGGGCCGAGGAAGTAGAGCCCGTCGGGTGAGAAGGTGGGCGCGGCGATCTCGCGGCTGCGCGCGTCGCGCACTTCGGCCATCCATTCGGGTCGGCGCAGTCCCTGGCCGATCGCGAGCAGGCAGCCCATGATGTTGCGGATCATGTGATGCAGGAAGGCGCTGGCCTCGAACTCGAAGCGCCAGTAGGCGCCGTGGCGGCTGATGTCGATGCGGCGCAGGTCCTTGACCGGCGACAGGGCCTGGCATTGCGCGGCGCGAAAGCTGCTGAAATCGTGCTCGCCCAGCAGATGCTGTGCGGCTTGTTCCATCGCGCCCTGGTCGAGCGGGCGGAACACCCAGCCGACCCGTCCGCTGTCCAGGCTGGGCCGGATCGGCGACTCGAGCAGCACATAGGCGTAGCGGCGCGCAATGGCGCTGGCGCGGCAGTGGAAGGCCGCGGGCACCTCGTGCGCCCACTGGACCGCGATATCGTCGGGCAGGTAGCGGTTGGTGCCGCGCACCCAGGAGTTCATGACGCGCAAGACCTCGGTGTCGAAATGCACCACCTGCATCAAGCCGTGCACGCCGGCATCGGTGCGGCCGGCGCACAGGGTCGATATCGGCCGGTCGGCGAACTGCGCGAGCGCCTTTTCCAGCTGGTCCTGCACGGTCTTGCCGCTGGGCTGGCTTTGCCAGCCCTGATAGGCGCTGCCGAGATAGCTGATGCCGAGTGCAATCCTCAAGATGGGTCTTTTCTCATTGGGGCCTTGCCGCCTTCAGTTGCTCCAGCAGCGCGCGGGCGCGGGCTTGCAGGTCGCCGGTGGCTCGGGCCAGAACGCGTTCAGCCAGGGAGCGAGCGCCATCGGCGTCTCCCAGGGCCAGGAATTCCTGCGCCAGCTCCAGTTGCGTCGCCAGCGGGTCGGAGGCGCTATTGTCCTCGCTTACCACCAGGTCCGCGAGTTCGTCGGTCTTGTTTTCAAGCTGGAACTCGAAATCGAGCCCCAGATCTGGCTCACCCGAGTCGGCAGGCTTGGACGCCAAGACCGGAGCAGGCACCGACGGGCTGGCGCTGCCTATCTGGTCGAGGTCCAGGCTGAAGTCCAGTCCGTTGTCCGGCGACGCGACCGGGCTCCGGGTCGGCTGGGCCGTGGGGGCAGGCGCTGTGTCAGGGTTGGACAGGTCGAAGTCCAGCGCCATGTCCGCTGCAGGGGCCTGGGGCGGTGCCGATGCGATCACAGGTCTTGCGGGTTCAGGCTCGGGTTCGAACTGGAACTCGGGCAAGGCTGCTGCCGGTTCGGGGGCGGACAGGCTCAGGTCGAAGTCCAGTTCGATCGGGCCGGCATGGCTGGCCGCAGCGGGTGCCGGCTCAGGCACCGCTGTGGGTGCCTGAGGCTGGGCCTGCTGCACGCTGCCAGCGAACGCAGTCAGATCGAGGGCGGGCAGATCCGCCAGCGCTGCGGCTTCGTCCGGCTCTGACACAGCTTGCGCCAATGGGGCGGGTGCCAGGGTGGCAGGGTCGATGGCTGCTGCAGCGGTCGGTGCTCCCGCGAGGCTCGCAGAGCCCGTCTCCGGCTGATCGGGTGGCAAGCGTCCGGCCAGTTCGGTCGCTGTGTTCCAGTCCGGCCCCTGCTCCTGGGTCAGGGCCGACAATGTGTTCATCAGCGCCACGCAAGCTGCACGGTCCTGGCGTTGCACGGCGATTTCCAGCAGCTTGAGGTGCAGCGTGGCTTGATCGGGATGCGCGCGCAGGGCATCGCGCAGGATCTCCTCGGCCTGCTGCACCCGCCCGTAGGCGAGGTAGACATCGGCTTCCGCGATCGGATCGATCTCGCCGGATGCTTCGAGCTGGCTGGGCGAGTACATCATGGAAGAGACCGGTCCCTGTGCCTTGGTCGTGTCGATCGACAGGCCGGCACCTGTACCTGCCGCGAGCGCAAGTCCTGCCGGCTCCAGCAGCGCTTCGTCGGCATAGACCCGCGTCTGCTCGCGCTGGCGTCGCCAGACCAGCCAGCCTGTCAATCCGGCCAGCAGTAGCGCGGCAGCGGCCAGCAGGGTCGGCTGCGTCAGCCATTGGCCCTCGGGGACGGCTGGCGGTGCGGTCGCAGCAGGTGCTGGCACCTGGGCGGGAGCCGGCGCAGCGGCTGGCACGGTGGGGCTGGCTGGCGCTGCTGCGACCGGCTCAGGTGCAGGTGCAGGTGCTGCCTCAACGGCCGCTGCGGGCAGCGGCTCTGGCGTGGGTTGGCGCGCTGTTCGGGGCGGCGCTCCGGGTGCCGCTGGTTTCTCGGCGCTGGTCCTGGGACGCAGCGGCGGCAGCGGGGCCGCCGCCACGCGTCTGGGCTCCAGCGTGGTGGCCGCCATGGACGAGGAGGGGGTGCGCGGCATCATCGTGTCTGCCGGTCCGAGCAGCAGGGTGTAGTCCCGCGTCACCTGGCCACCCTTCCAGCTGGCCTGCAGCAGCAGTTCGACATAAGCCTCGCTGACGGCATGGTTGCCCTGCAGCTTCAATCTGGCGCCGCTGTTGGGGTTGCGCTCGATTTCTACCTTGAGCTCGGACAGTAGGGGCTTGTATTCGAGCCCGGAGGCCTGGAAGGCATCCGGGGGGGCGATGGACACTTGCAGCGTCTCGGCTTCCTCGTGGCTCAGTGCAGGCAGGTCCACCACGACCCGCAGGGGTTCGCCGATCGCGGACAGGACCTGGGCGCGCCCGAGCGCGAAGCTCCAGGCATCAGCCGCTGTCAGGCTGCTTATCAACAGGCCGGTGCCGATCCAGGTCCGCCAGTGGCCCCCATCGCCGCTGCCCGTTGCTGCCGTTGCTTGGACAGGGAGATGGCTGGCTGTTTGGGTTGGGATGGGGCGCACATTCACCTCGACGCAGATATGTTGGAAATCACCTTATCAGCAAGACTCATCCGTGACAAGGCATGGTCGAGTCCCATGCGGAAACGATACGGCCTCCCTGGCCGGGGAGGCCGGGAGGCCGCGGGCGGCCGTGATGGCCACCGGGGTGAGAATCAGATTCAGGCAGCCAGCAGGATGCGCAGCATGCGGCGCAGCGGCTCGGCCGCGCCCCACAGCAACTGGTCGCCGATCACGAAGGCCGACAGGTACTCGGGACCCATGTTGAGCTTGCGCACGCGGCCGACGCCCACTTCCAGACCGCCGGTGATGGCGGCCGGGGTCAGTTCCTTGACGGTGACGGCACGGTCGTTCTCGACGAACTTGACCCAGGGGTTGCCGCCCTGGATGATGGCTTCGATCTCTGCCAGCGGCAGGTCTTGCTTCAGCTTCAAGGTCAGCGCCAGGCTGTGGCAGCGCATCGCGCCGATGCGCACGCACAGGCCGTCGACCGGAATGGTGGCTTCGGTGCCCAGGATCTTGTTGACCTCGGCCTGGCCCTTCCATTCTTCCTTGGACTGGCCGTTGGGCAGCTGCACGTCGATCCAGGGGATCAGGCCGCCGGCCAGCGGAGCGCCGAAGAATTCGGTCGGCACGTCCTCGCGGATGGTCTTGGCGACCTTGCGGTCGATGTCCAGGATGGCCGATGCCGGGGTCGCCAGCTCGTCGGCCACGGCCGCGTGCACCACGCCCATGCCCTTGAGCAGTTCGCGCATGTGGTTGGCGCCGCCGCCCGAAGCCGCCTGGTAGGTCATCGAGCTGACCCACTCGACCAGGCCGGCCTTGAACAGACCGCCCAGGCCCATCAGCAGGATGGAGTTGGTGCAGTTGCCGCCGATCCAGTTCTTGCCGCCGTTGGCCAGCGACTGCTTGATCAGCTCATCGTTGACCGGATCGAGCACGATCACCGCGTCGGATTCCATCCGCAGCGACGAAGCCGCGTCGATCCAGTGGCCCTGCCAGCCGGCAGCGCGCAGCTTGGGGAAGACTTCCTTGGTGTAGTCGCCACCCTGGCAGGTGATGACGATGTCGCACTGGCTCAGTGCCGCGATGTCGTTGGCGTCCTGCAGCTGGGTGTGCTGCTTGGCCTGCGCCGGGGCCTTGCCGCCAGCGTTCGAGGTCGAGAAGAAGATCGGTTCGATGTGGTCGAAGTCGCCCTCGGCCACCATGCGGTCCATCAGGACCGAACCCACCATGCCGCGCCAGCCCACCAGGCCGACCAGATTGCCCACTTTGCTCATCGCAAACCCTTTCAAGTTACAAAAGATGGGGCCTGAGCCCCGTTTGGTTTTGCCCGGCTCGTCTGGCCGGGAGGGGGCGCGACGAACCGGAGCTGAATCAGCCCTTAATGGTGGTCTTGGTGATGGTAGCCACCACCGCGTCGCCCATTTCGTTCGTGCTCACCTTCTGCGTGCCTTCCGACCAGATGTCGGCCGTGCGGTAACCCGCGGCCAGCACATCCTTGACCGCCGCTTCGATGCGGTCGGCCGCTTCGGGCTGGTTGAGGGAGAAACGCAACATCATGGCAGCAGACAGGATTGTAGCCAGCGGGTTGGCGATGCCCTGGCCCGCGATGTCGGGCGCGCTGCCGTGGCTGGGCTCGTACAGGCCCTGGCCCTTGGCGTTCAGGCTGGCCGAGGGCAGCATGCCGATCGAGCCGGTCAGCATGGAGGCCTCGTCAGACAGGATGTCGCCGAACATGTTGCCGGTGACCAGCACGTCGAAGGCCTTGGGCTTCTTGACCAGCTGCATCGCGGCGTTGTCGACATACATGTGTTCGAGCGCGACGTCCGGGTACTCCTTGGAGACCTCGATCATGACGTCCTTCCAGAACTGGAAGGTTTCGAGCACGTTGGCCTTGTCGACCGAGGTGACCTTCTTGCTGCGCTTGCGTGCGGCCTGGAAGGCGACGTGCGCGATGCGCTCGATCTCCGGCCTGGAATAGCGCATGGTGTCGAAGGCTTCCTCGGCACCCGGGAAATGGCCGTCGGTCGCGATGCGGCGCCCGCGCGGCTGGCCGAAGTAGATGTCGCCGGTCAGCTCGCGGATGATCAGGATGTCGAGGCCCGCGATCAGCTCGGGCTTGAGGCTGGAGGCGCCGACCAGCTGCTCGTAGCAGATCGCTGGGCGGAAGTTGGCGAACAGGCCGAGCTGCTTGCGCAGGCCCAGGATGGCCTGCTCGGGGCGCAGCGGGCGATCGAGCTGGTCGTATTTCCAGTCGCCGACGGCGCCGAACAGGATGGCGTCGGATTCCTGGGCCAGCTTCAGCGTGGACTCGGGCAGCGGGTGGCCGTGGACCTCGTAGGCGGCGCCGCCGACCAGGGCCTGTTCCAGCTGGAGGTCGAGGCCGAGGACATTCAGGACCTTGACCGCTTCAGCGACGATTTCGGTGCCGATGCCGTCACCGGGAAGAACTGCGATTTTCATGGGGTTTCCGTTGTCGGGGCAGCCGCTTGGCGCGGCTGCATGTCTAGTCAGGCCGGGCTCAGCCCTGCATGGTGTGGGCCAGCCAGGGCTTGGCCTGCAGGCGGGCGGCCTCGAAGGCCTTGATCTTGTCGGCGTGACGCAGGGTCAGGCCGATGTCGTCGAGGCCGTTGAGCAGGCAGTACTTGCGGAAGGCCTGCACGTCGAAGGCGATTTCGCTGCCGTCGGGCTTGACGATGGCCTGGCGTTCCAGGTCGATCGTCAGTTCATAGCCCGGGTTGGCCGCGACCTCGTCGAACAACTGCGCCACGGTGGCGTCCGGCAGCTGAATGGGCAGCAGGCCGTTCTTGAAGCAGTTGTTGAAGAAGATGTCGGCGAAGCTCGGCGCGATGACGGCGCGAAAGCCGTACTGGTCGATCGCCCAGGGCGCATGTTCGCGCGAGGAGCCGCAGCCGAAGTTCTTGCGTGCCAGCAGCACCGAGGCACCGGCATAGCGTGGCTGGTTCAGCACGAAGTCCGGGTTCGGCTGGCGGCTGGCCGGGTCCTGGCCGGGATAGCCCGCGTCCAGGTAGCGCCATTCGTCGAACAGGTTCGGGCCGAAGCCGGTCTTGCGGATCGACTTCAGGAACTGCTTGGGGATGATCGCGTCGGTGTCGACGTTCTCGCGGTCCATGGGGGCAACGAGCCCCTTGAGAAGGGTGAATTTTTTCATAAATCAGCAAGCTAGCAATCTGACTCCGATTTTGTATTCGTCACATTTCGGGCCACAGGCCTGCAATGTCACAACGCATAGGCAGACAGACAAAGTGCAGATAAAAGTCTTCATGCGTCTAGCGTCTGATTTACTTCAGGCGAATTGGCGGATGTCGACGAAATGGCCTTCGATCGCGGCGGCAGCAGCCATCGCGGGGCTGACCAGGTGGGTGCGGCCACCCGCGCCCTGTCGGCCTTCGAAGTTGCGGTTGCTGGTCGAGGCGCAGCGCTCGCCCGGCTCCAGCCGGTCGGCGTTCATCGCCAGGCACATCGAACAACCCGGCTCGCGCCATTCGAAGCCGGCCGCCTTGAAGATCCGGTCCAGGCCTTCGGCCTCGGCCTGCGCCTTGACCAGGCCCGAGCCCGGCACCACCAGCGCCTGCTTGACGTTGGCGGCCACCTTGCGGCCCAGCTTCTGCACCAGCGCAGCGGCTTCGCGCATGTCCTCGATCCGGCTGTTGGTACAGGAGCCGATGAAGACCTTGTCGACCGGGATCTGGGCCAGCGGTGTGCCCGCCTGCAGACCCATGTAGGCCAGCGCGCGTTCGATCGCACCGCGCTTGTTCGGGTCCTGCTCGTCGGCCGGATTCGGCACCACGGCGGTGATCGGCAGCACCATTTCGGGCGAGGTGCCCCAGGTGAGCTGGGGCTGGATCTGCGTCGCGTCGAGTTCGACCACGGTGTCGAACGCGGCGTCGGCATCGGAGTGCAGGGTCTGCCAGTAGGCGACGGCGGCCTCCCATTCGGCGCCGGTCGGTGCCAGCGGACGGCCCTTGACGTATTCGATGGTCTTGTCGTCGACGGCGACCAGACCCGCGCGCGCGCCGCCTTCGATCGCCATGTTGCAGACCGTCATGCGACCTTCCATCGACAGCGCGCGGATCGCGCTGCCGCCGAACTCGATCGTGTAGCCGGTGCCGCCAGCGGTGCCGATGCGGCCGATGATGGCCAGCACGATGTCCTTGGCGCCGACGCCCGGCGCGCATTCGCCCTCGACCTTGACCAGCATGTTCCTGGCCTTCTTGGCCAGCAGGGTCTGGGTCGCCATCACATGCTCGACCTCGGAGGTGCCGATGCCATGCGCCAGCGCGCCGAAGGCGCCGTGGGTCGAGGTGTGGCTGTCGCCGCAGACCACGGTCATGCCGGGCAGGGTGGCGCCGTTCTCGGGACCGACCACGTGCACGATGCCCTGACGCTGCGACATGAAGGGGAAGAAGGCCGCCGAGCCGAATTCCGCGATGTTGCTGTTGAGCGTGGTGATCTGTTCCTTGCTGATCGGGTCGGCGATGCCGTCATAGCCGAGCTCCCAGCCGGTGGTCGGCGTGTTGTGGTCGGCGGTGGCCACGACCGAGCTGACGCGCCAGAGCTTGCGGCCGGCTTCGCGCAGGCCTTCGAAGGCTTGCGGGCTGGTGACTTCATGAACCAGGTGGCGGTCGATGTACAGCACCGCGGTGCCGTCTTCCTCGACGTGGACGACATGCTCGTCCCAGATCTTGTCGTAAAGGGTGCGTCCCATGCGTGAATCTCTCGTGACTCGTTGTGGTCAAACTTCAGATTTTAGGCCCTGCGGCCGGTTACGAACGAAAAAGCCCGCACGGGGCGGGCTTTTGATCGCGGATGCGCTTTAGGCAGGACGGCGCATCAGCGCTGTGCCAGCGGCGGCACGTCGCGCTTGACGGCACCGGTGAACAGCTGGCGCGGACGGCCGATCTTGTACTCGGGGTCGCTGATCATTTCGTTGAGCTGGGCGATCCAGCCGACGGTGCGTGCCAGCGCGAAGATGCCGGTGAACAGGTTGACCGGGATGCCGATCGCGCGCTGAACGATGCCGGAGTAGAAGTCGACGTTCGGGTAGAGCTTGCGCTGCACGAAGTAGTCGTCTTCCAGCGCGATGCGCTCGAGTTCCTTGGCCAGCTTGAACAGCGGGTCGTTTTCCAGGCCCAGTTCGGCCAGCACTTCGTTGCAGGTTTCCTGCATCAGCTTGGCGCGCGGGTCGTAGTTCTTGTAGACGCGGTGACCGAAGCCCATCAGCTTGACGCCGGAGTTCTTGTCCTTGACCTTCTCCATGAACTCGCCGACCTTGGAGACGCCGCCGCTGGCCTGGATCTCTTCGAGCATGTTCAGGCAGGCTTCGTTGGCACCGCCGTGTGCCGGGCCCCACAGGCAGGCCACGCCAGCCGCGATCGCGGCGAACGGGTTGGTGCCCGACGAACCGCACAGGCGCACGGTCGAGGTCGAGGCGTTCTGCTCGTGATCGGCGTGCAGCGTGAAGATGCGGTCCACGGCGCGTTCGATCACGGGGTTGACCACGTAATCCTCGCAAGGCGTGGCGAACATCATGCGCAGGAAGTTGCCGGCGTAGGACAGGTCGTTGCGCGGATAGACGAAGGGCTGGCCGATGCCGTACTTGTAGGCCATGGCGACCAGGGTCGGCATCTTGGCGATCAGGCGGATCGCGGCAACCTTGCGATGCTCCGGGTTGTTGATGTCGGTGCTGTCGTGGTAGAAGGCCGACATTGCGCCGACCAGACCGGTCAGCACAGCCATCGGGTGCGCGTCGCGGCGGAAGCCCTTCAGGAAGCTCTGCATCTGCTCGTGCACCATGGTGTGGTTGATCACGAGGCTGTGGAAGTCCTTGCGCTGGCCTTCGTTGGGCAGTTCGCCGTTGAGCAGCAGGTAGCAGGTGTCGAGGTAGTCGCAGTTGGTCGCGAGCTGTTCGATCGGGTAGCCGCGGTACAGCAGTTCGCCCTTGTCACCGTCGATGTAGGTGATCGCCGACTGGCAGGAAGCCGTCGACAGGAAACCCGGGTCATAGGTGAACATGCCGGTCTGTGCGTACAGCTTGCGGATGTCGATCACGTCCGGACCGATGTTGCCTGCGTAGACCGGCAGATCGACGCTGGGTGCGCCGTTGCTGAACGACAGGGTGGCTTTGTTGTCAACGAGTTTCATGGCTTCTCCTAGGGGCACACAGGTAAGGGGTGGTGCGACGTTCAATGCCGGATGCGCAGGACACCCAGCAGTTCGACGACTTCTTCAGAGGCGAGATCGCCTTCCGGCTCTTTGCGCTGCAGCAGCAGATCGAGCAGGTCGTTATCCGACAGGTCCATCAGTGCGGTCATCGCACGAGCCTGACGCACCGTGATGCAAGATTCGTGCTCAGCGAAGAAACGTTCGATGAACAGGTCGTTCTCGAGCAGTCCGCGCCGGCAGCGCCAGCGCAGTTTGCTCAGGGCACGTTCGTCCAGCAGGTCGGTGTCGTTCATGGTTCGTGCGTGATTGAGGCGTCAGATGGCGCGGCGGACCATGAGTTCCTTGATCTTGCCGATGGCCTTGGTGGGGTTCAGGCTCTTGGGGCAGACGTCCACACAGTTCATGATGGTGTGGCAGCGGAACAGGCGGTAGGGGTCCTCGAGGTTGTCGAGGCGCTCGGCGGTGGCGTCATCGCGGCTGT
>CALPRQ020000045.1 GCA_943326015.2 Chitinophaga pinensis | reverse complement strand
GCGCAGCACGACTTCCTGTTCGGGCGTGGCGCGCAGGCCCAGGCGGGCGGAACGGGCAGCGGGAGAAGATGCAACGGCAACCATGAGGGCACCTCGTTTGTGAGTTCAACTCCCGCAATGTTAGTACAAACGACGCACACGGTCGAGTTGCCAGGCCGGCTGGTACCCGCAGCACAGGCCCTCGTCACCCAGAGAAAGGAAAGCGCCCAAAGAAAAAGCCCGGAAATTTTCCGGGCCTTGTCGGGGTGTTGTCGCTCATGGGTAGCGATTACCCATGAGCGGCAACGGATCCACGCGGAGAATCAGAACGACAGGGTGCCGAGTTCCTTGACCTTGGCGATCTGATAGGATTTTCCGCTGTCGCTGTAATACCGCTTGACCGGACCATCGAGCACCTGGACCAGGACGCTCTCTTCCGGGTCTGCGGTCAGATCCAGTGTCACCTTGCCGCCGGCAGCGCCGACAGTGCCGGAGCCCACGAGGTCACCCATCGTGCCATTGTCGATGGCTTCCTGGGTGTAGCGGTACACCTGGACCTGCAAGTCAGCTTCGTACTGGCTAGCAGCGACAGTCACAGCCGTCGACGCTGGCGCCACCTCCCAGCGGAAGGGATCTACCGGCTTGGAAACCGCCGTCTGGATCGAGGCCTGGACCGGGGCATCGCCCAAGGTGAGGGCGGGCTTGCTGTCAGTACCAGAACCGCCGCCGCCACCGCAGGCAGCCAAGAGAACCGTCGCAGCGGCCAGAACGAATTGTTGCTTGAAAGAAATCATGATGTTTCCTAGCGGCCGGTCAGCGACCGGCCATCCATCGGGGGAAAATGGGCTTCAGCGGCCGTTGCGGAAGGTCTTGCTGGCCGAACTGGTCTTGCCCCAGGTCGAAGCAGTCTTGTCGCTCGGCGTGACGTACCAGTCCTTGTTGTTGGTGCCGCCCGATGTGGCCCAGTTGACGAAGTTGCTGTAGGCCGCCTCGACGCGAACCCGCTCGGCCGGGTAATCCCACAGCGCCGGGATGTTGAGCGCCCAGGGCAGACCAGTGGAGGTCATGTAGGTGTAGCTGGTGCCGAGCTTGCTGGCGTCGTGCGTCTTCTTGTATTCGTCATTCCCGGTATTGAACAGGGTCTTGTCGGCACGGGCGGACGGCTGCTTGCCGGGCAGGTGGACCTCGATGCTGGGCGTACTCGACTTGAACAGGAAGGGGTCGAAGGGCATGCCCGGGAAGCCGTTCGTACTCGCATACGACGGCACGCTGCCCGCCGTCTTCATCTTCACGACCAGCTTGAACTCGGGGAAAGCGGTGACAATCGGGCAACCTTGCGTGGTATTGGCGAAGGTATTAGCAAGCTTTTTGCAGCTGCTGTCCGACTGCTTTTGCAGCAGTGACTTGGCGTACGCGTCTTTGAAGACCTCGAACACCGCCTGCTTGGTGTCCGCCGCGAGGGGCGTGACGGCCTTCTTTTCCACGACATTGCCGGCGGCATCCATCCTGGCCAGGTAGGTCTTGAGATCAGCCGGCGCCGTACCTGCGGGGTCGAGATAGACGTCGGTGGGCAGAATGCCCGGCAACGCGAGCGCAAAGCCGTTGCTCAAGCCCGCGCCGCTGGCGTCGAGGCGGAAATTCATCTCGACCCACGAGGTCTTGCCTTGCGCATGCTTGACCTGGCGCATGCGGTAGCGCACCACCAGGTCGTTGAGGTCATAGTCGTCCGTCTTGGGCCATTGGTCCTCGTAGGCCAGCGTGCCCCAGCCGTTGCTGCTCGGGTAATCGATGAAGCTCGCCGCGATCGGGTCTTCAGGATAGGCGTCGGTCTGATCGGGCACGCCATCCCCATCGCTGTCCTTCGTCTTGTCATCGGTCACCACCTTGCCTATGCTTTTTAGGTTGATGATGTTATCGGACCCTGACGGCGTCACGTGCACGGCCATCAGCACGTCGTTGAAGTCGTGGTCGCCGCCCGTGCGCTGCTGGTCCTCGAAGCCCAGCACAAGGCGCTGGTACTTGGTCTGACTAGCATTCGAGGTTCCAGGGACGCGGCCAAATGCCTCGCCGTCATCGAGCAGGATGGTGTGCTGCTGCAGATTGCGAGCGTCATTGGGCTCGGGGTTGAGCGCCTTGAGCGAATAGAAGACCCGCTTGCCAGGGTAGCTCTCATCGACACCTGGGGTGCTGGTGGTACCGCTGGCGTTGGCGCCGCCCGCGAGCTTGAGGTCCCGGCTACCGGCCCAGCCGTCGGCGACGACAAAGAAGCCCACGGCGATGGCCTTGTCCTGCGGGGCCTTGACCGAAAGCTTGACGGTGCTCGCCGCCGTGCTCGCCGCGACCTTGAACGGCGGAGTGGTGCCGTCCTGGGTCGTGTTGGGGAAGAAAATCAGTTCGCTCTTGACATCGGTCGGCGTCTTGGGAGGATTCGCCGGGTCGTAGGTGAAGTAGCCCACGCTGTTGCGGTAGCCGGCGCCCTCGGTCAGGAAGCTGACATAGATGTTGGCATCTGTGCCTGCGGCGAGCACGAGGTTGGTCTGGTCGTCCTTGCTCAGCGTCACGCGCGTGTTGCCCGCGATGTTGAGGCTCTCGGGCAACATGATGGCGATGCGCTTCAACAGGTCGGTCGACAGGTAGGGAATCGGCAACGACGTGAGGTCGGTCGTGTAGCCCGCGTGCGTGGGCTCGCCGGTGGCAGTGCTGTAGGGCAGGTTGCCGATGGTCGGCGTTCCGACCTGTCCCAGGTATTGCCAGATGATCTTGTTTTTGTTGTAAACACTATAGCCCGTCAAACCGAGAGCCGCTGCCGCCGCGAGGGCGGTGACGGCAAAAAGCCGCTGTTTGTTTTTCGCCATGATCCGAAAAGGAAATTGAAGTTATAAAAGCAAAGAGCAGTCTACCCACCCAGGCCGACTGCTCTGTGACCAGAATGTAAATTCTGGGAAAGATCGCTGATTTGGGTCAGGTTTTTTCGTCCACTTCCTGCGCCGGCCACTCGCGGATATAGGCCTTGAGCATCTTGTTCTCGAAGTTCTGGTTGTCGACGATGGCCTTGGCGACGTCGTAGAAGCTGATCACGCCCATCAGCAGCTGGCCGTCCATCACCGGCATGTAGCGGGTGTGGCTTTCGAGCATCAGCGGACGGACCTGTTCGAGCTCGGTCTCGGGCGTGCAGGTGGCCGGACTGCGGTCCATCACCTTGTCCACGGTCTTGCCAGCGACGGTGCCGGCGTTGCGGGCCAGGGTCTTGATCACCTCGCGGAAAGTCAGCATGCCGGCCAGCTGGCCGTTCTCCATCACGGCGAGCGAGCCGATGTCGAACTCGGCCATGGTCTCGATCGCGTGGGACAGTTTCTCGTCGGGGGCCACGGTATAGAGCGTGCCGCCCTTGACGCGCAGGATATCGCTGACTTTCATGTTTTGCTGCTCCTTGGGCACACCACCGTGCCCTGACACAAATATAGCCCACAAAACCGGTGCTGTACGGCAGGCCGTCCCGGGAAAACCCGTAATTGGAAGCCCGGCTCAGTGCGTCCGCTGCGGCAGCACCTCGGCCAGCTTGAGCCGCGGCCAGCCGCTGGCCTGCCAGAGCGCCTGGGTGCCGTCGGCCAGCGGCAGGCAGAGCGCCTGCAGCAGCGGGGCCAGCGGCGTGGCGGCCGGATCGACCAGCAGCACATGGCGCCCGTCCTCCTCGCTCAGGCGACCGATCCAGTCCAGGGCTTCGAGCGCCTCCAGCGGTGGTTCGAGTTGCAAGGGATCGACGCGCAACTGCTGCGCGATCGACTCGAGGCTGCAGCCGCGCCGGCCCTCGCTGCGCGCCTGGTGCAGGCAGGCCAGCAGTTCGAGCGCGAGCTGCAGGTCCCAACCGGGCGCGTCGGAGCGACGCGCGATGCCGCCGACCAGGCTGGGCAGGTAGGCAGTCAGCACCGCGCCCAGCAGCACGATCACCCAGCCGGTGTAGAGCCAGATCAGCAGGATGGGGACGGTCGCGAAGGCGCCGTAGACGGCCGAGTAGGTCGGCACCTGGACCAGATACCAGCCCAGCACGCGCTTGCCCAGCTCGATGCCGGCCGCGGCCAGCAGAGCGCCGGCAAAGGCGTGCGCCCAGCGCACCGGGGCATTGGGCACGAAGCGGTAGAGCGCCGCCATGCCGGCCAGGCCGAGCAGGAACTCGACCGCATCGAGCGCAAGCTTGACGCCGCCAGGCACCGCGCTGACCCAGCCGCGCGAGGCCGACACGGCGTAGGAGCTCAGGCTCAGGCTGGCGCCGAGCAGCAGCGGCCCCAAGGTGAGCACCGCCCAGTAGATCAGCACGCGCTGGGCCAGCGAGCGCGGCTGGCGCACGCGCCAGATGTCGTTGAGCTTGCGGTCTATCGTCAGCACCAGGGTCAGCGCGGTCACGAGCAGGAAGACCGCACCGGCCCAGCCCATCTTGCCGGCCTGCTGCGAGAACTGCAGCAGGTAGTTGCTGACCTGGCGCGCGATCTGGTCCGGGATCAGGCTCTGGATCAGCCACTGCTGCAGCTGCGCCTGCATGCGGCCGAACATCGGAAAGGCGCTGAAGATGGCCAGGCCGACGGTGAACAGCGGCACCAGCGAGATCGTGGTGGTGAAGGTCAGGCTGCCGGCCGTGATGCCGAGCCGGTCGTCGCGAAAGCGCTGACGCAGCGTCAGCGCGGTGATGCGCCAGGGAAAGTGGCCCAGCGACTGCAGTAAGCCGGGCAGCCAGGATTCGATGAAATGCAGGCGGCCGTGCTGGCGCGCGCGCTCATGGGTTGTCATCGCCGCTATCATGCCACCGCTAGCTATCCCATCATGAAGAAAACCCGCCCCGACCCCATGCCCGACGCCCCTCCGGGCACCGTCCTGCCCACCCCCGCCGGGGTGGATTCCGCGCGTCGCGCCGCCGTTGCCTGCACGATCGCGCTGATCGCGTTCGGCCTGGCCTGGGAACTCTGGCTGGCGCCGCTGCGTCCGGGCGGCTCCTGGTGGGCGATCAAGGTGCTGCCGCTGTGCCTGCCGCTGCCCGGCCTGCTGAAGAACCGCATGTACACCTACCGTGCGCTCAGCCTGCTGGTCTGGCTCTACGCGACCGAGGGCCTGGTACGCGTCGGCAGCGACCGTGGCCTGTCGCAGGCGCTTGCCGGCCTTGAAGTGCTGCTGTGCGTCGCGCTGTTCGTTGCCTGCACCCTGCACATCCGGCTGCGGCTGAAGTCCGCGCGTGCCGCGCTGGCGGCGGCTGGCGCTGCCACCAACCCATCCTGACGGAGCAGACTTGATGACCGACTTGCACGATCTGCTGCCCACCCTGCGCGCTGCCGTCGGCGTCCAGCAGGTGCTGACGCACGAGGACCCTGCCACCGACCTGGCGGCCTACGAGCAGGACTGGCGCCGTCGCCACCGTGGCCGCGCGCTGGCAGTGGTGCGTCCGGGCAGCACGGCCGAGGTGGCCGCCGTGGTCCAGGCCTGCGCGGCGGCCGGCGTGACCATCGTGCCGCAGGGCGGCAACACCGGACTGGTGGTCGGCAGCGTGCCCGACGCCAGCGGCACCCAGGTGCTGCTGAGCCTGCAGCGCATGAACCGGGTGCGCGCGCTCGACGCCGCCAACCTGACGCTGACGCTTGATGCCGGCTGCATCCTGCAGGCCGCGCAGCAGGCGGCCGAGGCCGCTGGCCTGCTGCTGCCGCTGAGCCTGGCCTCCGAGGGCAGCTGCACCATCGGCGGCAACCTGGCGAGCAACGCCGGCGGCACCCAGGTGCTGCGCTACGGCAACGCGCGCGAGCTGTGCCTGGGGCTGGAAGTGGTCACGCCGCAGGGCGAGATCTGGGACGGCCTGATCGGGCTGCGCAAGGACAATACCGGCTACGACCTGCGCGACCTCTACATCGGCAGCGAGGGCACGCTGGGCATCATCACCGGCGCCACGCTCAAGCTCCACCCGCGCCCGGCCGCCAAGCTGACCGCCTGGGCCGCCGTGCCGTCGGTCGAAGCCGCAGTCGAGCTGCTGGGCCTGGCGCAGCGCCAGCTCGGTGCCGGCCTGACCGGCTTCGAGGCCATGAGTCGCTTCGCGCTGTCGCTGGTCGACAAGCATTACCCGCAGCTGCGCGTGCCGCTGTGGCAGGACCATCCCTGGTGCGTGCTGCTGGAGAACTCCGACAGCGAGAGCGAGGCCCATGCGCGCGAGCGCTTCGAGGCCCTGCTCGAAGCCGCGCTCGAGCAAGGCTGCGTGAGCGACGCCATCGTCGCCGAGAGCCTGGGTCAGGCGCACAACCTCTGGCATTGCCGCGAGAGCATCTCGCTGGCACAGAGCGAGGAAGGCCTCAACATCAAGCACGACATCAGCCTGCCGGTGTCGGCTATTCCCACCTTCTGCGCCGAGACCGATGCGCTGCTGGCCGCCGAGATTCCGGGCGTGCGGCTGGTCAACTTCGGCCACCTGGGCGACGGCAACCTGCACTACAACGTACAGGCGCCCGAGGGCAGCGACCCGGCCGCCTTCCTGCGCGAGCAGGAGACCCGCATCAACCATATCGTGTTCGACTCGGTGCGGCGCTGTGGTGGCTCGATCAGCGCCGAGCATGGCATCGGCAGCCTGAAGGCCGAGACGCTGCCGCAGTACAAGCACCCGGTGGCGCTGGCGCTGATGCGCCGCATCAAGGCCGCGCTCGACCCGCAGGGCATCATGAACCCGGGGCGGGTGCTGATACAGGACCAGCGCTGAACGCTGATCTGGATTGCATCGCTAGAATGTCCGGTTTTATCTAGCCAGCCAGCGCCGTGAAGCAATACCTCGACCTCGTCCGCACCGTCTTCGAGCAAGGCAGCTGGCAGACCAACCGCACCGGCATCCGCACGCTGAGCCTGCCGGGCGCCGCGATGCGCTTCGACCTGAGCCAGGGCTTTCCGGCCGTCACGACCAAGAAGCTGGCCTTCAAGTCGGCCGTCGGCGAGCTGGTCGGCTTCCTGCGCGGCTACCGCAGCGCGGCCGAGTTCCGCGCGCTTGGCTGCAAGGTCTGGGACCAGAACGCCAACGAGAACGCCGCCTGGCTGGCCAACCCCTACCGCCTGGGCGAGGACGATCTGGGTCCGGTCTACGGCGTGCAGTGGCGCAACTGGCCGGCCTTCAAGGCCCTGCCCGCCTCGGCCACCGGCCAGATCGAGGACGCGCTGGGCCGCGGCTATGTCCGCATCGCCGACACGGCGGACGGCCAGGTCGTGCTCTACAAGGCGGTCGACCAGCTGCGCCAATGCCTCGACACCATCGTCAACAACCCGAGCGACCGCCGCATCATCTTCCACGGCTGGAACTGGGCCCAGCTGGAGGAAATGGCGCTGCCGCCCTGCCACCTGCTGTACCAGTTCCTGCCCAATGCGACGACGCGCGAGATCTCGCTCTGCCTCTACATCCGCAGCAACGATCTGGGCCTGGGCACGCCGTTCAACCTGACCGAGGGCGCGGCGCTGCTGCACCTGGTCGGGCGCCTGACGGGGTTCAAGCCGAAATGGTTCAGCTACTTCATCGGCGACGCACATGTCTACGAGAACCATGTGACGATGCTGCAGGAGCAGCTCACGCGCGAGCCGTTGCCGGCGCCGCAGCTGCTGCTGTCGGACCGCATCCCCGACTACACGGTAACCGGCCAGTACCAGCCCGAGTGGCTCGAAAGGGTCGAGCCGGGCGACTTCAGCCTGGCGGGCTACCAGCACCACGCCCACCTGACGGCGCCGATGGCGGTGTGATGCCCGCTGTGCTCAGGCCTCGATCAGCTTGACTGAGTAGCCCTGGCCCGAGGCGATCACTTCGAGCAGGCGGTCGATGTTCGGGTGCTTGCCCGGGTTGGCGCGCGCGTCAAGAGTGTGCTCGGCGAAGATCTCCAGCCCATCTTCGGCGGCGGCCGGGTTGATGGCGCCATGCTTGGCCGCCAGTGCGTGGTAGACCGCCAGCGAGCCGGCCTTGCCGGGCTGGTTCGCTATCGTGGCAGCCACGGCGCCAGCCGCGTCGATCAGCTGCAGCTCGGCCAGGTGAGCGATGGAAGGGAGTTGCTTGAGGTTGTCGGCGAAGGCCATCTTGCTTCCTGAAATGGGACTGGAAAGCCCGCTATTGTGCCGCGGCCGCCGGCAGATAGTCCCTGACCCAGCGCCAGTACTGATCGGCCGGCATGGGCTGCGCGTGCCAGTAGCCCTGGACCTCGTCACAGCCCTCGCGGGTCAGCAGGGCCACCTGCTCGGCCGTCTCGACGCCCTCGGCTATGGTCCTGAGCCCCAGGCTGCGGGCCATGGCAATCACGCCGGCAACAATCAATGCGCTGCCCGGATCGCGGCCCAGATCCCGCACGAAGCTCTGGTCGATCTTGAGCTTGTCGATCGGAAACCGCTTCAGGTAGGACAGCGAGGAATACCCCGTCCCGAAATCGTCGACCGACAACTGCACGCCCAGCCGGTCGAGCTGCTCCATGATGCGGACCGCGCCCTCCGGATCGGCCGAGACCACGCTTTCGGTCAGCTCAAGCTCCAGCCGACCTGCCTCCAGGCCCGCCTCGTCGAGCACGGCCCGGACGAGTTCGGGAAACTGGGTCTGCCGGAACTGGACCGCCGAGATGTTCACGGCCACCACCGAAGGCGGCAGGCCCGCTTCTTGCCAGGCCTTGCCCTGCGCCACGGCCATCCTGAGCACCCACTCGCCGATCGGCAGGATCAGGCCGCTGGCCTCCGCGATCGGTATGAACTCGACCGGGGAAATCATGCCCAGTTCCGGATGTTTCCAACGCAGCAAGGCCTCGCAACCCGTCACCCGACCGGTCTGCAGCTTGATCTGCGGCTGGTAATGCAGTTCCAGTTCATGGCGTTCCAGCGCCCAGCGCAGGGCGTTCTCGAGCTGCAGCGTGCGGCTGGCGCTCAGGTGCATGCCAGGCTCATAGAACTGGAAGTTGGCGCCGCCCGCCGCCTTGGCACGGTGCATGGCGGTATCGCCCGCCTGCAGCAAGGCGTCGACGTCCTGCCCGTCGCCGGGGAACATCGCGATGCCGATCGATGACGTCACGATCAGCTCCATCCCCTCGATCTGGCAGGGAGCGGAAATCCGCTCGATCAGCGCCTGCGCCAGGTGTGCAGCGCCCTCGGCATCCATCTGGGGCAGCAGCAAGGTGAATTCATCGCCGCCCATGCGCGACACCGTGTCCTGCGGCCGGAGCGCCTGCTTGAGGCGGGACGCCATCTCGACCAGCAAGGCGTCGCCGGCCCGGTGCCCCAGCGAGTCGTTGATGTACTTGAAGCGGTCGACGTCGATGAACATCAGCGCCAGCGCCTCCTGTTCACGCCGGGCATGTGCCAGCCCCGACTCGATCCGGTCACGCAGCAGCACGCGGTTGGGCAGGCCGGTCAGGGCGTCATGGTGTGTCAGGTGAGTGATGGTGACTTCAGCCTGATCCCGCTGCTTGAGCGTCGTCAGGTCGGTGTGAGTACCGATCATGCGCAACGCCTGGCCTTGTTCGTCACGCTCGACGACCTGACCCCGGTCCAGAATCCACTTGTAGCTGCCATCCTTGCAGCGCATCCGGTGTTCATTGACATAGAAGTCCACGCCCCCCAGCAAATGGCGCTCGACATCGGCCAGCACCTGCGCCTTGTCATCGGGGTGCACGCGCGACTCCCATTCGCACAGCCGGTTTCCGATCTCGACCTCCGAGTAGCCCAGCATGGTCTTCCAGCGGGTCGAGAAGAACACCTTGTCGCTGACAATATCCCAGTCCCACAGCCCGAGGTCGCTGCCATCGACCGCAAAACGCCAGCGCCGCTTCTCGGCCAGCAGCTGTTGCTGAATCTGCTCCTGCTCTGTCACGTCACGCCAGCTGCCCACGATCTCGATCGGCTCGCCGTCAGGCTTGCGATTGAGTTGCAACTGGTCATCGATCCAGCGGTATTGACCATCACGGTAGCGGAAACGGTAGCGATGCCTGAGCGCACCTGTGGCGTGCAGTTGCTGCTGCGCCTGCAGTACCTGCGGCTGGTCGTCGGGATGCACATGCTCGAACCAGAAACCGGGCTGCTGCAGCCAGTCTACTGATGGATACCCCGTCAGGCGCAAGACATTGCCGCTGACGTAAGACACCCGCCAGCAGCCAGCCGCGCCGGGCTCGGGCACCAGCGCGTAGATGATCGAGGCACTGGTATCGATGAAATGCTCGAGCTGGCTGCGGGTCTGCCTGAGCTCATCCTGGATGGCGACCTGCGCCCTTTCCTCCCGGCGCACCAGGACGAACAGCAGGACCGCCGTGAACAGGACGAAGAACTCGCCCTTCCAAGACTGGGCCCGCGTGACTGCGGCAGGATCTCCCAGCAGCTGCAAGGCCAGCCAGTCAGAGCTCCAGATCCAGAGGCTGGCCAGCACGAGGTAGATCAGACTGATCCTGACCGACGCAGGGGCAAGGGAAACCCAGGAGGCCTTGAAGAAAGCAGACATGAATTTCCGCCGGATGCTGCCCGGATGCCACGACATTGAAATCGCTGAAATATATACCGTCTTGGAATACCCAGGAAATCAGGATTGACAACTGCAAGCGCAGCAAGCCAGCCAGCAGGTGGACCAGGCCAGCATCGACTACCAGGCCCGGCGCCTGGCCAACAGCGTGGCTTTCTACCAGGCCATGGGGAGCGGCACGACGCCGTGACAACACAGGCCGGCGCGGTTTTTCATCCCCGGTATGATGCCAGCGCTCCAAGCCCCCATCATGAAAAAGATCCGCCTCGATCCCATCCGCAGCGAGAACCCGCTGCCTGCGCTCGACGCGATGCTGCTGCACGCGCACCGGCTGCGCCTGGCAGCCAACTGGCCGGAGGCCGCCGCCGCCTACCGCTCCTGCCTGGCGCGGCGGCCAGATTCGCCCGAACTCCTGCACAACCTCGCGCTGTGCCTGCACGCCAGCGGCCAGCACGCCGACGCGCTGCCGCTGTGTCGGCGCGCACTGGCCGCGCGGCCGCAACTGTGGCAAAGCGCGGTGCTGCTCGGGCAAGCGCTGCAGTCGATCGGCGACCCGGCGGGCGCGGACCAGGCCTACCTCGCGGCACTGCGCGTGCAGCCCGGACAGGCCGACGCCCTGCTCGGCCGCGCCGACCTGGCGATGAACAGCTTCGGCGACCCGCTGCAGGCCAGCGCGCTGGTGGCGCCGCTGCTGGCCGACCCCGAGCACCAGCGCGACGCATTGCTGACGACGCTGATGGCCAGCCTGTATGACCGCGACGAGGATGCGCTGACGCTGAACCGGCGCATCATCGAGTTCTCGCGCGCCCATCTGCGCCTCCAAGGCTGGGACCGCGCGCCACTGCCACCGCGCGCGCCGGGCGCGCGCCGCCAGCGCATCGGCATCCTGTCGCCACTGCTGTGCGCGGGTCCGGTCTACTTTCTGACGATAGCGACATGGCGGCGGGCCGCACAGCAAGGCGAGCTGATCGTCTTCCAGCGCGGCACCCGGCAGGACTGGGCCAGCGACGAGCTCAGCCGGCTCGCCCATGAGTGGCACGAGACGCACGGACTCGACGCGCTGCAACTCGCGCGCGCGCTGCACGACGCCGACCTCGACATGCTCTACGACCTCGGGGGCTGGATGGACCCAGTCGGGCTGCAGGCACTCAGCGTCAAGCCCGCGCGGCGCCAGTACAAATGGGTCGGCGGCCAGAGCGTCACGACCGGGCTGGCGAGCTTCGACGGCTGGATCGGCGACGAAGCGCAGTCACCGCTACAGCTGCAGCCGCTCTACACCGAGCCGCTGCTCAACCTCGCGGGCGGCTACGCGAGCTACACCCCACCGCCCTATCTGCCAACGCCGGCAGCGCACAAGCGCAGCGAGCCGGTCATCTTCGCGAATCCGGCCAAGCTCTCGCGTACCTTCCTGCAGCACCTCGCCGCACTACCCGGGCGCAAAGTGTTCGTGCACCGGCAGTACCAGTACCCGCAGGTACGCGAACGCATCGAGCGCGTGCTCGATCCCGCCAGCGTCGACTATGTCTGCCCGGCCAGCCACCTGGAAGCGCTGCAGGCAGTCAACCAGCATGCCGAAATGCTCGACACCTTCCCCTACAGCAGCGGACTGACCGCGCGCGAGGCGATCGCGATGGGAACGCGGGTCATCGGCCACAGCGGCACGCTGTTCTGCGAGCGACACACTGCCGCGTTCATGCCATCAGATTCAGCAGTTCAGGCTTGAGCACGCGGCCCTCGAAGCCCGAGGCGCGGCGCCGCGCGAACAGTGCGCGGTCCTGCGCATCGACCGCGGCGCCATCCTTGTCCCAATCGACCTCGACCAGCACGCTGTCGGGCTGGTAGACATAGCGTCCCTGCTCGCGCGCGATCAAGGTCAGCTCGGCGTCGGCATAGTGGCGCCGATAGCCGCTGTAAAAGAAGTCGCCACCGTACAGCGAATCGATCCAGCTGCGGCGCGCCAGGCCGAACGACGCCAGCTGGCCCTGCCACTTGCCGTCATTGAAACCGAGCAGCCCGGCCTGCCGGGACTCCAGCGCGCGCAGCGCCAGCGCCAGCCACTGGCGGCCGGCAAAGGCATCCTGCGCCATGTAGCCGACCCAGGGACTGGCCGAAGCGCGGAACACCGCGTTGAGCACCGCGACAAAGCCAAGCCGGGCCTGATCATGCAGCACCAGCAGCAGTCCCGACACAGCGGCGCGCGCCGCCGCGTGGACGGCTGCGCGCCGGCCCAGCGCGATGTCGATGCAGGGCATCACCATCAGCGGCGCGGACGCGCGCAGACGCGCCGCCAGCTCGGGCGACTCCAGCTCGGGCAGCGTCGCATGCAGGACTTCCATCGCGCGTACCTCAGCCTGGGCTCAGCTCGGCGCTCGGCTCCGCCTGGGGCTTGAGCTGACCGGCGATCTCGTGCGCGAGACCCGTCACCAACCGGGCGTTGAACGGATTGCGCTGGAACGCGTCCGAGCGCATCAGGCAGGCCAACGCCCAGTCGACCGGCTGGCCTTCGAGCGACGGCTCGATCTCCTGCGTGGGCAAGGGCGGCTGCAAAATGCGGCGCGCCGCTTCGAGATCCTGCGCACTCAGCGTGGGAACGCCTGCGCGCGGCGGCGGCACCGCCTGGCGCAACTCGATCGCCTGCGCGACCTCGACGATCAGCCGCAGATGCTCGGGCCAGTACAGGAATTCAGCCGAGGTCAGGAAGGCGCCAAGCAGGCGCTCGCGCTCGCGCCCCAGATAGGGCTCGATCACCGCTTCGGACTCGGGGTCGCGGCGCAGGAACAGGTGGAAAGCGGCGACCACGTCCTCGCGGGTCATCCCGATCGGAGCCACAGGTTCGACGAGCACGGCGACGTCAGCCGGCGCTGCAGCGGCCTCGACCTGCGGTGCGACAACGGGCTCGCTGGCTGGCGGAGCCGGTACCGGTTCAGGCAGCGGCACAGCAACCGGAACCGCCTTGGCGGGTTCGGGCTCGGCTGGCACCACCTGCTGAGGGGCGGACGCCGGCGCGACGGCCTCCTCCTTGGCTGCGTTCATACTCGCCAGCTGCTCGGCGGCCAGCTCCCAGCGCGATCGGCTTTCTGCTACGGGCGCAGCAGCCGGTGGGGCGGGCGGTTCAGGGGGCAGCAGCACCAGCGCGTTGCGTGGGGTTTCTGCCGATTTGCGTTTAAAAAACGGAAGTGAAAATTTCATTTGAACCTTCCAATTTATCAGAATAATAGAATGAGCGAATGAAAGGTTTCAACCTCATCGGCTACGCGACTTCGCCACTCGGACTTGGCGAGGACCTCAGGTCTTTCGCAGCGATGCTGGACCATCTGGCCATCCCATTCTCGGTCATCGACCTGCCGACCGAGTCACAAGGCCAGGTCGAAGTGAAGTGGCGCCACCTGTCGATGCGGGACTTCGACACCAGCATCTTCTTCATGTCGGCAGGCACCTGCGTGCGCCTGCTCGAACTGCAACCCCAGCTGTTCAGGGCCGCAAAGCGCCGCATCGGCTACTTCCTCTGGGAGCTGCCCGACGTGCCGCTGGAGCATCTGCCTGCGCTGCGCGCGATGGACCAGATCTGGTGTCCGACCCGCTTCGTCCAGTCCGCGTTCTTCAATGCGACGCGCCAGCTCACGCTCGCGCTGCCGCTGCCGGTGTTGCGGCGCGAAGGCAGGGGACGCGACTTCCGCGCCGAACTCGGCATCCCGCGCGATGCCTTCGTCAGCCTGTACCTGTTCGACCTGCACTCGACACTGGCACGCAAGAACCCGCAAGGCGCGGTGCAGGCCTTCCTGCACTTCGCCCGCCAACGACCCGACGCGCATCTGGTGCTCAAGGCTAACCGCTGGCAGGACCTGCCGGCCGAGGCACTGGCCTGGCTGCCGCAACATCCCGGCATCCACCTGATCAAGGAAACGCTGGACACCGCCGGCCTGACCGACCTCTACCGCAACGCCGACTGCTACCTGTCGCTGCACCGCAGCGAAGGCTTGGGACGCACGCTGGTCGAGGCGATGCAGCATGGCCTGCAGATCGTCAGCACCGGATTCTCGGGTCCGGCCGACTTCCTGACCCCGGACAACGCGCTGCTGGTGCGCTGGCAGCGCCAGGACGTGGCCCCGGGCGACTACCCCAACGCCTGCGCCAGCTGGTGGGCCGACCCCGATATCGGGCATGCCGCGCAACAGCTCGAACTGGCGCTGCAGCGCAGCCGGCTCGGGCGCAACCAGGCTGGCATCGCGACCGGCGCATCGTTCGAGCCGCAGGCACTGGCCGAGCGCTACCGCAAGCTGCTGCAGGCCAGCCTCTGAGCAGCCCTCACGCCCGCCCGTAGCGATCCTCGAAGCGCACGATGTCATCCTCGCCCAGATAGCTGCCGACCTGGACCTCGATCAGCTCCAGCGGGATCTTGCCCGGGTTCTCCAGCGCGTGCACCGATCCGACTGGCAGATAGATCGACTCGTTCTCGGTCAGCAGGCGCTGCTGGCCGTCGAGCGTGACGCGGGCGGTACCGCTGACCACGATCCAGTGCTCGGCGCGGTGGTGGTGCATCTGCACCGACAGCTTCTGGCCCGGCTTGACCGTGATGCGCTTGACCTGGTAGCGCTTGCCGTGGTCAATGCTGTCGTACTGGCCCCAGGGGCGGTAGACCTCGCGGTGGATCTGGTGCTCGTTGCGCCCGCTGGCCTTGAGCTGGGTCACGATCTGCTTGACCTCGCTGACCCGGTCGCGCGGCGCCACCATCACCGCGTCCTTGGTCTGCACCACGACGTGGTCATGCAGACCGACGGTCGCGACCAGCGCGTTCTCGGCAAAGATCAGGTTGTTCTGGCTGTCGTGGCTGATCACATCGCCACGGTGCACATTGCCGTCGGCGTCATGCGGCAGCACCTCCCACAGCGCGGCGAAGGCGCCGACATCGCTCCAGCCGGCATCCATCGGCACCACCACGGCAGCGCTGGTCTTTTCCATCACGGCGTAGTCGATCGACTCATCGGGGCAGGCCTTGAAGGCGGCCTCATTCACGCGCACGAAATCGAGGTCGCTCTGCGGCTGCGCAAAGGCGGCACGGCAGGCGGCCAGGATGTCGGGGCGGTGCGCTTGAAGCTCTTCCAGATAGCGGCTGGCCTTGAACAGGAACATGCCGCTGTTCCAGTCGTAGTCGCCGCTGGCGACATACTGCTCAGCCAGTTCGAGCGCCGGCTTCTCGACGAAGCGCTCGACCGCCCAGGCCCCATCGGCCACGGCAGCGCCGCGCAAGATGTAGCCATAGCCCGTCTCGGGCCGGCGCGCGACGATGCCGAAGGTCACCAGCGAACCCGCCTCGGCCAGCGGCAACGCGGTGCGCACGGCGGCCTGGAAGGCCGGCGTGTCCTGGATCACATGGTCGGCCGCCAGCACCAGCAACAGCGGATCGGCACCATTGGCCGTCGCCTGCAGCGCGGCCAGCGCGATGGCCGGCGCGGTGTTGCGACCGGCCGGCTCCAGCAGGATGTTGCGCGACAGCGCATCGACCTGGCGCAATTGCTCGGCGACCAGGAAGCGGTGCGCCTCGTTGCAGATCACCAGCGGCTGCGCGCGGGTCAGGCCGTCGAGGCGGGCTATGGTGGCCTGCAGCATGGATTGCTGGCCATCGAGCGCCAGGAACTGCTTGGGGAACAGCTCGCGCGACAGCGGCCACAGGCGGGTGCCGGAACCGCCGGCCATGATCACGGGTAACAGTTGCATGGGGGTCATCATTGGTTTATTCACGATCCAATCAGACATTGTCTCGCAAGCAACGGCTCACCCGTCAGGTGACCTCAAGCTACGCCGATCAGACCTCCACCAGCTGGTCATCGACCACGAAATGCGTGATCAGCACGGCATCGCGCGCGTCGCCCAGGCGACGGCCAGCCTCGTCCTGCCAGTGAAAATCCAGGCAGAAACGCGCGTCCAGCCCCTGCTGCAGCAGCGGATCGATCAGGCCGAGGTTGAGGTTGCGCTCCTGCGGCCCCAGCACAACCGTCTTCTGGTGCAGGCCGTCGACCGAAATCGTCACGGCCAGCGCAAGCGCCACCGCCGGACCGAGCCGACGCCCGCAGACGAAGAAATTGCGCGCGCTTTTCAGGCCCGGCACGACCAGCTCGGGGTCGCCGTCGACACGCCAGCCCCGCAGCCCAGCGTCGTAGCTCAGGCCACGCACCCGACAGCGCTGCGCGACGCCGGCGTTCGGATCGACGCCGTCGAGCTCGCGGCTCCAGCGGAACTCCTCGCGCAGCAGCATCGCCTCGGCAATCGCCAGCGCCGCCGTGTTGGGTGCCGCAACGAAATCCGGACTCAACAAACCGTCGAAATAGTCGGCATAGGCATCCAGCCCCTGGCGCAGCAGATCCGACCAGCGGGCCGCCAACTCGCGCCGGATCTCGCGCCGCCAGCGGACGAACAGATGGCGGCTGTTGCGCTCGTTCTGCGCGCTGGTGCGGCTGCGGCTCAGACTGACATGATGACGGATGCGGCTGGCGGTCGCGATCCAGGACTGCCGGCCCTTCGCAGCCAGCTTCAGGCAAAGGTCGATGTCCTCGCAGCCGTTGACATAGGCAGCATCGAAACCACCGATCGCATCGAAATCGGCGCGGCGCAGCAGCATGCAGGCACCCGTCACGACCAACGAACGCTTCGGGCCGCCCTGCTCCGCCGACAAGACGCGCAGGTGATCGAACTGGCCGCGCGGCGTCAGCTCAACGCCGGCATGGTCCAGTGCCCTGTCAGCCACCCGGTACTGCAGGTTGCCAACCACACCCGCGCGCAACGCGGGCGACAGCAGCGCGTCGAGCATCGGCTCCAGCCAGCCGGACTCGAACAGCAAGTCGTTGTTCAGCAGGCCCAGCAGCTCGCCACGCGCAACACGCACACCGGCATTATTGCTGCGGGCGTAGCCGAGGTTTTCCGGGTTGAGCAGGGTGTGGATGCGCGGGTGGTCAAGCGTGCGCAGCCAGTCGCGCGTGCCGTCGCTGGAGCCGTCATCGACCAGCACGATCTCGAAATCCAGCCCGGCAGGCAGCGACGCGAGCAGCGAGTCGAGCATCGCCCGCGTGTGCTCCAGGTGGTTGTAGAGCGGGACGATGAAGCTGATCGATGGAAAATGATGCATGCAGCTAGTCTATGCCGAGGACCACGGCTCGAAGTCGATCGGCCAGTTGCGCAAATAGGCTAAACTTGTCCAACTTATTGATCAACAACTGCGCTGTCATGCACATCGTTACCTATTCCGAGGCGCGCAACTCCCTCAAGTCAGTCCTGGACCAAGTGGCCAACGACGCCGACATCACCATCATCAGTCGCCGCGACGGTGCCGATGCCGTTGTCATGTCGCTTGATCACTACCAAAGCCTGATGGAAACACTGCACCTACTGTCCACCCCAGCCAATGCCGCCGCCCTGGCGCGTGCTGTCCAGCAAGACCGTGACGGCCAGGCCAAACGGCGCGAACTGCTGGGCGATTGATGCTGGCCATCCATTTCATACCGGACGCCTGGGACAGCTACGTCTGGTGGCAGAGTCAGGACAAGAAAACCCTCAAGCGCATCAACACCCTGATCCAGGCCGCTGCGCGTACCCCGTTCGAAGGCCTGGGCAAACCCGAGCCGCTGGTCGGCAACCTGAGCGGCTACTGGTCCAGGCGGATCGATGAAGTCAACCGGCTCGTCTACCGTGCCACCGAGGCCGAACTCGTCATCATTTCCTGCCGCTTCCATTACGACGCCTGACCTGGCCAACCGCGAGATCGTCGGCTGGTCGATCAAGTCTCGGATGACCGCTGATATCGTCACTGACGCGCTGACGATGGCCTGGTTCCGGCGCAAGCCCAGTGCGGGTGTCATCTTCCACAGCGACCGTGGCTCTGGCCTCAGCCTTCGTCACCGGGCGAGCAAATGCTCGGCCTGGTTTTGAACCTGGTAGCGGACGATGTAGGTGAAACGCCAAATTGCCGCTCAGTCCCGGCCAACCAAAAAAACACCTATTTACACCCAATTTGAGTGCGCAGCTTTAAAAATGGGTGTAAATAGGTGTACCATTGGTTGCATGCTACGTTCAGACACCCTACAGATCACACCCGAGATCCTGAGCCTGATCGCCAGGATCGACGAATTCAAAGGCGCATGGCGGGCCTTGGGAACACTTGCACCTGAACGTCTTTCAGCGCTGCGACGAGTTGCAACCATCGAGAGCATCGGCTCGTCCACCCGCATCGAGGGCAGCAAGCTGACTGACCGGGAAGTGGAGCGCTTGCTCTCCAGCCTGGCGATCCAGTCCTTTGATACCCGCGACGAGCAGGAAGTGGCCGGTTACGCCGAACTGATGGATCTGGTATTCAGCTCCTGGCAGGAGATCCCGTTCAACGACAACCACATCAAGCAACTGCACCAGATCCTGCTGCGCCACAGTGAAAAAGACGCGCGTCACCGAGGGCAGTACAAGACCCATTCGAACAGCGTCGCTGCGTTTGATGAACACGGGACACAGATCGGCATCGTCTTCGAGACAGCCACACCGTTTGACACGCCAAGACTGATGGCCGAATTGGTGTCCTGGGTGAATAACGAGCGGGAGAACAGACAGCTACACCCGTTGTTGATCATCGCGATCTTCGTGGTGGTATTTCTGGAAATTCATCCCTTCCAAGATGGCAACGGACGTTTGAGCCGGGTGCTGACGACGCTACTGCTGATCCAGGCTGGCTATGCCTATGTGCCATACAGCTCGCTCGAAAGCGTGATCGAGCTGAACAAGGAAGCCTATTACCTGGCACTGCGCCAGACACAAGGGACTATCCGCACGGAAGCGCCCAACTGGCAGCCATGGTTGGTGTTCTTCTTGCGCTCACTGGCCGAGCAGGTTCGGCGTCTGGAGAAGAAGGTCGAACGCGAAAAGATCGTGCTGGCCGCGCTGCCCGAACTGTCACTGCAGATCTTGGAATTCGCCCGTGAGCACGGGCGCGTCACCATCGGCGATGCTATCAAGTTGACAGGCGTCAGCCGCAACACGTTGAAGCAGCATTTCCGGAATCTGGTCGAGCGAGGTCACCTGAATCAGCAAGGCAGCGGGCGTGGCGTCTGGTACGCGATCAAGTGAAAGTGGCTTTGTTGAGTAATTCAATCAAAGGTTGAACTGCTCCTGACCCCAGACGGATTTACCCCACGCGCACCGTCTCGGGCGTGCCGAGCTGCGTGAAGCGGTTCAGGATGGCGGCGCGCCGCGTCGCAGACCGCCATTGTCAGGGCGACTGACGCCGACCTCTCGGTCACCTTGAAATGGCTTTGTTGCAGAAATCAAATTGCCAAGCGAAGTCGCCGGGGAGCCGCGGTAAGCTTCAGGGATGAGCGACCGTGTGAGACCAGAGCCAGCCAAGTACAAGACGACCAACTGGAGGCGCTACAACCAGGCCCTGAAGGCACGAGGTGCGCTGATGGTCTGGCTGGATCGAGACATGCAGTGGTCAGACCTGCAAGATGCAGGGGCGCGTGGCGTTCGAGTTCATCAGCGATGCCGTGCACAGCTGGCTCGGCGGCGTGCGGGCGCCCAGCCTCGTGCCCGAACACATCCATCTGTGCCACGTCTACGGGTGAGCCGCACAAACCTTCAAGCTGCCATGGCCACCTCTGCCTTGGTAGGGAGGGGGCTGAACACTTACGGGGTAGTACGTCCTTCGATCAATTTATGCAACAGAGCCACATGCGAACCTGCCCACGGTTTACTTGAGCAAGCCCAGCAGGTACTGGCCGTAGCCGTTCTTGGCCAGCGGGGCCGCTAGCTGCTGCAACTGGGCCGCGTCGATCCAGCCCTGGTGGAAGGCGATTTCCTCCGGGCAGGCCACCTGCAGGCCCTGGCGCTTTTGCAGCGTCGCGATGAAGCTGGCCGCTTCGAGCAGGCTGTCGTGGGTGCCGGTGTCGAGCCAGGCGTAGCCACGGCCCATGATCTCGACGTTGAGCTGGCCCAGCTCCAGGTAGCGCTTGTTGACATCGGTGATCTCCAGCTCGCCACGGTGCGACGGCTTGATGTCGGCTGCAATGTCGCAGACCTGCTGGTCGTAGAAGTACAGACCGGTGACCGCGTAGTTGCTCTTGGGCGCCGGGGGCTTTTCCTCGATGCTCAGGGCGCGGAACTGGTCGTCGAACTCCACCACGCCGTAACGCTCGGGGTCATGCACATGGTAGGCAAACACGCTGGCGCCGCTGGTGCGCGCATCAGCGCTGTGCAGCTGCTTGACCAAGTCATGGCCGTAGAAGATGTTGTCGCCCAGCACCAGCGCGCTGGGGTGGTGGCCGACGAAGTCCTTGCCGATGATGAAAGCCTGCGCCAGACCGTCCGGGCTGGGCTGGACCGCGTACTGGATGTTCATGCCCCATTGGCTGCCGTCGCCCAGCAGGTCGGCAAAGCGCGGCGTGTCCTGCGGGGTACTGATCAGCAGCACATCGCGGATGCCGCTGAGCATCAGCGTGCTCAGCGGGTAATAGACCATGGGCTTGTCGTAGACCGGCATGAGCTGCTTGCTCACGGCCTGGGTCACGGGATAGAGACGGGTGCCGGAGCCGCCGGCCAGGATAATGCCTTTGCGTGAAATCATGGAAGTTTCTTAATCAAGAGAAGAATTTTCATGCGGGCTACCGAGTTTGAGACTGAAGTAGATTAAAGAGGAATTCTGGTGCAAAGTCAGCACCAAGATTTTTTCAGTCAACTTATCGGCAAGAATTACTATTTTTTTATATGAATTTTTTTAGCGTTCTTGTGCTGTTCAGGCACTTTCATGGGTGAGCCATGGAGTGGCAACGAAGCTTGAACATGCGCCTCTTGGCCTACCACAACCCGGCCTCCAATTCGGTTGGGCGCATGACCCTTGGTGATCACGCACATGGAGTTGTAAAAAGCAATAGACTCCATATCAGCGATATCTGCAAGACGTATGCGATGGCTTCGTTGTCCGCGGCCAGGACTAAGCACCTGACTTGTGGCGCCGGCCACACCCCAGCTTTCCAGGTTCAGCACATCGATCAGGTTCTTGAAGAACTCGATGGCGCTATCACGACGCAACAAACCGCCCTGCCACCTAGACCAGTAACTGCAATGCAAGTCTTCCACCACATACAAGCCACCAGGCTGCAACCGTGGATAGAAATGCTTGAACGTGGCAACGATGTCCCGTGATTTGTGTGATCCATCGTCAATCACAATATCGAAACCATTGCACAAGGCATGCATTTTTTTCTGGGTGGAGATCGCGTTAACATCGCCAACCACCACCTCAATCCTGGTGTCGCTGTACTTCAGTTGGCCACAAGCAGGGTCAATATCACACCCCACAATTTTTTCGGCGAACGGAAAGTACTGGCCCCAAACGGCCAATGAACCACCGTTTTGAACTCCCACCTCCAACAAACGGATGGACTGCTGCCTGTAGGGAGCCAGCCAGCGTTCATAAACCGGGAAATAGGCTTCCCATTTATCCGACACAAACCCGCTGTGGTCGGCATATAACTGGCGCAGATCAGAAGTCATTCAGTGAATTTCAAGTTATGGATGGAGTTACTAAGGTTTCAAAAAGAATTGTCACATTCGGGCGTGCAGGCACTCGTTATGCCCGAAGAACGATCTGACCAGGTTCGGCAACTTCTGAATTCGGCGCAAGGCGCCCAGAGCCAGCCGTTTCATTTCGTCCTTGGTCTCGACGAACTGACCGCTGACGCGTCGCTTGACATGCGCCCAGACCTGCTCGTCAGGGTTGAGCTGAGGCGAGTACGGCGGCAGGAAGAACAACTGGAGCAT
>CALPRQ020000044.1 GCA_943326015.2 Chitinophaga pinensis | reverse complement strand
GAGCGCGATCAAGAACTCGGCCATGACGCCGGAGTCCGATGCGCGCCTGGAGGGCATCGAGGTCATCGACATCACCGGTTCGGGCGACAACAAGATCGTGTTGACGGCCAAGGATGTGCTGGACATGAGCGGGGCGGTGGATCTCGTGGCGACCGCCAAGAGCGCCCGCCACATGCTGGTCGTGACCGGCAACTTGGGCGATACGATCGACCTGGCCGATGTGGGCGGCACGACGGGGGGGTGGACCCAGGAAGCCAACAGTACGAAGGACTATGGCGGTCAGACCTACAAGATCTGGCATTCCGATACCACCCATGCGACCGTGCTGGTGCAAAAAGACATGACGGTGATCTGATGGCGGATATTGAACAAACTTTCAATCAGGCCAACGCCGACTGGCGCGCTGGTCGCTGGGAGGCGGCGCTGGCCGGCTACGAGGCCGCCAGCGCCCTGGTCCCCGATCTGGTGCCGGCCCGGCTCGGCAGCGCGCGTTGTCTGGTGCGGCTGGGCCGCCTGGGTCCGGCGCGCACGGCCTTCGCGGCCACGCTGCGGCTGGACCCGGCCCACTACAGCGCCTGGCTGGAGGCCGGTCACCTGTGCCGCCAGGGCGGCGAGCTGCGGCAGGCCGCTGGCGCCTACCAGCGCGCGATCGACGTCGAGCCCGGGCGCCATGAGGCGCATCTGGCCATCGCGCGGGTGTTGTCGCAACTGGGGCAGGGCGCGTTGGCCGAGTCGGCTTTTGTGGCGGCGCTGGAGCGCGCGGGCGAGGAGAACCAAGCGCCCGCTCGCGTCGCCGACGTCGCCCACCGCATGGGGCAGTACCGGCTGGAGCTCGGTGACGTGGCGGGTGCCGTGCGCGCCTTGCAGACCGGCTTGCAGGTCTTGCAGGCGGCCGGCGTGCCCTATGTCGATCGACAGGCCGAGCTGCGCATCGACCTCGGCGAGGCGTTCTGGCGCCAGGGCCGGCACGACGCGGCGCTGGCCGAGCTGACCGCCGCCTCGGCAGCGACCGCCGAGGCCACGCTCGCGCGACTGGCGGCGCTGAGTTTTCGCTTCAATCTGTGGCGGGAAGCCGTCGCGGTCTCGCGCCGCAATGTCGAGCTGCACCCCGACAGCGCCACCGCCTTGTGGAACCTGGCCCATCTGCTGGCCGAATGCTGGCAGATGGACGAGGCCGAGGCGCTGCTGCAACGCGCCGAGGCGATGGCGCCGATGCCGGGGGCACGGGCCATGCGCGCGTCGATCGCCGGCCGCCAGGGCGACGCCGACACCGCGCTGCGCCTGTACCGCGAGCTGGCGTCCAGCCAGGAGGGCGGGCGGCAGTACGCGTCGAGCGCGGCCATGTCCGCGCTCTATAGCGACAGCTTGTCCCCGCCGCAGGTCGCCGCGCTGCACCGCGAGCTGTTCGCGCCGCTGGGCCGGGGCGCGCGCTCGCGCGACAGCTTCGTGCGCGCACCGCTCGCCGGGCGGCGCCTGAGGCTCGGCCTGGTCAGCGCCGACTTCCACCACCAGCATCCGGTCAACATCTTCATGCAGCCGGTGCTGCGCGAGCTCGACCGCAGCCGCATCGAGCTGTTCATCTACTTCACGGGCGTGAGCCATGACGAGCAGACCCGGCTCGCGCAGCAGCGCGCCGAGCACTGGGTCGAGGCCACCGCGCTCAACGATGCGCAACTGGCCCGGCGCATCGACGCCGACGGCATCGACCTCCTGCTCGACCTGGCGGGACACACCGGCCAGCAGCGCATGAGCCTGTTCGCCCAGCGCGCCGCGCCGGTGCAGGCCACCTACCTGGGCTACCCGGGTTCGACCGGCGTGCCCCAGATGGACTGGCTGCTCGGCGACGACGTGGTCACGCCGGTGCCGGACGATGCCCTGTGCAGCGAGCGCGTGGCCCGCCTGCCCGAGACGGTGTTCTGCTACGCGCCCGAGGCCGACTATCCGTATCCGACCTACACCGACCGGCAGGCCGAACGGCCGCTGACCTTCGGCTCCTTCAACAATGTGCCCAAGCTCACGCCGCGCACGCTGGGCTTGTGGGCGCGCGTGCTGGCGGCGGTGCCGGGATCGCGCCTGCTGCTCAAGGCGCCCAGCTTTTCGGATGCGGCTGCGGTGCGTGCTTTTCAGGGGCGGCTCGGTGCGCTGGGTGTTGATCGGTCGCGCGTCGAGTTCCGCGGCCCGAGCGGTCTGGACGACATGATGGCCGAGTACGCCGACGTTGATATCGCGCTGGACCCGCTGCCCTACAACGGCGGCACCACCAGCCTGCAAGCCATGTGGATGGGGGTGCCGGTGCTGACGCTCGAAGGCGGGCATTTCGTTTCCCGCATGGGTGCGAGCTTCATGGGCGCGGCCGGTCTGGGCGACTGGGTGGCGGGCGACGAGGACGATTATGTCGAGATCGCCGAACGCATGGCCGCCGACCGCCAGGCCTTGCTGGTGCTCAAGCGCGGCTTGCGTTCGCGCCTGCAGCAGCTCGCCGCCTGGGACCCGGTGGCGCACACGCGCGCGCTCGAAGACGCCTTCCTGGCGATGGCAAGGGGCAGCGCATGACCGCTGGCGAAGGGCTGCTGACCCTCTGGCTCGATTGCGCCGCCGAGCTGCTGCGGCGCGGTCGCCAGGCCGAGGCGGTGCAGCAATTGCTGGCCGCCAGCCGCCATGCGGGCGCGGCCCTGCGGCAGGTGCTGGCGTTGCGCCCGGCCGACGATCCGCTCAGCGCTTGCTGGCGTGCGATCGAGCCAGTGCTGCGCGAGGACAGGCCGCCGTCGTCGGTCCCCGCCGTGGTGGACCAGGCCCGCATCTCGGTCATCATCTGCAGCCGTGACGAGGCGCGCTGGGAGGCCGTGCGCGCCGAGTACGAACAGGCGCTGGCGGGCGGCTGGTTCGAGCTGATCCGCATCCCCGATGCCCGTTCGCTGTCCGAGGGTTACAATCGGGGTTGGGAACTGGCGCGCGGCGATGTCTTGATCTTCAGCCACGACGATTTGCGCCTGCTCGCGCCCGATTTCCGGCCCGAGCTGCTGGCCGCGGTGCAGGCCTTCGATCTGGTCGGCGTGGCGGGCGCCACCCGGCTCGACGGCCCGACCTGGGCCTCTTGCGCGCCCGAGCACCGCCGCCAGTGCGTGAGCTACCCCAGTGCCGACGGGCCGGGGTTCTTCACCCACGTCGATGGCCCCTGGGCCGCGCGCTGGCATGGCGGCATTCAGTGCCTCGATGGCTTGTTCATGGCGGCGCGGCGCGAGGCGCTGGGCGGCTTGCGTTTCGATGCGCGGCGCTACGACGGATTCCATTTCTACGATCTGGATTTCAGCCACCGTGCCTGGCGAGCCGGCCTGCGGCTGGGCGTCTGCCCGCGCCTGGGTATCGTCCACGCTTCCTTGGGGAACTATGACGAGGTCTGGCAGCGCTACGCCCAGGTCTTCTGTGCCCAGTATGTGTTGCCAGCGACGATGCGCCCGCCCACGCCCTCGCTGGGATTCGCCGACGAGGCGCAGTTGCGCGCCTTCCTGGGCGCCGCGCCGCGCTGGCAGGACGACTGCATCGCTGCGCCCGGGCTGGCCGTCACGGCGCCGACCCAGACGGCGTGCCTGCTGCTGCATGTCGGTTGCGGCGACAAGACCCGCGCCGACTGCGGACCGGGCTTTCAGGGTCCGCACTGGCGGGAACTGCGCGTGGACGCCGACCCCGCCGTGCGGCCCGACCTGGCCGGCAGCAGCACCGATCTGTCGGCCGTGCCCGCTGCCTCGGTCGATGCGGTGTTCTCCTCGCACATGCTCGAACACCTGTACTGGGACGAGGTGCCCCGGGCGCTGGCCGAGATGCGCCGCGTGCTCAAGCCCGGTGGCTTCGCGCTGGCCTGGGTGCCCGATTTGCAGGCGGCGGCGCGCCTGATTGCCGAAGACCGGCTGTTCGAGCCCATCGGTGGCACCCCGTTCGGCCCCTTGACGGCTTACGACATGGTGTTCAGCCACCGTGGGGCCACCGGGCGCGACCAGCCCTGGATGGCGCACCACGGCGGCTTCACCATGAAGACCTTGGCCCAGGCCCATCAGGCGGCGGGCTTTGGCTCGATTGTGTCGCGCCCGCGACTGGCGGGGTTCGATCTGCAATGCCTGGCCACCCGCGAGGTCGTTCCCGCCGAGTTGTTGCAGGCCCTGTGCCTGTGCTTCTTGGTTTGAGTCCGCCCTGGGTGGGGTCGTTTCAAAAAACGGAAAAACTGCTGCTGCCGCGCGGCTTATCTGCACCAAATTGCTATATTCTCAAAAATTTACTGCTTGGTTCGCAGCCTTTTCGTGATGATCCCATCTGTTTCGTCTGACACCGGTCTTGTGCTGGACATCGTCGTGGTCGAAGACCACGACTTCGTGCGCGAGGAACTGGTGACCTTTCTGCAGCGACCTGGCTGGAGGGTGCGCGGCGTCGATTGCGGCGAGGCGCTCGACGACGCGCTGCGTTACCGCCCGGCCGATGTGGTCGTGATCGACCTGAATCTGCCTGGCGAGGACGGGCTGAGCATCAGCAGGCGCTTGCGCACGGCGATGCCGCAGCTGGGCATCCTGATGTTGACGGCGCGCACGCTGTCGCGCGACAAGACCGTCGGCTACCAGAGTGGCGCTGATGTCTACCTGACCAAGCCCGCGAGTGTCGCCGAGCTTGAGGCGGTGATCCTCAGCCTGTCGCGGCGGCTACGCCGGGCCGTGGCTGACGGTCCGCGGCTCGATGTCACCGCCTGCCGCCTGCTGCTGCCGGACCAGAGGTTGGCCGATCTGACGCTGCTCGAATGCCATCTGTTGTACGAGCTGTCGCTGGCATCGGAGCGCCAGCTCGACAGCTCGGCGCTGCTGTTCCGGCTCGGCAACCATCCCGGCGCGACGAGCCGTAACTTGCCCGTGATCGTGAGCCGCTTGCGCCACAAGATCAGCGAGAAGCTGCAGCTGCCCGACATCATCAAGGCGGTGCGTGGTCACGGCTACCGGCTGACGCTGCCGCTGCTGCTGTCGGAGTCGCCGGGCAGCGATCCGCAGTGACGCCGGGCCGGCCGGGTTGTACGCTCCGATGCAGCGACTGTCGCGCTTCGGCCGCTTGCCGAACGGCCTTGCCACGCTGATCCTGTTGTGGCTGCTGACGGCTTGCTGCCTGCCGCTCCATGGCGCGGAGTTGCCGCTCGAGCGGGCGTTCTGGATCGATGCCAGTGGCAGCGCCAGTCTCGACGAAGCGCAGGCGCATCCGCTGCAGCCGGCCCCTGCGGTGCTGTCGCTGGGCTACACGCCAGCGGCAAGCTGGCTGCGGATCACGCTGCCGCCTTCCGAGCAGCCGCTCTGGCTGGTCGTGCAGCCGATCTACCTGGACCATCTGGCGTTGTACAGCCGCCCGCATCGGCCCGACGGCAGTCTTGGCGACTGGCAGCTCAGCCTTCTGGGCGACCACCACCCGTTCAGCGCCCGACCGGTCGCGACGCTGCATTACGCGTTCGAATTGCGGCCCTCGCCGACCCAGCCCACCGTCGTCTGGCTGCGCACCCAGACGAGCAGCGTCCATGCCGTCTACGCGACGGTCGAGACGACCGCCGACCTGTATCGCCTCGACTCCGTCCTGCATCTGGGCGCGGGCGTCTATGTCGGCGTGGTGCTCATGCTGGCGCTGCTGGCCCTGGTGCGCTGCGCCGTGCTCGGCGACACGCTCTGGGGGCTCAACGCGGTGCTGCATCTGCTGACCATCGCCTGCGCGCTGGTATTTTTCGGCCTGCCCGCCAGATACCTGTGGCCTGACCAGCCGCTGAAGGCCGATGCGCTGTTCTCCTGCATGCTCTGCCTGTTCAATTTTTTCAACATCGGCTACTTCGCCTGGCTGGCGCGCGTTTTCGGAACGCCGCGCTGGCTGTTCCGGCTGCTGCTGCTGCCGCTGCCGCTGTTGCCGTTGCTGTTGTGGCTGATCGCCGCCGGCCACACGCGCGAAGCGATGTCGCTGAACGCGCTGGTCGGCTTGCTGTACACGCTGCTGGGCATGCCGGCCAGCTGGCTGTTCCGGATCGACGATCGCCTGCTGCGCCGCATGGTGCGCGGCACCCACACGATGCTGGGCCTGTACATCATCGTCCTCTTGCTGTCGCTGCTTGGCGTCGGACGGATGACCGTGCTGCACCTCTATCCCGCCATGGGAATGAATCTGCTGGCCGCAGTGACGCTGTACATGGTGCTTAGCCGACGCGACCAGCTGGCGCAGCGCGAGCAGCAGCTGCTGCGCGAGCAGGTCAGGAGCACTTCGCAGCGGCTGGCCTGGGAGCAGCGGCGCCTGGCCGAGAGCGCCAGTTTCACCGGCATGCTGCTGCACGAGCTCAAAAATCCGCTGGCTTCGATCCGGCTCGCCACGCTGACGCTGCTGCGCGACCAATTCCCGAGTGCCGAGGCCAAGGCGGCCCGCCTGCAGCGCATCGAGCAGTCGATTGATGGCATCGACGCCGTGCTCGAGCGCTGTCGCCAGGTCGATCGGCTCGATCAGGGCGAATGGGAGTTGCAGCGGGTCGATGCCGATGCAGCCGAGCTGCTGCACGACTGGGTCGCGTTGCTGCCGTGCCGCGAGCGGGTCACGACCTGTTTGCCGCCCCGGCTGGATGCCCGGCTCGAAGTGGGCCTGTTCCACACCATCTTCGGCAACCTGCTGGACAACGCGCTGAACTATTCGCCGCCCAGCTCCATCGTCGAGCTGGTGCTGGACGAGAGCGCCGCCGGCGAGCCGCTGCGGTGCATGACGCTGACTGTTCGCAATGCGGTCGGCAAGGCGGGCAAGCCCGATCCGACCAAGGTGTTCGAGAAATACTACCGCGCCGCACACCAGACTACCGGCTCGGGCCTGGGACTGTTCCTGGTGCGGCGCCTGAGCGAGATGCTGGGCGGCAGCGTGTGCTACCGCGTCGAGAACGAAGGCGCGGCGGATGAGCGCATCGCCTTCGACCTGACGCTGCCCTGCGCCTGAGCTGCTCAGTGGACACCAGACATGCCTCCTGCAGCTGTAGGTCTGAAGCCGGCTCAGCTGCCCAGCTTGGCCTTGAGCCCGCTGGCCCGCTTGAACTGGCGCCCGATCGCCTGGCCCAGCAGGCCGGGCCGGGGCTCGATCACCGACAGGAACTCGCGCGCCCGGGTCACGCCGGTGTAGACCAGCTCGCGCGTCAGGATGTCGCCTCCGCCCTCCGGCAGCACCACCACGGTGTGGGCGAACTCCGAGCCCTGGCTCTTGTGGATGGTCATCGCGAAGCAGGTTTCGACATGGGCCAGCCGGCTGACCGCGACCGAGCGCAGCTGCTCGCCGTCGAGGAACCAGGCCCGCGGCGTGCGGCTTGCCGAAGCCGAGGGCAGCACCACGCCGACGTCGCCGTTGAACACGCCGAGTGCCGCATCGTTGCGCGTGACCATGACCGGGCGGCCGATGAACCATTCGCCTCCAGGCTTGAGCAGCCCGGCCCTGGCCAGTGCCTGCTGGATGTCCTGGTTCAGCTGCCGGTCGCCCCAGGCCCCGTCGTGCACCGCGCACAGGATGCGAAAGCGCTCGAAGCTGCGCAGCACGGCCTTGACCCAGTCGGCATGTGCCGCCTCATGGTCCGGGCCGGGCGCGGGCTGATGCTGTTTGATGATGCCGAGGTAGTCGGCGAAGGAGTCCGGCGCCAGCGGGCGCCCGCGCAGCGCCAGCTGCACGACGACGGCAGCATCCTGGCCCGTCGCCAGCCAGACCTTGCCCGGGCTGCTGGATGGCTGGCCGACAGGGACGTCCAGCGCCGGGTCCAGCGCCTCGGTACTGCCCCTGGCCAGCAGTTCGTAGGCGCCCGGCTGGTCGGCGCTGGTTGAATGGGCCTTGCCCTCGTTGACCGCGCGCGCCAGCAGGCCGATGTCGCTGCCGAAGCGCCGACTGTGGCGCAGCATGACGGTCTGCTGTTCCAGCGGTGAGCCGGTGGCTGTCGCGGCAGGCAGCCGCTGGCCCGACACGGCTTCCAGGTAGGCCAGCGTCTGCGGGCTGTAGCGCGCCTCGCTGGCGCGGGCGCACAGGTCGCCCAGCACCGAGCCCGCCTCGACCGAGGCCAGCTGGTCCTTGTCGCCGAGCAGGATCAGCCTGGCCTGTGGCGGCAGCGCCTGCAACAGCGCGGCCATCATCTCCAGGTGCACCATCGAGGTCTCGTCCACGATCAGCACGTCGACGTCCAGCGGCGTGTCGGCATCGAAGCGGAACTGCCGCGTGTCCGGCCGCGCGCCCAGCAGGGCGTGGATGGTCCTGGCCTGGCCGATGCGCTGGGTCAGCGTCTGCAGGTCCAGCTTGTCACCGAAGCGCTGCTGGATCTCCTGCAGCGACTGGTCGATCGAGCTGCGCAGTCGCGCCGCGGCCTTGCCCGTGGGCGCCGCCAGCGCGACCCGCAGGCTGGCCGGCTCCGGATGCGTCGCCAGCAGCAGCGCCAGCAGCCTGGCGGCGGTGTAGGTCTTGCCGGTGCCGGGGCCGCCGGTGATGACGCTCAGGCCGCTGCGCAGGGCCAGGCCGCAGGCCACCTTTTGCCAGTCGCAGTCCTGGATGGGCGCCGGGCCGTCGAACAGCCGGTCCAGCCAGGCCCGGGCCATGGGCAGGTCGACCGCCTGCGTGCGCGCGGCGCGTCGCGCGATCTGCTGAGCCACCTGTTCCTCGTAGATCCAGTAGCGGCGCAGATACAGCATCGGCGCCTCTGTCGTGCCGGCCAGCACCAGCGGCTGACCACGGTCCTCGTCGCCAGCCTCAGTGCTGCGGCCCATGCTGCCAGCGGCCGGAACCACGCGCACCAGCGGGCTGGCGCGCAAGGCCTGTACCCAGTCCGCTGGTTGACGCGGCAGTCTGGTCCAGAGCAGGTCGAGCGCCGCTTGCGCCTCGCCGTTCCAGCCCAGCAGACCCTGGGGCTGGCTCACGCAAGGCGCCAGCGCCAGCGCGGTGTGGCCACGCCCTTCCATCTGTGTCAGCAGGGCGCTGGCCAGCAGGACGGGGGCAGCAGCCTGCGCGTCGAGCTCGCGCACGAAGGCGGCCATCGCGCTGTCGAGGCGGCGCAGCCAGCCGCGGTCCGACCAGTCGTGCAGTATCGCGAGCAGTTCGTCGGCTTCGATCGGGCCGGCGGCCAGGGTGGGGAGGGGGGTCGCATTCATGCGTCGGATTCCTCGGGGTTCAGCATCGCGTCCAGCGCGGCCAGCAGTTCGGGCTCGGGCTGGATCAGGCAGACGCCGCGCGCCGGTCCTTCCATGCCACGCAGGAAGAGGTAGAGCGCGCCGCCGAGCTGTTCGGCCGGGTCGTAGGCCTCGCCCAGCCGGGTCCTGAGCAGGCGGTGCAGGGCGAGCAGGTAGATCGCCGCCTGCACGTCGTAGCGGTGCCTGGCCATCGCCGCGGCCAGCGCCGGTGCGCTGTAGTCGCCATCGGTCGTGCCCAGGTGGTTGGACTTGTAGTCCAGCACCCAGTAGCGCCCCTCGTGCTCGAACACCAGGTCGGTGAAGCCCATCAGCATGCCGTGCAGCTCGCTGCTCTGCAATTGGGGCCGAGGCAAGCCGTCGAGCAGGTGCTCGCGGCAGAGCCGGTCGACCCGTTCGGTGCGCAGCTGCCGGGCCGGCAGCCAGAACTCCATCTCGGCCTGGGCGCCGCGCAGCCCGGACAGCGCGACCTCGGGTCCGGGCAGGGGAGTCTGCACCACGGCCTGCAGCCATGGCAGCAGCGCCTCGGCATCGTTTTCATAAGACGAATGCTCGATGCGCTTGCGCAGCCGGTCGCACAGCCCGGGATCGTCGGCCAGCGCGAAGCCTTCGGCGGCCAGCCATTCCAGCTGATCGTGCAGGAAGTTGCCGGCCACCGGGCCGCGCTGGAAGCGGTGCCGGATGTCGGCCTGCGCTGGCAAGTGAACCGGCTGGTTTTCACCCGCCTGGTCCGCTTCATCCACGTCTTCCACCGCCTCGTCATCGGCCGGGCGCAGCGCCGCGAAGGGCGACAGCCCGCCGGCTTGCGTCTTGAGATCGCGGGTCAGGCGCGAATAGCTCGCGATCGTCCATTGCCGGTCGAACTCGCCCGCGTAGTGCAGGGGCTCGGCCAGCGCCGCAGCCGAGCCCGGCCGGCGCTGGCGCGTCAGACCGACCTGTCCCCCATCCTGGGCATTGGCATCGACCAGCGCGATCGCCTGCTGCCCGGCGGCCAGTCGCTGCAGCGGAGCGAGCCAGTCTGGCCCGGCTTCGATCGCGCTGCCGCCCACCAGATAGCCCAGCGCGCTCTTGCGGCTCTGGCATTTGTCGCTGTTGCCGACCTTGACCGAGGAAAACCCGATCCAGATCGCATGACGCGGCCGGGTCATGGCCACGTAGAGCAGGCGCAGGTCCTCGCGCAACCGTTCCCGGTCGGCGCGCTCGATGTCGGCCTCGCCGAGCTGCAGCACCAGCTCGCGCGCACCGTCCGGGCCGGGCAGGGTGGCGGAGCGGGTCAGCTGCCGCGTCACTTCCCGGAAACTGGTGCCGAACGGCAGGCAGACCACCGGATATTCCAGCCCCTTGCTCTTGTGCACGGTGACGAGCTTGACCAGGTCGTCGTCGCTCTCCAGTCGCACCACCTGCTCCTCGCCCTGTTGCGCGCGTTCATCGATCTGGTGCTGCAGCCAGCGGATCAGCGCCTGCTCGCCTTCGAGCTCGCGGCTGGCGTTCTGCAGCAGCTCGGCCAGGTGCAGGAAGTTGGTCAGGCGCCGCTCGCCGCCGTCCTGCGCCAGCCAGCGCGCCGCGAGGTCGAAGCGGTGCAGCGACTGGCGCAACATGGCCAGCACGCCCTGGGTCTTCCAGGCCTGCTGCAACTCGCGCAGCACCAGCGCCTGGCGGTCGAAGGCCTCGTCGTCGGCAAACAGTGCGTCGAGCTCGGCCAGGCTCAGGTCGAGCGTGCGCAACGCCAGCGCCGCGCGCACCAGCGCGGCGTCCTGCGGCGTGGCCACGCCGCGCAGCCAGTGCACCAGGTCGCGCGCCTCGTCGCTCTGGAACACCGAATCCTGGTCCGACAGGTAGACCGAGGCCACGCCGCGCCGCTGCAGCGCGAGCCGCACCGCTGTGGCCTCTTTGCCGGTGCGCACCAGCACGGCGATGTCGCGCGGGCGCAGGCGCTCGAAGCGGCCATCGTCGCGCACAAAGCCGTTGCCTGCATCGTTGAGCCAGCCCGTGATCTGTTCGGCGCAGCGCCCGGCGAACAGCTTGCGGATCGCCTTGCTGCTGCGCGGCTCCAGGTCATGGGCGAGGGTCAGCGCGGGCAGCGGGCCGTCAGCACCAACCCAGCGCTCCTCGCGGCCGTTGGCGGCGACCTCGACATAGGGCAGCGGGTTGCCGGCCTCGCTGCGAAAGCCGAATGCGCCTTCGTCGCGCTCGATCTCGGCGCACTGGAAGCAATGGTTGACCGCATCCATCAGCGCCGCGGTCGAGCGGTAGTTGACCCTGAGAACGTAATGCCGGTCCTCGGTGGCCTGGCGCGCCTGCAGATAGCTGTAGATGTCGGCGCCGCGAAAGCCGTAGATCGACTGCTTGGGGTCGCCGATCAGCAGCAGCGCCTGCTCGCGGCGGTTGTCTGCCGTGCGGTAGATGCGGTCGAAGATGCCGTACTGCAGCGGCGAGGTGTCCTGGAACTCGTCGATCAGCGCGACCGGGTGCTGCGTCAGGATGCGCTGGCGCAGGCTGTCCGCGTTATCGCCCTGGAGCGCCGCGTGCAGGCGCTCCAGCATGTCAGTGAAGCCGAAGGTTCCGGCCTGGGATTTGAGCTGCTGCAGCCGGTGCGCCACGCGCGCGGCGGCGTGCAGGCGGGCCGCTGCAGCCGGGCCCTGCAGCGCCTCCAGCCGCGGCTTGAGTTTGGCGAATTCACGGCAGGCGCGCGGCAGCTCGGGCATGCCGGGTCCCTGTATCCAGCAGGCCTGCAGTCCGGCGGGCGTGAAGCGTTCCCAGGCGGTCTTGGTCAGGTCCGGCAGCAGGGTGTCGCTTTCGCCCCTGGCCCAGCGGGCCAGTTTTTCCAGCCAGCCGCTCAGGGTCTTGACCGAGAACTGCCGGCCGTTCCAGCCCTTCTTGCCTGGCGGGTCCTGGCTCAGCACGAAGTCCAGCAGCTCCTGTGCGTGCGTCACCCATTGCGCCTGGATGGCGGCCAGTTCCACGTCCTGCAGCGCCTGTGCCTGCGCCAGCGCGTCGATCAGGCTGCCCTCGCCGCCATCCCGACCGGCGCCCTGGGCCAGCAGGTCCTTGATGTCCCGACGCAAGGCCTCGACATCGGGCCAGATCGCCATCACCTGCTCCAGCCCCTGGCTGTCGAGCGGATAGCATTGCTGGCGCCAGTAGTCCTGCACCGCCTCGATCAGCAGCGCTTCCTCGTCGGCCACCAGTTCCTCGTCGAACAGGCTGCCGCTGTCGAAGGCATGCTCGCGCAGCGTGCGCTGGCACCAGGCGTCGATGGTGTGGATGCTGGCCTCGTCCATGCTCTCGGCCGCCAGCGCCAGCCGCCAGGCTGCCTGCTGGCGCTGCGTCTGCTCCGGAAAGGCCGCCAGCAGCTCCTTCAGGAAGGCGTCGGTCTTGCCGGGTGCTGGCGCCTGCCGGAAGGCCTGCGCCGCCTCCAGCAAGCGCTGGCGGATGCGGTCCGACAGCTCGCGTGTTGCCGCGCGCGTGAAGGTCATGACCAGGATCTCGGGCGGCGTCAAGGGTCGGCCATGGCCCTCCGGTCCGCCATGCCCGAGGATCAGCCGCAGGTAGAGCGCGGCGATGGTCCAGGTCTTGCCGGTGCCGGCGCTGGCCTCGATCAGGCGCGAACCCCACAACGGCAGCTGCGCGGCATGCAGCTCCTGCGGTCCGCTGGTGGTCGCCGCTTCGGAGGCGGGCTCCACGGGAGAGAACAGATTGAATGGGTTCATGGGCGTCTGGCTTCGGGATGCTGGCTCGGCATGCGGCTTCACAGGGCGGCGGCCTCAGGGGTGCGGGGTCACGCTGACATGCTCGGCGATCCAGTCCAGCATCGGACCGTAGACCGATGTGGCCAGCCCGTGCAGCAGCGACTCGCCGGTCGGTGTGCTCACTGCTTCGAGTGCATCGAAGTCCGGGAAGCAGCGCGCCAGGCACATCTCGTTCACCTCGGCGTAGTCGGGCCTGAAGGCGCTGCCCTCGTAAGCCTCCTCGGCCTTGCCTTCGCTGATCAGCGCCAGCGCGGTCTTGAGCGGCAGCGGCAGCGGGCTGACCATGCCCTCGCGCCAGAGCATCAGCAGCTGACACAGCTGCTCTCGGGCCGGCCCGGCCGCCATCGGCGAGATGCGCAGCGTCGCGTCCGGCCCGACCAGCAGGCCGTGCAGCTCCCGCCCCTGGTCGGCTTGTTCGGACTGACCCGCCGCCGCCGCGAGCGAGCGCAGCCAGGCGTCGAGCAGTTTGTCCGGCCGAACCTGCTGCTTCTTGTCCAGCAGCTTGGCCGGATTCAGCTGCAGCCAGGCGGTCTGTTCTGCGTTGCTGTGCAGCGGATCGATCCAGTCGGCCAGCGCCACGCCATCGCGGGCGAATTCGACCGCCAGTCGTGGCGCTGACATCGGGAACTCCTCGCAGGCCTGTTGCCAGGCATCCGCCATCGCTTCGAGTGTCGACTGCAGCGTCTGCCGGGTCAGCTCGCCGAAACCCTGCATCGGCAGCACGCCCGAGCGCAGCAGGCGTTCGATGTCGCGCGCGATGCGCTGGCGCAGCAAGCCTGGGTCGGCGACTTTCGGCCAATGCCTGACCTGGGCAGCGATCAGCTGGTGGTGGTCCAGCCCCTCGACCACGAAGGCCTCCACGTCGGCCGCCTCCTCGTCGCGCTCGACGAAGCTCACGCCGAGCCGCTCCTTGAAGAAGGCCCGGGCCGGGTTGCGGTAGAAGAACGCCAGCCGTTGCAGCGTCAGCGGCGGCGCCTGTTCGGCCTCGCGCGGCGGGCGGGGCGCCATGCCCGTCTCATCCTGTGGCGGATTTTCCAGATGCAGGCGGCGCCACTCGGCCGCATAGGTCAGCAGCGGGGTCGCCGCGTCGGGCTGCTGTTCGAAATAGCGCCGGCTGAAGGGCTGCAGCGGGTGCTCGATAGTGCGCGATGTGACGCAGGCGCTGCCCCAGACCGCCGTCAGGTAGTCGCGCAGCTGCGACACCAGCACCGAGGGCGGCTGCTCGCTGTTGTCGCGGATGTTGCGGCCGGTCCAACTGAGGTAGAGCTGGCGCCGCGCCGACAGCAGCGCCTCCAGCATGAGTTGGCGGTCGTCCTGCTGGCGCGAGCGGTCGCCCGGGCGCTGCTGGCCGCTCAGCCCCATCAGGTCGAAGTCGCTGCGCTGGCTGCGGCGCGGGTAGTCGCCATCGTTCATGCCGAGCAGGCAGACCACCTCGAACGGCACCGCGCGCATCGGCATTAGCGTGCAGAAGGTCACGCCGCCGGCGCGAAAGCGCTGGTCCAGGTCGGGTGCATCGAGCGCCTCGATCCAGGACTGGCGCAGGGCGTAAAGCGGCACGGCCTGCTCGAAGCCAGCCTGCTCGCAAGCCAGCACCCATTCGAGGAGCGCCTGCTCCAGTGCCTCCAGCACCTGGCCGTCGAGTGCCTCCGCTGGCTCGAACAGGGCCTTGAGCAGGCTGCGGCCGCGCTCGGCCCAGACCGCGGGCGTGGCCTCAAGCTCGCAGCACTGCCACCAGTCCAGCAGCGCGCGCAGCAGATGTGCCAGCGACCCCGCGAGCTCCGCGTCCAGACCGCCGACCTCGGCATAGGGCTCGATGCCGGCCCAGCCCGCAGCCTGCGGCAGATCGGCCAGCGAGCCCGCCGCGTAGCCCAGCAGCATGCGATGCAGTCCGAACCAGGCGCTGTTCTGCTCGCCGCAGGCCTGCAGACCCATCTGCTCGCGTTGCGGCAGGTTCAGCCCCCAGCGTATGCCCGCGCCCGACATCCAGTGCGTGAGCTGGGGCAGCTGCTCAAGTTCCACGCCAAAGCGCCGGGCCACCGCCGGCACCTCCAGCAGATCGACCAGTTCGCTGATGCGGCAGCGCTGCGCCGGCAGCTGCAGCAGCCATTCCAGCGCTGTCACGATGGTGCTGCTCGACTTGGCGCTCAAGTCGGCGATGTCGAACGGAATGTGGCGCGGGTCATGGCGCCCGTACTGGCCGAACACCGCGCGGATCGCCGGCGCCATCAGCTCGATGTCGGGCACCATCACCACCACGTCGCGCGGCTGCAGCGCGGGTCGGCCCGGCTCGGAACGGGCCAGCAGCTGCAGCAGCTGGTCGTGCAGGACCTCAAGCTCGCGCACCCGGCTGTGCCCGATGTGGAACACGATCGATCGGTCGGCATCCGGCAGTGGCTCGGGCGCCGCATCGGGTGGCAGCGGCTGCAGCGGCTCCAGATCGCGGATGCGGTTCTGCACCCGGCACAGCAGTGGCGTGCCGTCCTGCTCGGGCGACTCGTCGAACAGGTCGATGCGCGCCTGCGGAAAGCGCTGCCGGGTCTCGTCGGCGTCGTCGAAGGCGTCGAGCTGGCGGATGAAGTCGCGGCTCTGCCGGCCCCAGGCCGCCAGCAGCGGATGCGCATGCTGGTGCATGTCCTCCAGCGAGACGCCAGACAGCTCGCGCCCCTCGCGCAGCGCGTGCCGGCGCCGCTCGGCGCGCAGGAACTCGCGCCCCTCCATGATGTCGCCCCAGTAGTAGCGGCAGGGGTTCGGGATCGCCAGCAGCACCTGGCTGTGCCGGCTCAGCGCCGCCAGCGCCTCCAGCGTCGAGGCCGGCATGTGGCTCATGCCAAACACCACCACGCGGCGCGCCAGCCGGACGCCGACATCATCCCCGCTGTTGAGGCGTTCCAGCGCCATCCGGTGCAGCTTGGGCCGGATCGTGGCCCGTTGCGATTCGCTCAGCGTCCCCAGCACGGCGCGCCAGAGCTCGGGCTGCCAGGCCTGGTCCGCCGGCACCGCCACCCGGCTGCCCTGCGCCTGCAGCAGCAGGTCACGGCCCTCGGCCCAGTCGGCCAGCCAGTCCGAGCGGTAGTTCTGGTACTGGTCGAACAGGTCGGCCAGCTGCTGGGCCAGCTGCAGCTGGCGCCGCGGGTCGTCCTGGCGCAGGTAGCGCCTGACCGGCTCGAAGTTGGGCGTCGCCAGCAGTCCGGGCAGCACCTGCATCAGGCGCCAGGTCATCGGCAGCTTGTCCAGCGGCGAGTCGCGCGGCACCGCGCGCGGCCCCAGCAGCTCGCGGTAGCTGCGCCACAGGAAGCGCCCCGGTAGCTCGACCCGGGTCGAGCCGCAGACGCCGAGCTGCTGCGCCAGCGCCATCTTGAACCATTCGGCGATGCCGTTGCTCTGCACCAGCACCACCTCCTGCTCCAGCGGCGCGAGCGGGTTCCGTGCCAGCCAGGCGATCACGGCCTGCGCCAGATCCTCGGATCGGTTGCCGTGCAGGGCGATGAAGCCGGGTTTCAGTGAAGTGGGCATGGGGCGGGGCGAGCAGGGCTGGGAGTCGATCTGCCCGCCATCATGCACGACTGCGTCTCATGATTCGATACGCAGCGGGCAGGCTCATTCCACCCGCCTGGATGGCCGGGCCTGTCACGGAGCGCTTGACTGAGCTGGCGCGGTCTCCGGTCCAGTCACTGGCGCGGCTGCGGGAGCCGCAGATTGGCCTTCGTTCAGGATCTGGTCGATCTTGTCCTGCAGCGGGTCTGGCGCGGGCGGCAACTCTGCCGGCGGCAATTCCGCAACCGGCTCGGGCACGGCATCTCGCACCGGCACTCCATCCCCCGGTAACTTGGCCGGTCGGCCTGGCCGCAGCAGCTCGTCCCAACGCTGGCCCAGCTCCTGCCACAGTCCCTGCCAGCTGCCTTGAAGCCAGTCGCGCGCGCCGCGCCACAGCCGGGTCAGCCAGTTGCCGTCGTCGGGCTCCTCGAAGCGCGCCCGCGGGTCGGCGATGCGCGCGCGCAGCGCGCGCGAGGTCAGCTCGCCGACCATCGGCAGCGCGCTGTACGCACCCTGGCCCCAGTGATCGCTGCGCAGCGTGATGCGGCTGTCGTTGAAGCCGACCCAGGCGCCTGTGACCAGCTGCGGGTGCATCAGGATGAACCAGCCATCGGCATAGTCCTGGGTCGTGCCGGTCTTGCCCGCGACATCGGCCCGGATGCCGTACTGGCTGCGGATCGCGTGGCCGGTGCCGCGGTCGATCACGCCGCGCATCAGGTCGTAGAGTTCCCAGGCGGTGCGCCGTGCCAGCACCGGCTCGGGCTTGGCCGGCTCGAACTCCTCCAGCACCCGGCCGTCGCGGTCCTCGATGCGAGTGATCATGACCGGCTCGATGTAGCTGCCGCCGTTGGCGATCGTGCCGTAGGCGCTCACCATTTCCTTCAGCGTGACCGGGCTGGTCCCCAGCGCGAGCGACGGCACCTCCTTGAGCGGGCTCTGGCGCACCCCCATGGCACGCGCCAGCTTGGCCACCCTGGCCGGTCCCACCTCCTGCACCAGCTGGGCCGTGATCGTGTTCTTCGAGTAGGCCAGCGCCTCGCGCAGGCTCAGTGCGCGCCCGCTCGGCGGGCCGCCGTCGCGCGGACGCCAGATCTCGCCGTGGCCGACATCGATCTCGACCTCGCGGTCGACGCGCCTGTCGTCCGGGCTGGCGCCGCGGCGCAGCGCCTCGCCATAGACGAAGGGCTTGAAGGTCGAGCCCGGCTGGCGCCGCGCCTGCTGCACATGGTCATAGGCGTCCTGTTCGTAGCCACGGCTGCCGACCCAGGCCCGCACCTGGCCGTTCCTGGGGTCGAGCGCCAGCAGGCCGGCCTGCACCCGCGTCTTCTGCGCGCGCAGCCGCTGCATGAAGGCGCGGTCGGTCTGCAGTTGCTTCAAGGCCTGCGCCTCGTCGAGTCCGGCGTCGCGCGCCGCGCGGTATTCGGGCGTTTCGAGCAGGATGGCACGCACCGTCGGGTCCTTGGCATTCCAGGCCCGTCCCCAGGCCGCATCGGCCACCGACTGCAGCCGATTGCCCTGGCGCGCCACCGCCTGGTTGGCTGCCGCCTGCAGGCGCGAGTCCAGCGTGGTGTGCACGACCAGGCCATCGGCATACAGGTTGTAGCCCTTGCGGTCGGCCCAGGTGATCAGCCAGCGCCGCAGCTGCTGGGAGAAATGCGGGGCAGTCCCCAGCGGCTCGCTCTGACGCTCGAACTCCAGCCGCAGCGGTTTTTCCCGCAGCGAGGCAAATTTCCCCGCATCGAGCTTGCCGCGCTTGACCATCTGCGCCAGCACCGTGTTGCGCCGCTGCAGTGCGCGCTCGGGGTTGAGCACCGGGTTGTAGTAGCTGTTGCCCTTGAGCATGCCGACCAGCGTGGCGGCCTGCAACAGGTCAAGTTCGTCAGCCGAGCGGTCGAAATAGGTGCGCGCCGCCATTTCGATGCCATAGGCGTTGTAGAGGAAGGGCACCGTGTTGAGGTAGGTCTCCAGGATCTCGTCCTTCGAGTAGACCGCCTCGATCTTGAACGCCGTGATCGCCTCCTTGAGCTTGCGCGTCAGCGTCGGCGCGCGCCCGATCTCCTCGGGATAGAGGTTGCGCGCGAGCTGCTGCGTCAGCGTCGAGCCGCCCTGGCGGTCGCCGCCGAAGGTGTGCAACGCCGACGAGGCCGTGCGCCGCCAGTCCATGCCGAAGTGGTCATAGAAGCGGTGGTCCTCGGTCGCGACCAGCGCGTCGACCACCTGTGGCGCCACATCCTTCAACTCGACCCAGACCCGGTTGGAGCGCTTGAACTCGGTCAGCTTCCGGCCATCCGCGCTCAGGATCTGCGCCGGCTGCTCGGTCGCGGCCTTGCGGATGTCGCTGATCGCCGGCGTGAATGGCACCAGCAGCAGTGCGTAGAGCAGCAGCAAGGCGGGCAGGGCGACGAGCGCGAGCAGCGCGCCGCGCCAGCCCAAGGCGCGCAGCCGGGCGGGCAGCCGGACGAGACCGGAGCGAGCCTGCGCGACGGCAGGGGCAAGCCGGTTGCTCATCGGTCGAGCGCGTGGCAGGAGAAAGGATGGCAGTTTCATGTCGCCGCTATTTTGCTGCCAGTTCGCTCCTGCCAGGCAGCGACTTGGCCAGCAATGTCATGGGAGCTTGGTCCTATCGCGTAATGACTTGTGACGATATAGGATTGGTAAACGGTGTCAGATTGGCTGATCCCGGAACCATCCAGGCAGAGAGGAAACGCCAAATTGCCTCCGACGAGCCCGACCTGCGATCCCGAGTCCGACCCCGGGTACCAGCGCCTGACGCGCAGCCTGCTCGATTGCAGCAACGACAACATCTTCGCCTTCGACCTCGAAGGCCGCTGCCTCTACGCCAACCGCCAGGCGCTCGAGCTGACCGGCCGGCCGCTGGTGCAGCTCCTGGGCCTGAAGCTGGACCAGATCCTGCCGCTGCAGGATGCCCTCTTGTACTGCCAGGAGAACCAGCAGGTCATCAACTCCGGCCAGCCCGCCGTGTTTCATCACACTCTGGACCTGGCCGGCCGGCCGCGTGAGATGCGCGTGCTCAAGTACCCCCTGCGCGGCGCCGACAACGGCATCTGGGGCATCGGCTGCGTCTCGCGCGATGTCACGGCGGAGCGGGCGGCCGAACGCGACCAGCTCATGAGCGAGACGGTCTTCCTGCACAGCAACGATGCCATCGTCGTGGCCGACGCCAGTGGCCATCTGCTGCGCGCCAATCCGGCCTTCGAGCGGCTGACCGGCTATGGCGCGCTGGCGCTGCCCGGATGCTTCGCCCAGCTGCTCAGGCCGGACGGCTCGCCAGGCGGCGAGCTGGAAGCGCCCATCCTCGAAGGCTTGCGCCTGCAGGGACGCTGGACCGGCGAGGCCCAGCTGCGCACGGCCGCTGGCGCGCAGCTGGTGGTGCGTCTCAGCGTGACCGCGCTGGTCGATGCCGCAGGCAACGCCCAGGGCTACATGGCTGTCATCAGCGACCTGACCGAGGCGCGCCGCGCCAGCGACGAGATCCTGCGCCTGGCCACCACCGACAGCCTGACCGGGCTGCCCAACCGTACCTTGTTCCAGGACCGCCTGAACCAGGCCGTGTCGCAGGCGCGGCGCGAGCAGCAGAGCTTCGCGCTGCTGTTTGCCGACCTCGACCACTTCAAGGAGGTCAACGACACGCTGGGCCATGCGATCGGCGACGAACTGCTGATGGTGATCGCGCATCGCCTGCATGACGCGGTGCGCGAGATGGACACCGTCGCGCGCCTGGGGGGCGACGAATTCGTCGTGCTGCTGCCCAACATCAATCGTGACAATGCACTCGAACTGGCCGACCGCCTGGTGCACCAGCTGCACGAACCGATGGTGCTCGACGGCACGCCCGACTATCGGGCCCAGGCCTCGGTCGGACTGGTCATGTTTCCCGACGACGGCGACAGCGCCGAAGCCCTGCTGCGCCACGCCGACCAGGCCATGTATGCCGCCAAGCGTGCCGGACGCAACCAGCTGCAGGCCTATACCGCCGAGCTCGGCCATGCCCTGCGCGAGACCTACAGCCTGCACCAGGAGCTGCGCGCAGCGCTCGAACATGGCCAGTTCGAGGTGCACTGGCAGCCCAAGTTCCGGCTGCGGGACATGGCCGTCGTCGGCGCCGAGGCGCTGGTGCGCTGGCAGCATCCCCGCCTGGGCCTGCTCGGCAGCAACGACTTCCTGCAGGTGGCGGCGCAGCACCAGCTGCTCGGTGCGATCGATACCTGGATGCTGCAGACCACGCTGCGCCAGATCGCGGCCTGGGCCGGGCAGGGGCGCTGGCCCGGCCACTGGCGGCTGGCGCTCAACCAGAGCGCTTCCGACCTGCAGCGGCCGGATTGGCTGGACCAGCTGCGCAACCTGCTGTCCGAGCTGGGGCTGGAGCCGTCCTGGCTCGAAATCGAGCTGACCGAGGCGGTCTGGGCCCGCCCGGCGCCCGACCTGCTCGAGCGCCTGCAGCAGTTCCGCGATCTGGGCGTGGCAATGCTGATCGATGATTTCGGCACCGGCTATTCCAGCCTGTCCTATCTCAGGCAGCTCCCGGTCAGCGGGGTCAAGATCGACCAGTGCTTCGTGCGCGGCATGGAGGAACACGAGGGCGACCGCGTGCTGGTCGAGATCATCTGCGAGCTGGTGCACCGCTTACGGCTCGACCTGATGGCAGAAGGCATAGAAACCGAGCAGCAGCGCCAGTACCTGCTGCAGCTGGGCTGTCCGCTCGGGCAGGGCTTCCTGCTCAGCGGGCCGCTGCCGCTGGCGGAGTTCGAAAGCCGCTTCCTGCCGCCACCCTGCGTTGCCTGAGGTGCCGGGATAACCCGGCAGGACGGCGGCGCGCTTTCAGCCCTGCGCGCGCGCGCTCCATTCGCTGATCAGCCGAAAGCCCACTGCCAGCAGCGCCGGACCCAGGAAGGCACCGATCACGCCGAAGGCCAGCACCCCGCCCAGCACCCCCATGAAGACCACCGCGAACGGCAGCTTGGCACCCCGGCTGATGATCAGCGGCTTGATGAAATTGTCGACCGTGCTGACGACGAAGAAGCCCCAGCCAGCCATGAAGATCGCCCACATCGGCTCGCCCTGCTGGAACAGCCAGAACGCGGCGCCGCCCCAGACCAGCGGCGGGCCGACCGGCAGCACCGACAGCAGGAAGGTGGCAGCGCCCAGCAGCACTGCGCCCGGCACGCCGGCGATCGCCAGCCCGATCGAGGCCAGCACGCCCTGCGCCAGCGCAGTGCCCAGCACGCCGTAGATCACGCCGTGAACCGTGCCCCGGGTGAGCCCGAGCAGGTGGCTGGCGCGCTCGCCACTCAGGCGCTCGAGCGCATAACTCACCCGCCTGGCCAGTGCTTCGCCGTGCAGGTAGAGGAAGAAGGCCAGGAACACCGACAGCGCGATGTCGATCACGCCGCGCCCCACCACGGACCCGGCGTCGAGCGCGAAGGCCTGCGCCGGCTCGGCCAGCTTGGCCAACTCCTGCATCAGGCGCTGGCCGTCGTGCGCGAACTGCTGCCAGTAACGCAGCAATCCAGGCCCCACCAGCGGCAGCGAGGCCAGCCAGGCCGGCGCATCGGGCAAGCCTTCGCTCACCAGCTTGCCGGCCGAGCGGCCGAGCTCGGCGACGTCGTCCGACAGCGCCACCGCCAGCACCACCACCGGCAGCAGCACCACCACGGTCACCAGCAGCGTCATCAGGCTGGCCGACAGCGCACGCCGGCCACCCAGCAGCCGGTCCAGCCAGGCAAAAGCGCCCCAGCTGCTTGAGACGAGAATGGCGGCCCAGGCCAGCGAGGTCAGGAAGGGCCAGAGCACGAACAGGCAGCCCAGGCCGAGCAGGGTCAGCGACAGGACAGCCAGGATGCGATCTGCGGTGCGTGGATTCATCCAAGCTAATCTAGCACGGTCTTGGCGCCCTCGAAGCGGGTCGCGTAGTAGCGGTCGCCCAGCCGGTCCATGCGCACGCCGCTGCGCTCGTTGGCCGCATGGACGAACTGGCCCTTGCCCACGTAGACGCCGACATGCGAGCTGGGCTGGCCCAGGGTGTTGAAGAACAGCAGGTCGCCAGCCTGCAGCGTCGTCAGGTCGACCGGACGCGACTGGCGCGACAGCGCAGCGGCGTTGCCGCGCAGATCCACGCCGGCGGCTTCGCGAAACACATGACTGACCAGCCCCGAGCAGTCGAAGCCGCCTTGCGGCGCCTTCCCGCCCCAGCGGTAACCCTGGTCGAGCATGGACATGGCATAGAGCGCGACATCGCTGCCCCGTTGGGCCGACTGCTCGGAGCGCACCGTCAGCGCCTGCTTGCCAGCGGCCGATGGCGGTGCCACAGTGCCACAGCCCTGCAGCCAGGCAAGCGCCATGGCACAGGCAGCCAGCGCCCAGCCACGGGGATGCAATGCGCTACGGAAGGGGGGGCTCATCGGGAATTCTTTGCCTGGTCGAAACTTGCGGCAATTCTGCGCCGTGCGGGTGTTGCCGGTCAACTTCGGCTGCCGGTCCGCGTCGGCGTCCCCTGCCGCTAGAATCATTTTCATGGCCACTACACCCAAGCATCCGAACCTCAGTCCTTCTCTTCCGGCCGGCGGCGCCGAAGTCGTGCTCGAGCGCAAGACCCAGCGCGTCGAGCCGCCCAAGATGTACCAGGTCGTGCTGCTCAACGACGACTTCACGCCGATGGAGTTCGTCGTGCTGGTGCTGCAGGAGTACTTCAACAAGGACCGCGAGACCGCGACCCAGATCATGCTCAGGATCCACCTCGAAGGGCGCGGCATCTGCGGCGTCTTCACGCGCGACCTGGCCACGACCAAGGTCGAGCAGGTGCTGCAGGCGGCCCGTCACCACGGTCATCCGCTGCAATGTCTGGCAGAACCCGTTGAATAAGACGGGCCAGTCCCCATGTGGCCCTGCAGCGCAGTGAAAAACGCGATAAATTAGAGACACGTTTAAAGGAAGTGCCACATGATTGCCCAGGAACTTGAAGTCAGCTTGCACATGGCCTTCGTCGAGGCGAGGCAGCAGAGGCACGAATTCATCACGGTCGAGCACCTGCTGCTCGCCCTGCTCGACAACCCCAGCGCGGCCGAGGTGCTGCGGGCCTGCGCGGCCAGCATCGACGATCTGCGCCAGGCGCTGGCGGCCTTCATCAAGGACAACACGCCCCAGGTCGCCGGCACCGACGAGGTCGACACCCAGCCCACGCTGGGTTTCCAGCGGGTGATCCAGCGCGCCATCATGCATGTCCAGTCGACCGGCAACGGCAAGAAGGAAGTCACAGGCGCCAATGTGCTGGTCGCGATCTTCGGCGAGAAGGACTCGCACGCGGTCTACTACCTGCACCAGCAGGGCGTGACCCGGCTGGATGTCGTCAACTTCATCGCGCACGGCATCAAGAAAGGCGACTCGCCCGAGCAGCCGTCCAAGCCCGCAGAGGGCGGCGCCGCCGAGAACGAGGAAGGCCAGGAGGCCAAGGCCAGCGAGAAAGCCTCGCCGCTGGAGCAGTTCACGCTCAACCTGAACCAGGCAGCCAAGGACGGCAAGATCGACCCGCTGATCGGGCGCGAGTTCGAGGTCGAGCGCGTGATCCAGATCCTGTGCCGCCGGCGCAAGAACAACCCGCTGCTGGTCGGCGAGGCCGGCGTCGGCAAGACCGCGATCGCGGAAGGGCTGGCTTGGCGCATCGTCCAGAAGGATGTGCCCGAGGTGCTGGCCGAGGCCCAGGTCTATTCGCTCGACATGGGCGCGCTGCTGGCCGGCACCAAGTACCGTGGTGACTTCGAACAGCGCTTGAAAGGCGTGCTCAAGACGCTCAAGGACAAGCCGCACGCGATCCTGTTCATCGACGAGATCCACACCCTGATTGGCGCTGGCGCTGCTTCGGGCGGTACGCTCGACGCGTCCAACCTGCTGAAACCCGCGCTGTCCAGCGGTGCGCTCAAGTGCATCGGCGCCACCACCTTCACCGAGTACCGCGGCATCTTCGAGAAAGACGCCGCCTTGAGCCGCCGCTTCCAGAAGGTCGATGTGGTCGAGCCCACCGTGGCGCAGACGATCGACATCCTCAAGGGCCTGAAGTCGCGCTTCGAGGAACACCACCATGTCAAGTACGCGGCCGCCGCGCTGCAGGCCGCTGCCGAGCTCTCGGCCAAGTACATCAGCGACCGCCACCTGCCCGACAAGGCAATCGACGTGATCGACGAGGCCGGCGCCGCCCAGCGCATCATGCTGCCGTCCAAGCGCAAGAAGATCATCGGCAAGGGCGAGATCGAGGAGATCGTCGCCAAGATCGCCCGCATTCCGCCTGCCAACGTCTCCAGCGACGACCGCAGCAAGCTCGCCACCCTCGAGCGCGACCTCAAGTCGGTCGTGTTCGGCCAGGACAAGGCGCTCGATGCCCTGTCGTCCGCGGTCAAGATGTCGCGCGCCGGCCTGGGCAAGACCGACAAGCCGATCGGCAGCTTCCTGTTCTCGGGCCCGACCGGCGTCGGCAAGACCGAGGCCGCCAAGCAGCTGGCCTATATCCTGGGCATCGAGCTGATCCGCTTCGACATGTC
>CALPRQ020000043.1 GCA_943326015.2 Chitinophaga pinensis | reverse complement strand
CGGGCAGGCCAAGCTCCTCGCCCTGGTACAGGCAGATAGTGCCGCGCAGGCTGGCTTGGAAGGCCGCCGCCAGGCGCAGCAGACGCGGGTCGGGATCGGTGCCGCCCCAGCGCGTCGCCACCCGGGCGACATCGTGGTTCGACAGCGCCCAGCAGGGCCAGCCGTCGCCGACGACCGCATCGAAGCGAGCCAGCACGCCATGCAGGAAAGATGCGCTGTGCGGGTCGCCGAGGAAATCGAAACAGTAGGCCATGTGGAGCTTGTCACTACTACCAGTATACGCGGCAACAAGAGCCAATCCGTCGTCGTCGCCAATCTCTCCGACCATGGTCGTGTCGGGGTACTGGTCGAGCAGCGCGCGCAGGCGCCGCAGGAAGACCAGGTTTTCTGGCTGGCTCTTGTCATGGACATGCCACTGCCAGCCATAGGGATTGAAGGCATTGACTGCCGGATCGGGCTGACCCGGATCGGGCGCTCCACGCGCAGGGTTGTTGCGCAGCTCGGCGTCGTGGAAATAGTAGTTGGCCGTGTCGAGCCGGTAGCCATCGACGCCCAGATCGAGCCAGAACTGCACGCTCGCGAGAATCGCCTCCTGCACCGCCGGGTGGTGGAAATTGAGGTCGGGCTGGCTGCTCAGGAAATTGTGCAGGTAATACTGGCAGCGGCGCGTGTCCCACTGCCAGGCGCTGCCGCCGAAGACGCTCAGCCAGTTGTTGGGCGGGTTGCCGTCGTCCTTCGCGTCGGCCCAGACATACCAGTCGGCCCTGGGATTGTCGCGGCTGGCGCGGCTCTCGACGAACCAGGGATGCTGGTCGCTGGTGTGCGACAGCACCTGGTCGATCATCACTTTCAGCCCCAGTTCGTGCGCGCGCGCCACCAGCGCCCTGAAGTCATCGAGCGTGCCGAACATCGGATCGACGTCGCAGTAGTCGCTGACGTCGTAGCCGAAGTCCTTCATCGGGCTCTTGAAGAAGGGCGACAGCCAGATGGCGTCGGCGCCGAGCGCAGCGATGTGGTCAAGCCGCGAGGTGATGCCCGGCAGGTCGCCGATGCCGTCGCGGTTGCTGTCCTGGAAGCTGCGCGGGTAGATCTGGTAGATGACGCCACCGCGCCACCAGCCGTTGTTGGGTGCCTTGTTGCTCATGATGTTGCCTCAGGGGATGTCGTACTGACACGCGGGCATCGACCCGCTCGGCTCGGGCTCAAGTCCGACTCAAGTCCGATCGACTCCCAGCTGGCGCATGAAGGCCTCGGGGATGGGACTGGGCTTGCGACTGCCGAGATCCACGCAGACCAGACCGATCTTGCCCAGCGCCACCTCGCGGCCGGACTGCGCCTCGGTCACGCGGTAGACCAGGTCCAGGCCCTTGGGGCTGAAGTCGTCAGCGGCCATCTCAATGCGCAGCGTCTGGCCATGAAAGCCCTCGGACTTGTACTGCACCGCCTGGTCGCCGACAAAGAACGCATGCCCCTCCACGTCCAGCACGCTGTAGCCCAGGCTGGCGAAGAAGCGCGTGCGGGCTTCTGCCACCAGCGACAGCAGCTGGACATTGTCGAGGTGGCCGCCTTCGTTGATGTGGCTGGCGTAGATCTGCAGCTCGGTGGCGAAGGGATAACTGGCTGCGGGCTGGAACTGGATGCGTGGCATGGCGAAGTGGTGAGTGAATCGGTATCCGCACGATATCACTTGACACCGAGTCGTCTGCGACAGATCCCAGCCGATCGGGACCTGCGCAGACTGCGCCTCGCTCATCAGCTCACCGTGCTGGCCTGCTGGCCCAGGCGGAACCACAGCGCGTACAAGGCCGGCACGAACAGCAGCGTGATCACCGTGCCCACCGCCACGCCACCAATCAGCACATAGGCCAGCGGCCCCCAGAAGCTGTCGAAGGTCAGCGGCACGAAGGCCAGCATGGCCGCCAGCGCGGTCAGGATCACCGGGCGGGCCCGGTGCACCGCGGCTTCCACCACGGCTGACCAGGGGTCCAGCCGCTCGTCGAGGTTGTCCTGCACCTGCTGCGTCAGGATCATGGTGTTGCGCATCAGGATGCCCGCCAGGCCGATCAGCCCGAGCAGCGCCACGAAGCCGAAGGGCTGACGGAACAGCAGCAGCGCCAACACCGCACCGATCATCCCCAGCGGCGCGGTCGCCACCACCATGAAGGTGCCCGAGAACGAGCGCATCTGCAGCATGACGAAGATCAGCATCAGCGCCAGCATGAGCGGCTGCAGCTTCTGGATCGAGCCGTCGGCCTTGCCCGACTGCTCGACCGAGCCGCCGATGTCGATGCGATAGCCTGCGGGCAGGCGCTCGCGCAGCTCGGCCATCTGGCCCCAGAGCGCGTGGGTCACGTCGGGCGGCTGGGCGCCTGCCACGTCGGCATGCACGGCCAGGAAGCGCTCGCGGTTGTAGCGCTTGAGCACCGGGTCCTCGTAGCGCACCTCGATCTGGCCGACCTGCGCCAGGGAGAGCTTGCGGCCGTCCTGGCTGCGCAACTCGATCTGCTCGGGCAGCAGCACGCCGCCGCTGGCCGTGCGATCCGCCCGCGCTCGCAGCTGGACCGTGCGGATGTCCTGGCGCAGCTCGGTCACCGGCACGCCGTCGAGCTGGAACTGCAGCTGCTGCGCCAGCTCGCGCGGCGTCAGCCCCATCTGATGCAGTCGATCGAGGTTGGCCTTGATCTGCAGCACCGGAGCGCGCTCATCCCAATCCAGGTGGGCGTTGCGGATGTGGGGGTGCGTGGCCATCAGCTCGCGCAACTCATTGCCGATGCGGCGCAGCTCGACCGGATCAGGACCGATGATGCGAAAGCTGACCGGCCACTGCACTGGCGGGCCAAACAGCAGCCCCGTCACGCGCACCTGCGCCTCGGGGAATTCACCCGCGTCGATGCGACGCTGCAGCTCGTCCATGATGCGGTTGCGGGCCGCCGCGTCGTGACCGATGGCGATCAGCTTGGCAAAAGCCGGATCGGGCAGCTCCGGATTGGCCGAGATGAAGAAGCGCGGCGCCCCGCCCCCGACATAGGACGACAGCGTGCGCACCTCGGGCATCTCGGACAGGATGGACTCGATGCGGCGCACCGTGGCGTCAGTGCCATGGATGGCGCTGCCCTGCGGCAGGTTGACGCTGATCAGCACCTCGGGCCGATCGGAGCTGGGAAAGAACTGTTTCTGCACCAGCAGGGCCATGGCCAGCACGCTCAGCACCAGCAACAGCACGGTGCCGGCCACCACGGTCTTGCGGTAGCGCACGCAGGCGGTGACGAGCGCGCGCAGGCGCTGGTAGAGCGGGGTCTGGTAGAGGCTGGCGCTGCTGTGCTTTTCGTAGCGCGGCAGCAGCTTGACTCCCAGATAGGGCGTGAAGGTGACGGCCACGACCCAGGACACCAGCAACGCAAACGCCAGCACCCAGAAGATGTTGCCCGCGTACTCGCCCACGCCGGACTGGGCGAAGCCGATCGGCACGAAGCCGGCCACCGTGACCAGGGTACCGAACAGCATCGGCGCAGCGGTGACATTCCAGGCATGGCTGGCGGCACGCACCCGGTCCCAACCCTCCTCCATCTTCACGATCATCATCTCGATCGCGATGATCGCGTCATCCACCAGCAAGCCGAGCGAGATGATCAGCGCGCCCAGCGTGATGCGGTCTAGGTTGACGCCGGCGAACTTCATCAGCAGGAAGGTCAAGCCCAGCGTGAGCGGCACCGCGATGCCCACGACCAGGCCGGCGCGCCAGCCAATGGCCAGCATGCTGACCGCCATCACCACCGCGACCGCGACCAGGAACTTGAGCTGGAACAGCTTGACCGCCTGGCTGATGGCATCGGTCTGGTTGGTCAGCAGGGTCAGCTCCATGCCCAGCGGCAAGCTGGCCTGCTCGGTGGCGACGAAATCGCCCAGGCGCTGGCCGAAGGCGAGACCGTTCTCGCCCTTGCCCATCACCACGCCCAGCAGCAGCGCATCCTGGCCGCGGCTGCGCACCAGATAGCTGGGCGGGTCCTCCTGGCCGCGGCGCACGCTGGCGATGTCGGACAGGCGGATGAGACGGTTGCCGACGCGCAGTGGCAGCGCGGCCAGCCGTTCGGGGTCGGACAGGTCGGCAGCCACCCGCAGGTAGGCACGGGGTCCGTCGAGCTCCAGCAAACCGGCCGGCAACAGCTGGTTGCTGGCATCGATGGCCTCGAACACCGCCTGCGGCGACAGACCCAGATTGTTCAGCCGTGCCATGTCGAAGTCGAGGAAGACGCGCTCGGGGCGCTCGGCCATCAGCACCGCCTTGTGCAGGCCGGGCAGACGCTGCAGCCGGTCGCGGATCGCCTCGGCCTCGCGGGTGAGTTCGCGCAGCGGCAGACCCGGCGCGGTCACGGCCATCAGCGAGAAATAGACATCGCCGAAGTCGTCATTGACGACCGGGCCGATGACGCCACGCGGCAACCGGCTGCTCTCGTCGAGCATGCGCTTGCGCACCTCGTAGAACAGGCCAGGGACTTTCTGGCTCGGCGTGTAGTCCTGGAACTCGACCTGCAGGTCGGCACGTCCGGGCCGGATGGTGGTCTCGATCCGGTACAGATAGTCCACCTCCTGGATGCGCTTTTCCAGCCGGTCCACCAGCTGGGACTGGATGTCCTCGGCACTGGCACCCGGCCAGACGGCCGAGACCACCATCACCCGCACGGTGAAGGCCGGGTCCTCGGCCCGGCCCAGCGACAGGAAGGCATAGAGGCCGGCGGCCACCGACAGCAGGATGAAGAACAGCGTGACGGCGCGCTCGCGCACCGCGAGCGCGGACAGGTTCGGAAAGCTCATGGCGCCAGCTCCCGCACCGCCATGCCGGGACTCAGCCGGTGCGTGCCCAAGGCGACAACTTTGTCGCCAACGGCCAGCGGACTCTGGATACGGGCGTGGCTGGCACCGAGCTCGATGACCTTGACCGACACGGACTCGACCTTGCCGTTCACCACCCGCCACAGGCGCGGGCCATCAGCCCGTTCATCCAGGGCACCCAGCGGCACCTGCTGCGCCTGGCTGGACTGTGCCGTGCCGGGCTGGCCGAGCACCAGCCGCACCACACTCCCCAGCGGCCAAGCCTCGGGCTGGTGGCCTGCATCCAACCGGTAGCGGGCGCGCCAGGTCCGGCTGACCGGATCGGCCGCGCCGGTGACCTCGCGCAGCTGCACCGCCTGCGACTGGCCATCAGCACCCTCGACCCGGCCCTGCTGTGACGCTGGCGGCGCGCTCGGCAGGTAGACCTCGATCTCGCGCTCGCCCGCCTGCGCCAGCGTGGCCAGGCCCTGGCCTGGGCTCACCACCTGACCGGCTTCGACCATGACCTCGGTGATCACGCCGGCGCGCGCAGCCCTGAGCTCGGTGTAGCCACGGGCATTGCGCGCCTGGCTGGAACCCGAGCGGGCGACATCGAGCCGGCTGAGCGCATCGCGTTGAGCAAGCTCGAAGCGGTCCAGCGTCTGCGCGCTGACGAAGCCCTGCGCCACCAGCTGACGCTGGCGTTCCAGCTCGCGCTGGGCGGTGGTCAGCGCCGCCTCGGCTGCCGCCAGCTGGGCCGCAGCAGCCTGTTCAGTAGCCGCGACATCGCGCGGGTCGAGCGAGAACAGCAGCTGCCCCGCCTGGACGCTCTGGCCGGCCTCGACATGGCGGGCCAGCACCCGGCCGCCAATCTGGAAGGACAACGGCGTTTCATGCCTGGCCCTCACCGTGCCCGACAGAACCAGCTGCCCGGAGGATGCGCTTTCGAGCACGACCATTCGAACCCAGGGGGCGGGAGTGGCGACTTCGGGCTTGGTGTCCTGGCGCGAACAGGCAGACAGGCCCAGTGCCAGTGCACAGGTCAACAGCAGGCAACGCGTCCGTTTGAGGTGGGGTTTCATGAAAGGATCGAGCGGCGAGGGGAAAAGGCTGGATGGATTATCAGGCTGAGCGCCGATCACAGCCCCAACTTGGACCCGGCGCCGAGCAGCGTCGCCACGCCCAGCACGGCAAACACGCCGGCAGCGATGCTGTGGACCAGCTTCATCGGGATCTTGCTCGCCAGCTTGTCGCCGGCAAAGACAGCGGGCACGTTGGAGATCATCATGCCCAGCGTGGTGCCGATCACGACCAAGGTCACGTCATCGTAGCGTGCGGCCAGCGCCACTGTGGCAATCTGGGTCTTGTCACCCATCTCGGCCAGGAAGAAGGTGATCAGCGTCGCGCCGAAGACACCGAAGCGCTTGGCGATCTGGGTCTCCTCCTCCTCGATCTCGTCCGGGATCAGGGTCCAGACCGCCATGGCGACGAAGGACAGACCCAGCACCCAGCGCAGGATGTCGGGACTGACATTGGAGGTGATCCAGGCACCGACAGCACCGGCCAGGCCATGGTTGACCACGGTGGCAATCAGGATGCCGAGGATGATGGGGAGGGGCTTCTTGAAGCGCGCCGCCAGCAGAAAAGCCAGCAGCTGGGTTTTGTCGCCGATTTCGGCGAGAGCGACGACACCGGTCGAGACGAGCAGGGATTCCATTGCGATACCTCGGCCGGTTCAAAAACGAATGACCACGACGCATCCCCGGCCTGATCGGAGGCGTTGTGGTCAAAGGTCTTGCCAAGTACGGGCACCGCTCGCGCCATGTCCTGCGGGACAATTGTGTTGACGCGAGCCTCAACGGAACGAAGAGAGGCTACTCCCCAATGACCCGCCAATGATAACAGGCCGCCCCCACCCAGGTAATCCCCATTATTCGTGGCCAAAGCTGTGGACAACCCGCCGTACCGTCCGCTAAGCCCTTGTCGCTGCTGGGCTTCAATGGACTGCCCGAAAACAAGGCAAGCGGACTGACTGAATGGCGTCTGGTCCGGATGGCCCAGGTTCAGCCAACGACCTGATGCGCTAGCATCGCCGCATGATCACCCACTACGAAAGCGTCCGGCTCGCGACGCTCTACCCCGAAGCCTTCAATCTGCCGGCCCCCGACGTCTTGCCGGGACGCGACATCTGGCCGCGCCGCCCCGGCGTCTTCATCCGCCACCAGCCGGCGCCAGTCGACGACGCCAGCGCCGAGGTGGCTTCCGGTCGCGAACTGGTGCTCGGCCAGTTCGGCCTGGCGCCGGCCTGGGCCAAGTCCGCCTCCGACGCCAAGTTGCGCTCGTCCAAGCTGGTCAATGCCAAGCCGGATGCGGTCCCGGGCTCGAAGAACTTCGGTGCGGCCTGGTCAGAGTCACGCCGCTGCATCGTGCCGATGATGGCCTTCTTCGTGGACGACTGGCGCACTGGCAAGGCCGTGCCGACCCGCATCGCGCGCGTCGACGGCAAGCCCATGGGGGTGGCCGGCCTGTGGGAGCGCTGGGGCAAGGCCCCGGACCAGGAAGGCAATGAGGGCGAAGTCATTCTCAGCTTCGCCCTGCTCACGGTCAGCGCCTACGGCCACGGCTTGATGCACCGCTACCAGCCGCCCGGTGCCGAGAAGCGCATGCCGGCCATCCTCAACGAAGGCGCCTACGACGCCTGGCTCAACGCCCCGCAGGGCAAGGCGATGGAATTCATGCGCGCCTATCCGGCCAACTGGCTGACGGCCAATCCGGTCGAGTGAGACGGCCCCCGTGCCGACGCCGGCCACGCAGCCGGGATTGAAATCGGTTCAAAATCCGGGAATGAGCCAATTCCTGAAAATCGATTTCATCTCCGACGTCTCCTGCCCTTGGTGCGCCATCGGGCTGGCCAGCCTGCAGCAGGCCCTCGAACGCCTGCCGGCGGCGGTGCCGGTCAGCCTGACCCTGCAGCCCTTCGAGCTCGCGCCCGAACTGCCTCCAGGCGGCCAGGACCTGGGCGAGATGCTGACGCAGAAATACGGCTCGACGCCCGAGCAGCAGGCTGCCCTGTACGCGACGATCTGCCAGCGCGGCGCCGAGGCCGGCTTCGAGTTCGCGCCCGAGAGCCGCGATCGCATCTACCTGACCCTGAACGCACACCGACTGCTGTACTGGGCCGGCACCGAGCACCCCGAGCGCCAACTCGCGCTCAAGCAGGCATTGCTGCTGGCCTGTCACCGCGATCGCCTGCCGATGGACGCCGACGATGTGCTGCTGAACGCCACCGAGGCGGCCGGACTGGACCGTGAGCGCGCGATGGAGATCCTGGCCAGCGACGAGTTCACCCAGAAAGTGCGCGAGCGCGAGGCGTTCTACCATCAGGCAGGTGTGAATTCAGTGCCCACCATGGTGGTCAACGACCGCTACGTGATCTCGGGCAGCCGACCAGTCGAGCAGCTCGAGCAGGCGCTGACCCAGATCGCCGCCAACGCAGCGGACGCCTGAAACGCATGGCCCGCATCGTCCTCTACTGCCAGCCCGGCGCCAAGCAGACCCAGCTGGCCGGCCTGTTCGACGGCAAGCCCAAGATCCAGCTCAAGGCGCCGCCGGTCGACGGCGAGGCCAACAAGGCGCTGATCGCCTTCCTGTCCAAGCTATGCGGCGTGCCGAAGTCGGCCATCCGCATCGAGATGGGGACCAGCGGCCGGACCAAGCGGGTCGAGGTGGACGGACTGGACGACGCGGCGCTCAAGGCCGCGCTGGGAGTCAGTTAAGCAGCATCCGCGAGCGGGGCGGCTCTTGTTCCGACTCGCCCTCACTCTCGATCTCGGCCAGATGCAGCGACTCGCACAGGTCGCGGCACTCGCCGGCCATGCGCGAGCACAGTCCGAGAAAATAGGCCTGCAACTCGGCCTCCTGCTGACGAAAATGTCCGACGCCCTCCCCGCCGACCATGGTCAGCAAGGACTCGAGCTGGGCCAGCTTGTTGCTGAGACGCTCGAAACGGTTACGCGATCCCGATTGCCTGTCCATCCGGTGCCACTCCCAGATTGATGCCCTCTGTTAGAGAGCTATTTGGCGATTCTAGCTTTTTTCCGATGGGATCAAGAAATCCGTTCGGACAAAAAAAACCCGGCACGCAGCCGGGTTCAAAGGCTTTGCCTTCCCCCCTCACCAAAACTTGTTCTTCAAGGCAAAACCGGCAGTCGAATCAGAAACCAACCCCCTAACTCGAATGACTTCAGGTTATCAGATACGGACAGGATGTGAAGCGGAGGTTTGTCCCAGTCCATGTCACAAAATCCGGCTATCTTTCTCCCTGGTTGGATTGCCTGTTTTTTAGGCACAAGAAAGAATTCAAGCCAAGGCAATGGCTTGCGCCTTTATCGCAATGCTTGTCCACCAGCTTGGGCACCTGGGATGGGGATTTCCGCGACGGCTGACGATCAGGCCAAGCCTTCTGCCTTGAGGGCGGCTTGCACGGCAGGACGGACTGCCACGCGCGCCTGGTAAGCCACCAGCACCGGCCAGGCAGCGAGGTCAAGCTGGATGAACTTGGCCCAGCCCAGCACGGTGAAGAGGTAGGCATCGGCGACCGAGAAATCGCTGCCGAGCAGGTAGTCCTGGCCTTCGAGCTGCTGCGCGGTATAGGCCAGGCGGCGCTCCAGGTTGGCGCGCGCGATGTCCTTCCACTCCTGCGGCGCCTTCGGGTTGAAGAAGGGGCTGAAAGACTTGTGCAGTTCGGTGCCGATGAAGGTCAGCCAGGCCTGCAGCTGGTAGCGTGCGACGCTGCCGTTGGCCGGTGCGAGCCGCTTCTCGGGTGCGAGGTCGGCCAGGTACTGCACGATCGCCGGGCCTTCGGTCAGCAGTTCACCGCCATCGAGCTGCAGCGCCGGCACGTAGCCCTTGGGGTTGATGGCCAGGTAATCCTGGCCGGAGGCGGTCGTCTTGCGCGCCAGGTCGACCACTTCAGTCTCGTAGGACAGGCCCAACTCTTCGAGCACGATATGCGGGGACAGCGAGCAGGCGCCGGGTTTGAGGAACAGTTTCATGTGTTTTCCACCTTTGCTGGGGTTGTGAGAATCGGCCGGCTGAACGCCAGCCGGAAAGAAATCGGTCTAGAACGGAAGGTCCCCGTCCTCTTCGGTATCCCAGCCGGCCCGCGCTGGGGTGGCAGCGGGTTCGGTCCGACTCGCTGCGCGCACGGACTGATCTGGCTGAGCAGCGCCCGCTGACTCGCCGACGGTGCCAAGCGCCTTCTCGAGCGCCTGCTCCACGGCAGCGATGCGCTCCTGGCAGACCTTGTAGGCGGTGACCGATTCGGTCACGATCGACAGCAGGTCGTCGATATGGGGTTCGTCCTGCTCGCGCAGGGTCTGGGCATGGCGTTGCAGCACGCCATAGGCGTCCCTGAAGGTCTTTTTCATGGTCTTTTGGACTTTCACTTCTTCAATGCTGGTCTGGCCTGAGCGCCGATCTCGCCGTCATGGAACTGGATGGTCAGCGCCTGGCCGGGGCTGAGTTCGGCCGCGCGCTGGAGCGGGCGACCCGACGCAGCGTCACGCACGATCGCGAAGCCGCGCGCGAGCGTCTTCTCCGGTCCCTGGCCGGCAATCTCGAGCATGAGCGCACGCGCGGACTGACCACCCAGGCGCATGGCCTGGCGACAGCCGCCACTGACGTCCTGCCAGGCATGCCCGGCCGAATCGCGCGCCTGGCGCAAGGCCGCCGATGAGCGCTCGCCGACTTGCTGCAGGCTCAGCGCTGACTGCTCGCGCGCGTGGCGCAGCGCGCGCCGGGAATTCGACTGCACTTCGGACCAGGCCGCCGGCACGCGCTGGCGCGCCAGTTCGAGCTGATGCTGCGCCAGCAGCCTGACCTGTGACTCGGCCTGCTGCGCTCCGGCCCGGGCCTGCGCGATGCCGCGCTGACCCAGGCGTGCGATGAGCTCGAAATGCGCGCGAGCCTCGGCGGCGCGGTGCGCGATCAGCTGCTCGATGCCAGCGATCACCTTGGACGGCGTGTCGAAGCGCTGCTGCGCGACCTCGTCGAGCAGCGTGCTGTCACGCTCGTGGCCGATCCCGGTCAGCACCGGCAGCTCGAGCTCGCAGACCGTGCGCGCCAGTTCGTAGTCGTTGAGCCAGGCCAGGTCGTTGACCGCGCCGCCGCCACGGATGATGACGACCGCATCGGGCCTGCGCGCCTTGCCCAGCCCCTGCAAGGCGCGCAGCAGCACCCTGCTGATTTCCGCCGCCGCGCCCTCGCCCTGGAAACGGCTGTAGGCGTAGTCGAAGCGGCAGATGCCATGCTGTTGCAGGCGCGCCGCCTCGGCCTGGAAGTCGCCCAGACCGGCACCGCCTTCGGGCGCGATCACGAGCACATGCTGGTAGTCCCAGGGGACAGTGAGCTGCTGCTGACGCTGGTATAAACCTTCACGTTGCAAACGCTCGCGGATCTCGCGCTTGCTGGCCTCCAGATCGCCCAGCGTGTAGCCGGAGTCGATCGCGTCGATCTCGAGGCTGAAGCCGTACTGGGGCTTGAAGACGGGACGCGCACGCACCAGCAGCTTGATGCCCGGCCCCAGGGTGGCGCCGGTAGCGCGCTCGAACTCGGGCAGGATGCGCGCTGCGGTGGCGGCCCAGACCATGGCGTTGGCCTTGGCCTGCACCTGGCCGGCGGCGTCGCGCTCGGACAGTTCGAGGTAGACATGGCCGTTGCGCAGCCGCGCATCGACCACTTCGACCAGCGTCCAGAGGCCGGAAGAAAAGGATTGCGCCACCAGCTGCGAGACGCCAGCGAGCAGTTGCGAGAGACGGATGCCGGGCGGGCGCGCCGGGGCGGCATAACCTGGCGCGGGCTCGGCTGCCGGCAGCGCGCCGGAAGCGGGAGCCAGGTTTTCGCTCCAGGCCGGCGCCCTGTCGGCGACCGTGGGGTGGAAAACCTGAGCCGCTGAACCGGATGCCTGGCCCGCTGGTACGGCGGCTGGCAACGAGTCGCCCAGGCCCTCTGGCAACCAGGCCGCAAAGAGAGCCAGCTCACGGCCCGAGGGCACGTACCACTGGCGCCGGGCCGGGTCCCAGCGCGCACCCAGTGCCTTGGCGCTGTCCTTGTCGCGAAACGGTACGTTGAGGTAGATGGCGGACATGGGGCTATTGTGGCCCATGCCCGCCACCCGGTTCCGGAGCGCGGTCTTACTGCGCCTGCTGGATGCCGGACAGCAACCAGCCACCGGAACCGGCACGGGCCTTGGTCAGGTGCCAGATCTCGTCGAAGGCTTCGGGGGCGACGCCCTTGTCCTCACGGATCTGACCGGTGAAGCGCACGCTGACGACGTAGCGCGCGGCTTCCTCGACCACCTCGAGCACATCGGCGGCGATGCTGACCACCTCGGTCTGCTGCTGGGCATTGCCGCGCTCGAGGAAATCCATCTTGAGCTCGGCGAACATCTCGGGCGTGGTGACCTCGCGCAACTCATCGAGGTTGGCGGCGTCGTTGGCGGCCTGCAGGCGGATGAAGTTGACCTTGGCGTTGCGCACGAAGGCCTCGACGTCGAAGCCAGCCGGGATGACCGGGGTCGCCGCCGGGGCAGCAGTCAGGCCGGCACCAATGGCGGAAGCCGGCGCCGCGCTGGCACCGAGGGTCGAGCCGAACAGCGAGGAGCCGGTCGAAGCACCAGCCGGCGAGCTGACCGGCGGCATCGAGACCCCGAAGCCGCGCGAGGCTTGCGCATCGGTCTGGGCGCCACGGAACATGTCGCCAGCGCCAGCCATGGCGGGACTGCGCGCTGCGGCACGGCGGCGCATGATGAAACCGATCACTGCGACCGCGACCATGACCAGCAGACCGATCATCATCATCGAAGCCAGCTGTTCGCCGAAGCCGAAATGCGAGGCCAGCGCGGCCAGGCCGATGCCAGCAGCGATGCCGGCCAGTGGCCCCATCCAGGAGCGCTTGGATTGGGCAGCCGCGGCGGCGGGTGCGGCTGCCATGGCGCCGGCAGCAGGCGCAGTGGCTGCCATCGGAGCGGTCGGCGCCTGCGCCGGGGTCGCGCCCGGCGTCTTGCCGACCGTCATCTCGCGCTGCATGCCGGCGGACTTGCCGCCGCCCAGGCGTTTGGCGGCATCGGCATCGCCGACACCCAAGGTCAGGCCCAGAGCCAGCACGGCCGCGAGCAGGGACATGGTTTTCATGCTTATCTCCTATGGAAAAGGTTGTTCACGGATTGCAGGATAGCGGTTTTATTCTCATGAAAAAGAAGATACCCACTGATTCACTTTCAGTATTTCCCTGAATGATGACGGCTAACACGGAAATCCGCTGGGATCAGGTCCGTCGCACGCGAGGGCGCAGGGGGCGCAGCAGCTCGCGCAGGCCGTTGTGGTCGATGGTCTGCATCAGCGCGAGCAGGCGGCCCAGATCGCCAGACGGAAAGCCCTCGCGCGCGAACCAGTTCAGGTAGTGGCCCGGCAGGTCGGCAATCAGGCGCCCCTGGTACTTGCCGTAGGGCATCTCGACCGTCAGCAGGCGTTCGAGCTGGGCCGGGTCCAGGGCGTCCATGGCTGGGCGGGCTGGCAATTTCGCGGGTGGATCGAGGCTGGCGGCTTCAGCCGACCAGTTGCGACAAGAGGTTGGCGACCTGCTTGCGCAGCGCCTCGTTCTCGGCGGTGAGCTCGGCCACGCGCTTGTTGAGCACCTGCAGTTCGCCGGTCAGGTCGGCGGCTGCGAACGCATCGGTGACAGCAACGCCCTCGCCTGCCGCCCCGTCTTGGACCGACGCCGCGCGCGGCTTGCGCCTGGCCTCGCGCACGCGCTTGGCGGCCTGCTTGAGCTCTTCCTTGCCGGCAACGGCAGCAGCCTTCTGCTCCTCGGGCGGCAGGCTGGCGACGGCGGCGGCGGCATTGATCGAGATCGCGCCCGACTTGAGCGCGGCCACCAGCTCGGGCTCGGCCTGCTGGTGGATCCTCTCGATCATCGCGACCTGGCTGCTGCTCAGGCGGGCGGCGCGCGCGAGGTCCTCGCGGCTCTTGAGCGGCTGGGGCGTGGGGTAGCTGGATTCGCCCTCCCAGGGCAGGTCGTCGGCCGGTGCTGCCTGCTGCCCGGATGCCGGGGCTTCGGCTGCGCCATCCTGCGCACATTGCGCCGAGGCTTCGAGGAAGCGGGCCCGGCGCGCAGCAACGATCTCGCGCTGGCGCAGCGCCAGCACACCACGCTGGAAGTCCGACACGCTGCGCCGGCCCAGATGCTGGTCGATCATCCAGAGGTGCACATCCTCGATGTCCTTGAACAGCTGGCTCTGCACGGTCTGGAACGGCAGGCCATGCTGGCGGCAGATTTCGTAGCGGTTGTGGCCGTCGATCAGCAGCTCGCCCCACAGCACCAGCGCATCGCGACAGCCCTCGGCCAGCAGGCTGCGCTCAAGCGCCGCGTACTCCTCGGGCGTGAGGGGGTCGATATAGGCCTTGAGTTCCTCGTTGACGACGATGTCCATGCTGCGGGTCCGTTTGCGATGAGAGGGGCCGGATTGTAGTGGCCACGGCACCGCGCCAGATAGGAAAAGGGGCGTACCCGCCAAGGATACGCCCCATTCAAGTCCGGTCGGTCCGGGATCAGGTCTTGGTCGGCGTAGCCGCCATCTTCGCGACCTGCTGGTCGAGGATGATCTCAGGGTTCTGTGCCTCGGCCAGGGTCGGATGGTCCAGGCCCTGCTGCAGGCGCTGCATGTCGAGGTCGCCGGTCCACTTGGCCACGATCAGCGTCGCGACGCCGTTGCCGACCAGGTTGGTCAGCGCACGCGCTTCGGACATGAAGCGGTCGATGCCCAGGATCAGCGCCAGGCCGGCGACCGGCACCCCGCCGACCGCCGACAGGGTGGCGGCCAGCACGATGAAGCCGCTGCCGGTGATGCCGGCCGCGCCCTTGGAGGTCAGCAGCAGCACGGCCAGCAGCGTGATCTGCTGCATCAGGTCCATCGGCGTGTCGGTGGCCTGCGCGATGAACACGGCGGCCATCGTCAGGTAGATCGAGGTGCCGTCGAGATTGAACGAGTAGCCGGTCGGGATCACGAGGCCGACCACCGACTTGCGTGCGCCCAGGTTCTCGAGCTTTTCCATCATGCGCGGCAGCACCGACTCGGACGACGAGGTGCCGAGCACGATCAGCAGCTCTTCCTTGATGTAGCGCACGAACTTGAACACGCTGAAACCGTGCAGGCGGCTGACGATGCCGAGCACGACAAAGACGAAGATCAGGCAGGTCAGGTAGAAGGCGCCCATCAGCTTGCCAAGCGAGAACAGCGAGGACACGCCGTACTTGCCGATGGTGAACGCCATGGCACCGAAGGCACCGATCGGGGCGGCCTTCATGATGATGCCCACGATGTCGAACAGCACATGCGAGAACTTCTCGATGAAGTCGAACACCATGCTGCCACGACCGCCGAACTTGTGCAGCGCGAAGCCGAACAGCACCGAGAACAGCAGCACCTGCAGGATCTCGCCCTTGGCGAAGGCATCGACCACCGAGGTCGGGATCACGTTGAGCAGGAAATCGACCGTGCCTTGCATCTTGCCCGGCGCGGTATAGGCCGCGATGCCCTTGGTGTCGAGCGTAGACGGGTCGACATGCATGCCCGAGCCGGGCTGCAGCAGGTTGACCACGATCAGGCCGATGATCAGCGCCAGGGTGGACATGATCTCGAAGTACAGCAGCGCCAGGCCGCCGGTCTTGCCGACCTTCTTCATGTCCTCCATGCCGGCGATGCCGATCACGACGGTACAGAAGATGATCGGAGCAATGATCATCTTGATGAGCTTGATGAAGCCATCACCGAGCGGCTTCATCTGGGCGCCGAGTTCCGGCTGGAAATGGCCGAGCAGCACGCCGACAGTCACGGCGAACAGGACCTGGACGTAGAGGGACTTGTAAAGGGGCTTGCGCCCGGTGGTCGGTGACATGGCAACGCCTCCAGAGGGGGGTGATAAAGGAACCGCCACTTCCTCGCGGAAAGCGCGGCACGACACAGGGAAATCCCGCTCGCGGGAATGCGCCGAACGATACCCAGCCCCACGCTAACCGCCAACTGTGGCGTTCAACAGTCGGGTTTACCCTAGTCCTCGACCGCTGTCGTCGGCGCGATCGCGCCGCGCACTTCGGCCAGCAGGCTGGCGCCGACCCGGCGCTCGAAACCAGGCTGGATTGCCTGTGCCGTCCGCTGCAGCTCGGCGCGCTGGGCCGGACTCAGCTGATGGACGCGCAGGCGCGGCAGGCGGAGCACCCGCTCCAGCGCCTGGCGGTCGAGCTCGGCCGAGAGCCGGTTGCCGAACTCGATCGCCTCGGCCAGCGCCTGGCGCAGCAAGGCCCGATCAGCGGCACTCAGGCTGTCCCAGAAGCGCGGATGGCTGACCACGGCATAGCCGAGGTAACCATGCCGGGTCAGCGTCAGGTCGGTCTGTACCGCGTCCAGACCCTGGGTCAGGAAGTTGGAGAGCGGGTTCTCGGTGCCATCGACCACGCCGCTGGCGAGCGCGCGGCGGGTCTCGCCGAAGGGCAGCACCACCGGCTCGGCGCCGAGCGCGCGCATCTGCGCGACCAACACCCGCGAAGCCTGCACGCGCAGCCGCAGGCCCTTGAAGTCGGCCGGTGTGCGCAGCGGCCGGTTCGCGCTCATCTGCTTGAAGCCGCTGTCCATGAAGCCCAGGCCGACCATCTGCTGGCGCGCCAGCCGCTCGAGCAGGCGGCGCCCGACCTCGCCCTGGGTGACACGGTGTACCTGCGCCAGGTCATCGAACAGGAAAGGCAGGTCGAAGACCTCGAACTCGGGCAGGCCAGCCTGGCCGAACTTGGACAGCGAGGGCGCCAGCAGTTCGACCGCGCCGAGCTTGAGGGCCTCGAACTCGTCTTCGTCGCCGTAGAGTTCCGAGTCGGGATAGACCTCGACCCGGATCCGGCCCGCGCTGCGCTGCGCCACGAGTTGCCGGAAATGCTGCGCCATCCGGCCCTTGGGCGTGTCGGGTGTGACCACATGCGAGAAGCGCACCAGCAGCTCGGGCCTGGCGGAACGCGCCGGCCCCGCGGCCGCCAGCCCGGTCAGGCCCGCGAGCGTCGCCAGCAGGCCACGCAGCAGCGGACGCCGGCGCAGCGGTCGGGAGCGGTCAGATCGGGCGCGGTCCAGCATGTCCGCTATGCTAAGTGCATTCTCCGACCATGAAGCCCGCACCTGACCTGGACCTCGACCTGCTCGACCTGGACGTCCGCCAGGCGTGGGGCTCGAGCCGGCGCGCCCTGTTCTGGCTGGCGGGTCTGTTCATCGCACTGGTGGCCGCATCGATCCTGCTGCTGGCGCTGTTCCTGCGCGATGTCGAGGCACAGGAGCAGGAGCGCCGCCGCGCCGCCGATGCGCAATGGCTGGAGCAGACGCTGCGCTTTCACTTCGTCCGGCTCGAACGCGATCTGGCACAGCTGGACCACGCTGCGTCATCGGATAGCCGCGTGACACCCCGGCGCGCCGGACTGCTCTGGCGCGGCGAGGACGTGATCGCCTGGCAGGGCTGGCTGGCGCCGGAGCAGATCACCAGCCCCGGGCGCTGGCCCGAGGTCATGGCGGCAACCGAACGGCAAGCCGAGGCAGGCGGCACGCTGGCGGTGATGCTCGACACCGGTCGCGGCCTGCGACGTGCGGCTTACGCCGGCCCCCTGCCCGCGAGCGACGCGCCGCACGGACTCTTGCTCTGGCTGGCGGTACCCCGCTTCGAACAGGACCGCTTCGTCGGCAGCCAGGTCGCGGCGATCCGGCTCGACCGCGCGCTGGAGCAAATCGTGCCGGCCTGGTTCCTGGCGGAACATGCGCTGCTGACCGTCGACGACGCAGGACTGGCACCCGTGGCGGCGAGCGCAACGAGCTATCCGGTCGCGGTGCAACTGCCTGGCGCCCAGTGGAAGCTGGCGGTCGAGCTGCTGCAGGTGCAGCCCGCGATGGCGCCGCGCGCCTTCTTCGGCATCGCGCTGCTCAGCCTGGGCGCGATGCTGGTGGCGCTCTATTTCCTCTGGCGTGGTTGGCTGCACCGGCAGCGCATCGAGCGGCTGGCGGCACGCCAGCGACAACAGCTCGAAGCCTCGGGCCAGCTGGTCGCGGTCGGCGAGGTCGCCTCCACGCTGGCACACGAGCTCAATCAGCCGCTGGGCGCGCTGAGCAGCTTTGCCAGCGGCCTGCTCAACCGCGTGCGCCAGGGCAGCATCGCGCTGCCTGAAATCGTCCCGGTGCTCGAGCGCATCGAGCGCATGGCCGAGAAGGCCGGTCGCGTCATCCAGCGCATCAATGCCTTCGCCCGCCGCCAGGAAATGAGCCGCCAGCCGCTGGCGCTCACCCCCTTCGTGCGCCGCGTCGTGCAGCAGCTGCCCATGCCCGACGGCATGGCGCTGCAGCTGCAGCTGCCCGAAACCGATCCCGTGGTGTCGGCCGATGCGCTGCTGCTGGAGCATGCGCTGCGCAACCTGATCCTGAACGCGAGCGAATGGGCCGACAAGGGGTCGTCCAGTAGTCCGGCCGCGGTGCATGTCAGCCTGGCACAGGACGGGGGCATGGCCAGCATCCGGATCGAGGACAGCGGACCCGGCATCCCCTTGGCACAGCGCGCCGGCATCTTCGACGCCTTCCGCAGTGGCAAGCCCGGCGGCATGGGCATGGGCCTGTCAATCTGCCGCTCCATCGCCGAGGCGCACCACGGCCGCATCGAGGTCGGCGACAGCCAGGCGCTGCACGGGGCACAATTCACGCTGTGGCTACCCCTGACAACCTGAACCCGACTGTGCATATCGTCGACGACGACGAGGATTTTCGCGATGGCCTGGCCTGGCTGCTGGACTCGCGGGGCCTGCCCACGCGCAGCTGGAGCGGCGGTGACGCCTTCCTGCAGGCACTGCGCGCGGCCAGCAAGCCTTGGAGCTGCTGCGTCTTGCTGCTCGACATCCGAATGGAGCCACTGTCGGGCCTGGCGACCTTCGGGCAACTCAAGACCATGGGCTGGCCCTGGCCGGTGCTGTTCCTGACCGGGCATGGCGACGTCGGCATGGCAGTGGCGGCGGTCAAGCAAGGCGCCTGGGACTTCCTCGAAAAGCCGTTCCAGAACAACCTGCTGGTGGATCGGGTCGAGCAGGCGCGCCGCGCCGCGCTGGAGCTGCAGGCCGGCTCGCGCGAGCGGATCGAGTTCCGCAAGGCACTCGCCGGCCTGAGCGGGCGCGAGCGCGAGGTGCTGAGCGAGCTGCTCGCGGGCCACTACAACAAGAACATCGCCGACCGCCTCGGCATCACCCAGCGCACGGTCGAGTTCCACCGCGCCAACATCTTCGACAAGCTGCAGGTCCAGTCGGCAGTCGAGCTGGCGCACCGCATGGGCCTGTATGGCAGCTGAACCGGGCCAGAATCCCATGCCTGACCCCGATCTTCCGCGCGCACGCTCCCGACTGCTGCTGACCCCCTGGATCGTGCTGGCCCTCGCCCTGCTCGCGCTGGGCAGCCTGATCGCCTACGACCTGCAGCGCGAACATGCCGCGCTGCTCGCCAAGGAAAGCCGTCGACTCGAGCACCAGGCCGAGGTGGTGGACGTCAACCTGGCGCGTCAGCTGCAGCTGACCAGCGACGCGCTCGATGCGGTGCGGGCCGACCTGTCCTGGCTGCAATCGCAGCCGGGCGGCCAGCAACTGGTGGCGCGCGCCCTGCGCACGATGGAGCATGGCATGACCGGCGTGCGCTCGCTGACGCTGACCAACGCCGACGGCAAGCTGCTCGCCAGCAGCCACCGCCAGCCGGCACAGGGCACCGTCCATGACAACGGCCACTACCGGCAGCTGCGTGACAACCGCAACCCCGAACTGCTGTACATCGGTGCGCCAGTCGCCAGCCCCGAAGGCGGCATCACTCTGCGCCTGTCCAAGCTGGTGACGGATGGACAGGGCCGCATGACGGGCAGCCTGACGGCCGAACTGGATTCCACCTATTTCAGCCTGCTGCTCAGGTCGGCGCTCTACGCACCTGACATGCGCGCCGGCCTGGTGCATGGCGATGGAGTCGCCGTCTACCGAACACCCGACCCAGAAGGCGTGGCCGGCCTGAACCTGGCGGCGCTGCCGAATTCCTTCACGGCCCGCCACCTTCGCAGCGGGCGCAAGAGCAGCGTGCTGGATGGCATCACGGCATCGACGGGCGAGAACCGCCTGATGGCACTGCGCAACGTGCGGCCCGAGTCCAGCCCCGCCGACAAGCCGCTGGTGATTTTTCTCGGCCGGGAAATGTCCGAACTCTACGCGGGCTGGCGCAAGGACCTGGCGGTACGCGCCGCGCTGTTTGGCGCCATCGCGCTGGTATCGGCGCTGGGCCTGCTGATGCTGCAGCGGCGCCAGCTCGCGCACGAACGCCTGCTGGCCGCCCAGCAGGCCGCGCGCGAACAGGCCGAGCAGCAACTGCACGAGCAGCAGGCGGGTCGCAGCGAGGTCGAGGAAAAACTGCGCGACAGCCAGGCTCGCTTCTCCCGGTTGCTAGAGGACCTGCGCCAGGCCGTGATCCTGCTGGAAGACGGGCGCTGCACGGCAGCCAACCGGGCGGCGCTCGCCATGCTCAGACTGGAACAGCTTGACCAGCTGCTGGGCAAGACCTTGCTGGACTTCTCGCCACCGCGCCAGCCCGACGGGCGACTCTCGGCAGAAAAAGCCGCCGAGATGATCTGGATCGCCACCGAGCTGGGCTCCAACGTCTTCGAGTGGGAGCATGTGCGCGCCAACGGCGAACCCTTCATGACCCGCGTGCAACTGAGCGTGACCCGGGAGGGCGGCAAGGACCTGCTGCACATCGTGCTGCAAGACATCACCGAGCAGAAGATGGCGCGCCAGGAAATCGAGTTCCTGGCCTTCCACGACGAGCTGACCGGCCTGCCCAACCGGGTGCTCGGGCGCGAGCAGCTGCAGCGCACGCTCGCCTCCACCACGGCCAGCTGGCCCGGGCTGGCGGTGCTGCACATCAGCCTGCACCGGCTCAGCGCCATCAACGAGGCCTACGGCCAGTCGGTGGGCGACCACCTGCTGCTGAGCGTGGCGATGCGACTGGGCCGCCTGCTGCGGCCGCAGGATCTGCTGAGCCGGCGCGCCGGCGACGGCTTCATGGTGGTGCTGCCCGAGATCGACTCCTACCCCAAGGTCGCCAAGCTCTGCGACGAGATCCTGGCGCGCTGCGGCAGCCCCTTCGGCATCGAGGGCATGCAGATCAGCTGCGCGCTGGCGCTAGGCGTGGCTTTCCACCCGCGCGACGGCGAGGACGCCGACACGCTGCTGCGCAACGCCGACATGGCGCTGCGCCAGGCCCGCAAGACCGGGCCCGACTGCTGCTATTTCTTCGAGCCGCAGATGAACGCCGCGGCAGAACGCCACGCCCAGACCCGCGAAGCCCTGCGCCGAGGCTTGGAGCGAGGCGAGTTCGAGCTGGATTACGAGCCCCTGCTGGGGCTGGCGCAAGACGAGGTGATCGGCTTCGAAGCCAGGCTGCAATGGCGCCGCAACGGCCAGATCCAGCCGCTGGCAGGCGAACTGCTGGATGCTGCAGAGGACAGCGGACTGATCGTGCCGCTGGGCCGCTGGGCGCTGCAGCAGGCCTGCCGCCAGGCCAGTGCCTGGCGGCAACAGGGACTCAAGCTGCATGTCGCGGTCAGGCTGTCGGCGCTGCAATGCCGTGGCGGCCAGGTCGAGCGCGACTTGCTGGCAGCACTGAGCGAAAGCCAGCTGGAGCCTGGCCGGCTGGAACTGCTGCTGCCCGCCAGCATCATGCGCCTGCACGACGAGGCGGCAGCAGCCATGCTGGCGCGCAGCGCGGCACTTGGCGTGCGGCTGTGCCTGGAAGGCTACGGCGGGGGCTACCTGAACCTGGCCTATCTCAGGCAACTCAGGTTGGGCAAGCTCAGGCTGGATCTGGCGACCTTGATCCAGGCTGGCCATGTGGATCAGGCACAGCTACGGACGCTGCTGCAGGGCGCGCGCGCGCTGGGACTGGAAACGGGTGCCAGCGACGTGGACAATGAGGCGGTGTTGGAGTTGCTGCGCGAGCTCGGTTGCGACGAGGCGAAGGGGCCGGTGCTGGCGCCGGCCATGCCAGCCGAAGCGATTCCCGACTGGCTGCAGCAGCGCACGCAAGGCGCTGGTGAGCTGGCTCCAGGCTGGTGAGAATGGGTGGTGCGCGGAGCCGGACTCGAACCGGCACGGTGTTGCCACCGTCAGGACCTAAACCTGGTGCGTCTACCAATTTCGCCACCCGCGCAGTCCATGCATCGCCCGCCCGTAGCGGGCTTGGCAAGACATGACGCAATTGTAAGGCCAGAACAGGCGGCTTCCCCGGACAGACCTGTGGCAGGATCGCGCCATGCAAGGTGTGGACCATTACGAAAACTTCCCCGTGGCCTCGTGGCTGTGCCCGCCACGGCTGCGCGCGCCGATCGCGGCGCTCTATCACTACGCGCGCACGGCCGACGACATCGCCGACGAAGGCCATGCCGATGCCACGGAGCGCCTGGCCGATCTCGCGGCCTATCGCGCCGAACTCGATCGCGTGCTCGCTGGCCTGCCGCCAGCGGATATGCGCTGGACCGGGGTGTTCGCATCGCTCCAGCGCGCGATCCAGGCACACGGCCTGCCGGCCAAGCCACTGCACGACCTGCTCGACGCCTTCGAGCAGGATGTGCGCTACACCGCGGCCGGCACGCGCTACGCCGACCAGGCCGGACTGCTGGACTACTGCCGCCGCTCGGCCGATCCGGTCGGGCGCCTGCTGCTGCACCTGTACGGCGTGCAGGACGAAGCCTCGCTGCGCCAGAGCGACGCGGTCTGCAGCGCGCTGCAGTTGATCAACTTCTGGCAGGACCTGGGACAGGACCTGGCGCGGGGTCGCCACTACCTGCCGCTGGACCTGCTGGCGCGCCATGGTGTCGAAGAAAAGGCGCTGCTGATGCCGGACTGCAAGCCTGAGCAGGATGCTGCCGCGCGCGCGCTGCTGCGCGAGCTGACCACGCAGGCCCGCGCGCTGATGCTGGCGGGCGCCCCGCTGGCGACCCGCCTGCCCGGGCGCATCGGCTGGGAGCTGCGGCTGGTGGTACAAGGCGGGCTGCGCATCCTGGACCGGATCGAGCAGTTGCAGCATCGGACCTGGCGCCATCGCCCCAAACTCAGGTCCGCCGACCTGCCGCGGCTGCTGTGGCGCGCGGTACGCATGCGGGCCTGAAGCACGCCCGCAACGCCACCCGCTTACACTCAAGGCCCCATCTGACGCCATGACACCGTGACGCCGCAAGAGTACGCCCAGCAAAAAGCCGCCGCCTCAGGCAGCAGTTTCTATTACGCCTTCCTGTTCCTGCCGCCCGAGCGACGCGCAGCCATCACCGCCTTCTACGCCTTCTGCCGCGAGATTGACGACGTGGTCGACGAGGTCTCGGACCCCGGCATCGCGCAATCCAAGCTCGACTGGTGGCGCAGCGAGGTCAGGAACGCCTTCAACGGCCAGGCCAGCCACCCGGCACTGCAGGCGCTGCTGCCGCATGCGAGCGGCTACGGCATCGAGCCACGCCAGCTACTGCAGGTGATCGAGGGCTGCGAGATGGACCTGACGCAGACCCGCTATCTCGACTTCGCCAACCTGAAGCAGTACTGCCATCTGGTCGCCGGCGTGGTCGGCGAGGTCGCTGCGAGCATCTTCGGCCAGACCGATCCGCGCACGACCGACTACGCGCACCGGCTCGGGCTGGCGCTGCAGCTGACCAACATCATCCGCGACGTCGGCGAGGACGCGGTGCGCGGCCGCGTCTACCTGCCGATCGAGGACCTGCAGCGCTTCGACGTCAAGGCGCACGAGCTGGTCAAGCGCGGCAGCACCTCCGACGCCAGCTTCCCGCAACGCTTCGAGGCGCTGATGCGCTTCCAGATCAAGCGCGCCTTGCAGACCTACGACGAGGCGTTGGCCATGCTGCCGGCCCAGGATCGCCGCGCACAAAAGCCCGGCCTGATGATGGCCAGCATCTACCGCCAACTGCTGCAGGAGATCGCGCGCGAGCCGCAGCTGGTGCTGACCCGGCGCGTGAGCCTGACGCCGCTGCGCAAGCTCTGGCTGGCCTGGAAGGTGCAGGCCCTGGGCCGGCTGTGATGCCAGCCCAGCCGGCCTGCCCAACCGGCGAAAAAGCACACCGACTCGCTGTCATCGGCGGCGGCTGGGCTGGACTGGCCGCCGCGGTGCGCGCGACCGAACTGGGCTGGCAGGTCGATGTCTTCGAGGCAGCGCGCCAATGGGGCGGCCGCGCCCGAGCCCTTGGCTCGACAACGGCAGGCTCCGCACTGCGCAGTGGCAGCCAGGATGAGCAGCCCAGTCTGGACAACGGCCAGCATATCCTGATCGGTGCCTACCGCGAGACACTGGGTCTGATGCGCCAGCTTGGCGTGGACCTGGACGCCGCGCTGCAGGCCGTACCGCTCGACCTGCGCTACGCCGACGGCAGCGGCCTCGCGATACCCGGCTGGGCTGCCCGCTGGCCACAGCCGCTGGACCTGCTGGCCGCGATCCTGGGCGCAACAGGCTGGAGCTGGAGTGACCGGCTCGCACTGCTGCAACGCAGCCTGCGCTGGCACGCCTCGGGCTTTGCCTGCCCCGGGGACTTGAGCGTGGCCGGACTCTGCGCCGGACTGCCGCCGCGCGTGATCACGGAGCTGATCGAGCCACTCTGCCTGTCCGCACTCAACACCCCACTGGCGAACGCGAGCGCGGCCGTGCTGCTGCGCGTGCTGCGCGACGCGCTGTTCGGACCAGGCTTGGGGCGCTGGCGCGGCGCTGACCTGCTGCTGCCGCGCGTCGACCTCGGCGCACTGCTGCCTGAACCCGCCTTGCGCTGGCTGACCAGTCACGGTGCCGGGCTGCATGCCGGCCGTCGTGTCAGCGCGCTGGAACGCACGCAGAACGGCTGGCAGGTCGAGGGCACTCGTTTCGATGCCGTGCTGCTGGCCTGCCCGCCGCGCGAAGCGGCGCGACTGGTTCGCACGGCCTCGGAACGGGATGGGGCGCAACAGGCTCGGGGCGATCCGGCCCGGGCACCAGCCATGCAAGAAGACGGCCGGGCCGATTGGGCCGACTGCGCCGATGCGCTGCGCCACGAAGCGATCGCCACCGTCTACGCCCAGGCGCTGACCGTGGCAGGCCAGCCGGCCGGCCTGCCACCAGGCAGCGCCATGGTCGCGCTGCGCAGCGGGCCGGATGCGCCGGCACAGTTCGCCTTCGACCGCGGCCAGCTCGGTGGACCAGCCGGCCTGCTGGCCTTCGTCGTCAGCGCCAGCCAGGGCGAGCGCGCTGAGATAGAACAGCAGGTGCTGCAGCAGGCGCGCGCCCAGCTCGGACTGCGGGACCTGCGAGCACTCAAGACGGTAGTAGAGAAACGCGCCACCTTCGCGTGCACGCCAGGGCTGCAAAGACCCCCATCAGCCATCGCACAGGGGCTGTGGGCCGCTGGCGACTACATCGCAGGCCCCTACCCCGCCACGCTCGAAGGCGCGGTGCGCAGCGGCCAGCAGGCAGTCGAGGCACTGCAGCAGGCCGAGGCGCGAGCCCGTTCAGCCCGTGATGGGCTGTCCCCGGGCAGCTGAGACCTAGCCCCCAGCCTGACACTCAGCTGGCGTCCGGCTTCCCCGTCGTCTTGCGGGGACGACGCGGGCGGGCGGTCTTGCGCGGTGCCGCGGCTTCCCCCGCCGCGTTCTGGTCTGCGGCAGCATCCTCCAGGGCTGCAGGCGCCTGAATTGCTGCAGGATGGTCTGCTGCCGACTCAGCCGGGGCTGCCGATTCAGCCACAGCCTTGGCCGGTTTAGGCGCCGACTTGCGAGCGGTGCGCTTG
>CALPRQ020000042.1 GCA_943326015.2 Chitinophaga pinensis | reverse complement strand
TTGATGTCCATCTGCAGCGCGGAGATGCCGCCGGTGGTGCCGGCAACCTTGAAGTCCATGTCGCCAAGATGGTCCTCGTCACCCAGGATGTCGGTCAGCACCGCGAAGCGGTTGCCGTCCTTGATCAGGCCCATGGCGATGCCGGCCACATGGGCCTTCATCGGCACGCCGGCGTCCATCAGCGCCAGGCAGCCGCCGCAGACCGAAGCCATCGACGAGGAGCCGTTGGACTCGGTGATCTCGGACACCACGCGCAGGGTATAGGGGAAGTCTTCCTTGCTCGGCAGCGCGGCGACCAGGGCGCGCTTGGCCAGACGGCCGTGGCCGATCTCGCGGCGCTTGGGGCTGCCGACACGGCCGGTTTCGCCGGTGGCGAAGGGAGGCATGTTGTAGTGCAGCATGAAGCGGTCTTCGAACTCGCCGGCCAGCGCGTCGATGCGCTGCGCGTCGCGGTCGGTGCCCAGCGTTGCGACGACGAGCGCCTGCGTCTCGCCACGGGTGAACAGGGCCGAGCCGTGGGTACGCGGCAGCACGCTGTTGCGGATCTCGATCGGGCGCACGGTGCGGGTGTCGCGACCGTCGATGCGCGGCTCGCCGGCCAGGATCTGGCCGCGCACGATGCGCGCTTCGATGTCGAACAGCAGGCCTTCGACCTTGACGCCGTCGAACTCGACGCCGTCGGCCTTCAGGCCGGCCATCACTTCGGCGTAGGCGGTGCGGCAAGCCTGGGTGCGGGCCTGCTTGTTGCGGATCTGGTAGGCGGCGCTCAGCTTGTCGGCGCCCAGGGCCTCGACCTTGGCGATCAGCGCTTCGTCACGCGCCGGGGCCTGCCAGTTCCATTCCGGCTTGCCGGCTTCGCGCACCAGTTCGTTGATCGCGGCGATCGCGATATTGCCCTGTTCGTGGCCGAACACCACGGCGCCGAGCATGATCTCTTCGGACAGCTGCTGGGCCTCGGACTCGACCATCAGCACGGCGGCTTCGGTGCCGGCGACGATCAGGTCCATCTGGCTGTTCTTGCGCGCGGTCTGGCCCGGGTTGAGCACGAACTCGCCATTGACATAACCGACGCGGGCGGCGCCGATCGGGCCGTTGAACGGGATGCCGGAAACCGACAGCGCGGCGCTGGTCGCGATCATGGCGGCGATGTCGGCATCGACTTCAGGATTCAGCGACAGGGTGTGGATCACGACCTGCACTTCATTGAAGAAGCCTTCCGGGAACAGCGGGCGGATCGGGCGGTCGATCAGGCGGCTGGTCAGGGTCTCGAACTCGCTCGGACGGCCTTCGCGCTTGAAGAAGCTACCCGGGATCTTGCCGGCGGCATAGGACTTTTCGAGGTAGTCGACGGTCAGCGGGAAGAAGTCCTGGCCGGACTTGGCATCGGCCTTGGCGACGACGGTGGCCAGCACGACGGTGCCGTCCATGTCGAGCAGCACGGCGCCGCTGGACTGACGAGCGATCTCGCCGGTTTCCATGCGGACGGTGTTCTGACCCCATTGGAAGGTCTTGGTGACTTTGTTGAACAGGCTCATAGGATTCCTAGGTGTTGTGCGCGCAGGCCGCGCACGGTGCCTGGAGTCGGGCCATCAGAACACGATGCCATTCCAGCAAGACCCGACGACAGGCCCGGTTGGAATGACACAGCTTCGCTCTGAAAAGACAAGACTCCGGATTGGGAGGGTTGATAAAGCGCAAAACGCCTGAGTGGCCGAGCTACCCAGGCGTTTCGGTCAGCAAGACGGCGTCAAGTTTACTTGCGCAGGCCCAGCTTCTGGATCAGGGCGATGTAACGCGAGGCGTCCTTGGCCTTCAGGTAGTCCAGCAGCTTGCGGCGGCGGCTGACCATCTTGAGCAGGCCGCGACGACCGTGGTGGTCCTTAGAGTGGGCCTTGAAGTGCGGCATCAGTTCGTTGATGCGGGCGGTCATGATGGCGACTTGCACTTCCGGGCTACCGGTGTCGGTGGCGCTGCGGGCGTTGGCGGCAATGACTTGCGCCTTGTTTTCGAAAGAGATCATGATGGTCCTTGTATGACTTGCATCCCGCCGCAGCCTCCTCTTGGGGGCAGCCGCAACGGGCGTGAAACCACTCGCCGAAATGGCGGTGGTCGTTGATTATAGCGCGTTGGGGGTCAAGCTGGCACTGGCGCCAGCCGGTTCCACTCCAGCGGGCGGCTGCGCCAGTGCGTGTCGATCGCCTGGGTGAAATCGGGACGCACCAACTTGGCGCGGTCCAGCAGCCAGAGCTCATCCTCGCGTCGGAGCACTGCACCTCCAGGTAACCGTCACGGCAGGTGCTGCGCCCTTGCATGACCAGCCCTCGCAGCTGCTCAAGCGTGAATTGGCCTTGCCGCAAACGGGGCACAACGGCCAAGCCGTGCTGCCGCGCCCAGGCATCACGGCGCACAGTGCTCCAGAAGGCACCGGCCTGCCGGTCATAAATATCGAACAGCAGCCACCAGTCGGGCAATGCGTTGTAGGCAAGCGAATGGCGGGCGGCACACCATTCGCCAAACGCCATCAAATCAGGCCCGAGGGCGTCGAACAGCGCATCTTCATGCGCGGCGAGCCAGGCAGCTCAGACTGCCTTTTTTTGTCCCTCTGGCTCAGCTTGACCAGAGGCTGTCGGTGCTTTCGACGCAAGGGAGGCTTCCCGACAGTTTGTCTAGTAGCCTCATCAGGTCTGGCGGCTGTTTGACGAGGTGATAGCTCCAGCGCCCGAAGCGGCCGTCGTTGTTGACCGCATTGCACCAGCGATGTGCAGCAGCAGCCTTTATTTCAGCATCGCCGGTCTGGCCTTTGATTTCCGCCATCAGTCGCTCGCCGTTAGCCAGCTCGACGATGAAATCTGGCAGGTAGCGCCGCCGCACCCCGTCCTTGCGGTAGGGCACCTGAAATCCCAAGTGGTCGTTCTTCACCCAGCGCTGCACGGCTTCGTGGGCATCCAGGGCCGCTGCAGCTGACTGCTCCCATGTTTTGGTGTCAGCCACTATCGCGTTCAGGTGGCACTTCTGCGCTGGCCAAGGTTGGCGTCCGGTGAAAAATTCCACGTACCGCGTTGAGCGCTCGCCAGCCGGCCCAGGCGTGATAACCGGCCGTTCTTGGTTCTGGCCGCTCTCGTCCACCGCCTGCAGGGCGTCAAACAGGATACCCGCTGCACGTTGGAAGTAGGGGTTCAGCGCCACGTCCTGCGCTGCGCGGTTGCCCTTGCAGTCGAGTTTGCTTGATAGGAAACGCTGCGCGTAGGTCAGCAACTGTGGAAACAGCCGATGCATCGGAATGGTGTCGCCGTTTTCCTGCTGCCACTGTTGCGCTACCACCTTTGCCAGTGTGAATGCCACCTGCTGCACCCGCACGCGCTTGCGCCACGCATCCAGCGTCACTACGGCTGCAGCGCCGGGGCCGTAGGCAGCAAGGGCGCCGTCCTGCGTGGTCAGACCCTTCATCAGCACCGTGTCGGGCACCTCCATCGGGTCGAGCACCAGCGTCGGCACCTTGGTCCAATCCACGGCCAAGCGCGTGATGCCGGGGTCTGTGTAGCCCTCCACCACGGGGAAGCTGATTTCGTACTGTGCCTTGGACGGTACCGCGTAGATTTGATTGGCCGGCGGGGTGGGCGCCTGCTGAGCGCCGCCCTCGACCTTGAACGGGATGAGTTCGAACGGCACGCCAAACACCTTGGCCGTTTCCTCGCGGAAGAAGCCGGTGGCCTCGTCCACCGCGTAGGACGTGCGCCGCAGTGCCCGGCCGACAACCTGCTCGCACAGCAGTTGCGAGCCGAATGGCCGCAGGCCGACGACATGCGTGACGGTCGTGGCGTCCCAACCTTCAGACAGCATCGCCACGCTGATGATGCAGCGCACGTCGCGGCCTGGGGGCACGCTGGCGTCGATGGTCATGAGGCCGTTATCGTCGTCTTCCAGCGCCTTGTGGTTGTGCTTGTCCACCAACGCTGCGTATTCCTCGGGCACTTTGCTGCCCGTCCAGGCCGTCTTGCCGATGGTTTCCAGAACGAAGCGCAGACGGCGGGCCTCGTCGTTCTTGCCCCCGCCCTCGGCGATGTCCTCTGCCACCTTGCTATCGACCCGTACTGTCCATTCCCGCCCGGGTGCGTTGCGGAACTGCTCAGGCGCTGCGCCATAGTCGCTCTTGCCATTGGCAAGCCACTCAAACAGCTCCTTGGCAATCGTCGTATCCCGGCACACGATGATGAACACCGGGGGCACGTCGCTCTTGCGGTGGCCTGCCTGGAACTGCGCGTGCCACTCGGCAGCCGTCTTGCGCCACTCGTCGGCGAGTTGGCTGACGGGTTGCATGGCGTAGCGCATCAGCACATCGGGGGTGAGCTTGCCGCTCACGCCGTCCTTCTCGGCAATCTCCTGCACCCACCGCCAAACGTTGAAGTAGGCAGGTGTCTCCGTGCCGCCGATGTCCTGCGTCGGCAACTGTGGAATCTTCACCAGCCCGGCTTCGATGGCCTCCAGCAAGCTGAAGTCGGACACTACCCACGGGAAAGGTTTGCCGACCTCGTTGCCGCTGCCCTGGATGAAGAAGGGCGTGGCCGACAGGTCCACGCACAGGCGGATGCCGTTGCTGCGCCCGCCCAGGGCCTTGTTGATACGGTCCAGTCCCTCGACCCACACCGTGGCCTCACGGGCATCGACCTCGGCCGTTTCCTCGTCCACCGCGAACACATCGGCGGCATCAAGCTTGCCGCGCCGGTAGGCGTGGTGTGCCTCGTCGTTCATCGCGAGAATGGCTGAGCTGCGCCCCTTGCGATTGCCGAGCACGCGGCGCAGGAATGCGTTGTCGCTCTCGTAGTAGCGGACTTCCCTGACCTCGAAGCCGGTCAGGTTGCCCTTGGCACCGCGCAGCTCGCGCAGGATGTCGAGAGCGCCAGTCAGCGCTTGCTGCCGGATGTCGGCCTCGCTCAGGTTGTCGCGCCCGCCCAACTTCACGGCGCGTGTTTTCTCGACCGGCACGCCACGCTTGACCACCTTCGCCGTCGTGCCGTTCACGTCGGACAGCTCGCGCCGTTCCAAGTTGTGCCAGTTGGTGATGAACACCTCGCCGCGCCGCAGGTCGGGCATGCGGTGCAGCGGCACCAGTTGCCGTGTGCGGTACAGGCTCAGCTCATCAAGGTTCGGGTCCAGCTCGCGCAGGCGGTCGCGGATGGTGACGTTCGGGCAGACGATGAGCACCGTGTCCGAGTAGGCTGCTGCCTGGGGCTGCGCCACCTTGTTCAGGATGGACCAGGCCGACAGCATACCCATGACGGTTGTCTTGCCGCTGCCGGTTGCCATCTTGAGCGCATAGCGAATGAATGCCTTGTAGCCCTCGGCCTTGGCATCATCGCCCGGCTCGTCGGTGGGCACATTGACCCCTTGCTTGAGGTCATCCGGCCCTTCGACGAGGAACAGCACTGTCTCGACCGCTTCGAGCTGGGCGAAGAACAGGCGTTGTGCCCGGTAAGGCGAGCGCCATAGTTCCAGCAGTTCTCGCGTGACCTTGGTCGCTCCCTCGTAGTCGCGGGCACGCCAGTCCTTCAGTCGCTGGCGAATCAGGTTCGCCAGGTCCAACAGGTATTCCTCGCCCTTCGACGCGTCGTCAAGCAAGGACTGCTGGCCCTTGGTCTTGCTGCCCCGTGCCGCACGGTCCGGCACTCGGAAGAAGTAGGAGGCCAAGCGCCGGCCTGGCCTTTTTTCCGGCTGCTTTGCGACCTCAATGTGCCAGTGGTGCGCCGGCTCATCGTAGGGTGAGTTGATGATGGGCGCTTCGACGGCGTTGATTTGGCTCATACATTACTCCCATTCAACTCATTGTTCACGCCTGCTATTAAATTCCGTAAACTGGGAGATGGTGGAGTTTCAAGATTTAAGTGAGGAGAAATTTTTTCTGCCCATTCGCTCTTGTCAAGCCCAGTGACTTGCGGGATTTTTACACCAATTGATTCGGCAAGTCTTTCCCAAGCACCGACAATTGAGTCCGGAGTTATGGTGCGTATTTTTTGTAATTTTGCATTTGGAAAAGCAGCTCGAACAGCGTCAGCGTCTGCTATAAACCAACTCTCAGTTTCTTCTGTTGCCAGTCTAAATAGTACACGCCTCGGGCGTTTCGGGAGAGATTCCAGCATTGCTGTTAAATCGTTCAGTAATTCATCTGCTGGATTGTCATCCGTATCAACGACGACGAGGACGCAAACATCGTCTCCCCAGTGTGAAAATCCCTGTAGCTTGGCAGGTAGTTGATGAAGAAGGGTTTGCTGCTTCGGGTCAGGTCTTGCTAGTGGATTATTTGGGAGATTGCCTCGGCCTCGATGAGGATGAATTCTAAAGTGTTCATTAGGAACTAGGCCAAACTTTCTGGATAGAATTTCTTTAACTGCCGGCACATCAGAGGCGCCTTCGACCAAAACTTCAAATCGAGTCATGGATTGGCGATTCCGAAGTGATTGCTGTACCAGAGGCTACCCATTGGCAACCCTTCCATAAATAGCTCCATAACTCCACTTACATCGGCAGCTAGCGTCAAATTGCTATGGCCGCTGTCATTTTTATTTAAAATCCAAACCTCGCTTGGAGAAAGTGCGTCCACAAAATTCGGGGAGTGCGTTGTGATAAGCACCTGCGGTCCTTTTGCTTTTCCTGCAAATGCTTTGAATTCTAATGCCAAATCGGATAAAAGTTGGTGATGCAATCCGTTTTCCGGCTCCTCCACTCCGACGAGAGGGGCGGGGTCAGGGTCTTCCATAAGGAGAAGATAGGCGAGCATTTTTAATGTGCCATCTGACATATCTTGCTGATAGAATTTATCTTCATATCCTTCAACATCAAACTCCAGAAGAAGTCGTTTATCTGGGGCTCGAATTGCTTTGATTGCTCGAACTCCAGGTATTTTCTTTGAAATGCGAGTTAGCATTGCGCTGAAGCCCTTTGGCTGTTGACGCTCAATGAATTGAAGATATTTTGCTAAATTCTCACCAGTTCTGTCTAGGTGGGGGTCGGCCCCAGAGGTCGGTTGCGTTCTTGCAAGTTGAGGAACAAAGTACGAGAGATACCAGTTGGATAAGAAACGGCGGAATTTGCTGATGCGGGGGTGCTCAGACAAAGTCCCCAAAGTTGATACACCAAGTACCTGACGGTCCTTCATGCGAATGGGTTCGCTTTTGTTTCCCTCTTCGCTGTCGGTTGACTCTCCTGACCAGACGGTTCCCGAGCCATTTGTCAAATCAAGAAATGGATGAGGTTGGCCAAAGCGCTGCCCTTTTCGGCGCTGTCTCAATCGCTCTCGTACCACCCGAGGGCGACCGTTGATGTCACAATCTACCCATAATGAATAGTTAATTGGACGCTCATCAGGATTTTCTCTATATCGAATTTCAAATTTAATTGGTTCATTGACTCCGAGTGTTCGGACACGTTCGAAACCTCCTCTATGAGGTTTATCGCATGCGACCTCAACACCATCCGAAAGGCAGTCTCCAACGAATCCAAGCGCATCGAGTAAAGTGGATTTACCACAACCATTTGCACCAATGACCGCCATCAGACGCGGGAGTGGGTTGACATACTTGTCTTCGATGGTCTTGCCTAGCGTCACATCCTTCAATGCGCGATAGTTTTGTATCTGAATGCCTTCTAAGATAGCCATTATTTAACCTCCAATACGCGCATAAGTTCATTGCCGCGCTCGTCGATAACCTTTACAGCCACGCGCTGCTTCGGCCCCACCGCGAAGGGCTCGCTGACGGTGCCGGCCAGGTGCGCCCACACAGACGGGTCAAACTCTGCCTTCAGTGACTTCTGCAGGTTGTCCCATGCCGCTGTCTTGGGGAAGAAGACCTGGGTGGCGTAGAAGCTCAGACCATCGTAGTCGGTGTCCAGCATCCACGCAGGCATGTTCTGGCCCTCGATGGCTTCTTGCTCCATCGTTGCCGGGTTGAAGATGTCCAGGCCCAATAGCTCGACCTCGTACAGTGCGGCGCCGTCGTCGTTCTTCTTGCCGGTCTTGCGCAGTACGGCATCGGGCAGGCCGGTGACCGAGAAGATTTCACTGGCCCGGCTGGTCTTCAGTAGGTCCGACATCGCCACGTCGGGCGTGACGGCGACGTAGGTGCAGGGCACGCGAAGCTTGGCGCGGTTTTCCAGTAGCTCGCGCGCCTTGGCCTGGATGGCGAAGCCAAAGAAGTACAGGCTTGGGAATTTCAGGAAGTAGGCTTCCCGCGCGGCCTCGAACACCACGTCGGACGAAATGGCGCCGTCCTCAGGGCCGAACACCACGGCGATGCGGTTGCCTTCGGCATCCAGCCCTTCGGCATGAATCACGTCGCTGTCAGCCATGCGCCGGATGTCGGCCAGCACCAGTTCCCGGTTGCCTGGCAGGCGCAGTGTCTTGGACTGGCGCAGCACCTGGGTCATGCGCTCGATGTGCGTCGCGGGGTCGCTGTAGCGCGCGGCAGGTTCGGCTACGGCCAGCAGCAGGCCGCCGTTCGCAGCATCAGCCTCGCCCATGGCGTCGTCCAGCGACTGCAGCGCGGCCGGCGGTGCCACGGTAGCGGGCTCGTCGTCCACCACCACCTGGGCCGGCGCGATGGTGGCCTCGACCACGAACGGCCCCGCTACGCGCACCACCTTGCTGTTCACCTCCGGCCGGTCCACCAGCACTTCGGTTGCCGGCGCCTCGTCGTTGGCGATGGACTTCAGGGTAATATGAGGAATTAGCCCGCCAATCTCTTGACCCTTTCGATTTTGCCTCCGTACATAAACAAAACCACCTTGTGGACCAAATCGTTGATTTTGCAATTCAAAATACGGAAACGTAGCCGTAAGCAACCGCTGCCGCGCCAAAGCCAACGGCACTCGCGATGTATCGCACGTTATCCACCGACGTCCCCACTTTTCAGCCACATAGGCGGATGTGCCCGAACCACAGGTGGGGTCCAATATCAAGTCACCAGGTTCGGTGCACATTAGCATGCATCGCTGTACTACTGTTGTGCTGGTTTGGACGGCATAGATTTTTGGGTCGCTTCTGCTGGTGATTCCACCGCCCGTATCCACCCAGAGATTTGGAAGCGCAACCGCAGGAAAATCGTCGTAGTACTTCTTATAGCTCAGGTTGTTGCCCGTGACAAATACACGCCTCTGTGCGATAAGTTTGCTTATTCCAGACTCGTTCGTTCGCCAACCGCCCGAGCTAGGTCGATAAGCCTTTCCGTTGAACGGAATCGGAAATACCGTGGTCGCCGAGGCTGAACGTGATGTCAGTCCCTGGTCCCTAAATGCCTTCCAGCCTTCGGGAACTGTTGATGGGTCTTCCCGTTCCTCTTCCGTCATAAGACGGGACTGAGTTCCGTCAGGAGATTCAATCCATTTGTATCGAGAAGCACCTTCTTTTCCGAGTTGAGTCGGTACGAAGAGTTGACGATATTTCATCTTTGTGCGGTCTTTGGAGAACCACACCAGATAGTCAAAAACCTTGTCGATGCTATCCGAAGCCATGCCGACGGCAGTGCGATATCCAATCGTCGCTACAAAGTTTGATGCACCGAAAACTTCGTCCATTAGCTCGCGCACATGATGCAGATTTTCGTCTGAAATTTGTACGAAGATGCTACCTGTTTCGCTGAGAAGCTCGCGTGCGACGAGCAACCTATCTCGAAGATACGTAAGATAGGAGTGAAGGCCTAATTCCCAAGTGTCTCGATAAGCCTTCACCATTTCGGGTTCACGGGTCATTTCATCGTCGACGGCGTGCTTAACCTCTTTGCGTCTAACGAATGGCTGAAAGTTTGAGCCGAACTTGACCCCGTATGGCGGGTCCATGTAAACCATCTGGACCTGGCCACCTAGACCCTCGAACTCCAGCAACGAGTTCATAACTTGCAGGCTGTCGCCGAGAATCATCCGGTTCTGCCATGGCCCTTTGTGCTCGTAGGCGTCGAGCTTGTCGGTCACGTCGAGCCCGCCGTCGCCGAACAGGTCCAGCGTCGTGCCCTTGGCCTTGCGGCTCTTGATGCCGTCCAAGATGGCCTTGGTCGAGTGCCGCTCGTGCACGAACAGCGGCACGGAGGGTACGTCAATCTGGTGCCGCTCGGTCTTGCCGGCCCAGTTCAGGAAAGGCTGCGACAAAGCCTGCAACAGGTCGGCCGCAGCTTTCAGCGACTGCACCTGTACCCCACCGCCGGCCCACACCTGGGATGCTACAAATACCGCCGCCTCGCCCTCAGTGGCGCAGCGCTGTACCAAGCCAATTAGCCACTCGGCGAGGTCGCGGTCGCGGTTCTCGTCCCAGCTCAGCGCCGGGTCCAGGCTGCTGTCGTAGCGGTAGGTCTTGGGCGGCTTCCTGGCCGTGAACTGGTCCTGCACGCCAACATCAGGGCGCTGCGTGGCCTGCTGGGCGTGCTGGTAGTCAGTCGTCTGGTTCTGCGTAGTTGCTTTTGTTTTGGTGGCCAAGGGGCTTGCTCCCGGAAGTGACAGTTCGGTTCGTGTAACCCACCAGCATACTGGCGGAATGCTGGCTTTTCCCCTCGGCTCCACAGAGAATACAGGGGTAGGAGCAGGCTACCTTGTTATCTGGCCCATGCCGTATCTATCGGTGCGCCGACCGGCTTGAGTCTTGCGCCATGTGTGTCCACATCCAGGGCGATTCGTAGACCTGGCCTGTGGTGTTGTTTACCCAGCCGCCACCCTCCAATCGGCATGCCTTGGCGTCCGCAGGCAGCAGGGCGACCAGCCACCGGGGTGGTATCGCCCGGCCGACCGATTCCTTGGCGACAAAGACGTTTAAATCGGCATAATTAATCTCTATTAAAATAATTTTTATTATAATATATTAAAACCATCAGGGCCGCACCATGCGGCAGCTGTGCACGTGCGAGGCCGCCTCGGCATTGAGCTGGTGCACGACACGGAAACCGTAGCCCGAGCCCTCGACATCGAATGGCACGCCCTTGGCGCCCTTGCGGTCCATGATCGCGACCATCAGCGGCTGCTGCGCCTGGTGGTCGGCCGCGCGCATCTGCAGCGATTGCCCGCCCAGCCTGACATCGGCCTGCTCCAGTGCCCGCGCAACGGCGAGCGCCGATGGGACGGCATCGCCCTGCCCCGCCTGGCTGGCCGCGCCAGCGCGCTCGAGCGCCTGCGCCAGCGCCTCGATCATGAGCTGCATGCGCAGGTGGACATAGTCGTCCTCCGGCTTGGGGAAGCGCTTGTGGAAGGCCTCGTAGAAGGCCCTGGCTTCCTGGCCCGGTGCATTGGGGAACCATTCGGCCACCGCGAGCACCTGGCCGACGCCGGCCTCGCCGAGCGCGGCGGGCGCTCCCAGCGCGTTGCCGTAGAAGGTGTAGAACTTGCCCTCGTAGCCAACCTCGCGCGCGGCCTTGACCAGCAGCGTGAGGTCGTTGCCCCAGTTGCCGGTGATGACGGCCTGCGCGCCGCTGGCCTTGATCTTGGTCGCGTAGGGCAGGAAGTCCTTGACGCGCGCCATCGGATGCAGTTCCTCGCCGACGATCTTCACGTCGGGGCGCTTGATGCCGAGTTGCCGCCTGGCCTCGCGCAGCACCTGCTGGCCGAAGCTGTAGTCCTGGCCGATCAGGTAAACGCTGCCGACCTTGCGATCGGTCTTGAGCACGTCCATCAAGGCGGCCATGCGCATGTCGGCATGGGCGTCGAAGCGGAAATGCCAGAAGTTGCAGCGCTCGTTGGTCAGCGCCGGATCGACCGCCGAATAGTTCAGGAACAGCACCTGCTGGGCCGGGTTGCGATCGTTGTGCTTGGCGATCGCGTCGATCAGCGCGCCGGCCACCGCCGACGAGTTGCCCTGCGCGACGATGCGGATGCCGGCGTCGATGGCCGAGCGCAGGGCGGCCAGCGCCTCCTCGATCTGGCCCTTGCTGTCGTAGCGCTCGATCACGAGCGGATGCCTGCCGTCGGCCAGCTTGACGCCACCGCGCGCGTTGACGCGCTCGGCCGCCAGCACGAGGTTGCGGTGCACGGCCTCGCCGGTGTTGGCGATCGGGCCGGACAGGCTCTCGATCAGCGCCACCCGGATCGGCGCAGCGGCCGGACTGGCCGCGAGCGCGGGCAATGCGGCGACCCCGAGCAGGCCAAGCAAGGCCTGCAGGGAACGACGGCGGTCAAACGGATTCATGCAAAAGCTCCTCGTGTCTCGATTGAAAAGCAGCGCCCGGGCCGAGCCGCGGGCTCGCCGGACGCAGGAAGCGGACGATTTCAGGCCGGCAGGGACAGCTCGGCCAGCGGCCAGCGCGGTCTGACATCGAAGGCGTAGCCGGCGCCAGCCGCATCGGTCAGGCCAGCCTGCACGCGCATGCCGGCGGCAAGCGCGATCATCGCGCCGTTGTCGGTGCACAGGTGCAGCTCGGGGTAATGCACGCGCCAGCCGCGCCTGGCGCAAGCCAGATTCAGCTGCTCGCGCAGCGCGGCGTTGGCGCCGACGCCGCCAGCCACGACCAGGCGCTTCAAGCCCGACTGCTTGAGCGCGGCGACGGATTTCCTGACCAGTACCTCGACGATGGCGGCCTGGGTCGATGCGGCCAGGTCAGCCTGGCGCACGGGCAACTCATCGCCGAGCTTCCTGGCCTGGGTCAGCACCGCGGTCTTGAGGCCGGCAAAGGAAAAGTCGAGGTCGCCGCTGTGCAGCAGCGGACGCGGCAGCTTGAAGGCCTCCGGGTCGCCCTGCTGCGCCAGGCGCGACAGCGCGGGGCCACCGGGGTAGCCCAGGCCGAGCAGCTTGGCCGACTTGTCGAAGGCCTCGCCAGCCGCGTCGTCTATGGTCTCGCCCAGCAGTTCGTAGCGGCCCACGCCGTCGACGCGCATGAGCTGGGTATGGCCGCCCGAGACCAGCAGCGCGATGAAGGGGAATTCGGGCGGATCGGCGCTCAGGAAGGGCGACAGCAGATGGCCTTCGAGGTGGTGCATGCCCAGCGTGGGCTTGTCCAGCGCGGCGGCGATCGCACAGGCCACGCCGGCACCGACCAGCAGCGCGCCGGCCAGGCCCGGACCGCGCGTGTAGGCGACCAGGTCGACGGCATTCAGGTCCAGACCGGCCTGTTGCAAGGCGGCTTCGGTCAACGGCAGCACGCGCCGGATATGGTCGCGGCTGGCGAGTTCGGGCACCACGCCGCCGTAGGCCTGGTGCATCTCGATCTGGCTGTGCAAGGCGTGGCCGAGCAGGCGCGGGACCGCGCTGCCACTGGCATCGACCAGCGCCACGCCAGTCTCGTCGCAGGAGGATTCGATTCCGAGGATCAGCATGCGGCGAGTGTAAGCGCAGGACTGGCCCGGAACTTGCGATTCAAAACCGACGGTTTTGTCGCATAGGACGGGAGCAAGCATGAAACACGAGTACAGGCGGCTGGCGGCCCTGCGCCAGCAGGAAGCGCAGGCACTGGAAAGGGATCTGTTCTGCATCGAACTGGTGCAGCACTGCACCGATTTGATCGACGAATTGCAACGTGAGCGCGGACTCGGTCAACTGGTGCTGAGCACGACCGCCGAAAGCTACGCGGCGGCGTTGCGCGAGCAGATCCAGTGCAGCACCGAGGCCGAGCAAGCCCTGCGTCAGCAGCTGCGCCAGCTCGAACAGCTGTCCTGGGCAGCAAAGACCGGACTGACCGAGCTGACGCGGCTCGGCCTGGCGCTGCTGAATTCACCCGGACTGGCCGACCTGGCGCCGATGCGCCGCGGCATGCTGCTGATGCGCTGTTCACGCGAGCAGATGTTCGATGCCTACTGCGCCATGCTGGTGCAACTGCTGGAGCTGGTCGAGACCGCCGGCCAGGCACTGAGCGACCCGGCACTCGGGCATGAACTCATCACCCTGCTGCATCTGATGTGGTGCAAGGAATACAGCGGACAGGAGCGCGCCAGCGGGGCCGGCCTGTATGCCGCAGGTCGCCACGATGCACGGATCTGGCAGCGCATCGACCAGCTGATCGAGGCGCAGCAGCGCTGTGCCTCGGAATTCATCAGCCGGGCCGAGCCGGGCGCGCGCAAGTGCCTCAAGGACAGCCTGCAGTTCGAGACCCAGACCGAACTCGAGGTCCTGCGCCAGCAGTTGGCCGACAGCCCGGATCAGGCGCTACTGGACCCGAGCCTGGGCGAACTCTGGTTTCGCAGCTGCAGCCGGCGCATGAACGAGCTGCGCGCCGTCGAGCGCAGCTTGCTGCAGGAGATGCAGCAAGCGCTGGCGTGGCGGCGGGCGCACTCGGTCACGACGCGCAGGCCGGCAGACATGCCGCACGCCGCCCGGCAGGCGCCCGGCGCGGTCGGGACGGTGCTGCGCACGGCCGCGGCCTGGCTGGCGGGTGCAAGCGCTGGCGCCGCGCCGCAGAGCGGTACGCCGGCATGAGCGAATCACTGCGCATTGTCGTGGTGGCGCCCGACCTCGACATCGCTGATGCAGACGATCTGCAGGCGCTGCAACAGGCCGAGCGCTCGCGCGCCTTGCGCATCGGCCTGCTGGAAAATGGCTACAACCTGATCGCGGTGCTGCCGGCCGACCCCTTCCTGACCGAGCGACTGGCGCAGCTGCGCCCCGATCTGGTGATCGTCGATGCCGAAAGCGAGGCGCGCGATGCGCTCGAGCATGTGGTGATGGCCACGCGCGAGGCGCCGCGCCCGATCGTGCTGTTCACCAACGACAGCGACACCTCCCATGTGCGGGATGCGGTGGCGGCCGGCGTCACCGCCTACATCGTCGCCGGACTGGAGGCCGCGCGCATACGCCCCATTCTGGACGTCGCGCTGGCGCGCTTCGAGCATGAGCAGGCCCTGCGTGCCGAGCTCGACAACGCGCGCACCGAACTCAAGGAGCGCAAGATCATCGAGCGGGCCAAGGGCCTGCTGATGCAGCGCCAGGGCCTGAGCGAGCCCGAGGCCTATGCCCGCCTGCGCAAGACCGCGATGGACAAGGGCCTGCGGCTGCACGAGGTCGCGCAGCGCATGCTGGACGTGATCGAGCTGCTGGGCTGAAAGCTGGCACGCATCCTGCTTGACTGATTGCAAGACCAAGGAAGGTCGACTGACCAGCGGCACCCAAGGGCGGGTGCAGCCGGTCCAACCGGACAAAGACGTCCCCATCTGCAGCCCAGGCCTGGCCGCCTGCTTGCAGCATGTGGACGTCTTTTTTGTTTTTCTTGCCTACAGGAGTGTTGCCATGATCGATATCGCCAACCACCCGCTGAGCCGCCGCACCGTGCTGCAAGCCGCCACCGTGGGCGCCGTGGGCATCTCGCCCGCGCTGCGCGCCCTGGTGCATGCGGCCGGCTCCGATGCACCAGAAAAGAAGGAAGTGCGCATCGGCTTCATCCCGCTGACCGACTGCGCCAGCGTGGTGATGGCCAGCGTGCTCGGAATCGACCAGAAATACGGGGTCAAGATCATTCCGAGCAAGGAGTCGAGCTGGGCCGGCGTGCGCGACAAGCTGGTCAACGGCGAACTCGACTTCGCCCATGTGCTGTACGGCCTGGTCTATGGCGTGCACCTCGGCATCGGCGGCCCCAAGAAGGACATGGCGGTGCTGATGAACCTGAACCAGAACGGCCAGGCCATCACGCTGTCGAAGAAGCTGGCCGACAAGGGCGCCGTCAACGGTGCCGGCCTGGCCAAGCTGATGGCGGCCGAACCGCGCGAATACACCTTCGCACAGACCTTCCCGACCGGCACCCACGCGATGTGGCTCTATTACTGGCTGGCCGCGCATGGCATCGACCCGGTCAAGGGCGCCAAGGTCATCACGGTGCCGCCGCCGCAGATGGTCGCCAACATGCGGATCGGCAACATGGACGGCTTCTGTGTCGGCGAGCCCTGGAACCACCGCGCCATCATCGACGGCATCGGCGTCACGGCGGCGACCAGCCAGGAGATCTGGCAGGACCATCCCGAGAAGGTGCTGGGCACGACCGGCGAGTTCGTGCGCCAATACCCCAACACCGCGCGCGCGGTGACGGCCGCCATCATCGAGGCCGGCCAGTGGATCGATGCCAGCCTGTCGAACAAGACCCGGATGGCCGAGACCATCGCCGGCAAGAGCTATGTCAACACCAGCGTGGACGCGATCAACCAGCGCATCCTGGGCCGCTACCAGAACGGCATGGGCAAGACCTGGGACGACCCGAATCACATGAAGTTCTATCACGAGGGCGCGGCCAACTTCCCCTACCTGAGCGATGGCATGTGGTTCCTGACCCAGCACAAGCGCTGGGGCCTGCTCAAGGACCATCCCGACTACCTGGGCGTGGCCCGGCAGATCAACCAGGTCGAGCTCTACAAGCAGGCCGCGACCGCCGCCAAGGCCGCGCTGCCCAAGAGCGAGCTGCGCAGCAGCAAGCTGATCGACGGCGTGGTCTGGGACGGCAAGAACCCGAAGCAGTACGCCGATTCCTTCAAGATCAAGGCCTGAAAGCCGCCCACCGAGGAGCATCACCATGGTCAGCGCAGTCTTCCATTCCCCGCTCGGGGCTTCGGCCACCGAGACCGGCCCGGCCACTTCATCCCCCGGCCTGCCCGGCGCCGCTGCGGTGGCGGCAGCCGCTGCCGCGCCAGCCAGTGCCCAGCCCAAGCCGGCCCGCGACTGGCGCGGCTACGGACGCGGCCTGGCGCTCGCGGTACTGCCGCCCCTGTTCGGCCTGGGCCTGCTGGTGCTGGTCTGGTCGCTCGTGTCCCATTCGAGCGGCAGCAGCATCCCGGGTCCGCTCGAAACCTGGCACCAGGCGGTCGAGCTGTTCAGCGACCCGTTCTACCGCAATGGCCCCAACGACCAGGGGGTGGGCTGGAATCTGCTGGCTTCGCTGGAACGGGTCGCGCTGGGCTTCGGTCTGGCGGCGGCGGTCGGCATCCCGGCCGGCTTCGCGCTCGGGCGCTCGGTGCTGCTGGGCCGGATGTTCAACCCGCTGATCAGCCTGCTGCGTCCGGTTTCACCGCTGGCCTGGCTGCCGATCGGCCTGCTGGTGTTCAAGGGTGCCGATCCGGCCGCGATCTGGACCATCTTCATCTGCTCGATCTGGCCGATGATCATCAACACCGCCGTCGGCGTGCAGCGGGTGCCGCAGGACTACCTCAACGTGGCGCGCGTGCTCAACCTGTCCGAGTGGAAGATCCTGACCACCATCCTGCTGCCCTCGGTGCTGCCCTACATGCTGACCGGCGTGCGGCTGGCGGTAGGCACGGCCTGGCTGGTGATCGTCGCGGCCGAGATGCTGACCGGCGGCGTCGGCATCGGCTTCTGGGTCTGGGACGAGTGGAACAACCTCAACGTCAAGAACATCATCATCGCGATCTTCGTGATCGGCATCGTCGGCCTGCTGCTCGAGGCCGCGCTAGTCAAGCTCGCCAGCGCCTTCAGCTACGAGGACGTCAAGTCCTGAAACCAGGAGCCATCACCATGAAAAACGACAGCAAATTCATCGACATCAGCGGCGTGGCGCAGACCTTCAAGACCGCCAAGGGCCTGTTTCCGGCGCTGCGCGACATCGATCTGCAGATCGCCAAGGGCGAGTTCGTCGCGCTGATCGGGCATTCGGGCTGCGGCAAGTCCACGCTGCTGAACCTGATCGCCGGCCTGACCACGCCGACCGAGGGCGGCCTGCTGTGCGCCAACAAGGAGATCAAGGGCCCGGGGCCTGAGCGCGCGATGGTGTTCCAGAACCACTCGCTGCTGCCCTGGCTGAGCTGCTTCGACAACGTCTACCTGGGCGTCGAGCGCGTCTTCGGCAAGACCGAGAAAAAGGATCAGCTCAAAAGCCGCACCGCCGCCGCGCTCGAACTCGTGAGCCTGGGACATGCGGCACACAAGCGCCCGGGCGAGATCTCGGGCGGCATGAAGCAGCGCGTGGGCATCGCGCGCGCGCTGGCGATGGAGCCCCAGGTGCTGCTGATGGACGAGCCCTTCGGTGCGCTCGACGCGCTGACGCGCGCCCGGCTGCAGGACGAGTTGCTGGAGATCGTCGCGCGCACCCGCAGCACCGTGGTGATGGTCACCCACGATGTCGACGAGGCGGTGCTGCTGAGCGACAAGATCGTGATGATGACCAACGGCCCGGCCGCGACCATCGGCGAGGTGCTGCCGGTGCCACTGCCACGCCCGCGCAACCGGGTGGCGCTGGCCGATGACGCGGACTACCAGCGCTGCCGCAAGGCCGTGATCGACTTCCTCTACACGCGCCAGGGCCATGTCGAGAAGGCGGCCTGAATCGCGCTGAAGCTCAGTCGGCCAGCGGCTGGAGCAGGCCCCAGCCGCCCAGGCAGGCCCGCACCGAGGCCTCGGCCGTGACCTCAAGCTCGAAGGTCTCGGGCGCCAGCAGCCAGGAATGGATCAGCCCGACCAGCAGGGCATAGAGTCCCTGCGCGAGCGCGGCCACCGGCAAGGGCAGGGACAGACCGCGCTGGGTCAGGGCCTGCTGCAGGCTGCGCTCGATCTGCAGCACGTTGTCGGCCTGCACGCGGCGGTGGCGCGCGCGCACGGCCATCAGCTCATCGACATATTCGACCTTGAGCGTGGCGACCTCGAACACGCGACGGGTGCGCTCGTCGGTCGCGATGCGGTGCATGGCGCTGGCAATCGAGCACTGCAGTTCGGCCAGCGCATCCTGCCCAGGCTCGCGTCCGGCCTGCTGCAAGGCCTGCTCCATCGGCAAGGTGGTGCGCTCCATCATGGCGTTGAACAGGTCGGCCTTGTTCTTGAAATGCCAGTAGATCGCGCCCCGGGTAGCGCCGGCCGCCAGCGCGATGTCGTTGAGCGAGGTGCGCGACACCCCTTTTGCGGCAAACACGCGCTCGGCCGCATCGAGCAGCTGGTGACGGGTCGCTAGGGCATCTTCCTTGGTGCGGCGGGCCATGAGGGGATCACTTTCAAACGGGTTGCAGGAGCAGCCATCTGCCCGCATACATTCACGATTGTATGTATACTGGCCGACATTGCCCAGCCCTCATGGCCGGTGCGTCCCATCACGCCCCTTCCGGACCTCGACATGCCTGTGATCCACCCTGCTTCATACCGTCGCCCCGCGCCATGGCGCGCCACCCTCGGTGCCTTGGGCCTGGCGGCCCTGCTCGCCGCCTGCGGCGACAAGACCGCGACCCCGTCCGCTCCCGGCGGCGGCATGCCGCCGCCCGAAGTCGGCGTGCTGACCGTGACCCCGGGCGAGGTCGGCCTGGTCACCGAGCTGCCGGGCCGGCTCGAAGCCTCGCGCGTGGCCCAGGTGCGGGCGCGCGCCGCCGGCATCCTGCAGCAGCGGCTGTTCAGCGAAGGCAGCGAAGTCAAGGCCGGCCAGCCCCTGTTCGCGATCGACGCCAGCCCCTACCAGGCCAGCCATGACAGCGCCTTGGCCAGCCTGACCAAGGCCGAGGCCAACCTGGTGCAAGCCAGCGCGCTGGCCGAACGCTACCAGCCGCTGGCCGAGGCCAAGGCCATCAGCCAGCAGGAATTCGTCAGCGCGCAGGCGGCGCAGAAGCAGGCGCAGGCCGACGTCGCCGTGGCCAGGGCGGCCTTGCAGACCGCGCGCATCAACCTCGGCTACACCCGGGTCACGGCACCGATCGCGGGCCGCATCGGCCGCGCGCTGGTGACCGAGGGCGCGCTGGTCGGACAGGGCGAGGCCACGCCGCTGGCGGTGGTGCAACAGATCGATCCGATCTATGTCAATTTCACCCAGTCGGCCGACGAGGCGCTGCAATTGCGGCGCGCGTTGGAGAGCGGCCAGCTCAAGCGCGCCGGACAGGACGGCGCCAGCGTGCGCCTGCTGCTGCCCGATGGCAGCGAACACAGCCGATCAGGCAAGCTGCTGTTCTCCGACCTGACGGTGGACGCCGGCAGCGGCCAGGTCACGCTGCGCGCCGAGGTGCCGAACCCGGGCGGCCAGCTGCTGCCGGGCCTCTATGTCCGGGTGCGGCTGGAACAGGCCAAGGCCGGCAATGCGATCACGCTGCCGCAACAGGCGGTCACACGCACGGCCCAGGGCGACAGCGTGATGGTCGTGGCCGGCGACGGCAGCTTCGGCCCGCGTCCGGTCAGGATTGGTGCCCAGCAGGGTGGACAGTGGATCGTGCTCGACGGGCTCAAGGCCGGCGAGCAGGTCATGATCGACGGCTTCCAGAAGCTGCGCGGCGCCAAGGTGGTCAAGCCCGTGGCGTGGCAGGACGCCGCCGGCCAGCCGGCAGGCAGCCCGGCCAAACAGGATGGCAAGGCCGCTGCACCAGCAGCAGCGCCAGAGGCTACGGCCCCGGCCAAGGCCGGTGCTGGCGCGACACGCCAAGGAAATTGACATGGCGAAATTCTTTATCGAGCGGCCCATCTTTGCCTGGGTGATCGCGCTGTTCGTGATGGTGCTGGGCTCGGTGGCCATCACCCAGCTGCCAATCGCGCAGTATCCGCCGGTGGCGCCGCCATCGATCGTGGTCTCGACCGCCTATCCCGGCGCCTCGGCCCAGACGCTGGAAGACAGCGTGCTGTCGGTGATCGAGCGCGAGATGAACGGCTCGCCCGGCCTGATCTACATGGAGTCGGTGGCGCAGGCCGACGGCACAGGCAACCTGACCTTGAGCTTCCAGCCCGGCACCAACCCGGAGCTGGCCCAGGTCGACGTGCAGAACCGCCTGTCGCGTGCCACGCCGCGGCTGCCGGCGGCGGTGACGCAGCAGGGCGTGCGGGTCGACAAGTCGCGCAGCAACTTCCTGCTGTTCGCTATCCTGTCCTCGGACGACCCGGCCTGGGACCCGGTCGCGCTGGGCGACTACGCCTCGCGCAACGTGGTGCCCGAACTGCAGCGCCTGCCCGGCGTCGGCCAGGCCCAGCTGTTCGGCACCGAGCGCGCGATGCGGATCTGGATCGACCCGGCCAAGCTGCTGAGCTACAAGCTGAGCGCAGCCGATGTCAATGCCGCGATCCGGGCGCAGAACGCCCAGGTCTCGGCCGGCGAGATCGGCAGCCTGCCCAACGTCGCGGGCCAGGGCATCGCCGCCACCGTGGTGGTCAACGGCCAGCTCTCCAGCGTCGAGCAGTTCGGCCGCATCCTGCTGCGCGCCAACCCCGACGGCTCGGCGGTGCGGCTGAAGGATGTGGCACGCATCGAGCTCGGCGGCCAGGCCTATGCCACCTCGGCGCGGCTGAACGGCAAGCCCTCGACCGGCATCGGCGTGCAGCTCTCGCCCAGCGGCAATGCACTGGCCACGGCCGAGGCCGTGCGCGCCAAGATGCACGAGCTCGAGAAGTTCTTCCCGCCCGGCATGCAATGGAAGATTCCCTACGACAGCTCGCGCTTCATCAAGATCTCGATCGAGCAGGTGGCCAAGACCCTGCTGGAAGCGGTGGCGCTGGTGTTCCTGGTGATGTTCCTGTTCCTGCAGAACTGGCGCTACACGCTGATCCCGACCATCGTGGTGCCGGTGGCGCTGCTGGGCACCTTCGCCGCGCTGCTGGCGCTGGGCTTCTCGATCAACGTGCTGACCATGTTCGGCATGGTGCTGGTGATCGGCATCGTGGTCGATGACGCGATCGTGGTGGTCGAGAACGTCGAGCGCATCATGAGCGAGGAAGGCCTGTCGCCGCCGCAGGCCACGCGCAAGGCGATGCGCCAGATCTCGGGCGCCATCGTCGGCATCACCGTGGTGCTGATCTCGGTCTTCGTGCCGCTGGCCTTCTTCAGCGGCTCGGTCGGCAACATCTACCGCCAGTTCGCCACCGTGATGGGGGTGTCGATCGCGTTCTCGGCCTTCTTCGCGCTGTCGCTGACGCCGGCGCTGTGCGCCACCCTGCTGAAACCGGTCGAGGCCGGCCATCAGCATGCGAAGACAGGCTTCTTCGGCTGGTTCAACCGCGGTTTTGCCAACAGCGCCAAGCGCTACGAAGGCTGGGTCGGCCGGCTGCTGCCGCGCGCCGGCCGCTCGCTGCTGGTCTACGGCGCCATCGTCGGCGTGGCGGCGGTGGTCTATCTGCGACTGCCGACCTCCTTCCTGCCCAACGAGGATCAGGGCACGCTGCTGGTCAACGTGCAGCTGCCGCCAGGCGCCACGCGCGAGCGCACCCGTGCCGTGATCGAGCAGGTCGAGGGCTTCATGCTGAAGCAGCCCGAGGTCCAGAGCATGGTCGGCGTGCTGGGCTTTTCCTTCTCGGGCCAGGGCCAGAACGCCGCGCTCGCCTTCGTCACGCTGAAGGACTGGTCCGAGCGCCACGCGCCGGGCAGCTCGGCGCAGGACCTGGCTGGTCGTGCCTTCGGTGCGCTCGCTGGCATCCGCGACGCCTTCATCTTCCCCTTGAGCCCGCCGCCCATCCCCGAGCTGGGCTCGGCCTCGGGCTTCTCGTTCCGGCTGCAGGACCGCGCCGGCCTGGGCCGCGAGGCGCTGCTGGGCGCACGCAACCAGCTGCTCGGCATGGCCGGCAAGAGCCCGGTGCTGGCCCAGGTGCGCCCGGACGGACTGGAGGACGCGCCGCAGCTGCAGCTCGACATCGACCGCGACAAGGCGCAGGCGCTGGGCGTGGGCTTCGATGCGATCAATGCGGTGATCTCGACCACGCTGGGTTCGAGCTACATCAACGACTTCCCGAACGCCGGCCGCTTGCAGCGCGTGGTGGTGCAGGCCGATGCGCCGGCCCGCATGCAGCCCGACGACCTGCTCAAGCTGCATGTGATCAACAGCAGTGGTCAGACCGTGCCGCTGTCGGCCTTCGCCAGCACACGCTGGATCACGGGGGCGATGCAGACCGTGCGCTACAACGGCTATCCGGCCATGCGCATCAGTGGCAGCGCCGCGCCGGGCTACAGCACCGGCGCCGCGATGGCCGAGATGGAACAGCTCGCGGCCCAGCTGCCGCCCGGCCTGGGCTTCGAGTGGACCGGCCAGTCGCGCGAGGAAAAGCTCGCCGGCGCGCAGGCCATCATCGTCTACGGCTTCGCCATCCTGGCGGTGTTCCTGTGCCTGGCCGCGCTGTATGAGAGCTGGTCGATCCCGCTGGCCGTCATCCTGGTGGTGCCGCTGGGCGTGCTCGGCATGCTGCTGGCGACGCTGCTGCGCGGCTATGCCAACGACGTCTACTTCCAGGTCGGCCTGATCACGATCATCGGCCTGTCGGCCAAGAACGCGATCCTGATCATCGAGTTCGCCAAGGACCTGCAGGCCCAGGGCAGGAGCGTGATCGAGGCGGCACTCGAAGCGGCTCACCTGCGCTTCCGGCCCATCATCATGACCTCGCTGGCCTTCATGCTCGGCGTGCTGCCGCTGGCGCTCTCCAGCGGCGCGGGCTCGGCCAGCCAGCGCGCGATCGGCACCGGCGTGATCGGCGGCATGATCACGGGCACGCTGCTGGCCGTGATCTTCGTGCCGCTGTTCTTCGTGGTGGTGCGCAGCCTGTTCAAGGGCAGCGAGCGCCAGCACCAGTTCGACATGGCCCATGGCCAGCAAGCCGGAATCCACAGCCATGAATAAGACTTCATCCACCCTGCTCGCCCCGCTAGCGGCGGCCCTGCTGCTGGGCGGCTGCAGCCTGATGCCAGCCTACGAGCGGCCCGCAGCGCCGGTGCCGGCGCAATGGCCGGCCAGCGCCGACGCGACCCAGCCTGGTGCATCCCATCAGCCTGACACCGCCAGCGTGGCGGCCGACGAACTGCCCGACTGGCAGGGATTTTTCAGCGACCCGGTACTGCGCCAGCTGATCGAGACCGCGCTGACGCACAACCGCGATTTGCGCGTGGCCGCGCTCAACCTGGAGCAGGCGCGCGCCCAGCTCGGCCTGCGGCGCGCCGAGCAATGGCCCGGTGTCGGCCTGGCCGTCAACGGCTCGCGCACGCCCAACAGCTCGGGCGACATCACGAGCAACTACAGCGGCGGCCTGCTGGTCACCGCCTACGAGTTCGACTTCTTCGGCCGCGTGGCTAGCCTGAAGGAACAGGCGCTGGCCCAGTACCTGGCCAGCGAGGCCGGCCGCCAGAGCGTGCGCATTAGCCTGGTCGCCGGCGTGGCGCAAAGCTGGCTGGCGCTGCTGGCCGACCAGGCCCAGCTGGAGCTGGCCCAGCAGACGCTGGAGGCGCGCGAGGCCTCGCTCGGGCTGATCAGGCTGCGCTTCGAACATGGCGCGAGCTCGGAGCTGGAGCTGCGCCAGGCCGAATCGCTGATCGAGAACGCGCGCGTCACGCTGGCGCAGTACGAGCGCCAGCGCGCACAGGACGAGAACGCGCTGACGCTGCTGCTGGGCCAGCCGCTGGACTCTAGCCTGCGCGCCGAACTGGCACCCGGGCGGCTGACTACGCTGCAGCTGCCCCAACTGGCCGCCGGCCTGCCGTCGCAGCGGCTGACCAGGCGCCCCGACATCGTGCAGGCCGAGCAGCAACTGGTCGCGTCCAACGCCAACATTGGTGCGGCGCGCGCGGCCTTCTTCCCGCGCATCTCGTTGACGACCGGCATCGGCTCGGCCAGCGGCGAGCTGTCCGGCCTGTTCAAGGACGGCAGCTGGGGCTTCACGCTGGCGCCGCAGCTGCTGCTGCCGATCTTCGATGCCGGGCGCAACCAGGCCAATCTCGATGCGGCGCGGGCCGGGCGCGAGGCCGCAGTGGCCCAGTATGAAAAGGCGATCCAGTCCGCATTCCGCGAAGTGGCCGATGCGCTGGCCGGACGCGAGACGCTGGCGCGCCAGCTGCAGGCCCAGCAGGCGCAGACCACCGCCGATACGCGCCGCTTCGAGCTGACCGAGTTGCGTTACCGCTACGGCGCCGCCAGCCAGCTCGACTGGCTCGACGCACAGCGCTCGCTCTACGCCAGCCAGCAGGCGCTGACGCAGACCAGACTGGCCTACTGGCAGAACCAGGTCACGCTCTACAAGGTGCTGGGCGGCGGCTGAATCCGGCGCGTGCCAGGCGCTGGCACGAATCTCGCTTAATAGTGTGTAAGTTCAACTTTAATGAATATTTGCACCATGGCGGGATTCAGAACCTTCCTCAAGTCCGGGCATGCACCAACGCTGTTCGCGTCTTTCCTCTACTTCGACTTCTGCTTTGCGGTCTGGGTACTCAACGGCGCGATGGCGCCCTTCATCTCCGAAGCCTTCGGGCTGAGCGCAGCGCAGAAGGGCTTCATGATCTCGGTGCCGATCCTGGCCGGCGCCTTCATGCGCTTCCCGCTCGGCATCCTGGCGCAGTACATCGGGCGCAAGAACGCCGCGCTGGTCGAGATGAGCCTGATCATGCTGGCACTGGCCTTTGGCTACCTGTTCATCAGCAGCTATGACCATGTGCTGGCGATGGGTGTGCTGCTGGGCATCGCCGGCGCGAGCTTCGGCGTCGCGCTGAGCCTGGGCAGCGGCTGGTTTCCGCCCCAGCACAAGGGCCTGGCCATGGGTATCGCGGGCGCCGGCAACTCGGGCACGGTGCTGGCCGTGCTGTTCGCGCCGCCGCTGGCACAGGCCTACGGCTGGCAGACCGTCTACGGCCTGGCCGGCCTGTGCATGCTGCTGCCCTTCGCCGTGATGGTGATCTTCGCCAAGGAGCCGCCCGACAACGAGCACCAGACCCTGCGCGAGCATATTTCCTGCCTGTTCGAGAAAGACGGCTGGGCCTTCAGCCTGATCTATATCGTGACCTTCGGTGGCTTCATCGGCCTGGCCAGCTTCCTGCCGACCTATTTCCACGACCAGTTCGGTGTCACCAAGATCGAGGCTGGTCAGCTGACCATGCTGGCGACGCTGATGGGTTCCGCCGTGCGCGTGGTCGGCGGCTATATCTCGGACCGCGTCGGCGGCATCAACACGCTCAGCGGCGTGCTGGTGCTGACCTCGGTCAGCCTGCTGCTGTGCGGCCTGGCGGGCGGCTCGCTGACCACGACCACGCTGCTGTTCATGCTCTGCTTCGCGGCGCTGGGCGCGGGCAACGGCGCGCTGTTCCAGCTGGTGCCGCTGCGCTGGCCGCTGAGCACGGCCGTGGCCGGTTCGATGATCGGCGAGGTCGGCGCCCTGGGCGGAGGCTTCATTCCCAACGCCATGGGCCTGTCCAAGCAGTATCTGGGCAGCTACTTCTGGGGCTTTGCCGCCTTTGCCATCCTGTCGATCGGCATGCTGTTCATGCTGCGCATGATGCAGGTCCGCTGGACCCGGACCTGGGCCGAAAAGGGCGGGCGCGCGCGCGCCACGACTGCTGCCGCGGGCGGCCAGGGGCCGGTTGCAGCAACCATACGCTGACATCACCAGGCCACAGGCTGGATGGCAGCGGGATGCCGGCCGCTGTCCCAGCACGACGTGAACAGTGCCATGTCCTTTTCGGTCCGCTCAAGGTCCGGTCCGAGCCTGTTCCTCACCACCGCTGAACTGCACAATGGCTTGACCAACAACCCTTGTCTGTTTCAGAAATGCCCCATTCAGCCCTGCCCCGCAAATCCGCCCTGCTCGTGATCGACGCGCAGCAGTCCTTCACCCGGATGCCGTACTGGCACGACGAGGAGCTGCCGCGCTTCCTGCAAGCCCTGCAGCGCCTTGATGCCGGCTGCCGTGCGGCAGGCGTGCCGGTGGTGCATGTCTTTCATGTCGGCGATGCCCCGCCGTTCCAGCTCGCATCGGGACTGGTTCGACTGCTCGATGGCGTCCCGGAAAACCCAGCCGTGCGCTTCGAGAAGCACACGCACAACGCCTTCACCGATACCGGGCTGGACCTGTGGCTGCGTCGCCAGGGCGTGGAGAAGATCATCATCAGCGGCATCCGCACCGAACAATGCTGCGAGACGACAGCCCGGATCGGTTCGGACCTCGGCTACGCGGTGGACTTCGTGTCGCAAGCCACGCTCACCTTCCCGATGACGCATGCGGGTACGGGACGGAGTTTTTCCACCGAAGAGATCGTGACCCGCACCGAGCTGGTGCTGTCGGACCGCTTCGCACGCATAGTGGACGTGGACGCCTGCCTGGCATCGCTCTGAAGGAGGACTTGCCCATGCCCGCAATGCGTCCCAGGGATCTCGCGCTTGCCTTGCTGTTCTTCCAGCCTCCGAGAGTCCCGACCCGATCGGTACCTGGCCTACGGACTCACGATTTCGGTCGGACAGTTCCCTGTTCAGCGCCATCCACGTCGGCATGCCGTCGGGCTTGGATGGCCACCCTGCTGCTGAACCTGTTCGGGGCTTCGCGGTGGCAACGCCTGCGGAACCGAAACTGATGCTGAACGTCTTTCTCGTCATCACCCCGAACGTGCTGATGCTCGACTACGCGGGTCCGGCCGAAGCTTTGCGCATGGCGCGCGACATGGGGGCTCCGCTCAAGCTTCAGGCTTGCGGGCCGGTGGCAGAGGTACCGACCTCGCTGGACACGCGGCTGGCCGGACTGCTTCCGCTGCCCGCCAGCCTGCCCACCAGCAGCCTGGTGCTGGTGACCGGCAACGGCAACGAGCGCGAGGACTATGCCGGGGAAGCCGCGCAGCAGGTGGTGCGCTGGCTGCGAGCACTCGCGCAGACCGGCACCAGGGTGGCGAGCATCTGCTCGGGCGCGCTGTTGCTCGCGCAGGCAGGGCTGCTCGACGGACGACGCTGTACCACCCACCATAGCCTCACGGACGATCTGCGCGCGCTGGCTCCCGGCGCGCAGGTGCTGGACGACAGGGTGTTCGTGGAAGACGGTCCGGTGCTGACGAGCGCCGGCATCACCACCGGCATCGACCTGGCGCTGCATCTGGTGCAGCAGCTGTCCGGCCCCGAGATGGCGGGCCGCGTGGCGCGACGGCTCGTCATGTACCTGCGACGTGGCCCGAGCGATGTACAGCTGTCACCATGGCTCGCGCACCGGAATCACCTGCACCCGGCGGTACACCGCGCCCAGGACCTGATCACCGGCACGCTGGCCAAGGACCCCTCGCATCGCTGGACGCTGGCACAACTGGCCGATGCAGCCTGCGTGAGTCCGCGCCACCTCACACGCCTGTTCATGCGACACGCCGGCATCAGCGTGCTGAACTACGTCCAGCAGCTGCGCATTGCCCGCGCGCAGGAACTGCTGCAACAGCAGCCGCGCCTGACGCAAGAACAACTGGCCGCAGCCTGCGGCTTCTCCTCGGCGCGAGACTGGCGGCGGGTATGCCAGCGGTTCACGACGCCTGCCGGGACGAAAGGACTGCAATCCCCGGGAGCTGCAGGCGCCGACTAGATGCATTGACCTGGAAGGATTTTCCACCCCCATAAAATAGCTTCCCACCCTCATGGAAGATCCGGCCCGAGCGCGGATCTTTCTCCCCCGATCCAGAATCAATGGAGCTGGCCGCATGGCAAACCCGATCCGCATCATTTCTTCCATGGCCACCAAGCAGTTGCTCGGCGAGCTGATCGAGCTGTACCGCCAGCAGAACCCCAGCCAGGCGGTTGAGCTGGTCTCGGTCGGCGGCGTCGACGCCGCCCGGCGCGTGCAGGCCGGCGAGGCCTTTGACATCGTCGCGCTGGCCTCCAACGCGGTCGACAAGCTGATCGCGGAAGGCTGCATCATCGGTGATCGCACCGATCTGGTGCACTCCGGGGTGGCGGTCGCGGTGCAGGCGGGTGCCC
>CALPRQ020000041.1 GCA_943326015.2 Chitinophaga pinensis | reverse complement strand
CCGCCGTCGAGGTAGTCGTTGCCCGCGCCGCCGTTGAGGGTGTCATTGCCGTCGAGGCCATGGATGTCCTCGTTGCGGTTGTTGCCGGACAGGGTGTCGGAATCCAGCGTGCCGGTGATCGTGATCCGGCTGCCCGGCTGGTACTGGAAATCGTACTGTTGCGTGAAGTTGGCAGCCGTCACGTCGGATGCCGTCACGCCCTGCAGCACCGCTGCAATCTTGCCGTCGAACATCAGCTGCGTGTCGGTGCCCGACTGCACCAGGCTCATGCGGCCGGCGGCAAACGGGTCGAACTGCGGGCTGTTCAAGCCGCGGCTGTTGAGCAGGTCCGCCAGGTCCAGCTTGTCGCCATCGGCACCGGCCCGGAAGTCGGTGATCAGCAGCGGGGCTGGCGTCACGGTCTTCCAGGAGCCATCCGTCTGCGCGATCTGGTGCTCGCCGCTTCGCTGCGTGTCGTATTGCGCTCCGGTCAGCGCGAAGGTGTCGGAACCCGCACCGCCGGTCAGCGTCGCCTGCAGCACGCCCGCGGCGATCAGCGTGTCGTTGCCTTCACCACCATCCAGGCTCGCGGCCGACATACCGTAGTAGTTGCTGGTCGAGGCGTTGTAGTCGCGCGCCTCCAGCCGGTCGTTGCCGGCGCCGCCCAGCAGCGTCGCGCTCGCTTCGCCATATTCACTGTAGCTGTAGCCCGCCACGGTCAGGTTGTCGTCGCCATCACCACCGTCGAGCCGGTAGCTTTCGGGCGCCTGGCGGCTGCCGTCGGTGTACTGGCTGTAGGAGCTTTCATAGTAGACACTCAGGCCGTCGCTGCCCGTGCCGCCTTCGAGCGTCGCGCTGCGCACGAGGTAGACATTCAGGCTGTCGTTGTCATCGCCGCCCGAGAGGCTGGCCTGCGACTGATACGACGCATTCAGACTGTCGTTGCCCGCGCCGCCCACCAGCGTCGAGCTCGTCGGCTGGGTGTTGTAGGTCGTGTAGGAACTGCCATTGCTGCCGGTGGAGTTCAGGTTGTCGTCGCCCGCGCCGCCTTCGAGGTAGTCGTTGCCCGCGCCGCCGTTGAGGGTGTCGTTGCCGTCGAGGCCATGGATGTCCTCGTTGCGGTTGTTGCCGGACAGGGTGTCGGAGTCCGACGTGCCCGTGATCGTGACCCGGCTGCCCGACTGGTATTGCGGATCGTACTGCTGCGTGAAGTTGGCAGAAGTCAGATCGGATGCCGTCACACCCTGCAGCACCGCGACCACGGTGCCGTCGAGCGTCACCTGCGTGTCGGTGCCCGACTGCACCAGGCTCATGCGGCCGGCGGCAAACGGGTCGAACTGCGAGCTGTTCAAGCCGCGGCTGTTGACCAGGTCCGCCAGGTCCAGCAGGTCGCCACCCGCACCAGCCTGGAAGTCGGTGATCAGCAGCGGCGCCGGCGTCACGGTCTTGTAGATACCGTCCGCCAGCACGATCGAATGGTCGCCGCTTCGCTGCGTGTCGTATTGCGTTCCGGTCAGCACGAAGGTGTCGGTACCCGCGCCGCCCGTCAGCGTTGCCTGCAACACACCCGCAGCGATCAGCGTGTCGTTGCCCTCGCCGCCGTCCAGGCTCGCGGCCGACATGCCGTAGTAGTTATTGCTGGAAGAGGCAGCCCAGTCGCGCGCCTCCAGCCGGTCGTTGCCCGCGCCGCCCAGCAGCGTCGCGGTCGTCTCGCCATCTCTATTCCCCCACGAATCGTTGATGCTGTAGCCGGTCACGGTCAGGCTGTCGTCGCCATCGCCACCGTCGAGCCGGTAGCTCTCGGCCGCCTGGCGGTTGCCATCGGTGTACTGGCTGTAGTTGCCGTAATAGCCGACGTTCAGATTGTCGCTGCCCGCGCCGCCTTCGAGCGTCGCGCTGCGCACCACGTTGACAGACAGGCTGTCGTTGTCATCGCCACCCGACAGGCTGGCCTGCGACTGCCACGAGGCATTCAGGCTGTCGCTGCCCGCTCCACCCACCAGCGTCGAACTCGTCGGCTGGCTGTTGTAGTACGAGTAATAATTGCCACTGCTGCCGGGGGAACTCAGGCTGTCGTCGCCCGCGCCGCCATCGAGGTAGTCGCTGCCGGCACCGCCGTCCAGGCTGTCGTTGCCTGCCAGGCCAGTCAGTGTGTCGTTTTCAGACGAGCCGGTCAGGCTGTCGTTGAGCGCTGTGCCGATGATGTCGTTGGCCATGTGTTCCTCTGGATTCAGTTTCTTGTGATGGGTAGGGGACGAAACGAACGCACGGGACCACAGGTCACGATCAGCACGAATCGTGATGAGAATTGTAGTGTTGACCTTGAAGACAAGACTGATGTCCCAGAGATTTTTCTAGGACATCCCACATCTGACGACCTATGACACAGGCTTCCTGCCTTTGGCTTGAAGCGCTTGGTGGGAGCAGGTCAGATCAGGCCTCCTCCCCCAGGAAGCCCCCGCTCTGCCGCGCCCACAGCCGCGCATACAGCCCGCCCTGGGCCAGCAGCTCGGCGTGCGTGCCCTGCTCGACGACATGGCCCTGGTCCAGCACGATGAGACGGTCCATCGCGGCGATGGTGGAGAGCCGGTGCGCGATCGCGACCACGGTCTTGCCTTCCATCAGCCGGTACAGGCTGGCCTGGATCGCGGCCTCGACCTCGGAGTCGAGCGCGCTGGTGGCCTCGTCGAGCAACAGGATCGGCGCGTCCTTGACCATCACGCGCGCGATCGCGATGCGCTGGCGCTGGCCGCCCGAGAGCTTGACGCCGCGCTCGCCGACATGGGCGTCGTAGCCGCGCCGGCCTTCGAGGTCGCTCAGGGTCTGGATGAAGTCGTGCGCCTCGGCTTGCTTCGCGGCCTCGACCATGGCAGCGTCGCCGGCGTCGGGCCGGCCGTACAGGATGTTGTCACGCACCGAGCGGTGCAGCAGCGAGGTGTCCTGCGTCACCATGCCGATCTGCTCGCGCAAGCTGTCCTGCTGCACCGACGCGATGTCCTGGCCATCGACCAGGATGCGGCCCTGCTCCAGGTCATGGAAACGCAGCAGCAGGTTGATCAGGGTCGATTTGCCGGCGCCGGAGCGTCCGACCAGGCCGATCTTCTCACCCGGCTGGATGGTCAGGTCGAGCCCGTCGATCACCCAGCGCGATGCAGCGCCCAAGGCGGCTGATTGGCCGTAGCCGAAGCTGACGCGCTCGAAGCGGACCTCGCCGCGCGGCGCCTGCAGCGGCGGCGCGCCGGGCCGATCGACCACCCGCTGCGGCTGCGCCAGCGTGTTGATGCCGTCCTGCACCGTGCCGACGTTCTCGAACAGGCCGGCCATCTCCCACATCACCCAGTGCGACATGCCATTGAGGCGCAAGGCCATCGCCGTGGCCGCCGCCACCGCGCCGATGCCGACCTGGCCCTGGCTCCAGGACCAGAGCGCAACGCCGGTGGTACTGAGGATCAGTCCCATGCTGAGCAGGTGGTTGACGACCTCGATGCCGCTGACCAGACGCATCTGGCCATGCACGGTCTGCATGAATTCCTGCATCGCCGATTTGGCGTAGCGGGCCTCGCGCCCGGCGTGCGAGAACAGCTTGACGGTCGCGATATTGGTGTAGGCGTCGGTGATGCGTCCGGTCATGAGCGAGCGCGCATCAGCCTGCGCGCGCGAGACGCTTGAGAGTCGCGGCACGAACCAGCGCAGCGAGGCCGCGTAGAGCGCGACCCAGCCCAGGAAGGGCAACAGCAGCCAGGCATCGAAGCCGCCCAGCACCGCGATCATGGTCACGAAATAGATGGTGACGAAAACCAGGATGTCGGTCAGCGTCAGGCAGGTGTCGCGCACCGCGAGCGCGGTCTGCATCACCTTGGCCGCGACGCGGCCGGCGAACTCGTCCTGATAGAAGGCCATGCTCTGGCCCAGCATCAGGCGGTGGAAGTTCCAGCGCAGCCGCATCGGGAAGTTGCCCGCCAGCGTCTGGTGCTTGAGCAGGGTCTGCAGCGCGACCAGCAGCACGCTGCCGAGCACGACGCCGCCCAGCAGCAGCAGCTGGCGGCCTTGGCGCTCCCAGAGCTGCTGCGGCGGCACCTGGCCGAGCCAGTCGACCAGCCGGCCGAGCAGCGCGAACAGCAGCGCCTCGAAGGCACCGATCGCCGCCGTCAGCAGCGTCATGCCCAGGATGTAGGGCCGCAGGCCCCGGGTGCCCTCCCAGAGGAAAGCCGCGAAGCCGCGCGGCGGCGTGCGCGGCGCGGCTTGCGGGTAGGGATCGACGCGCTGCTCGAAGCAGCGCCAGAGGGCGCAGCCCGGGTCGTTTCGCTCGCTCAAGACCTTAGTCAGCCTGGCGACGCAGGAAGGCCGGGATCTCGATCTCGTCCATGCCACCCGAAGACAGCGCATCGACGCGCGAGGCGGCCGTGGTGCGGTCGACCGGCTTGCGCCAGATGGTGGGCACGCCGAGATCGCCGCCAGCGGCCGAGACCGCGCCGCCCAGGCCGGAGTGGCCGCTGGGCTGACGGAAGCCGACGGGCAGATCGAAGGGGTCGGTGCCGGTGCGCACGCCGCTCTGGACCACGGTCAGCGGCTGGCGGCCGGCCAGGCGGTTCAGGCCGGTGGCGACCACGGTGACGCGGATCGCATCGCCCAGCGACTCGTCATAGGCGGTGCCGTAGATGACATGGGCATCGGGTGCCGCGAAGGCGCGGATGGTGTTCATCGCGACCTTGGATTCGCTCAGCTTGAGCGAACCCCGGCCGGCGCTGATCAGCACCAGCACGCCCTTGGCGCCGCGCATGTCGACGCCTTCGAGCAGCGGACAGGCGACGGCCTGCTCGGCCGCGATGCGGGCGCGGTCCGGACCGCTGGCGACTGCCGTGCCCATCATGGCCTTGCCGGGTTCGCCCATCACGGTGCGCACGTCCTCGAAGTCGACGTTGACCATGGCCTCGACGTTGATGATCTCGGCAATGCCGCCGACGGCGTTCTTGAGCACGTCGTTGGCTTCGGCGAAGGCCTCGTCCTGCGTCACTTCCTCGCCCATGACCTCGAGCAGCTTGTCGTTGAGCACGACGATCAGCGAGTCGACATTGGCCTCCAGTTCGGCCAGGCCGGCATCGGCGTTGTCGGCGCGACGCTTGCCTTCCCAGTCGAAGGGCTTGGTCACCACGCCCACGGTCAGGATGCCCATCTCCTTGGCCAGCTTGGCGATCAGCGGCGCGGCGCCGGTGCCGGTGCCGCCCCCCATGCCGGCGGTGATGAAGAGCATGTGGGCGCCCTCGATCGCGGCGCGGATGTCGGGCTCGGCCATCTCGGCGGCGATGCGGCCCTTCTCGGGCTTGCTGCCAGCGCCCAGACCGGACTGGCCGAGCTGGATCTGGCGGTGCGCGGCGGTCTTGTTGAGTGCCTGCGCGTCGGTGTTGGCGCAGATGAACTCGACACCCTGCACCTGGCAGCGGATCATGTGGTCGACCGCGTTGCTGCCGCCACCGCCCACACCGATTACCTTGATCAGGGTGCCACGGTTGAACTCCTCGACTTCGATCATTTCGATGCTCATTTCCCCACTCCTTGTATGTCGTTAAAGCTAAAACTAGAACCACCCGAAAACCCGACTGACCCGAGGGTCAGAAGTTGCCAACGAACCAGTCCTTGATCCGGCCCAGCGTGCCCTGGACCGAGCCCGTCTTCTGCGCTACCTTCTGGCCGCGCAGACGGTCCAGCCGGGCCTGCTCAAGCAGGCCCATGACGGTGGCCGAGCGCAGCTGCGCGACCATGTCGCTGAGCGCGCCGGCGTACTGCGGCAAGCCGCGACGCACCGGCTTGAGGAAGATGTCCTCGCCGAGCTCGACCATGCCGGGCATGACCGAACTGCCGCCAGTCAGCACGATGCCCGACGACAGCCGCTCCTCGTGGCCCGAATCGCGGATCACCTGCTGCACCAGCGCAAAGATCTCCTCGACGCGCGGCTCGATCACGCCGGCCAGCGCCTGGCGGCTCAGCATGCGCGGGCCACGGTCACCCAGGCCGGGCACCTCGACCATCTGCTCGGGGTCGGCCAGCAGCTGCTTGGCATAGCCATGCTCGACCTTGATTTCCTCGGCGTCCTTGGTCGGCGTGCGCAGCGCCATCGCGATGTCGCTGGTGATCAGGTCGCCGGCGATCGGGATCACCGCGGTGTGGCGGATCGCGCCGCCCGAATAGATCGCGACGTCGGTGGTGCCCGCGCCGATATCGACCAGCGCGACGCCGAGCTCCTTCTCGTCCTCGGTCAGCACGGCGTGGCTGGAGGCCAGCGGGTTGAGCATCAGGCGCTCGACCTCCAGGCCGCAGCGGCGCACGCATTTCATGATGTTCTCGGCCGCGCTCTGGGCCCCGGTCACGATGTGGACGCGGGCGTCGAGCCGGATGCCGCTCATGCCGACCGGCTCCTTGACCTCGTGGCCGTCGATGATGAACTCCTGCGGCTCGGCCAGCAGCAGGCGCTGATCGTTCGGAATGTTGACCGCCTTGGCCGCCTCGATCACCCGGGCCACATCGGCGGGCATGACCTCGCGGTCCTTGACCGGCACCATGCCGCTCGAATTCATGCCGCGGATATGGCTGCCGGTGATGCCGGTGTAGACCCGCGCGATATGGCAGTCGGCCATCAGCTCGGCCTCCTTGAGCGCCTGCTGGATGCTGGCGACGGTGGCGTCGATGTTGACCACCACGCCGCGCCGCAGGCCGTTGCTCGGCGCCACGCCCAGGCCGGCGAGCTTGAGCTGGCCGCCGGGCTGGACCTCGGCCACCACCACCATGACCTTGGCGGTACCGATGTCGAGACCGACCACGATGTCTTTCTGTTCCTTGGCCATGTGCTTACCTCGCTTGTTTTTTACGGACACGGGCAGCCAGCGCCGCCGCGGCCTTGTCGTCTGTGACGGTCTGGACGCCACGCATGCGCACGGCGTAGCCGTTGGGATAGCGCAGATCAGCGGACTCCAGGCCGCGCCCGCCATAACGCGCGATCAGCTCGGGCAAGCTTGCACCAAAACGACGCGCGCGCGCCAGCAATTCGGTCGCGTCGCCGCGGCCGAGGTCGATCACCGTGCCGCCGGTCAAGGTGGCGCGCCAGTGGCCGCTGGCGTCGAGTTCGAGCCGGCTGATGTCCTGCTCCAGCGGCTTGAACACCGGCTGCAGCTGGCGGTAGAGCGCATAGACCGGCTCGGAACGGCCTTCGGGGCCGATCAGCTCGGGCCAGACCTCGGTCGGAAGCTCGTCGGGGTCGGCCTCGAACACCGTTCCCTGCAGATTGACCAGCTTGCCGCTGCCGGCCTCGCCCCACCAGGCGGCGGCCTCGTGCTCTTGCAGCGTGACATGCAGGCGGTTCGGAAACTCGCGCTTGATCACGGCATGGCGCACCCAGGGCACGCTCTCGAACAGGCGCTTGACCTGCTGCAGGTCCAGCGTCAGGAAGCTGCCGCGCAACCGCGGTGCCAGGGTGGCGCGGAAGGCGACCTCGTTCTGGTGCTCGACCTCGCCATCGACGACGATGCGGCCCAGCGTCCAGGACGGGTGGCGCGCCACCCACAGCGCGACGCTGCCGAGCGCGGCCAAGGCCACGCCCAGGAACAGGGCGGAAGCGACCCAGTTCATCAGGCGGACGTCGAACGGCAGGGCGGAGCGGATCGCCATGTCAGTCTCCGTGCGACACAGGCAGAGGATTGTCGAGGCTGGCCGAAGCCAGCACCCGCAGGCAGAGCTGCTCGTAGCTGAGGCCGGTCGAGCGTGCCGACATCGGCACCAGCGAATGGCTGGTCATGCCGGGCGAGGTGTTGATTTCGAGCAAATAGGGCTGGCGGGTGCGGGCATCGATCATCACGTCGGCGCGCGCCCAGCCACGGCAGCCCAGGGTGCGGAAGGCCTTGAGCACCAGCGCCTGGACCGCGGCTTCCTCGCCCTCGGGCAGGCCGCAGGGCACCAGATACTGGGTATCGTCGGTGAAGTACTTGTGCTCGTAGTCGTAGTTGCCGTCCGGCGCGACGATGCGGATCACCGGCAGCGCTGTGGCCTGCGCGCCCGTGCCCAGCACCGGACAGGTGACCTCGTCACCGGCGATGAACTGCTCGCACAGCACCTCGGGATCATGGCGCGCGGCCAGCTCATAGGCCTGCGCGCATTGCGCCGGGTCGGTGACCTTGGTCAGGCCCAGGCTGGAGCCCTCGCGCGCGGGCTTGACGATCATCGGCGCCCCGAGCGCCTTGAAAGCGGCGATCGTCTGCTCGACGCTGTCGACCTGGCGCCAGGCCGGCGTCGACAGGCCCTCGGCCAGCCAGATGCGCTTGGTCATGATCTTGTCCATCGCGACGCTGGACGCCAGCACGCCGGAGCCGGTATAGGGAATGCCCATCAGCTCAAGCGCGCCCTGCACCGTGCCGTCCTCGCCGAAGCGGCCGTGCAGGTTGATGAAGACGCGATCGAAACCCTCGCGCTTGAGCTCGCCCAGGTCGCGCTGCGCGGGGTCGAAGGCCTGGGCATCGACGCCCTGGGCCAGCAACGCCTGCAGCACGCCGCCGCCCGACATCAACGAGATCTCGCGCTCGCCCGAGAAGCCGCCCATCAGCACGGCGACCTTGCCCATGGCCTTGGGGTCAATGAGGGCGGCGCTCATGCGGCCTCCTTCTCGGCAGCCAGGGCGGCGGCCAGCGCCACCAGCTGGGCCGGTACGGCGCCGATCGAGCCCGCGCCCATGCAGAGCACGACGTCGCCGTCGCGCGCATTGTCGAGCACTGCCTGCGCCATGTCGGCGATCTGGTCGACGAACACTGGCTCCACCTTGCCCGCGACGCGCAGCGCGCGCGCCAGGGCACGGCCGTCGGCCGCCACCACCGGCGCCTCGCCAGCGGCGTAGACCTCGGCCAGCAGTACCGCATCGGCCCGCCCCATGACCTTGACGAAGTCCTCGAAGCAGTCGCGGGTACGACTGTAGCGGTGCGGCTGGAAGGCAAGTAGCAGGCGCCGGCCCGGGAAGGCGCCGCGCGCGGCGGCCAGCGTGGCGGCCATCTCGACCGGGTGGTGGCCATAGTCGTCGATCACCGTCGCCTGGCCGCCCGTGGGCAGCGCGACCTCGCCGTAGCGCTGGAAGCGCCGGCCCACGCCCTTGAACTGGGCCAGCGCTTCGAGCAGCGCCGCGTCGGGCACGCCGAGCTCGACCGCGACCGCGATCGCCGCCAGCGCGTTGAGCACATTGTGGTGGCCCGGCAGGTTCAGCACCACTTCCAGGTCGGGTAACTGGATGCCGTTGCGGCGCTGGACGCGGAAATGCATCTGGCCATCGACCGCGCGGACATCGAGCGCGCGCACCTGCGCGTCTTCGCTCACGCCGTAGCTGGTGATCGGGCGCTCGATACGCGACAGCAGCTCGCGCAGGTTCGGATCATCGACGCAGACCACCGCCGCGCCATAGAAGGGCATGTGGTGCAGGAACTCGACGAAGGCGTCCTTGAGCCGACCGAAGTCGTGCCCGTAGGTCTCCATGTGGTCGGCGTCGATGTTAGTGACGACGGCCAGCACCGGCAGCAGCTTGAGGAAGGAGGCGTCGGACTCGTCGGCCTCGACCACGATGTACTCGCCCGAGCCCAGCCGCGCGTTGGCGCCGGTGCTGTTGAGCTTGCCGCCGATCACGAAGGTCGGGTCCAGCCCGGCGGCCGCCAGCACGCTGGCGACCAGGCTGGTGGTGGTGGTCTTGCCGTGGGTGCCGGCGATCGCCACGCCCTTCTTCATGCGCATCAGCTCGGCCAGCATGACGGCGCGCGGCACCACCGGGATCAGCTTGGCGCGCGCGGCCAGCACCTCGGGGTTGTCGGCCTTGACCGCGGTCGAGGTCACGATGCAGTCGGCGCCCTCGATGTAGGCGGCATGGTGGCCCTGATGCACCCGAGCGCCAAGCTCGATCAGGCGGCGCGTGACCGCGCTGTCGCCCAGATCGCTGCCCGAAATGCGATAGCCCAGGTTGAGCAGCACCTCGGCGATGCCGCTCATGCCGGCGCCGCCGACGCCGACGAAATGGATATGCCGGATGGCCTGTTTCATGTTCTTGAGTTCTCTTTCTGTTCGATCAGCCGCGCGCAGGCGGTCACCATGGCCTCGACCGCGCCGGTCTGGCGCAGCGCGCGGGCTTTTGCCGCGCGGGCCTGCAATTCGGTTCGGTCCAGTCCTTGCAGCAGGCCGGCCAGCCGTTCGGGCGTGAGTTCGGCCTGCGGCAGCAGCCAGCCCGCACCGGCATCGACCAGGAAGCGCGCATTGTGCGTCTGGTGGTCATCGACCGCGTGCGGGAAGGGCACGAAGGCCGCCGCCGCGCCGACCGCGGCCAGTTCGGTCACGGTGCTGGCGCCGGCGCGCGCGATCACGAGGTCGGCGCCGGCGAAGGCCTGCGCCGTGTCGCGGATGAAGGGGGTCAGCGTGGCCTGCACCCCGGCTTCGGCGTAGGCAGCGCGCAAGGCATCGATCTGCTTCTCGCCGCCCTGGTGGGTGACGAGCGGGCGCTGCTCGAACGGGATCAGCGCCAGCGCCCGTGGCACCACATTGTTGAGCGCCTGCGCGCCCAGGCTGCCGCCGACGACCAGCAGCCGCAGCGGACCGGTTCGGCCAGCGAAGCGCAGCGCCGGCTCGGGCTGCGCCAGGAATTCGGCGCGCAACGGGTTGCCGACCCATTCGCCGCCGGGCAGCGCGTCGGGGTAGGCCGTAAAGGACCGTTCGGCCAGCTTGGCCAGCCAGCGGTTCGACAGGCCGGCGATCGAGTTCTGCTCGTGCAGCAAGACCGGTACCCCGGCCAGCCGCGCCGCCAGGCCGCCCGGCACCGTGATGTAGCCACCCAGGCCGAGCACGACATCGGGCCGCACGCGGCGCAGCACGCCACGGGCTTGCAGCAGCGCACGCGCCAGCCGCAGCGGCAGCAGCGCCAGCGTCTTGAGGCCCTTGCCGCGCACGCCACCGAACTCGACCGGCTCGAAGGCAAAACCGCGCGGCGGCACCAGCCGCTCCTCCATGCTGCCCGGCACACCCAGCCAGTGCACGCGCCAGCCACGCGCACGCAGCGCCTCGGCCACCGCCAACCCGGGAAAGATATGGCCGCCAGTGCCACCGGCCATCACCAAGGCGCAGGGCTGGCTCATATGCGGCCTCCGTGCATCAGCTGCTTGTTCTCGTGGTCGACGCGCAGCACGAGCGCGAGCGCGACCAGGTTCATCAGGATGGCCGAGCCACCATAGCTCATGAAAGGCAGCGTCAAGCCCTTGGTCGGCAGCACGCCCAGGCAGACACCGAAATTGATCAGCGCCTGGAAACCGATCCACAGGCCCACGCCCTGCGCCACCAGACCGGCAAACAGCTGGTCGAGCGCAATCGCCTGGCGACCGATCTGCATGATGCGGCGCGTGAGCCAGAAGAAGGTGAAGATCAGCGTCGTCACGCCCAGCAGACCGAACTCCTCGCCAATCACGGCCAGCAGGAAGTCGGTGTGGCCCTCGGGTAGCCAGTGCAGCTTCTCGACGCTGGCGCCCAGGCCGACGCCATGGACCTCGCCGCGGCCGATCGCGATCAGCGAATGACTGAGCTGGTAGCCCTTGCCGAGCGCGTATTTCTCGTCGAAGGGTTCGAGGAAGGCCAGCGCGCGCTCAAGCCGCCAGGGCGAAAGTATGATGCCCACCCCGGCCGCCGCGATCAGCGCGCCGCCGATCAGCGCGATCACCTTGAGGTTGACACCCCCCAGGAACAGCAGGCCCATCGCGATCACCGCGATCACGATCAGGGCGCCCATGTCGGGCTCGCGCATCAGCAGGAAGCCAATCGGCAGCACCGCGCCGATCATGGGCAGGATGGCCTTGCCGAATTTTTCCTTGACCTCCATCTTGCGCACCATGTAACCGGACGCGTAGACCACCATCGCGATCTTGGTGAATTCGGAGGGCTGGAAGTTGATGACGCCCAGCGGTATCCAGCGCGTCGCACCGTTGACGTTGCGCCCGACCACCAGCACCACCACCAGCAGCAGCAGCGAGAAGAGGAAAAACCGCATGGAATGCTGCTCCCAGAAGCTCATCGGCACCTGGAACGCGAGGTAGCCAGCCAGGATGCCGAGCAGGATGGAGCTGCCGTGGCGAACGGCGAAATGGAAGGGCGAAAGATTGCCGAAGCGCGGGTTGTCGGCCAGCGCGATCGAGGCCGAATAGACCATCACGAGACTGAAGCACAGCAGGCCGAGCACGACCCAGAGCAGCATCTGGTCGAAGCCCACCTCGCGCACCCAGCGGTCGGAGCGACCACCCGAGTAATCCCGGTTCGACAGGTGGACCGGGATGTCACCGGACGCGCCGGCCGCCTGGCGACCCAGCAGACTCGCGAAGCCGGAGATGATGCGCTTCATGCCGGCGTCCCTCCGTCTTCCTGCAGACCCTGCACCGCCTCGACGAAGACCTGGGCGCGGTGGGCGTAGTCCTTGAACATGTCGAGGCTGGCACAGGCCGGCGACAGCAGCACGGCGTCGCCGACGTGCGCCTGGCGCGCGCACCATTGCACGGCCTCGGGCAGCGTGGCGCAGTCGTGCAGCGGCACGCGGCTGGCGGCGAGCGCGGCGCGAATCGCGGGCGCATCGCGGCCGATCAGCGCGACCGCGCGGGCGTAGCGCGCGACCGGCTCGGCCAGCGGGCCGAAGTCCTGCCCCTTGCCGTCGCCGCCCAGGATCACGACCAGCCGGCGCTCCGGCCCCAGGCCCTTGAGCGCGGCCAGCGTGGCGCCGACATTGGTGCCCTTGCTGTCGTCGATGTACTCGACCTCGCCGACGATCGCGACCGGCTCGACCCGGTGCGGCTCGCCGCGGTATTCGCGCAAGCCATGCAGCATCGGCGCCAATGGCGCACCGGCAGCCGTGGCCAGCGCCAGCGCGGCCAGCGCATTGCTGGCGTTGTGGCGGCCCCGGATGCGCAGCGCCTCGGCCGGCATCAGACGCTGCAGGTGGATTTCCTCGTCGGCCGCGCGACCCTTGCGAACGGTCTCGTCGGCCGGCAGCGCGCGCACCAGCCAGCTCATGCCGTTGACGCTCTCCAGACCCCAGTCGCCAGCGCGCTGCGGCGCCTCGGTGCCGAAGCTCTGGTGCGCGCGCGCCGGCACCGTCTTGCTGCGCCGGCCTTCCTGCACGGTCTGCGGTTGCGGCTGCCAGCCCATCACGGTGGCATCGTCGCGGTTCAGCAGCATCAGCGCACGCTGGCCGAAGATGCGGGACTTGGCCTCGGCGTAGGCCGCCATGCCGCCATGCCAGTCGAGGTGATCCTGCGTGACGTTGAGCACGGTGGCGGCAGTCGGCTCGAAGCCCTGCACGCCGTCGAGCTGGAAGCTCGACAGTTCGAGCACCCAGGCCTCGGGCAGCTCGCCGCTGTCCAGCCGGGCCTGCAGCGTGTCGAGCAGGGTCGGTCCGATGTTGCCCGCCACCGCGACCTTGACGCCGGCCCATTCGAGCAGATGCGCGGTCAGCGCGGTGGTGGTGGTCTTGCCGTTGGTGCCGGTGATCGCCAGCACCTTGGGCTGGTAAACAGTCGCCATGGCGGCCGCTTCATCTGCGTCAGCGGACGACACCGCAGCCGGCTCGGCCAGCGTAGCCAGTGCCCGGGCGAACAGGCCGAGCTCGCCGACCAGCGGCACGCCGACCGCCTGCGCGGCCTGCACCAGGCCACTCAGCTGCGCCGGCGCGATGCCGGGACTGCGACAGACCATGGCCCAGGGTGCGCGCTGGAACAGATCGGCATCGAAGGCGGACTGGACCAGGGTAGCTTCAGGCAGTTCGGCCGCGAGCGTGGCGGCCTGCGGCGGCGCCGCGCGGGTATCGGCCACCGTCACGCGGGCACCGGCCTTGGCGCACCAGCGCGCCATCGCGAGCCCGGACGCACCCAGGCCCAGCACGAGCACCTCGCGGCCTTGCAGCAGGGGCAGAAAATTCATCATCTCGGGCCTCAGCGCAACTTCAGGGTAGACAGGCCGAGCAGGCACAGCAGCATCGTGATGATCCAGAACCGCACCACGACCTGGGTCTCGCGCCAGCCAGACTTCTCGAAATGGTGGTGCAGCGGCGCCATCTTGAGTATGCGCCGGCCCTCGCCATATTTCTTCTTGGTGTACTTGAACCAGGACACCTGCAGCATGACCGACAGCGCCTCGGCCACGAACACGCCGCCCATGATCGCGAGCACGATCTCCTGGCGCACGATCACCGCGATGGTGCCAAGCGCGCCGCCGAGCGCCAGCGCGCCGACATCGCCCATGAAGACCTGGGCCGGATAGGCGTTGAACCAGAGGAAGGCCAGACCCGCACCGCCCATCGCGGCGCAGAAGATCAGCAACTCGCCCGCACCCGGGATGTAGGGCAGCAGCAGGTATCTGGAAAACACCGAGTTGCCCGTCAGGTAGGCGAACACGCCGAGCACCGCGCCCACCATCACGACCGGCATGATGGCCAGGCCGTCGAGGCCGTCGGTCAGGTTGACCGCGTTGCTCGAACCCACGATCACCAGGTAGGTCATGCCGATGAAGCCCAGCATCCCGAGCGGGTAGGCCACCTCCTTGAAGAAGGGCACCATCAGGCCGGTCTGGGTCGGGAACTCCATCGTGAAGCCGGATTGGGCCCAGCGCTCGAAGAACTCGACCATGCCGGTGCCGCTGCGCCCCGAGATCGCGAACAGCAGGTAACAGGCCGACAGCAGGCCGATCAGCGACATCCAGGCGTATTTCTCGCGCGAACGCATGCCCTCGGGGTCCTTGTTGACGACCTTGCGCCAATCATCGACCCAGCCGATCGCGCCGAAGCCGGTCGTGACGATCAGCACCACCCAGACGAAGCGGTTGCTCCAGTCGAACCAGAGCAGGGTCGAGAACGCGATCGCGAACAGGATCAGCACGCCGCCCATGGTCGGAGTGCCGCTCTTGCTCAGGTGCGACTGCATGCCGTAGCCGCGCACCGGCTGGCCGATCTTGAGCGCGGTCAGACGCCTGATGAACCAGGGGCCGGCGATGACGCCGACGAGCAGCGCGGTGATCGCGGCCATGACGGCGCGGAAGGTCAGGTACTGGAAGACCCGCAGAAAACCGAATTCAGGGCCCATGCCCTGCAACCATTGCGCCAGCATGATCAGCATGGCTTCTCCTCATTCATTGCCAGCGCCTGCAGCGACTGCACCAGCCGCTCCATGCGCATGAAGCGCGAGCCCTTGACCAGCACCGACCCCATGCCCGGGGCCTGTGCCAGCGCGTCGGACTGCAGCGCGTCGAAATCCTTGAAAAACCGCAGCCGACCGTTCGATCCGGCCAGCAGCGGCGCGGCGGCCTGTTCCATCCAGTCGCCGCTCACGAACACCGCATCGATGCCGCAAGCCAGCGCGTGGCGCAGCACCTCGTCGTGGAAGAGCAGGCCCTGGTCGCCGACCTCGCCCATGTCGCCCAGCGCCAGCAGGCGCGGCCCCGGCAGCTCGGCCAGCACCTCGATCGCGGCGCGAACCGAATCGGGGTTGGCGTTATAGCTGTCATCGACCAGCGTCAGGCCATGCCCGGCCAGCTGGAGCCGCAGCGCGCGCGAGCGACCCTTGACCGGCTCGAACTGGCTCAAGCCGCGCGCGATCGCTGGCAGCGCCACGCCGGCGGCCAGCGCGCAGGCCGTGGCGGCCAAGGCGTTGCCCACGTTGTGGCGGCCCGCGATCTGCAGTCCGGTCTCGAAGTCGCCCGCCGGCGTGCGCACGCGCAACTGCCAGGCGCCATCGACCCAGTCGGCCTCGCCAGTGACATCGGCGCCCACGCCGCCGAAAGTCAGCACGCGCCTGTCACCGACGAGCTCGCGCCAGAGCGGCGTGAACTCGTCAGCGGCCGGAAACACCGCCGTGCCATCGGCCGGCAACGCCTGGAAGCATTCGGCATTCTCGCGCGCCACCGCCTCGACCGTCGCCATGAACTCCTGATGCTCGCGCTGCGCGTTGTTGACCAGCGCGACCGTGGGCTGGGCGATGCGCGCCAGGCCGGCGATCTCGCCGGGGTGGTTCATGCCGAGCTCGACCACCGCGAGCCGGTGGCCGGCCTGCAGGCGCAGCACGGTCAGCGGCACGCCGATCTCGTTGTTCAGGTTGCCCTGGGTCGCGAGCGCCGCGTCGCCGACGGCCGCGCGCAGGATGGACGCGATCATCTGCGTCACCGTGGTCTTGCCGTTGCTGCCAGTCACGGCGATCAGCGGCAGCTCGAACTGCCCACGCCAGAGCCGGGCCAGCTCGCCCAGCGCGACGCGGCTGTCGGCCACCTCGACCCCGGGCAGGCCGGCCTGCTCAAGACCGCGCTCGGCCAGCGCGGCCACGGCGCCGGCAGCACGCGCCTGCGCCAGGCAGTCGTTGGCGTCGAAGCGCTCGCCACGCAGCGCGACGAACAGGTCGCCGGGCTGCAGGCTGCGGGTGTCGCTGTGCGTGCGCAGGATCTCAACCGTCGAGGCGTCGCCGACCAGGCGCGCCCCCGTCAGCCCTGGCAGCAGTTGTGCCAGCGTTTTCATGCCTGTACCTCGGTATGGTTCTCACGCCAGGCCTGCAGCGCGCCGCGGCCTTGCTCCAGATCGGAGAAATGGCGCTTGACGCCCGCGATCTCCTGGTAATCCTCATGCCCCTTGCCGGCCAGCAGCACCACGTCGCGCTCACCGGCCTGCGCGACCGCGCGCGCAATCGCGGCGGCGCGGTCCGGCTCGACTTCGACCGCAGCGGGCCGGACCAGGCCGGCGCGCAGCTGCGCCAGGATCTGCAGCGGATCTTCCGAGCGCGGGTTGTCGCTGGTCAGCAGCAGGCGGTCGGACTCGCGCTCGGCGGCGGCGGCCATCAGCGGGCGCTTGCCGGCATCACGGTCACCGCCGCAACCTACCACGCAGCAGAGGCTGCCGCCACGCTTTTCAGCCAAGGGACGCAGCGCCTGCAGCGCCTTTTCGAGTGCGTCGGGCGTATGGCAATAGTCGACCAGCACCAAGGGCTGGCCGGCCTGCTCCGAACCCCAGGCCGACTGCATGCGACCCGGCACCGGGGTCAGCGCGGCGGCGGCCTGCACGGCAGCGCTCAGTTCGTGACCCTGAGCGCGCACCACGGCCAGCGCGCTCAGCAGGTTGTAGAGGTTGTACTCGCCGACCAGCGGCAGGCTGATCTGCTGCGGCGCGCCGGTAGCGCCATCGGCCTGGCGCTCGACCAGATCGAAACGCAGTCCGGTCTCGGTCAATGCCCAGTCGGTCACGCACAGCCGCGCCTGCGGTGCGCGCAAGGCGATGGTCCAGAGATCGAGCTCGCCGGCATCGGCGCGCGGCTGCAGCTCGGCCGCCAGCAAGGCGCCATGGGGGTCGTCGAGGTTGACCACCGCCGCCTGCAGCCCCGGCCAGTCGAACAGCGCACGCTTGGCGCGCCAGTAGGCGTCCATTGTGCCGTGGTAATCGAGATGGTCCTGGGTCAGGTTGCTGAAGACGGCGGTGCGGATGCGGGTCGCATCGAGCCGGCCTTCCTGCAAGCCGATCGACGAGGCCTCGACCACGGCGGCCTGGAGGCCCGTGTCGGCCCAGCGTCGCAGGCCCGCCTGCCAGCTCACGGGGTCGGGCGTGGTGAGACCGGTGGGCTCGAAGTCGCGGCCCGGCACCCCCATGCCCAGCGTGCCCGCCAGCGCGGCGGGCTCGCCCAGCGCGGCCAGCCATTGCGCCGTCCACCAGCCGGTCGAGGTCTTGCCGTTGGTGCCGGTCAAGGCCACCACATCGATGGCGCGGCTGGGCTCGTCATGGAACTGGCTGGCAATCTCGCCGGTGGCGACTTTCAGACCGTGGAAGGCGGCAATGCGCGGGTCGTCAAAACCCCAGGACTCGCAGCCCTCGCGCTCGACCAGGCAGGCGACCGCGCCGGCGGCCAGCGCGGCAGCGACATGGCGCCGGCCGTCCTGCGCCGCGCCGGGCCAGGCCACGAAGGCATCGCCGGGCCGCACGCGCCGGCTGTCGCACTGCAGCGCGCGCGCGCCCTGAGCGCGCAGCCAGCGGACGGCATCACCTATCAAATCGAAAATCGCAATCACAGGGACTCCTCCACCGCCTGCGCCACGATATGGGGCGTGACGCTCATGTCGGGCTGCACGCCCAGGATACGCAGCGCCTGCTGCACGGTCTCGCTGAACACCGGTGCCGCGACCAGGCCGCCGTAGACCTGGCCGGCGCTGGGCTCGTCGAGCATGACGGCGCAGATGATGCGCGGGTTGTCGATCGGCGCCATGCCGGTGAACCAGGCGCGGTACTTGCCCGCGGCATAGCCCTTGCCGGCCTGCTTGCGCGCGGTGCCGGACTTGCCGCCGACCGAATAGCCTATGGTCTGGGCCCGCTGGCCGGTGCCGCCGGGGCCGGTCGCCAGCGCCAGCATCTTGCGCACCTGGGTGGCCGTGCGCGGCGAGAACACCGGAATGCCGACGGCAGGCTCGGGCTTCCTGAGGATGGTGGCGGGAATGATGCGCCCGTCGTTGGCAAACACGGTGTAGGAGCGCGCCATCTGGAACAGGCTGGCCGACAGGCCGTAGCCGTAGGACATGGTGGCCTGCTCGATCGGCCGCCAGGTCTTGTAGGGCCGCACGCGACCGCTGACCACACCGGGAAACTCGAGCTGCGGCTTCTGGCCGAAGCCAGCCGCGGTGAAGGTTTCCCACATCTCGCGCGGCTGCATCTGCATCGCGAGCTTGGTGGTGCCGACGTTGGACGACTTCTGGATCACGCCCTCGACCGTCAGCGTGCCGTAGTTGTGGGTGTCCGAAATGGTCGATCCCGTGATCGTGACGCGACCGGGCGAGGTCTCGACGATGGTCTCGGGCTTGACGCGGCCGGACTCCAGCGCGAGCCCGATCGTGAACGGTTTCATGGTCGAGCCGGGCTCGAAGGTGTCGGTCAGCGCGCGGTTGCGCAACTGCTCGCCGGTCAGATGCTGGCGCTGGTTCGGGTCGTAGCTCGGGTAGTTGGCCAACGCCAGCAGTTCGCCGGACTGGGCATCGAGCACCACCACGCTGCCGGCCTGGGCCTTGTGCGCAATCACCTGGTCGCGCAGCTTCTGGTAGGCAAAATACTGGATCTTGCTGTCGATCGACAGCTGCAAGTCCTGGCCGTCCACGGGCGGAATCGCCTCGCGGGTGTCCTCGATCACGCGACCGAAGCGGTCCTTGATGACGCGGCGCGAGCCGGACTTGCCCGACAGCGCCTGGTTGAAGGCCAGCTCGATGCCTTCCTGCCCGACGTCCTCGACGTTGGTGAAACCGACCACATGCGCGGCCGCCTCGCCTTCCGGGTACTGACGCTTGTACTCCTCGCGCAGGTGCAACCCCTTGATGCCCAGCGCCTTGACCTGCAGCGCCACCGGCTCATCGACCTGACGCTTGATCCAGACGAAGCTCTTGCCGCCCTTGCCGATACGGCCCTTGAGCTCCTCCAGCGACAACTGCAGCAATTCGGCGGCATGCACCAGCCTGGGATCGTCCAGCTCGATGTCGGTGGGTTCGGCCCAGACACTCTGTGCCACCACGCTGGTCGCCAGGATCACGCCGTTGCGGTCGAGCACGCGACCGCGACTGGCCGGCAGCTCAAGCGTGCGGGCGTAGCGCACCTCGCCCTCGCGCTGGAAGAAGTCGTTGCCCAGCACCTGCACCCAGGCGGCGCGAGCGGCCATGACAGCGAAGCCCAGCGCCATCAGGCCGACGACGACCTTGCTGCGGCCAGGCGGCGTCTTGCTGGCCAGCAGCGGACTGCTGCTGTAGGCAATGCCCCGGTTCACGGCTGCCCCTTCGCTGGCGCGCCCGACCCAAGCTGCACATACTCGGTCACGGCCGGATTGGCCGGACGCATGCGCAGCTGGCCCGCCGCGAGCTGCTGGACCCGGGCCGGCGCGGCCTGGGTGCGCTTCTGCGCCAGCAACTGGTCATGGTCCGCCTCAAGCCGCAAGGCCTGCGACTGCGCCTTGCTCAAGGCCATGTAGACGCGGCGCGACTCATAACGCACATGCACCAGATAAAAGGCGCTGACCAGCAGCGCCAGCAGCAGGACCAGGTTGACCCTTGTCACGGTGCCTCCGCTTCGGTGCGCTCGGCCACGCGCATCACGGCGCTGCGCGCACGCGGGTTGGCCGCCACCTCGGTCTGGCCCGGCATCACGCGGCCGACGCTGCGCAAGGCCATCGGCTTCGGCAGCGCAAACGGCGCACGGCGGTCGTAGACCTCTTTCGAGTGCAGGGCGATGAACTGCTTGACGATGCGGTCCTCAAGCGAGTGGAAGCTGATCACGACCAGCCGCCCGCCCGGACGCAGCACGCGCAGACTGGCGTTCAGTGCCTGCTGCAGTTCTTCAAGCTCGGCATTGATGAAAATCCGAAGAGCCTGAAATGTGCGCGTTGCAGGGTCCTTGCCCGGCTCGCGGGTTTTGACCGCGCCAGCCACGACTTCGGCCAGCTCGGCGGTGGTTCGCACCGGGCCCCGTTCCTGTCGGCGACGATCAATCGCCTTTGCAATCTGCTGAGCAAACCGTTCTTCGCCGTAGTCACGTATCACCTCCGCCATCTGGGATATTTCGGCCTCGGCCAGCCAGTCGGCCACGCTCTCGCCCCGGGTCGGGTCCATGCGCATGTCCAGCGGCCCGTCATGCCGGAAGGAAAAACCCCGTACCGGGTCGTCGATCTGGGGCGAACTGACCCCGAGGTCCATCAGGATGCCGTCGGCACAGGCCGGCGGCAGCTCCGCCATGGACTTGAAGCCCTCGTGGCGAATGGAAAAACGCTTGTCGTCGACCGCCAGCGCATCGGCCACGGCCACCGCCTGCGGGTCCTTGTCGAACGCGGTCAGGCGACCGTCGGCCGCGAGCCGCGACAGGATCAGGCGCGAGTGACCGCCGCGGCCAAAGGTCGCGTCGATGTAATGTCCGTCCGGCCGGATCGAAAGGGAATCGACCGCCTCGTCCAGCAGGACGGTGCAATGAGAGAAAGGAGTTTGCACTGCCGTGCTTTCAGAAAGAGAAATCCTGGAAGACGTCGGGCATCTCGCCCTTCATCGCCTCGGCTTCCTGGGTCGCGTAGGTTTCAGCGTCCCAGAGCTCGAAATGGTTGCCCAACCCGAGCAGGATGGCCGCCTTGGTGATTCCGGCCGCGCAGCGCAGCTCGGGTGCGACGAGCACGCGCCCGGAGGCATCGAGCTCGCAGTCCGACGCATTGCCCAGAAAGATGCGCTTCCACCACTGCGCCGACATCGGCAAAGCGGCGATGCGGACGCGGAAAGCTTCCCATTCGGGACGCGGAAAGACCATGAGACAGCCGTGCGGGTGCTTGGTGATCGTGAGCTGGCCGGCCGCGGTCGCACTCAGCATGTCACGATACCGGGTCGGCACGGAAAGCCGACCCTTGGCATCGAGGCTGATCGAGGACGCTCCCTGAAACACGGCATCTGGCCTTTGAGAACACTTTGCACCACTTTATTGCACTTTCTTCCACTGTAGCACCAAAAATGTCCTGCCAGCAGACCTGCCGCCGGTTTTTTTGAAGTTAAATCAAAGACTTAGATCACGGCAAAAGCAGGACAATGCCAAAAATCCCAAGCCTCATAAGCACTTAGGCGCCATACCGGAGACAGCACCTCAAGCCGGGGCACACAGACGGTTACAAAGCAGCGTCAATGGCTGGGCGCTGGCGCCAGCGGCAGGATCAGCAGCCAGCCTGGTCCCGCTCCTCGCGCAGGCGCTGCTGGCGCTCGCTGACGCGCTGCTGCTGGAACGCCGTGAGTTTCTGACGGCTGCGGCTGTACTGCTGTTCGAGCTCGAACTGCAACTTGTCGCAGCGCAGCCGCCGCCGCTCGTGGGCACGGGCCTCGCGCTGCAGCGCCTTCTGCTCGGCGCGCGTCATGGCGTCGGCCCGGCTCGCGGTCCGCACCGACTGCGCGATACCCTGCTCCGCCACGCGGATCTGCCGATCCGGACTCAGCCCCGACGGCACGCTCTCGATGCGGTCGATCAGTGCGCCATGCTGCTGGCAGTGCGTCTGCGACCAGAACAGGCCACCGCCGTAGGAGCGACAGCGGTAGAGCTGATCGGCCTGCGCCGATACCCCAAGCGACAGCATGACCCCACAGAGAGCGACCCGGACCGCACTTGGCATCGACTGCATGACATCCCTCCTGGAAATGATGGATTCATCATACAAAGGGGATCGCACGCCGTCACGCCTTATCCGGTTCCGGCCGGCGCCAGCGCGTCAGAGGATGTAGCGCGACAGGTCCTCGTCCTGACTCAAGGCGCCCAGACGCGCATCGACATAGGCCGCATCGATGGTCACGGTCTGGCCGCTGAGCTTGACGGCGTCGAAGCTGACCTCGTCGAGCAGATGCTCCATCACGGTGGCCAGGCGGCGCGCGCCGATGTTCTCGGTGCGCTCGTTGACCTCGTAGGCGATATGGGCCAGGCGCGTGACGCCCTCGGGCGTGAAATCGATCTGCACCCCCTCGGTGGCCAGCAGCGCCTGGTACTGACGCACCAGGCTGGCATGGGTCTGGGTCAGGATGGCCTCGAAATCGGCCACGGTCAGCGATTGCAGCTCGACCCGGATCGGCAGCCGGCCCTGCAGCTCGGGCAACAGGTCGCTGGGCTTGCTCAAATGGAAGGCGCCGCTCGCGATGAACAGGATATGGTCGGTCTTGATCGCGCCGTACTTGGTCGAGACCGTGGTGCCCTCGACCAGCGGCAGCAAGTCGCGCTGCACGCCTTGGCGCGACACCTCGCCGGTATTCTGGCCGTCGCTGCGGCTGGTGACCTTGTCGATCTCGTCGATGAAGACGATGCCGTTCTGCTCGGCGTTGTGCAGCGCCTGCTGCCGGACCTCGTCCTCGTTGAGCAGCTTGGCGGCTTCCTCCTCGATCAGCAGCTTCCTGGCCTCGCTGATCTTGAGCTTGCGCGCCTTCTTCTTGCCGGCGCCGAACTGGTGGAACATGCCGCGCAGCTGCTCGGCCATCTCCTCCATGCCGGCCGGGGTCATGACCTCAAGCTGGGGCGCGGTGGCGGCGAGATCGAGTTCGATCTCCTTGTCGTCGAGCTCGCCCTGGCGCAGCTTCTTGCGAAACACCTGGCGCGCGGCGCTGTCGGCGGGTTTGTCCTCGGCGTTGAAGCCGAAGCCCTCGCTGCGCGGCGGCGGGATCAGCGCGTCGAGGAGGCGCTCCTCGGCCACGTCCTCGGCGCGCACGCGCACCTTGACCATCTCGGCCTCGCGCTGCTGCTTGATCGCAATGTCGGCCAGGTCGCGGATGATCGAATCGACATCCTTGCCGACATAGCCGACCTCGGTGAACTTGGTCGCCTCGACCTTGATGAAGGGCGCGTGGGCCAGCTTGGCCAGCCGGCGCGCGATCTCGGTCTTGCCGACGCCGGTCGGACCGATCATCAGGATGTTCTTGGGCGTGATCTCGGGCCGCAGCTTGGGCTCGACCTGCTGGCGGCGCCAGCGGTTGCGCAGCGCGATCGCGACCGCGCGCTTGGCCGCCTGCTGGCCGATGATGTGGGCATCGAGCTCGGAGACGATCTCCTGGGGGGTCATGGCGGACGACATTACAGGACCTCGACCGTGTGGTTCATGTTGGTGTAGATGCAGAGCTCGCCCGCGATCGCGAGCGACTTGCGCACGATGGCTTCGGCATCGAGCTCGGTGTGGTCGAGCAGCGCCTTGGCGGCCGACTGGGCGTAGGCGCCACCCGAGCCGATCGCGACGATGCCGTGCTCGGGTTCGAGCACATCGCCGTTGCCGGTGATGATCAGGCTGGCGGTCTTGTCGGCCACGGCCAGCATGGCCTCAAGCTTGCGCAGCACGCGGTCGGTGCGCCAGTCCTTGGTCAGCTCGATCGCGGCGCGCACCAGATGGCCCTGGTGCTTGTCGAGCTTGGCCTCGAAGCGCTCGAACAACGTGAAGGCATCGGCGGTCGCGCCGGCGAAACCGGCCAGCACTTGGTCGCGGTAGAGCTTGCGCACCTTGCGCGCCGTGCCCTTGACGACGATATGGCCGAGCGTGACCTGGCCATCGCCACCAATGGCGACCTGCACGCCTTGCGGCGTCTGGCGCCGCACGCAGACGATGGTCGTACCGTAGAAGATCGAGGAGTCTTTGTGTTCCATGTTCAGTATTCTCGCAGTCGCACGCGGGCGGTCTCGTCGAGCCCGACCACATGAAAGAAGATCGCCACCAGCCGGTTGACGCCACCAAGCTCGGGCGGTGCACCACGAGCCGCCACCGCCAACAACCACTGCAGCAGGCTGCCAGCAGCGGCGAAATCCACCCGCGCCAGCGCCCGGCAGTCGACCACGAAGGGCTTGCCGCCGGGATGCCGCTCCAGCGCCGCCTGCAAGCGCTGCAAGGCTGGCGTGATGTCGCCGCGCAGCTCGCCGCGCAACTGGGGCTCGATGCCGACCGATCCGGCCAGGGCCGGGAGCGAGCTTTCCGTGGGCTGAGCGGCTGAAGCCATCGAGGGCCATTCCAGCACATCGAGTCCGACCAGCTGGGTCGCCAGCGGTCTGATCGGCTCAAGCGCCACCGGCGCCTCGGGCTCGACCGGCAGCGCCGGCCCGGTTTCGGCCAGGCCATGGGCCGGCAGTCCATCGGCCTGGCGGTAGCCGCTGCGCGGCTCGACCCAGTCGGGCGGCAGCTCGCCGTAGGTCAGGCAGAAATCCAGCGCGGCGAGGTCGAACTCGTCGACGCGGTGCATCAGGCGCAACAGAGCCAGGCGCAGCTGCCACCAGACCGGATCGTTCTCGCGCCGGCCGGACGGGGTGCTGGCCTTGAGGCGCCGGCGCAGCACGTCGGCGCCGGCGAACTGGAACTCCAGCTCCTGGCCGGTCCAGCGCTCGGCGTGCTGAAGCAACACATGGGCCGCAGCCATGTCGGCCGAGACCAGGTCAGACCAGTCCAGCAAGCTGCATTCAGGGCTGCGCTCCAGCGACGCGGCCAGCGCCTGCACCGCGGCCAGATCCAGCACCGGCGGACAACGCCAGGCAGGCGCCAGCTCGATCGCCGCTGGCATGGCCGGCCATTCGGGCTGCTGCACCCGATGCAGGGCCGAGAATTCGAGCGCGGCCTGTTCGAAGGCCGCCGGCCGGCCCGTGGCGACATAGAAATCGAGCAAGGTCTCCCAGGCCAGGCGCAGCACCGGCCGGCCGGTCTGCTGCGCCAGCAGCCCGCGCAAGCCGCGCTCGGCGGCGGCATCGTCGCCGTTGGCGAAGCGCAGCGCCGCCTCCTCGAGCTCGGGGGTGGTGACGAGGGCAGCAGGCGACAAGGCCGCCGGCGACGTCGCCCCCACCAGTTCGGCGAACTCGCGCTCCAGCATGCCCAGCGGCAGGGTCGTGACCATGGACAGGTCACGCCCGGGCAGGCCGGCAGGCAGGGTCGCCTGCAGATGGGCCGGCACGGTGACGCCACCGTCGTGCTGGCTCGGGACCTCCGCTGCGGGGATGATCAACTGCGGCTCGGGCCTGGAGCCGTCGCGCTGCAGCCAGTGACGCGACATCTGGGCCTCGATCCGGGCGATCTTCTCCATCGTCCCGGCCTCGGCCCCGCCTTCGGCGCGGGAGCCGGCCGCACCGGGCCGGCTGTCGAGGCCTTGGCCAACGGCACCGGCGCGCTCCGCCAGTCGCTGGCGCATGAGCACACGCAGGCGATCGAACTCACGCTCGCGCACGAGGTCATTGCGGCTCTTGGCCTTGAGCACGGCCTTGACCGACTCGCGGCCCTGCTGCATCGCCGTTCCTGGCCGGGGAGACTGGGGCGCATCGAGCTCGGACCAGTCCACCGTGGGGTGCTTGACGAAGCGGACCACCTTGGACAGCAGGCCACCCTGGGGTTTGTCCTGGCTCATGACAGCGGCCTCCGGGACAGGGGACGGTTCAGAACCGGGGGTGAATCAATCCCCGAACATCTTCTGCTTGAGCTCGCGGCGCTGCTGGGCCTCAAGCGACAGATTGGCGGTCGGGCGTGCCAGCAGGCGGCCGACACCGATCGGCTCGCCAGTCTCGGCGCAGTAGCCGTAGTCACCCGAATCGATGCTCGCGATCGACTGCTCGATCTTCTTGAGCAGCTTGCGCTCGCGGTCGCGGGTGCGCAGCTCGAGCGCGTGCTCTTCCTCGATCGTGGCGCGGTCGGCCGGATCGGGCACGACCGAGGTATCCTCGCGCAGATGCTCGGTGGTCTCGCCGGCGTTGGCCAGGATACCGGCCTTGAGCTGCTGCAGCTTGCGGCGGAAATAGGCCAGCTGCACATCGTTCATGTACTCGCCCTCGGGCATGGCGAGCAGGTCGGCATCGGTCAGCTGCTCCAGCGGCTTGGTCTTCCAGTTGTCTGCCAGCTGGGAATCCTTGGCTGCGGTCTTGGGTGCGGTGGTGGACATGGTGGCTTGAATGGAGTGGGAGACGGCGCTTGCAGCAGATGGGCCGGCCGGCGGACACCGGCTGTCGAGCTGCTGAGGTTCAAAACCGTTCTCCTTGATGCCCGGGGGGGCGGTCCTGGTGTTGGGCCGGACAAGGCGTTTGCGACGCCACCGGCTTTCACTCTTGTTTTGTTGACTTTATAAACTCATTGCGCGCACTTTGACTGGCGGCGGCGGCATTGTAACGGTGCGGCGCGCCAGTTCAAGCCAGACACTGTGCCAGGCCTTGCAGCAGGATGTCGCGCGGCAGGTCGATGCCGATGAACACCATCTTGCTCTGCCGCTCCTCGTCGGCGCGCCATTCCGGGCCGAGGTCGCTGCCCATCAGCTGGTGCACGCCCTGGAAGATCACCTTGCGCTCGGTGCCCTTCATGTGCAGCACGCCCTTGTAGCGCAGCAGCTTGGGGCCGTAGACCTGGACGATGGCGCCCAGGAAATCCTCCAGCTTGGCCGGATCGAAGGGGCGCGCTTCCCGGTAGACGAAGCTCTTGACATCGTCGTCGTGGTGATGGTGGCGGCCGTGACCGGGATGGCTGCAATGCTCGTCATGCGCATGGTCGTGACCGCAGTGCTCATGGCCGTGATCGTGATCGTGATCGTGATCGTGATCACGATCACCATGGTCATGCGCGTGGGCATGCCCCGGCGCCTCGGGCTTGAGGAAGTCGGGGTCGATGTCCAGCCTGGCGTTCAGGTTGAAGCCGCGCAGGTCCAGCACCTGGCTCAGCGCCACCTGGCCGAAATGCGCGGTCTGGATCGCTGCACGCGGGTTCATGTGCTTGATGCGGTGGATCAGCTCCCCGACTTCCGCCTCCGACACCAGGTCGGACTTGCTGATGAAGATCTGGTCCGCGAAACCGACCTGGCGCCGCGCCTCCTGGCGGTCGTCGAGCTGTTGCTGCGCGTGCTTGGCATCGACCAGCGTGACGATGGAGTCGAGCAGGTAGCTCTCGGCGATCTCCTCGTCCATGAAGAAGGTCTGCGCCACCGGGCCCGGGTCGGCCAGGCCGGTGGTCTCGATCACCACGCGCTCGAAATCGAGCAGGCCCTTGCGCCGCTTGGCCGCCAGCAGCTGCAGCGTGCTGCGCAGGTCCTCGCGGATGGTGCAGCAGACGCAGCCGTTGCTCATCTGGATGATCTGCTCCTGGGTGTCGGAGACCAGGATCTCGTTGTCGATGTTCTCCTCGCCGAACTCGTTCTCGATCACGGCGATCTTCTGGCCATGTGCCTCGGACAGCACGCGCTGGAGCAAGGTGGTCTTGCCGGATCCGAGGAATCCGGTCAGGATGGTGACGGGTATCAGGGCCATGGGGTTTCTCGCGGTCAGCAGGTCGCGGCGGCACGGGCCGCCAGCGCTCAAATTGGTCAATCTGGCAGTGTAGCCCGTCTGTCAAGCCCCGCTTGACCGTGCCGGGACCTGCCAGCCTGAGCTCGCCTCAGTCCGGCCGGCGCATCAGCACCAGGCCCTTGAGGTACTCGCCTTCGGGGAAGGCCAAGGCAGTCGGGTGATCGGCGGTGCCGCCCTGGCGCTGCAGGATCACGGCATCGACGCCGGCATCGGAAGCCGCGCTGGCGACGATCTTCTGGAACAGCTCGATGCCGATGCCGCCCGAACAGGAATAGGTGAACAGCACCCCGCCCGGGTTCAGCAGCTTGAACGCCAGCCGGTTGATGTCCTTGTAGGCGCGCGCGGCGCGCTCGGCATGCGCCACCGTCGGCGCCAGCTTGGGCGGATCGAGCACGATGGCGTCGAAGCTCCGGCCCTCGGCCAGGAAGCGGCGCAGGCTGGCGTTGACGTCGGCGTCGAGGAAGGTCGCGCGCGCCAGCTCAAAGCCGTTGAGCTCGATGTTGGCGCGGGCGCGCTCAAGCGCCGGCCCGGACGAGTCGATCGAGATCACATGCTGCGCCCCGCCGGCCAGCGCCGCGACCGAGAAGCCGCCGGTGTAGCTGAAGCAGTTGAGCACCTGCTGGAAGCCGAAGCGGCGCGCATAGTCGGCCATGCCGCCCCGGCTGTCGCGCTGGTCCAGATAGTAGCCGGTCTTGTGGCCCAGCGCCACATCAAGGCCCAGCTTCCAGCCGTTCTCGTGGATCACGCAGGCGGTCTCGCCCGCGCCGCGCAACCAGCCGGTGACCTCGGGCAGGCCTTCGAGCGCGCGCGCACTCGCATCGCTGCGCTCGTAGAGCCGGCTCAGTCCGGTCAGTTCGAGCAGCGCGTCGGCCAGCACCGTCTTCCAGCGCTCGCTGCCGCAACTGGTGAACTGCGCAACCAGGATATCGCCGTAACGGTCGACCACCAGGCCCGGCAGCCGGTCGGACTCGCCATGCACCAGTCGCACGCCGTCGCTCGCGATCTGCAGCGGTGCCCGCAGCGCGATCGCCTGGCGCAGCCGCTCCTTGAAGAAAGCCGCGTCGATGCGCTGGCTCTCGTCGAAGCTCCAGACCCGCACGCGGATGCGCGACTGGGGCGAATAGGCGCCCCAGGCCAGGAAGGCACCTTCGGCGCTTTCGACGCGCACGGTCTCGCCGGCGTCACCGCCGCCCTTGGCAATCGCGCCGTCGAACACCCAGGGATGGCCGCGCAACAGGGACTTTTCCTTGGTCGGCTTGAGTCTGATGATTTTCATGGGGGGCTATTGTCGGGCAACAGGCGCGAGAGCGCCGCACCCGCGATCTCGCCGATTTGGTGCAGGAAGTCGGTCGCCATCGAGGCCTGGAAGCGCTGCGGATCGTGCGATGCCAGCACCAACAGGCCGAAGACCGGCTGGTCGGCGGCCTGCCGCAGCGCCAGCAGGGCGACCGAGGCCGCTGCCTCGGGCCGGGCAAGCCAGGCCAGCACCTCCTGCCCCTGGTTCAGACCGCAGTAGGGCCGCGTCAGCGCCGCCGCCCAGGCACGCCCCGACACCCCGACATCCTGCGCCTGGTCGAGCGCATCGAACCCGGGCGCCAGGTCCCAGAGCCTGAGCACGACCTGCGGCAGACCGAACTGCGACTTCAGGCCGGACTCGACCAACGCGGGCAACTCCAGGACGGAGCGCGCGCGCAACAGATCTGCGGTCCAGACCTGCAGCCGGGAGACGATTCCGGCATTGTCCCAGCTGGCGCGCAGCAGGTCCGCGAGACCGAGCTCGAGATCGTGGATCTTGCGCCGCAGCAGGTCGGCCTGGCGCTCCGGCAGGCTGATGGCGCGCCCACCGTGCGGACTGCACAGCTGCACACCAGCCAGCAGACCGGCATGGCGCTCGAAGAAGTCCGGCGTATTCACGAGGAAGTACGCGATGTCCTCCTCGGTGATGGGTTGGAACTGCGGACTGCCGTCCATGGCGCAGCGCGGCTCCTTCAGCACGGCTCGGGCAGGTCGATCTCGCCCTGGAAAACGGTGACGGCCGGACCGGTCATCAGCACCGGGGCGTTCAGCCCCTGAGACAGCGCCCAGGCGATCGTGAGCCGGCCACCCAAGGCCTGGACATCGACCTGCTCGTCGAGCAGGCCCAGCCGGATGCCGGCCACCACGGCCGCACAGGCGCCGGTGCCGCAGGCCAGGGTCTCGCCGGCACCGCGCTCGTAAACGCGCAGCTTGACCTGGCCGCGATCGACGATCTGCAGAAAACCCGCGTTGACGCGCTTCGGGAAGGCCGGGTGATGCTCGATCAGCGGCCCCCAGTCGGCGACCGGCGCGGTCTCCACATCGTCGATCCGCAGCACCGCGTGCGGATTGCCCATCGAAACCACCGCAACCGGCACCGTGACCACGCCAGCAGGCAGGTCGAGCGCCAGCGGCCAGGTCTGCCAGTCGCCGCAGGACTGAGGCTGCAGGCCGGCGGGATCGAAAGGCACGCGCGGCAACTCGAACACGGGCGCGCCCATGTCGACCGTGACACGGCCGTCCGGGTTGAGGCGCAACTCGATCACGCCGCCATGGACCTTGACGCGCACGACTTCCTTGTGCGTGAGGCCGCGCTCGTGCACATAGCGCACGAAGCAGCGCGCGCCGTTGCCGCAGTTCTCGACCTCGCCGCCATCGGCGTTGTGGATCAGGTACTCGAAATCGACCTCGGGCGTGGGCGCCGGCCGCACGGTCAGGATCTGGTCGGCACCGACACCGAAATGCCGGTCGGCCAGGAAACGATAGTGGGCCGTGCTCAGGCCGAAACGGCCGCGCGACTCGTCGAGGACGACGAAGTCATTGCCCGCGCCCTGCATCTTGGTGAATGGTATCCGCATGGGCGCATTATCGGGCCGCCAGGCCGCGGATGGCCTGACGGCCTGGGCATCAACGCGGCGCGACCTCGCTCACGAAGATCTCGACGCGGCGGTTGCGTGCGCGACCCTCGGTGCTGTCGTTGCTGGCGATCGGCTCGCGCTCGCCACGGCCGTCGATGCTGATCACGCCCGACGAGATGCCGCGCGACGTCAGGTAGTTGCGCACGCTGGCGGCGCGGTTGATCGACAGCGGGTCGTTGACCGCGTCGCTGCCCACGTTGTCGGTGTGACCGACAATGCTCACACGCGCGTTGGGGTTGTTCTGCAGGCCACGGGCGAAGTCGTCGAGAATGGAGCGGAAGTTGGACTTGAGGTCGGCCCGGCCGCTGTCGAACGAGATGTCGCTCGGGATGTGGAGCTTGAGCTGGTTGTCGGCGGTCTGCGTGACCTCGACGCCGGTGCCACGCGTGCTGGCCTCCATCTGGCGTTTCTGCTGCTCAAGCCGCGAGGACCAGGCATAACCGCCCAGCGCGCCAGCCGCCGCACCGACGGCTGCGCCGCGCACCGCCCCCTTGGTGCCGCTGCCGGTGAGGGCGCCAAGCACCGCGCCGGCGGCTGCACCATAGGCGGCGCCCTTGCCAGTACCGCTCTTTTGATCCTCGCTCATGTTGGCGCAACCGGAAAGAACGACGGCGCCGGCCAGCGTGGCAATCAGGATGTTTCGCTTCATCAATTACTCCTTTGAATCATATCTGTCAGTGATCCGAAAAGTGTAGACGCAAAGCGGCCGACTGAACAGCCTCTTGGTTGACGGCCTCCGGCAGCCTTACCAGTTTGCACGGAAAGCCCTGCCGTTCACGGCGGGGATGGCCAGCGCGGACGGCGTAGCCGTCCTGTGAGCCTGGATTGTCGCTCAGGAACGTAGAATGAATCCCGTGCAACGCCTTCAAGCCTTCCGATACGAACTGCGTCCCAACGGCCAGCAAGCGCGCCAGATGCGCCGCTTTGCCGGCGCGTGCCGCT
>CALPRQ020000040.1 GCA_943326015.2 Chitinophaga pinensis | reverse complement strand
CTCGTAGTCCGCCGACGCCTTGAGCCTGACCGCACCCGCCGCGTCGATCGTGAACTTGCCCACATCGGTGCCCGACAGGCTGTAAGTCAGCTTCGAGCCGGCATCGACGTCGCTGGCCTTGGCCTGGTAGACCACCTGGCTCGTCGCCGCGTTCTCCGCCACGTTCGCAGTACTGCCCGAGGTCAGCACCGGCGCCTCGTTGACATTGGTCACCGCCACCGTCACCGCCTGACTGTCGCTCAGCCTGCCGTCGCTGGCCTCGACCGTGATCGCGTAGCTGCTCTTCGTCTCGTAGTCCGCCGACGCCTTGAGCCTGACCTCGCCCGTAACCTCGTCGATCGTGAACTTGGCCGCATCGGTGCCCGACAGGCTGTAAGTCAGCTCCGCGCCGGCATCCACGTCGGTGGCCTTGGCCTGATAGACCACCTGGCTCGTCGCCGCGTTCTCTGCCACGCTCGCGCTGCCGCCCGAGCTCAGCACCGGCGCGTCGTTGACCCCGGTGACCGTGATCGTCAGGTTGGCTTCCGAGGTCGCGCTGCCGTCGCTCGCCGTGAAGGCCAGCACCAGCTCAGCCGGCTCGCCTTCCGCCAGGCTGTCATAGCCGGACGCATCGAAGCTGTAGCTGCCATCGGCATTGAAGGTCAGGCCAGTCGGCGCGTTGGCGGCATCGACCAGCGCGAAGGTCAGCGCAGCGCCGTTCGCACCTGTCGCGGTGACCGCCGCGCCTTCGATCATCCCGTTCTCGGTGACTTCCACCGTGCTGTTTTCAGCTTGCAGCGCCTGGCTGAGCGGCGCTGTCACCGTGATCACCAGATCCTGCGGCACGGAACTCAGTCTCTGCTCGTCGGTCGCAGTGAAGGCCACCACAAGCGGCCCGTCCACCGACGCTTCATAGGACGAAGCGTCGAAGGTATAGCTGCCGTCTTCCTTGAAGGTCAGGCCTTCCGGGGCGTTATTGGGATCGACCAGTGCAAAGATCAGATTGAGACTATCCACATCGCTGGCAGCCACCGTGCCTTCGCTGGATTGCCCGGCCTCCACCTCGATGCTGGCCGCCTCGGCCACTGGCGCGTCGTTGACGCCGGTGACCGTGATCGTCAGGTTGGCTTCCGAGGTCGCGCTGCCGTCGCTCGCCGTGAAGGCCAGCACCAGCTCAGCCGGCTCGCCTTCCGCCAGGCTGTCATAGCCGGACGCATCGAAGCGGTAGCTGCCGTCGGCATTGAAGGTCAGGCCCAGCGGAGCGTTGTCCGGATCGACCAGCGCGAAGGTCAGCGCAGCGCCGTTCGCACCTGTCGCGGTGACCGCCGCGCCTTCGATCATTCCGTTCTCGGTGACTTCCACCGTGCTGTTTTCAGCTTGCAGCGCCTGGCTGAGCGGCGCGGTCACCGTGATCACCAGATCCTGCGGCTCGGAGCTCAGTTTCTGCTCGTCGGTCGCCGTGAAGGCCACCACCAGCTGCAGCGGCCGGTCCACCGACACGTCATAGGACGAGGCGTCGAATCTGTAGCTGCCGTCGGGGTTAAAGGTCAGGCCATCCGGGGCGTTATTGGGATCGACCAGCGCAAAGGTCAGATTGGCGCTGTCCACATCGCTGGCGCTCACCATGCCCGTGACCGATTGCTTGGCCGCCACCTCGATGCTGGCCGCCTCCGTCACCGGCGCGTCGTTGACGCCGGTGATCAGGATGTGCAGATTCTGCTCGGCGGAAACCGCCCCCAGATCATCGGTCGCCGTGAAGGCCACGTCCAGCACCCGCTGCTCGCCATCGGCCAGCGCGTCGTAACTCGACGCATCGAAGCTGTAGCTGCCGTCGGCATTGAAGGTCAGGCCGGTCGGCGTGTTCGCCGCATCGACCAGCGCGAAGCTCAGGGCACCCGAAGCGTCGGGGTCGGTCGCCGTGAGCTGACCGTTGACGACGGTGTCCTCGACAACCGTGACGGCGGCATCGGCCGCGACCGGGACCGCATTGACATACGGTTGGTTGTCCGTGCCGCCGCCAGCCACAAGCGTGTCATTGAGCAGACCTGAATTGAGGTTGTTGTCGTTGCTACCGCCGGAGGTCGCGGGATCAGTCATGTAGTCATTCATGATTCAGGTTGTTTGCTATTTGATTTGTTGACTGGCAGCCAGCACGATCATCATTCCGATAATTTTGGCGGTTTTCTTGCCCAGAGTTTCTCCATTTTTACTGCATGTTTTGGTAATTTTGTTTGACTTTTCTCAAAAAAAAACAATATGCCAATATTGATTGGCATAGGGAACCTTCTTGATAGGAGGTCTCCCTGCGATACCTCCTGGCATGCGGCCCGGCAAGCGCCTGGCGCCGACCGCATCCGATCAGAAATCGTCCGAATAGCTCGCCAGGCTCTCGAAGCGGGTCAGCATGTTCATGAAGGCGAGCTTGACGGTGCCGGTCGGGCCGTTACGCTGCTTGGCGATGATGATCTCGGCCACCCCGGGCTCCTTGCAGGCTTCCTTGGTGTAGTACTCGTCGCGGTAGATGAACATGATGATGTCGGCGTCCTGCTCGATCGCACCCGAATTGTGAGTCACGATGCCATCGGCCAGCCAGCATTCCGGACCCGGCACGCTCAGGTCATAGACCATCTCCTCGCCTGCCGGCTCGATCGAGACGACCTGGTCCCAGAACAGCTCGGACTCGGCCCAGTTCATGAGCTCGGCGCTGCCCAGGCGCTGGGCGTAGTCGCGCATCACGTCGCGCGAAGGCGAGAAGCTGAAATGCGAAGAACCGCCATACGAGGTACCGCGTGCGCTGGCCATGGCACGGTGGCTGAGCCCCTGTTGCTGCATCAGGCTGCGCACCTGGTCGAACAGGCATTGCGGCAGGGTATCGACATTGGTGTTGGCCGAGACCTTGCCCAGGCGCTCGCGCAGGGCCTGGGCAGGCTGAAGGCGCGGGCCGAAGGCACCGACCACGGTCAGGAAGCGCAACTGCTGCTCGGCACCGCTGACGTCGACATTCCACAGCGGGCTGTGGCCGCCCTGCAGCACAGCCTTGATGCGCGCCACCAGCCCCAGACGCAGCAAAAGCGCCGCGACGTCACGTGCCAAGCGCTCGCTGCAGGTGGCGAAATAGACCCGGTGGCTGCCGCGCTGTTCGGACTGGCGCACATGGATGCAGCCGTCAGTGGCCCAGAGATGGCGCAGGAACAGCCCGATCGAAGCGTCATCGAGCGTGAACAGTTCGGCCGGCAGATGCTTGTCGTGCGAACGCTGGCCAAACAGCCCCAGGCGCTTGAGCCAGGCACCGACACCGGCAGGGTGCCAGCGGTTGCCGTTGCCCGCGATCACCAGCTGATGCCACTGGCCGCGACCCACATGGCGCGAAACCGTCGAGCCCATGCTCTGTGCCGCCTGGGTCACGGCGAGGCTGTTGTCCTCGCTGGCCGTGGTGTAGCGCAAGGGCTGGCCGCTGAGATAGCTGCCATCACCGACCAGATGGGCCAGCAGGATCAGCTCGGGCTCGGACCACTGCGGGCTCCAGGCTGGCTGTGGCACCTGGCGCGCCAACGCCACGCGGTCACCGGGCTGGATGTCGCCAAGCTCGCGCCAGCCCTGGCCGCACAGGATGCGATGCTGGGCGGTGGCCCGCAGGCTGCGACCGCTGGCCAGGTTCAAGCGCAGCACGGGCTTGACGCCGACCGGCCAGACGCAGTCCGACTGAGCCTGCACCAGCTTCTGGTCCGATCCGACGGCATGAACCCAGGGCTGCTGGCCGACCAGTTCGGCAATCGGCAGGCGACGACCATCGGCCAGCCAGACCAGCGTGTCGCCAGTGACGCACTCACGCAAATCTGACATCATCGGTCGCTTGTCGGCGCGCTGCTCGACCGAGCGGTTCAGCTGCGACAGCGCGATCACCGGGCATTGCAGTTCCTTGGCCAGCATCTTGAGGCCGCGCGAGATCTCGCCGAGCTCGGTGGCGCGGTTGTCGTTGTCCGAACTGCTGCCGCTCATCAGCTGCAAATAGTCGACCACGATCAGCCCGAGCTTGCCGCACTGGCGTGCCAGCCGGCGCGCGTTGGCACGCAGTTCGCTGGGCTTGAGGCCGGGCGTCTCGTCGATGTGCAGCGAGACGGTGCGCAGGCGCTCGATCGCCTCGGTCAGGCGCGGCCACTCGTCGTCGGTCAGCTTGCCGGTGCGCAGGTGACCCTGGTTGATGCGCCCGATCGAGCCCACGATACGCACCGCGAGCTGGGCGGCGCCCATTTCCATCGAGAAGATCGCGACCGGCAGCCCCTCGTTCAATGCCACATGCTCGGCGATGTTGACGGCAAAAGCGGTGTTGTGCGTCACGACATCGTCGTCGGTGATGTAGAGCCGGTCCGGGTGGCTGACCGAGATGCACTGGCAATCCGCCTCGCGGCTGGGCGTGATCGACTGAACAGTCAGCAGCTTGCGGCGTTGCCGCGTCTCGGGCAGGCGTGCCAGCTTGTCGGACAGCAGGAACAGCGACCTCGGCTGCGGATGCGCGATATTGCAGACATAGGCCGGCAAGCCAGCGACCCGCATGCCGACCAGGTTGCGGAAATGGGGCTGCTTTTCGTTGATCGAGCACCAGCCGCCGAGCGAACGCACCAGCTCGGCCAGGTCCTGAGCCAGCTGACGGCTCGCAGTGGAAAAGCGCACGCTGCCCCAGCTTTCGACCCAGCCATCGGTATCGAGCAGGCCGCGCAGCAGGTCCAGGCGCGCCTCGCGGCCAGCCTCAAGGTAGAGGCGCGGGATGAACTTCTGGTCGCTGGCCAGCCCCGACAGGCGCAAGCTGTCGAGCGCGGTACGCAGCGGATTGGGCTGCGAACCCTTGATCCCGAGCGGATGGCCCCGGTCCTCGCGCACGATGCGGTAGTCATAGCGGCCGGCGTATGTCAGCTCCATGCCGGCGCCGACACGGGCTTCCATGGCGTTCAGGATTTCAGCCGAGGCGGTCGAGAAACGCACCGTGCCGGTGCCCGTCAGGTTGCCATCGCCCAGCAGCGCCCCCAGCACCCAGGGATCGACCGGCAGGGCTTCCTGGTGGCCGAACTGGCCGTCGTGCGGCTCGATCCAGATCCGGTTCTGGTAGCGTTGGCGGTCCAGCAGGGTGCGAATTTCAGCGGTCGAGAGCACCCGTGGCGCTTCCCAATGCCGGCAGGAAACGCGCCAGAGATGCTCGTCGCAGCATTCGGCCGAGCGCCCATCCGACAGCGTCACGCGCCAGACCGCCTTGCGGCCCTGCGGAAAGATGCCGGTCACGATCGAAGGCCGGCCATCGACCGAGGCCAGCGCCATGCCGACTTCGAGCTCGCCCATGGCCTTCCAGCCGGTGAGCGTGCGGACCCTGGCATCCAGCGGCTGGGCCTTGCCCATCGAGGGTCTGGCCGCCAGCACCACCATGTCGCCCGCCTGCAGGCCCGAAGTCATGCGGTCGAGGTCGATGAAGCCGGTCGGCACCCCGGTGACGTCGTTCGGGTTGTCCGCCATCTCGGTCACGCGGTCCAGCAGGTCGACCACCAGCGTGTCCATCGACTGGAAGCCCTGCTTCATGCGGGTGCCCTCCTCGCCGATGTTGAACACCTTCTGTTCAGCCTCGTCGAGGATCTCGGCGACCTTGGAGCCCTTGGGATTGAAGGCGCGGGTGGCGATGTCGTCGCTGACCTTGATCAGCTTGCGCAGGATGGAGCGCTCGCGCACGATCTCGGCGTAGCGGCGGATGTTGGCCGCGCTCGGCACATACTGGGCCAGCTGGTTGAGGTAGCCCAGGCCGCCGACCTTGTCGGACTGGCCCTCGGAGTTGAGCTGCTCGAAGACGGTGATGACGTCGGCCGGCTTGTTGGCGTTGATCAGCTTGGCGATCGCGCCAAACACCAGCTGGTGCTCGAAGCGGTAGTAGTCAGAATCCTGCAGCAGGTCACCCACCCGGTCCCAGGCACTGTTGTCCAGCAACAGGCCGCCAAGCACGCTGGACTCGGCCTCGATCGAGTGCGGCGGCACGCGCAACTGCGCGATCTGCCGGTCCTCGGAGGGCATGGGCGGGAAGACATCGTCTGGCGGGAATACGTCTGACACGGTTTGTCCTTTCGAGCCGGAATCTTAAGTCCTGCGGCCGCTGAAACAAAAACAGCCGGCATAGCCGGCTGCTCTCGTTGCGCGAAGGCAGGTATCAGGCGGTTTCGCCCAGCACCGACACGTTCACTTCGACCACCACATCGGTGTGCAGGCCGACGTTGACGGTGTAGTCACCGACGTTCTTCAGCAGGCCATTGGGCATGCGAACCTGAGCCTTGGCGACAGCGAAGCCTTGCTTGTTCAGGGCGTCAGCGATGTCGTGGTTGGTCACGGAGCCGAACAGGCGGCCGTCGACGCCGGCCTTCTGCGACAGCTTGACGGTGAAGCCGGACAGCTTCTCGCCGACGGCTTGCGCCTCGGCCAACTTGGCGGCGGCTGCCTTTTCGAGTTCGGCGCGGCGCGCTTCGAACTCGGCGATGGCGGTCTTGGTGGCGCGACGGGCGCGGCCGGTCGGGATCAGGAAGTTACGGGCGTAGCCGTCCTTGACCTTGACGATATCGCCCAGGCCACCCAGGTTGACAACTTTGTCGAGCAGGATGATTTGCATGGTGTTCGGCTCCTATCAGACGCGGTGCTGGTCGCTGTAGGGCAGCATGGCCAGGAAGCGGGCACGCTTGATGGCGGTGGTGACCTGACGTTGGTAGATCGCGCGGGTGCCAGTCAGGCGAGCCGGGATGATCTTGCCGTTCTCGGAGATGAAGTCGCGCAGGACATCGACGTCCTTGTAGTCGACTTCTTCCACGCCTGCCACGGTGAAGCGGCAGAACTTCTTGCGCTTGAACAGCAGCGATTGGGTGTTGCGCTTGGGGCGCTTGTCTTTGTTGAAACGCTTGGGTGCAGCCATGATGGTGCTTCCTTAACTGAGAGGTGTGAAATCCTGAATCTGCAGAACGACGCCTTTGCCATTGCGCGAATTGGCGAGGAACCCGGAGAACTCGAAGCCCGTTCCCAGCGTTTGCCGGGACAGCGATTCGGCCTGGTGACCGAAGGCGGTGGCCCTCAGCTCCAGCCTGACTTGGCGGGCTTGCCCCATCTGCTCGGCTTGCGACCGGTGCTCAAGCACCATGTCCAGCGCGGGCAATCCGACCGGCGTGTAGCGCAGGGGATAGACCTGAGCGATGACGGCGGCCAGCGAGAGGCGGTTCACTTCATCCTACGCGCGCAGCAAAATCAGGCGGCGTTTTCCTGCTGCTGGGACTTGCGAGCTTCTTCGCGCTCGACAGCCTTCATCATCGAAGAGGCGCCGGTTTCGGCCTTCTTCTTCTGGATGGTCAGGTGACGCAGCACGGCGTCGTTGAACTTGAAGGCGTGTTCCAGCTCGGACATCACAGCCTGGTCGGCTTCGATGTTCACGCACAGGTAATGTGCCTTGGACAGCTTGTTGATCTGGTAGGCCAGTTGACGACGACCCCAGTCTTCCACGCGGTGGATCGCGCCGCCGCCGGTGGTGATCATGTTCTTGTAGCGCTCCAGCATGGCCGGAACCTGTTCGCTTTGATCCGGATGGATCAGCAGAACGATTTCGTAGTGACGCATGGTCTCTCCTTTTGGTTGAAACAGCCGTCCCCAGCGTCGACGGGGGTACGGCAAGGCAAGCCTGCGATTATATGCTTAAACACCAAGGCAGGCCAAAAGCGTCCGACCCGTCTAGCCCGGGCTGCGCAGGCGATCGACCAGCGCCTGGGCTTCGGGCGGCGGTGGCGGGGTCAGCCAGCTCACGATCAGGATCACGACAAAGCCCAGCGGCACGCCAAAGACACCGGCCGAGATCGGCTCGATGCCCCACCAGAGCTGGACCGGCCCGGACTGTCCGAGCAGCGCGCGCAGCCAAGGCTGGGTGCTGGCCACGTAATAGACCGTCAGGCCCAGGCCGGCCAGCATGCCGGCGGCGGCGGCCGGGCCGGTGGCGCGCTTCCAGAATATGCCCAGCACCAGGGCCGGAAAAAAGGCCGCCGCCGCCAGCGAGAAGGCCGCCGAGACCAGGAACAGGATATCGGCCGGCTTGAGCGCGGCGATGTAGGCCGCGATCAGCGCCAGCACCAGCAGCACGACCTTGGTCAGCGTGACGCGGCGCGCAGTCGAGGCGCTCGGGTCCACCATCTTGTAATAGAGGTCATGGCTGACGGCGTTGGCCATGGTCAGCAGCAGCCCGTCGGCGGTCGACAGCGCCGCGGCCAGCGCACCGGCCGCCACCAGCCCGGAGACGACGAAGGGCAAGCCCGCGATCTCGGCCGAGGCCAGCATGATCAGGTCACTGCCCAGGCTAATCTCGTTGAACTGCAGCACGCCATCGGCATTGATGTCACGGATGCTGATCAGACCGGCATCGACCCGGCTCCAGGCCGAAACCCAGCCCGGCAAGCTATCGATGCGCGTGCCCACCAGATGGTGCAGGATCTCGTGCTTGACCAGCACTGCCAGCGCGGGCGCCGTGAAATAGACCAGCGCGATGAAGAACAGTGTCCAGGCGACCGATTGGCGTGCCTGCCTGACGCCGGACACGGTGTAGTAGCGGGCCAGCACATGCGGCAGGCTGGCGGTGCCGACCATCAGGCAGAACACCAGCGCCAGGAAGTTCAGCCGCGAGCTCTCGAACTCCAGCCGCTGTGCCGCGTTGCCCTCGGGATCGCCCGCGTAGGGCCGCGCATGGGGCGGCATGCCGCCCAGCGGCAGCTTCTTGGCATCGGCCTCCTTGAGCTCGCGGGTCCAGAGTCGGCGCGCTCCGGCCTCGTCGCGTGGCAGCTGGTAGAGGGCACGCTCGGCCGCTGCGATGTCCTCGGGGGCTGCGGTCAGCTGGCGCAGGTCATCCAGCCAGCGTTGCGCCAGCGCACGGTCATGGGCCAGGGCGGCGGCCGGGTTCTCGAGCTTGGCGCGCAGCAGTTCGGCCTGGTAGCGGTAGAGCGCCATGACCTCGAGTTCGCGCGGATCGCGCCGCAGCTCCTGCTCGCGGGCGCTGACACGTTCGAGTTGCTGGCCATAGACCAGTTGCGGCAGTGGCGAGCCGGTCTGCTTGACCGAGAGCCAGGCCACCGGCAGCAGGAAGGCCACCAGCATCACCAGGTACTGCGCGACCTGGGTCCAGGTGACGGCGCGCATGCCGCCGAGGAAGGAGCAGATCAGCATGCCGCCCAGTCCGAGGAAGACGCCGAGCTCGAAGGCGATTCCGGTCAGCCGCGAGGCGATCAGGCCGACACCGTAGAGCTGCGCCACCACGTAGGTGAAGGAGCACAGCAGGGAGGCGAAGACCCCCATCAGGCGCGGCCAATGGCCACCATAGCGCTCGCCCAGGAAGTCGGAAATGGTGAAGCCGCCGAAGCGACGCAGATAGGGCGCCAGCAGCAGACTGACCAGACAGTAGCCGCCGGTCCAGCCCAGCACGAAGGCCAGCCCGTTGTAGCCCTGCAGGTAGAGCGTGCCGGCCAGACCGATGAAGGAAGCGGCCGACATCCAGTCGGCGGCGGTGGCCATGCCGTTGTAGAACGCGGGCACGCGGCGGCCTGCGACGTAGTACTCCTCAGGATCGGTGGTGCGGCTGACTATGCCTATGGCGGCATAAAGTCCAACCGTAGCCAGCAGGAAGATCAGGCCGATGGCTTCGCGCGACAGGCCCAGGCTTTCGAGCCAGGACAGCCCCAGCACGAAGGCGACGAAGCAGGACACGTAGCCCCGAAAAACGCGGTTGAGCTGTCTCCCGTAGCCCGGCTGGCCAGCGCCAGCGTCCTTCATGTCGGGGGCCGTCCTTGGGCGTCGAGCTGGCGGGCATCGAGCCGGTTCATGATCCAGGCGTAGCCGGTCACGATCAGCAGGTAGACCAGCAAGGCGCCCTGGGCCGCGACCCAGAAGCTGAAGCCCCAGCCGAAGAAGACGAAGTCGAGCTCGCGCGCGAACCAGCCCACCCCGAAGGTCACGACAAAGCCCAGCAGCAGGCCGGCCGCGATCAGCCAGCGGTTGAAGCGCCAGTAGCGCTCGGGACTCAGGGGAGTGGGCATCGGAGGACGAATATAGCAGCACCCAGCGCCCGACATGGACGCTGGCGTGGCGCCATTGTCGCCCGTGCTAGCCTACGCGACCCTGACGGCTGCCACAGACGGGCTCGGAGCCGCAGCGCCCGCAACTGGAGCAGGACTCGCCTGTGGCGGCCGCCTTGCGCCGGCGCCACTGACGCCGCAGCAGGAAGCCAAAAGCCAGCGCGACCAGCGCCAGCACCGCGATCAGGTCCAGGGTTTCGTTCATGGTTCAGCTCCAGCGGGATACCAGGGTATAGGTCAGCCAGGCGGCGGCGTAGGCAAGCGAGAACAGCAGCGCGGTGATGGTCGCCGGCATCGCCCAGCCGCCGGTCTCGCGCCGCACCACGGCCAGGGTCGCGAGGCACTGCGGCGCGTAGACGAACCAGACCAGCAGCGACATGCCGGTGGCGAGCGACCAGTCGGCCCGGATCAGCGGCGCGAGCGCGCTGCCGACCTCGTCGCCGGTCTGCGACAGCGCATAGACAGTGCCCAGCGCGCCAACCACGACCTCGCGCGCGGCCATGCCGGGCACCAGCGCGACCGCGATCTGCCAGTTGAAGCCGATCGGCTCGAACAGCAGCGCCAGCAGCTTGCCGATGCGCCCGGCCAGGCTGTACTCGATCGCACTGCCGGCGAAACCGGCCGGCGCCTGCGGAAAGGTCGACAGGAACCAGAGCACCACGGTCAGCGCCAGGATGATGCCGCCGACATTGCGCAGGAAGATGGTGGCGCGCTGCCACAGGCCGATCAGCAGGTCCTTGCTGCGTGGCCAGTGGTAGTCGGGCAGTTCCATCATGAGCTGGGCCGGCTCGCCCGCGCGACCGAGCAGCTTGAGCACGAAGGCCAGCAGGACGGCCGAGAGCATGCCGAGCAGGTAGAGACCGAACAGCACCAGGCCCTGCAGCTTCAGCCCCCAGACCTCCTGGTCCGGGATGAAGGCGCCGATCAGCAGCGCATAGACCGGCAGCCGGGCCGAGCAGGTCATCAGCGGAGCGATCATCATCGTGACGCGGCGCGCGCGCGGATCGGCGATGGTGCGCGCGGCCATGATGCCCGGAATCGCACAGGCAAAGCTCGACAGCAGCGGGATGAAGGAGCGGCCCGACAGGCCGAGCCCGCCCATCAGGCGGTCGAGCAGCAACGCCGCGCGCGGCAGGTAGCCCGACTCCTCCAGCATCAGGATGAAGAAGAACAGGATCAGGATCTGCGGCAGGAAGACCAGCACGCCACCCGCGCCCGCGACCACGCCATCGACCAGCAGGCTGCGCAGCAGGCCGTCTGGCAGCAGCGCCGTGACGGCCTGGCCGACCTGCGCGGCTCCCGCCTCGATCAGGCCCTTGGGCCATTCGGCCCAGCTGAACACGGCCTGGAACACCAGGAACAGCAGCACCAGCAGCACCAGGCTGCCGAGCACAGGGTGCAGGAACACGGTATCGAGCCGGCGCGACCAGGCGTGGTGCGGCAGCGCCTGGTCCAGCCCGGCCTCGGCCAGCCAGGCATGGGCTTGGGCGTCGTCCTGCTCAGCCTCGGCGGCTTCGGAGTTGAGCCCCTCCGGCTCGGCAGCCGCTGCGACCGGCGTTGCCGTCGCTTCGCGCTGCCACAGATCGGGACGGTCGAGCAAGGCGCGCAGCGCATCGGCGCCGTGCGACACAATGCCGGTGGCCTCGACCACCGGCACGCCCATGGCGCGCTCGAGCCGGGCCAGATCAAGCTCGCGTCCCTGCGCGCGCACCCGGTCCATCATGTTGACGACCAGCAGCAGCGGCCGCTGCAGCCGCCTGAGCGCCGCCGCCAGCCGCAAACCACGGCGCAGTCTGGTCGCATCGACGATGACGGCGGTGAGGTCGGGCGCGCGCTCCTGCAGGCTGCGGCCCAGCACCACCGAGCAGGCCACGGCCTCGTCCTCGCTGCCCGCATGCAGGCTGTAGGTGCCCGGCAGGTCGATCACCGAGACGCTGCGGCCGGCGGCGGTCTTCATCAGGCCGCGCTTGAGCTCGACCGTCACGCCGGCGTAGTTGCCGACCTTCTGCTGGCTGCCGGTCAGGCGGTTGAACAGCGCGGTCTTGCCGCAGTTCGGATTGCCCAGCAGGGCCAGGCGCTTTTGCGCCAGCGCGCCGAGGTCGATGGTCTGCGCTGCGCTCATGCGACCTCCAGCAGGATCTGGCTGGCTTCGGCCGGCCGCAGGCCAAACACCGCCGGACCGACCTGCACCACCAGCGCGCCGCGCCGGAACCAGCTGCGCCGCAGCACCCTGACCTGCTCGTGCGGCAGGAAGCCGAGCTCCAGCAGGCGCAGATTGAGGATGCCGCCGGCGGCGATGCGACGCCATTGCCCGACCGGCGCCAGATTCAGGTTGGATGCGTACAAAACCACCTCGTCCAATGAATGAGAATTAATCGCATTCTAAAGCAAACCGATTGGAGATGCTTGACATGGCTCAAGAGAGGGTCCTGTCCGCGCCAAGTTGGCGACCGTTGATGGCTGCTGGCAAAGCCTGACGCTCCCCGCTCCGGTCAGAATCGACGCCATGGAAACTTTCAATGCCCCAGCCCAGCGGCCAGACTGGAAACTCCTGCTGGCCATGACCCGGCCCGGCTTCCTGGCCATCACCGCGGTGGCCTGTCTGCTCGGCATTGCGTCGGCGGCGGCCTGTGGCTGCGGCGTCGATCCGCTGCTCGCGGCCGTCACGCTGGTGCTGGCACTGGCCGCGCACGCCGGCGCCAACGTGCTCAACGATTACCACGACGCGCTCAACGGGGCGGACGAGGCCAACCGCGACGGCCTGTTCCCGTTCACCGGTGGCTCGCGCCTGATCCAGCAACAGCGTGTCACCATGGAGCAGACGCGCAAGCTGGCCTGGCTGCTGCTGGGTGGGGTCGCGCTGGCAGGACTGCTGCTGGCCGTTCACACCGGCGGCGGACTGCTGCTGATCGGGCTGGCCGGCCTGTTGCTGGGCTGGGCCTATTCGGCGCCGCCGCTCAAGCTGATGTCGCGCGGCCTGGGCGAGCTGGCCGTGGCCTGCGCCTGGTGGCTGATCGTGATCGGCGCCGACTATGTGCAGCGGCGCCAGTTCCTGCTGATTCCCGCGCTGACCGCCGTCAGCTACGCGCTGCTGATGGCCAACATCCTGCTCGTCAACGGCCTGCCCGATGCGGCGTCGGACGCCGCGGTCGGCAAGCGCACGCTGGCGGTCAGGCTGGGCGCCAGAGCCAGCGCCCTGCTCTACCTGCTGATCGCGCTGCTCGCGCATGGCTGGCTGGCCGTCGGCGCGCTGCAGCTGCTGCAGCCGATGCCGGCGCTCTGGGGCCTGGTTTCGCTGCCGCTGTCACTCGCGGGCGCCTGGCTGCTCTGGCGCCAGGCCGAACGCCCGACCAAACTGCGCCCCGCCATCATGCTGACGATCAGCGCCGGGGTGGTGCATGGACTGGGCATGGCGGCAGGGCTGGCCCGCATGGGCTGACACTGAAGCGAGCCTCGGCGCCAGCTGTCAGCTCAGCGGCCGCGGCCGGTGGCCCAGACCACACTGGCCGACCCCAGATGGCGGCGCAGTGCCGCGATCAAGCTGCCAGCGCAAGGCCCCTGTCGGCGCTCACGTCGGATGGGTTGACCGCGCGGAGCGGCGACGCAGCTTGCGGCTCCAGCCCGCTGCGGCCAGTGCGCCCAGGATGGGCAACGGTCCGGGCACGTGCTGGATTTCCATCTGGTTGTTCAGCGCAGTGATGGCTTCACCCGCAGGAATATCCCAGCTGGTGGAGAAATGGGCGACTGACACCCCACTGATGAAGTGTGACGGCGGGGCTGCAGTGCCTCCCAGGCTGCTCAGGCTGGTCGGATTCATGAGCGAGGCGGTCTCCGTCAGGCTGATATTGCGGTGAGCGGAAGGACCGGACCCCAGCAAACCCACTGTCGCCGAGTGAAAACTGTAATGCGGATCATTGATGGTCGCCGTGTAGGCCAAGGTCCCGATGCCATAGCGCAAGCCGCTGGGCGTGTAGTCGAAGGTGTAATAGCTCGGCGTGAACGGGTTGAAGAAGAAGCTGACCGGATCAGCCGGATTGAAGTTGCCTGGATCGAAAGCGCCGCCCGGATTCGCGTTGTCCAAGGTAAAAACAAAATCAGACAAGGTGATCTTGCCTTCGGTCAAGGTAGTACCCGGGGTGATCAAGGCCCCCAAGGTCGTCGTCAAGGCCTGCGCTGTGCCGACGAGGGTGAGCGACAGGGTGCCAGCGACCACCATCGCTTGCGCGATCTTGCCGAATCTAGGTCGTTTCATTTTTAATTTCTCCCTACAGTGAATCCCTGTATGCGACAGAGGGCGCTCTCCAGGGTTGAACGAGGTGGTCTTGCTGCCTTGGTGGATACACAACCACCGATCGATCCTGGATGACAGTTTCATTTTTGCATACTCTGAATCAGCCGGTCAATGGTGTACCTAGCCCACGGCATGAGGCGCCCGCTTTCCCTTGCCCAATGCCGCAATAATCGGTGGCAGATGAGAATCCTCCACACCTCCGACTGGCACCTGGGGCAGACGCTGCACCAGTACGAGCGCGGCTTCGAGCACGCGCGCCTCCTGGACTGGCTGCTCGATACGCTGGAAGCCGAACGGATCGACGCGCTGCTGATCGCCGGCGACATCTTCGACCACACCAACCCGTCGGCCACATCGCAGCAGCAGCTGTACCGTTTCCTGCAGCAGGCGCGGCTGCGCGTGCCGCATCTGGCCATCGTCATGACGGCCGGCAACCACGACTCGCCGGGCCGCATCGAGGCACCGGGTCCGCTGCTGTCGCTGCTCGACGCGAGCGCGATCGGCGCGGTCGGCCCGTTCGGTCGCTCGGCTGAAGACCCGGACTGGGAAGCGCAGCTGGACCGGCTGATCGTGCCGCTCAGGGATCGCACTGGGCAGATTGCCGCCTGGTGCATCGCGCTGCCCTTCCTGCGCCCGGCCGACCTGCCGCGGGTTGAAAAGGACGCGGTCGATGCCGAGGATGGCGACGCCTACCTGGCCGGCATGACCGAGCTGCATCGCCGCGCCTGGCAGCTTGCCAGCGCCAAGCGCATGCCGGGCCAGGCCGTGATCGCGATGGGACACTGCCACCTGAGAGGCGGCCAGGTGTCGGAGGAGTCCGAGCGCCGGCTGGTGGTGGGCGGCTCGGAGGTGCTGCCGTCCGCGCTGTTCGACCCCGGCATCGCCTATGTCGCGCTGGGCCACCTGCACCTGGCGCAGCGCGTCGGGGGTGACGAGACCCGGCGCTACTGCGGCAGTCCGCTGCCGATGTCCTTCTCCGAGGTGGACTACCCGCACCAGGTGCTGCTGGTCGAGCTGGCCGACGAGGCGGTCGCCTCGGTGCGCGAGCTGCGCGTGCCGCGCGCGGTCGAGCTGCTGCGCGTGCCGAAACAGCCCGCGCCGCTGGAGCAGGTGCTCGCAGCGCTGAAGGCGCTAGATCTGCCCGCCCTGCCCGAAGCCGAGCAACCCTACCTGCAGGTGCGCGTGCGGCTGAGCCAGCCCGAGCCGGGACTGCGCGCCAGCATCGAGGCGGCACTGGCCGGCAAGCCGGTGCGGCTGGTACGGATAGAGACTTCCAGCGCGCGCACGGTCGCGCCGGATGCGACACCGACCGCATCGGTCGAGGAACTGGCGGCGCTGGAGCCGGCCGACTTCTTCGGCCGGCTGTACCGGCACCGCTTCGGCAACGAACCTGCGGCCGAGCTGATCCGGGCCTTCGACGAACTGCTGGCCCAGGCGCAGGAGGACGCGGCATGAGGATACTGGCCATCCGCGGCCGCAACCTGGCCTCGCTGTCGAACGAGTTCGAGCTTGACTTCACGGCCGAGCCGCTGGCCTCGGCCGGCCTGTTCGCGATCACCGGAGCGACCGGCGCGGGCAAGAGCACCTTGCTCGACGCGCTCTGCCTGGCGCTGTACGAACGCACGCCCCGGCTGGCGCGCGCGAACGCCCGCAGCGAAAGCGTGCCCGACGTAGGCGAACACGCGGTCGGCACCAGCGACCCGCGCAACCTGCTGCGGCGCGGCGTCGGCGAAGGCTGGGCCGAGGTCGACTTCGTCGGCAGCGACGGGCAGGCCTACCGCTCGCGCTGGAGCGTGCGGCGCGCCCGCGGCAAGCACAGCGGCAGGCTGCAGGCCAGCGAGATCGCCCTGTCACGCCTCGCCGACGGGCAGCCGCTGGGCGACCACCGCAAGACCGAGACGCTGCGCCAGATCGAGGCGGTCATCGGCCTGAACTTCGAGCAGTTCACGCGCGCGGTGCTGCTGGCGCAAAACGATTTCGCCACCTTCCTGAAGGCTGGCGACGACGAGCGCGCCGAACTGCTGCAGACGCTGACCGGCACCGAGACCTTCTCGCGGCTGTCGATGCTGGCCTTCGAGCGCATGAAGGATGAGCGCAAGGCGCTGGACCAGCTGCAACAGCAGATGCAGGACTGCCAGCCGCTGACGCCCGAAGACCGCGCGCAGGCCGAAGCCGGGTTGATCGATGCCAGCTCGCAGCTGCAGGCGCTCGAACGCGAGCGGGATGCACTGGCCGAGCGGCAGCGCTGGCATCTGCAGCGCGAGGCCTTGCAGCGGCAGCAAACCGAAGCCGATGCCCTGCTGAACACCGCCACGCTCACGCGCGATGCCGCGCAGGACCGACGGGCCAGCCTGGCACGGCTGGAACGGGTGCAGCCGGCGCGCGCGCTCGCGGTCGAGGTCGAGCGCGCACAAGCCGCGCTGGCGGCGGAACAGGCCGCACTCGAACAGCTGCGGACCCAAGTCAGCCAGGCCGGCAGCGAAGTCGAAAGTCTGGCCGCAGCACAACAACAGGCCGTGCAGGCGCAGCAGGCGGCCCGGCAGGCGCTGGCCGATGCCAGGCCGCTGCTGGAAGAGGCCAGGATGCTCGACGGACTGATCGGGGCCACCGCGCCACGCGAACAGGCCGCGCGCCAGTCGCACGCCGATGCCAACCAGGAGCTCGCGCAGGCACAGGCCAGGCTGCAGCAGACCCAGGCCCGCCAGCAGCAGGACGGCGCCGAACGGCAGGCGCTGCAGCAATGGCTGGAACAGCCTGACAGCCAGCGCGAACTCGCGCAGGGCTGGCCGCGCTGGGAGGCGCTGTTCGAGCACGCCGGCCAACTCAGGTCGCAACAGCTCGCAACGACCAGACAGGCCGACGAACTGCTGCAACAGGCGCAACAACTGGACGACCAGCTCGCGCCAGCCCAGGCCGAAGTCGATCGCGCCAACATCGCCTGCGCGCAAGCCGGTGACAGGCTCGATCAGGCCCAGGCGGCCTGCGCCGGCATCGACGCCGAGGCGCTCGCGGCGGAAAAATCCGCGCTGCAGGCCAGGCACGAGGCGCTGCGCGGGCTCGACCAGCTCTGGCAGCAGCTGCGCCGGCTCGACCAGCGCCAGGCCTCGCTGTCGCAGCGGCGCGACGGCCAGACCCGTGCCCTGGCCGCCGCGGACGACGCGCTGGCCGCCATCGCGCTCGCCCTGCCAGCGACCGAGGCGGGTCTGGAATCGGCGCAACAAGCGCTGCAGTCGGCCAAACTGGCGGCGGGCAAGAACGCCAAGACGCTGCGCGCCAGCCTGCAGCCCGGCCTGCCCTGCCCGGTCTGCGGTTCGACCGAGCATCCCAGCGCGAAGGAAGCGCCGCTGGTCGATTCGATGCTGGCAGCGCTCGAATCGCATGCGAAAACATGCCGGCGCGCGCTCGACGAACTGCTGCAGCGCCAGGCCGGCGTGCACGCGGAGCAGCAACTCGCCGCGCAGTCGCTGCGCGATCTCGACGCCGAGCTCGCCACGCAGACGGTAGAACGCGCAGCGACCAACGCCGACTGGAACGCACACCCACTGCAGGCCGGCTGCGCCACGCTCGAGCCCGACCAGATCGAAGGCTGGCTGAAACGGCAGCTGGTCGACACGCACGCAGCGCTGCAAGGCCTGGATGAGCGCGAAACGCGATGGCGCGCGCTGCTGGACGAGCGCGAACAGGCCAGGTTCGCGCTCGATGCGGCGCGTGCCGACCAGGACGGCCTGCGCCAGCAAGTCCAGGCACAGGAGCAACAGGCTGCGCTGACGGGTCAGCAGGCACAAGCCACGGCGCAGCAGCTGGCCCGGCTCGAACAGGAAACCGAAAACCTGCTCATCCAGCTCGACGCCGCCTTCCCGCACGCGGCCTGGCGCGAGCAGTGGCTGGCCGACACGCAGGACTACTGCGCCCGCCTGCGCCAGCAGGTGCAGCAATGGACGGTTGCGCGCGAGCGTGCCGACGCACTGCAGACCGAGCTGGAACTGCTCGCGCAGCAAGCCGACAGCCACCAGCAGGCCTGCGACCAGGCGCTCAAGCTGCAGCAGAAGCAGACGCAGGCGCTGCAGCAGGTCGAGGCCGAGCTCGCGCAATGCCGTCAGCAGCGCGCGGCGCTGTTCGATGGCCGGCCCGTGGGACAAGTCGCGGCCGCGCTGCAGGAGCAAGTCGATCAGGCCGGCCAACGACAGACGGATGCGCTTGACGCACTGCACCAGGCACGGCAGCAGCAGGCGCGATGGCTCGAAGCACAACACCAGACCGGCTTGCGGCTGGCGCAGCAGCAAGCCGCGCTGCTCCAGGCCGAACAGGCAATGCAGCAGTGGCTGGACGAATTCAACGCCCAGGCCACCGGACCGGCAGCAGCGCTGACATCGGACGAGCTGGGCCGCCTGCTGGCCGTCCCGGCCGAAACCCTCATGCGCGAGCGCGAAGCACTGCAGCAGCTCGATGACGCCGTGCAGCAGGCGCAGGCCGTGCTGCGGGACCGCATCGAAACGCTGCGCCGCCACGAGGCCGGCGGCCAGCATGCCGGCGAACCCGCAGCGCTCGAACAGCAGGCCGCCGAACTCGCGCAGCAGCTGCAGGCGACGACCGACGTGCAGGCCCGCAGCCGGCTGCAGCTCGCGCAGGACGACGAGCGGCTCGCGCGCTCGGCCGGCCTGCGCGAACGCATCGAAGCCCAGTCGGCGCGCACCAGGACCTGGGAGCAGCTCGGCGAGCTGATCGGCTCGGCCGACGGCAAGAAGTTCCGCAACTTTGCGCAGCAGCTCACGCTCGACATCCTGCTGGGCTATGCCAACACGCATCTGCAGGGCCTCACGCGGCGCTACCGGATCGAGCGCCTGCGCGACAGCCTGGGCCTGCTGGTGGTCGATCAGGACATGGGCGACGAGCTGCGCTCGGTGCATTCGCTATCCGGCGGAGAATCCTTCCTGGTCTCGCTCGCGCTCGCGCTGGGGCTGGCGTCGCTGTCATCGCACCGGGTCCGGGTCGAGTCGCTCTTCATCGACGAAGGCTTCGGCAGCCTGGACGCCGAGTCGCTCAACGTCGCGATCGACGCGCTCGATCGCCTGCAATCCATGGGGCGCAAGGTCGGCGTGATCTCGCATGTGCAGGAGATGACCGAGCGCATCGGCGTGCGAGTGCGCGTGGCCCGGCTCAGCGGCGGTGCCAGCCGCATCGTCGTCGAGGGGCGCTGAGCCAGTACAGGAGCCGGGCACGCGCTGTCGGACTGAACCGCAGCAGCTTGCCCGCTGACGTGGCGGGCTGGTCAGCTGCTGAGCAGCCTGAGCCCCGGCGGCAGCGCCTCACCGTAGCTCAGGCGCTGCTCGGCGGCTTCGAGCTCGACCCGCTCGCGCAGCATGCGGCTCCAGATCTCGGGCGCCTTGAGCTCGGCCAGGCGCTGCAGCACGCGCTCACGGTATTCGGGCGCCAAGTCGCGCACGCGGTCGCCGCTCAGGCGCGCGATCTGCACTGCGGCAAACGCCGCCTGCTCGACCCGGCGCCAGTCGAGTGCCAGCAACGCATCGAGCCACTCCTGCGCGACCTCGGGCGGCACCACGTTCTGTGCCTGGCCGTAGAGCGAGACGCGTGCGCCCAGCCGGCCGACTACCCACCAGTCGCCGGCCTTCTCGATGCCCTGGCCTGCCTCCTTGGCACCGATCAGATCGGCGCGTCCAGTCGACTTGCGCAGGCGCTCGACCAGCCAGTGACCCACCTCGGCGCGGTAGCCATGCGGCACCCGTTCGAGCGCCGCGACCAGCCTGAGCATGTCGCCATAACTGCCCTTGAGCGGGTGGCTGACCGATCGGCTGGTGACGATCTGCTCCAGGTGGGCACCGACCGTCTGCAGCAACTCGATCTGCGCTGCCTCGCTCAAGCCGCCGGCGGCGCGGCGCCACAGCGTCCACCATTCCGACCAGTTGTTGCTCTCGGCACCGAACTGCAGGCCCTGCGGATAAAGCTCCCACAGCTGCGCGACGCGCCAGTCGTCGAGCGGTGCACCGGTTCCCGGCCGCAGGCAGTAGCCGGCCAGATTGAGCCAGGCGCGCTCGTGCGCGGCCGTTCGGCGTCTTCGCCTGGCGCGCGCCAGCAGCGCATCGAACAGCGCGCGCGCCAGCGCCAGCTCCCAGCTCTCGCGTGGACCCAGCAGGCGTTCGAGCCCGGCGCGCAGCTGGCTGACCTCGCGCGGCTCGACCCGCTGCGCCCCCTCGCCAAAGACACGATCGAGCAACGCGATCGCATCGGCCAGGCGCGGATGAGCGGCCGCTGCGGCCGACGCTTCGCCCGGCTGCGAGGCGGCATCGCCAGCCCGCAAATCAAAGGCCAGCCGCCAGCGCTGCTGCGGGTCGTCGCAGGCGACCGCATGGACTTCCAGCGTGCCGAGCTCGGTCATGGTCGCGACCAGGCCGACCTCGACCTCGGCGCGGCGCCGCCCCTGGGGCGGCGGCAGCACGGCAGCCAGCGGCGGCAGCCGCAGCAGGCCCTCGTCATCAGCCGGGATCAGGTCGCCCGCCTGCCAGGGCTGATCGGACACGGTGGAGGCGAGGTGAAAGCGCACCGCCTGGCCCAGCCGCAGCGCGAAGCGCCGGCCCGGCAGCTCGACCGCCTGGCCCTCGGGCGTGCCGCGCGGCAGCACGCACAGGCCCTGCTCGCGGCCACCCTCCGGCAGCAGCAGGAAATAGCTGCGCGCCGCACCGCCGCCAATGCCAGTGCCCAAGCCCGCCAGGCGGCCGGCGCGCAGCAGCGCCTGCGCGACCGCGCCGCGCGCAACGGCCAGATCGGGATCGGCGTTATGCAGCAGGCGCAGTGGGCTGCCACGCCAGGACGCCAGCAACTGGGTGATCCGGCTGGCGATCGCCGCCGAGCGGAACACGCCGCCGTTGAGCAGCAGCGTGTCGGGCAGCGGAAAACCGCCTTCGCAGTCTGGTGCCTCCGGGCCAAGGGCCGCGCGCGCCGCCGCCGCATGGCGCTGCAGGAAATCGGCCAGATGGCGCGTGATCGCCGCATCGGCTGGATAAGGCAGGCCGAACTCGACGATGCCAGAGCGCCGCCGCCGTGGCCGCTCGCACGCCGACTCCAGCGGCAGGAAGCCGTCGAGCACCAAAGCCTCGACCTCGGCGCGCCCCAGCTCGACGCTGCGCGAGCCACCAATCAACCTTGATCCGGCCCCCAGCAGCGTGACCGGCAGCGAGTCCGGCGCATGGTCGGACAGCAACGTCTCCTTGGCCGCGCGGCAGCGCTGCACCAGCTGCGACAGGCCCGCTGCCGGCAGCGGGGCGTCACCCGCAATCCGTCGCTCGGCCAGATGCGCCAGCGCCAGGTCCATGTTGTCGCCACCCAGCATCAGATGGTCGCCCACCGCGACCCGGGTCAGGCGCGGTGCGTCACCCGCCGCATCGGGCTCGACCCGCACCAGCGTCAGGTCGGTCGTGCCGCCGCCGACATCGACCACCAGCACCAGCCGTGAGCCGTGCAACTCATCAGCGAGGCGCTCGCGATGCTGACAAAGCCAGTCATGCAGCGCGGCCTGCGGCTCCTCGACCAGGCGCAGCCGCTCCAGCCCGGCCAGCCGCGCCGCCTCCAGCGTGAGCGCGCGTGCGCCCTCGTCGAAGGAGGCCGGCACCGTCAGCGTGAGGTCCTGCTGCGCCAGCTTGTGATCCGGGTGGCACTGGTCCCAGGCCAGCCTGACCTGCGCCAGGTAGCTGGCACTCGCGGCGACCGGCGAGATCCGCGCCACACCGTCCGGTGCCCCCCAGGGCAGGATGGCCGCCTGCCGGTCCACCCCGGGGTGCGACAGCCAGCTCTTGGCGCTCGTGACCAGACGGCCAGGCACCTGCGCGCCGAGCTCGCACGCCCGGCGCCCGAACACCGCGGCCGGCAGCTCGACAGCACCGGCCAGTGCCGGTTGCGGCCAGGGCAGGTCCAGATCGGCATCAGCCAGCTCGCCCAGCGCCGGGTGATAGCGCACCGAGGGCAGCAGCGGCAAAGCGGCCACCTGACCCGGCGCGATCAGCTGTTCGATCCCGAGCAGCTGGACCTGGGGCTCGGACTCCGTCAGGTCAGCCCAGGCCACCACCGTGTGACTGGTACCCAGGTCGATGCCGACCGCGTAGCGCGCGCTCACGCCCATTCCCGCTGACGACTCAATCCAGGGCCTGGGCCGAAGCCTCGGCCCGCACGTCGAGCTCGACCTTCCAGCGTTCGCTGCCACCGACCGGCAGCGCTTCGAGCTCCAAGGTGCCGGCCTCGGTCACGCGCGCATGCAGCCGCACCGCGACCACCTCGCCCGCCGAGCGCCCCTCGGCCGGCAGGCTGGCCTCGATCTCCTGCAGCTCCTGCAGCTCGTCCGGACCCCAGAAGTCGAGCAGCTGGCCGACCTGGTCCTGGCGCCGCACGGTCGAGCCGAAGAAGCGGAAACGCACCGGCTCGCCCACCACCAGGCCGAACTCCTGCTCGGGCAGCGGTGCCTCGCTGCCCTCCTCCATGCCGAACGGCGCCAGACAGAGCGCCTGCAGCGGCGGCTCGAAACCCGGAATCGCGGGCATGGACGATTCGACGCCGACGTAATAGGCCTGCGCCGTGCCGCCACGGATGCGCACGCCACGGCCGCGCCGCACATAGCCGTAATAGGCCGCGCCGCGCGCGACCGCCAGATCCAGGTCGGCGCCGTCGAGCAGGCGTGCGGACGGTGCTTCGTCGGCCGCCAACCAGCCGTTGAGCACGCCGAGCAGGCGCTCGGCGATCAGGCCCGACTTGAGCACGCCGCCGTTGAACAGCACCGCGGTCGGATGCAGGAAGGTCGCGGCATCGGGCTGCGGCACGCCAAAGCCTTCCAGCGACTCGGTCGCGCCGAGCTGACGGCTCAGGAAGGCGGCCAGATGGCGCGTGACCGCGGCATCCTGCGCGTAAGGCAGGCCGAGCTGAGTCAGGCCGGCGCGCGCACGGCTGACCGGCTGATCCGAGGCCTGCGCCTGCGGGAAGAAACCTTCGAGCAACAGCCGGCTGAGCTCGGCGCACGTGACCTCGGTCCGGATGCTGCCGCCGATCAGTTTCGAGCCCCGGCTCGGCACCACCACCGGCACCGATTCCAGCGTGGCGTCAGCCAGCAACGCCTCCTTGGCGCCACGACAGGCATGGGCCAGCGCGCGGGTCTGCCAGGCATCGAGCCGGGTGCCCTGCTGCGCCAGCTTGGCTGTCACGCCATAGGCCAGCGCCAGGTCCATGTTGTCGCCGCCGAGCAGGATATGGTCGCCCACCGCGACCCGGTGCAGTTCGAGCTCGCCGTCGCGCTCAAGCACCGCGATCAGCGACAGGTCGGTGGTGCCGCCCCCGATGTCGACCACCAGGATCACATCGCCGCGCCGGACCGACTTGCGCCAGCCGCCCGCGCTCTGCTGGATCCAGCTGTAGAGCGCCGCCTGTGGCTCCTCCAGCAGGGTCGGGTTGCCGAAGCCCGCCAGCCTGGCCGCCTCGGCGGTCAGCTCGCGCGCGACCGGATCGAACGAAGCCGGAATCGTGACCGTGACCTGCTGCTGCTCGAACGGGGCTTCCGGATGCGCCTGGTTCCAGGCCGCCTTCAGGTGCGACAGGTAGCGCACCGAGGCTTCCAGCGGCGAGACGCGCTCGACCTCGGCTGGCGCCTCGGCCGGCAGGATGGCCGCGCGCCGGTCCACGCCCGGGTGGCAGAGCCAGCTCTTGGCGCTCGCGACCAGGCGGATCGGCGTGGCCGCGCCGCGCGTGCGGGCGAATTCGCCGACCGCGTAGTCCTGGCCGGCCACCCAGGGCAGGCTCAGGTCGCCAGGCGCGAGCTCGCTCTCGTGCGGCAGGTAGAGGAAGGACGGCAGCAGCGGCTTGTCCTCGACCGAACCGGGGCCGGTCAGCTGCGGGATCTGCAGCACGCCTTGCGCCACCTTTTCGCCGTCGCTGGCCTGGGTATCGACCCAGGACAAGGCGCAATGCGTAGTCCCCAGATCGAGCCCGAGGCTGAAGCGCGGCGGCGTGGATGGCTGATCCGCGGCGGGGTTGGCGAGGTTCTGATTCGGTGTCTGGTTCACAGTTCGACCTCCGCCTGAGCCAGCACGGTGGCATCATGACCCTCGGCCAGCTTGGGCAGTCGCGTCTCGGTCGCGCGCCAGCCACGGTGGCCCAGCGTGCCGGTGAAGGGCGGCTGACCGACCACCTGGCCCGTGACACGAATGGCTGCGGCATCGAAACCGGGCTGCAGCGTCAGGCGGCTGCCCTCGGCCTCGGTGCGCACCGGCGCAAGCGTGAAATGCTCGCGCAGCACCTTGCGGCAGCCCTCATGCACGACGCGCGCGGCGGCGCCGATCTCGGCGTCGGCATAGTTCTTGATGTCTTCCTCGACGAAATCGACGAAACGCGCCTCGCGCTGCAGCAGCCCCAGCAGTTGCAAGGCAGCGGTCTCGGGGGCGAACTGGGGCTGAGCGATCGGGGCCGGCGCAGCGGGCAGCGGCGTGACAGCTGCAGCAACGGGGGCAGCGACCGGGGCCGCGGCAGGCTGCGCGACCGGCTCAGGAGCCGGAGCGGCTGGCTGCGGTGCGGGCCAACCTTCTGCGCGCAGGCGCTGGACGTCGGCGGCAAAGCCGGGCCTGGACAGGATCGAGAAGAAGCTGCAGATGGCCAGCGAGATGCGGCTCAACAGATTAGGATGGGTGGTGCTCATGGAGGGATTTGGTCAGGTTTGAGACAGAGGACAAGACCGCAGCGGCGGTCCGGCTGGCGCAACCTGCCGGTGCCGGCCCTCTGGCTCAGCAAGGCTGCGATATTACTCAATGTGGTCCGGCAAAAACAAATTCACGCCGACCCCGACATTCCTTCGAATACCAGGCATAATAGATTCTCTGACGCGCGGTGGAGCAGCCTGGTAGCTCGTTGGGCTCATAACCCAAAGGTCGCAAGTTCAAATCTTGCCCGCGCAACCAAACATCAAAAGCCCAGCAGTTTTTCGACTGCTGGGCTTTCTGGTTTTCACGATCGTCCATCCTGCGCGCCAGGTCGTATAGTCGATCCATGCCCGATAGCCCCGCCACTACACAGGCCAGGATCATGACCGTCCAGGGCCTGCCGTCGCTGTGCATCAGCGGCGACTGGACCCTGTCCCGCTACGCCGCGCTGGCCGGACAGATCGACGCCTTGCGGCCCCAGCTGGCGATCGACATGGCGGCTGAGATGACGATCGATGCCTCGGGGCTGGGCGCGCTCGATACCGCAGGGGCCAGCCTGCTGCACGACCTGCTGGGTCTGCAGCGTCTGCAGCAACTGGCGCAAGACAGCAGCCCGCTGGCACCCGGACAGCGGACCTTGATCGCCGCCTGCTGCCAGGCCATGCAGGACACCGAAGCCTTGCCGCAGAGCCGCAGCGGCTACGAATTCGGCGACCTGCTCGAACACATGGGCCGCGCGATGCTGGCCTTCTGGCAGCACGCCATAGGCCTGGCCGGCTTCGTCGGGCTCACGATCGAGACCGGGCTGCGCCTGCTCTGGCAACCCAGGCGCTGGCGCCTGACCGCCGGCGCGGCCCAACTCGAAAGCACCGGACTCGACGCGGTGCCCATCGTCGCGCTGCTGAGCTTCCTGGTCGGCGCCGTGGTGGCCTTCCTCGGCGCCACCGTGCTGCAGACCTTTGGCGCCAGCCTCTATACCATGCACCTGGTCGGCTATGCCTTCCTGCGCGAGCTCGGCGTGCTGCTGGCGGCCATCCTGGTGGCGGGCCGCACCGCCAGCGCCTTCGCGGCCCAGATCGGCGCCATGCGCGCCAACGAGGAAATCGACGCGCTGCGCGTGATGGGACTCGACCCGATTGAGCTGCTGGTGCTGCCGCGCGTGCTCGCGCTGCTGGTCGCGTTGCCGATTCTGGGCCTGGTCGCCACGGGCGCGGGGGTCGCAGGCGGCATGCTGGTCTGTGCGCTCAAGCTCGACATCTCGCCCACGATGTTCCTGTCGGTGTTCGAGCAGACCATAGGCCTGCGCCATTTCCTGATCGGCATCAGCAAGGCCCCGGTGTTCGCCTTCCTGATCGCCGTGATCGGCTGCCTGGAAGGCTTCCGGGTCACGGGCAGCGCGCAATCGGTCGGCGAGCACACGACCTCGGCCGTGGTGCAATCGATCTTCGTCGTGATCGTGGTCAACGCCGTCGCCGCGCTGTTCTTCATGGAGCTGGGTTGGTGAGCGCCGTGATCGAGGTGCGCGGCCTGCACACCCAGTTCGGCCAGCAGCTGGTGCACGAAGGGCTGGAGCTGGACGTCCAGCGCGGCGAAATCCTGGGCGTGGTCGGCGGCTCCGGCAGCGGCAAGTCGGTGCTGCTGCGCACCCTGATCGGCCTGAACCGGCCGCAGGCCGGCAGCGTGCGCCTGTTCGGCCAGGACCTGCTGGCGCTGCCACTCGGACCGCGCCAGGCGCTGGAGCGCCGCCTGGGCGTGCTGTTCCAGCAAGGCGCGCTGTTTTCTTCGCTGACCGTGGCGGAAAACGTCGCGCTGCCGCTGATCGAGCACGCCGGCCTGTCGACGCGCGACGCCGCGCGGCTGGCAGCGCTCAAGATCGCACTGGCCGGACTGCCTGCCGGCGCAGCCAACAAGTACCCGGCCGACCTCTCGGGCGGCATGATCAAGCGCGCGGCGCTGGCGCGCGCGCTCGCGCTCGACCCCGACATCCTGCTGCTCGACGAACCCACCGCCGGGCTCGACCCGATCGGCGCGGCCGCCTTCGACCAGCTGATCCTGACGCTGCGCGATGCGCTCGGCCTGACCGTGTTCATGGTCACGCATGACCTCGACACGCTGCACGCCATCGCGGACCGCATCGCGGTGCTGGCGCAGAGGCGCGTGCTCGTGACCGGCACGCTGGACCAGGTGGCCGCCAGCGACGACGCCTGGGTGCACGACTATTTTCACGGCCCGCGCGGGCGCGCCGCCCTGCGCAGCGACCCGCCACCATTGAACGGATAGCCAGACATGGAAACCCGAGCCCACCATATCCTGATCGGACTCTTCACGCTGCTGGCGGCCTGTGCCATGCTGGCGGTGACGCTCTGGCTGGGCAAGTCCGGCAGCGACCAGGCCCCCTACCGCTACGACATCCTGTTCGCGGAGGCCGTCTCGGGCCTGTCGCGCGGCAGCAAGGTCGAGTTCAACGGCATCCGCATCGGCGAAGTCACCGAACTGCGGCTCGACCCACAGGACCCGCAGCGGGTCTACGCCCGGGTCAGCGTCGATCAGAGTGCCCCCATCCGCACCGACACGAGCGCGCGGCTGGTGCTGGCCGGCGTGACCGGGACTTCGTTCATCCGCCTCAGCAGCGGCAGCGATTCCAACAGCCGCGAGCTCCGCCCACATGGCAGCACCGTGCCGATCATCAAGGCCACCCCGTCGCAGATCAGCAAGCTGCTCAACCAGGGCGAGGACGCGGTGCTCAACGTCAACGAACTGCTGCTGCAGGTCAAGGCCATCGTCTCGACCGAGAACGCCGACAGCGTCCGGCGCACGCTGCAGCATGTCGAGCAGGCCAGCGCCACCGTGGCCGAGCAACGCGAGGACCTCGCACAGGCGATGCGTTCGCTGGCACAGACCAGCGAACGCGCCAACGCCGCGCTCGAACAGGCCAGCCGGCTGCTGGCCTCCAGCCAGCGCCTGGTCGACGAACAGGGCACGCAGACACTGCAGGGGGCCCAGCGCTCGCTGGCTGCGCTCGAACAGACCCTGCGCAGCGTCGACCAGCTGGTGGTCGACAACCGGGGGACCATCGACAGCGGCCTGCGTGGTCTGTCCGAGCTCGGACCGGCACTGGGCGAACTGCGCGCCACCCTCGCCTCGCTGCGCGCCATCAGCCGCCAGCTCGAAGACAGGCCCGCCGACTTTCTGCTGGGCCTGGAGCCGATCAAGGAATTCCAGCCTTGACATCCTCCCCTACCTAAAGGCAGGGGATTCCCTCTGCAGGCGCTCGATGCCCCGAGCGGGCGCTTGACTTGTTCAGGATATTTTTCGCGGCATTCACATCACGATCATGCTCAGAGCCACATACCGAACAGGTCCAGCGCCTTATTCCAAGGTCTGCGATACCTTTCGGCCTCGAATCGGGCAGAGCGCCACAGTTCGAGCAGACTTGGGAAGAAAACGCTTCATTCACTTCTTCGTACCACGCGCCGTTCGCAACCGACTTGTACGCGAGCATCTGCTTGAAGGAATGCCAAGAGGCGTCATGGACGCTTTTGGCCATCTGGGTCTTGGCCAGTTTGCTGCTGCTGACGTTGCCCACAGCGATGTAGTCGAAGCGGCGCACGATGTCCGTGCTGGCCTTGTGCAGGAAATCCATCCGGCAGTTGGCTATTTTGGCGTGGAGGTTCGTCGCTTGCCGCATCTTGCGCGCCCGCTGGGCCTTGGCGAGCTTGGTCTCCAGCTTTCGGAAGAAGCGCGGGTGCTCGATCTTCTCTCCGGTGGACAGCGTGGCCAGATCCTTCAGGCCGAGGTCGATGCCAACGCCATGCTCTGGCGTGCGAACCGGCACATCGGCCGCCTCCACCACGATGTTGAGAAACCAGTTGCCGCGCCGATCCTGCGAGAAGCAGGTGCCGTCCTTGATCTTGCCCTCGGGCAGCGGGCGACTGTTGAACACGCGGAAGGTGTTGCCAGCAAACCGGAAGGCATCGCCCTCGCGCTTCAAGTCCCGCCCCTTGAGCGGTACCCAGCCCAGCGTGCGCCGGCCACGATAGCGCAGGTACGGACGGTTGAACTGCTTGCGCGACTTGGCGTACTGCTCGCAGACCGCATTGACGGCGCCCGAGTGCAGCCCGAGTTCCTTGCTGCTGCCGCTGGTCAGCTGGTTCAGGTCAAAGCCCGTGGGCCAAGGCTTGCGCCACTTGAGCGCGTGCCTCTGCGTGTCGTTGCAGAAGTTCCAGACGTAGTTCACCGCACGCGCCTGCTGGTTGAGCAGCCCCTTGAGGGACTTGACGCGGTAGCGGTAAACCTGGGTGGTCATTGGCGCTTGAGGTACTCGTCGATGGCGCGGCGGACCAGTTCGGCCACGGACAGCCCGGTCTTGGCGCGAAGAGCCAGCAGCGCGGGCTCTGGCAGGAAAAGATGTGTGCGCTTCATGCATACACCTTCCCAACAATCTCAACCCCATGTGCAGCCTGTCGGCTGCGCTCCTTTCCTCCTCCCCTTGAAGGGAAAGGTTTCATGGAGCTACTGATGACCCAGACCTGCTACCCCCCCGTCCAGCCCGATGCCAGGCGCCATCACATCTTGCACTGGAGGCACGGCCTGGCGCTCGCCGCACTGGCTGGCAGCCTGCTGGCGGGCTGCTCGGTACTGCCCAAGCCGGAACCGGTCGAGGTCTACCTGCTGCCTTCGACCCTGCCGCCGCCCGCCACACCGACCCCGGGCACGCTCCTGCCGCTTCCACTGCCCGCCTCGCTGCGCGTGACGCGACCGGCCGCCGGCCCGCTGCTGGCCGGACAGCGCATGATCGTGCAGCCCGAAGGCGACCGAGTCAGCTACTACAAGGGCGCCCAATGGAGCGAGTCGGCGCCGCAGCTGTTGCGCAACCGCTTGCTCGACGCCTTGCGCAGCGATGGCCGGATTGCCACGCTCAGCAGCGACGACCATATCCTGCAGGCCGATTTCGAGCTTGACGGCGACCTGCGCGCCTTCCAGAGCGTCTACCGGGACGGACAGGTCCAGATACTGCTGCGGCTGGACCTGCGCCTGGTGCGCCCCGCCACGCAGCGCATCGTCGCGAGCCGACGCTTCGAGCTGACCGAGCCCGCATCCGACAGCAATCTGCCTGCGGTGGTCCGGGCTTTCGGTGCGGCCAGCGACCGCCTGGCGCTGCAAGTCGTGGACTGGACGGTCGGGCAGATGACGAACGCCGCCCGCTGAAGCCTGGCGACTTCACCCAGGCCCAGGCGGTTGGCTGCAAATAAATCGCCCGACCAGCGCAGAAAGTCTAGCCAAGGCCGGCAAGGGAAGCTTAGAATGAAGCCATGTTGCAGTGCAACATTAAAGTTTACCCTTACCACCATTACCGGAGGCCCTGGCCATGATCAACACCGAACAATTCTTCACCACCTGCAAGACCAACATCGAGCAGATGCTCGCCAGCAATCCGGCTGCTCCCGAGAGCGTCAAGAAGCTGGTCGAACTCAACCTGAAGACCGCCGAAGCGGCCGTCGAGGACGCCTCCAAGCTGGCACAGGCCCTGACCGGCGCCAAGAACCCGCAGGAACTGATGGACCTGCAGACCTCGATGCTCAAGTCGGTCACCGAGCGCACCATGTCGTACAGCCAGAAGCTGGTCGAGATCGTTTCGAGCACCACCTCCGACGTCAACCTGGGCAAGTTCGCCCAAGGCTTCGGCGGCGCCGGCCAGCAGCCCTTCATGGCCGCTTTCGAAAACATGACCAAGTCGGCTCCGGCTGGCACCGAGCCGATGATCGCCGCCATGAAGAACGCCATGTCCGCTGCCACCAGCGCCATGGAAACCATGCAGAAGAGCGTGGCTCAGGCCACCTCGCAGGCCCAGTCCAGCTTCAACGCCATGACCGGCGGCGCAGCCAAGGGCGGCAAGAACGCCTGAGCAGCCGGCCTGCCACGCGGCTGAGGGCATGACCCGAAGCCACTGAATCAGGACGACGGACTCGGTCCCGACCCCGCTTCCTCACAGGAGCGGGGTTTCTTTTTGCTTGTGGCCAGATGACGCTTGGGTGCAGAATGACTTGGACGAGCAACGACAGAACGCCTGCGAGGAGGGCCTGAATGAGAACCGAGTCTGGCAAATGGGGGAAACGGGGTGGATGGGGACTGGCGCTTGCTGGCGCGCTGCTGTTGCAGGGCTGCGCGCTTGAGATCGAAAATACCCGGCCGGCGCGCGAACTGGCGCGACTCTTCCAGCCGCCCGGATCGGTCTACACCGGCTGGCGGGTCTACCAGGATCGCTGCGCGAGCTGCCATGGCGCGGCCGGAGCCGGCACGGGCGAGGCACCCAATTTGCTGCCCCTGGTCCATGTCATGGGACCACGCCGCTTCGTCGGGCTGGTACTGCAGCGCTACGACTGGACGCTGCCGCCGGGGCAGACGCGCGAGTCCTGGCTGGAGCAGGCGGTGCAGCGCCGGGAGGCCACCCTGGCCATGCCTGCCTGGCAGGATGAGCCCGCCGTCAACGCCCATATCATGGACCTCTACGCCTACCTGTCGGCGCGTGCCGACGGCAGGCAGGGTCCGGGCCGGCCCAAACCCTGAGATCGGCTCAGATGGCGCGGCGGATCATGAGTTCCTTGATCTTGCCGATGGCCTTGGTGGGGTTCAGGCTCTTGGGGCAGACGTCCACACAGTTCATGATGGTGTGGCAGCGGAACAGGCGGTAGGGGTCCTCGAGGTTGTCGAGGCGCTCGGCGGTGGCGTCATCGCGGCTGT
>CALPRQ020000039.1 GCA_943326015.2 Chitinophaga pinensis | reverse complement strand
GCGGTGCGCAGGGTTTCCTGGCATTGAGCCACGCCGCAGGACACCGCGATCACTTCGGTCGCCGCGCCCTTCTCCTTCAGGCGCACCGCTTCCTCGATCGCGATCTCGTCGAAGGGGTTCATGCTCATCTTGACGTTGGCGATGTCAACACCCGTGCCGTCGGCCTTGACGCGCACCTTGACGTTGTAGTCCACCACGCGCTTGACGGGGACGAGGATTTTCATGTTTTTACTCCGAATTTGAAAATTATCAGCTTTTGGCCGCTGCTGCCGCACGCCGAGCCGAGGAAGACGTCATCACCAGCGCTTCGCCTTCGATGACGACCTTGCCCTTGACGGTGCAAACCGTATCCAGTTCGGCCCTGGCCTTCTCGGGATGCAAGGACTTGACGGTGACGGTCGCATGAACCGTGTCACCCGGCTTGACCGGAGCCTTGAACCTGAGCGCCTGGCTGAGGTAGACGGTACCCGGCCCGGGCAGGCGGTTGGCCACCGCAGCGGAAATCACGCTGGCAGACAGGAAACCATGGGCGATCCGGCCACCAAAGATCGTGGTGCGAGCGAATTCCTCGTTGGTGTGGATCGCGTTGTTGTCACCCGATACCCCGGCAAACAGGACGATGTCGGCCTCGGTGATCGTCTTGGCAAATGTGGCGGTCATGCCCACTTGCAGGTCTTCGATGTCGTATCCGTTTTCTGCATTCATCGTCTGGTTCCTTGCTGATCTGTAAAGGGGTTTCAGTTCGCGAAAGCCGCGAGACCGGTGATGGCACGGCCCAGGATCAGCGCGTGCACGTCATGGGTACCCTCGTAGGTGTTGACCACTTCCAGGTTGACCAGGTGACGTGCCACGCCATATTCGTCGCTGATGCCGTTACCCCCCATCATGTCACGACTCATCCGCGCGATGTCGAGCGCCTTGCCGCAGCTGTTGCGCTTGAGGATGGAGGTGACTTCGACCGGCGCATTGCCCGCATCCTTCATGCGGCCCAGCGCCAGGCAGCCTTGCAGCCCCAGGCTGATCTCGGTCAGCATGTCGGCCAGCTTCTTCTGGATCAGCTGGTTGGCCGCCAGCGGGCGGCCGAATTGCTGGCGATCCATCACATACTGGCGGGCGCGGCTGTAGCAGTCCTCGGCGGCACCCAGCGCGCCCCAGGCGATGCCGAACCGGGCGCTGTTGAGACAGGTGAACGGACCCTTGAGGCCACGGACGGTCGGGAAGGCGTTCTCCTCGGGGCAGAACACCTCGTCCATCACGATCTCGCCGGTGATCGAGGCGCGCAGGCCGACCTTGCCGTGGATGACCGGAGCGCTCAGGCCCTTCCAGCCCTTCTCGAGGATGAAGCCGCGGATCGCGCCTTCGTCGTCCTTGGCCCAGACCACGAACAGGTCGGCGATCGGGCTGTTGGTGATCCAGATCTTGGCGCCACTGATCGAATAGCCGCCCGGCACCTTACGGGCGCGGGTGATCATGCTGGCCGGGTCGGAGCCGTGGTTGGGCTCGGTCAGGCCGAAGCAGCCGATGTATTCGCCGCGGGCCAGCTTGGGCAGGTACTGCTGCTTCTGCGCTTCGGTACCGAATTCGTTGATCGGCACCATCACCAGCGAGGACTGCACGCTCATCATCGAGCGGTAGCCGGAATCGACGCGCTCGACCTCGCGCGCCACCAGACCGTAGGAGACATAGTTCAGGCCCGAGCCGCCATACTGTTCGGGGATGGTCACGCCCAGCAGGCCCAGTTCACCCATCTCGCGAAAGATGGCCGGATCGGTCGACTCGTTGCGGAAGGCCAGTTGCACGCGCGGCAGCAGCTTTTCCTGGCAGTAGGCGTTGGCGGCGTCGCGCACCTGGCGCTCGTCGTCGGTCAGTTGCGAGTCGAGCTGGAAAGGATCGGACCAGGAAAAACGGGCGTTAGAACTCATGCGGGCTCCTCAATGCGTGTTGGACGGAAATCAATGAATTGGACAAATTCATGGTAGTTCCTATCCAGCATGACTGACACGAATCTTTTGCAACTAGATATGAGAAAATCGAATATCCAATCCTGAGCTGGATGGAAACCTCAAGGAAAAACCCGTAGACACTGGACCCAGACATGAGAAGAAAGCTGCCCTCGACGCAGGCGCTGATCTGCTTCATCACCGCCGCGCGACATCAGAGCTTCACCCGCGCCGCGCAGGAACTGTTCCTGACCCAGGGTGCGGTGTCGCGCCAGGTCGCCGCGCTGGAAGAACAGCTGGGTGTCGAGCTGTTCCGGCGCACCCAGCATGGCATGACGCTGACCCCGGCGGGGGCAGACTACGCGCGCCAGGTCACGCAGCGGCTTGATGCGCTTGAGCGCGACACGCTTGACCTGATGGGCCGACGCGGCCAGGGCGAGAGCCTGACGCTCGCCGTGGTGCCGACCTTGGCGACGCGCTGGCTGATCCCGCGCCTGGCCGAGCTGGCGCGCGAGCAACCCGAGCTGACGGTGCATATCGACGCCCAGACCCGTCCCTTCCTGTTCAGTGACACCGGCGTGGATGCCGCCATCTTTGCCGGCACCGGCGATCAGGTGCAGCAATGGGCCGGCACACGCGCGCAACGGCTGTTCGAGGAAGTGGTGGTGCCGGTCTGCAGCCCGGCCTTGCTGCGCGGCAAGCACGCGCTCGCACCCGGCGCGCTGGCCGACATGCCGCTGCTGCAGCAATCAACCCGGCCCGACGCCTGGCGCCAGTGGTTCGAGAGCCAGCAGGTGGACGCGCCGCGCGCGATGGCGGGGCCACGCTACGAGCAGTATTCGATGCAGGTGGCGGCAGCCGCCAGCGGACTCGGTGTCGCGCTGATGCCCACGCTGCTGATCGAGGCCGAGCTGGCCTCGGGCAGCCTGATCGTCGCCAGTGCGCACCCGGTGCTGAGCCGGCGCAGCTACTACCTGATGCAGCCCGATCTGCCCGAACGGCCGGCGCTGACGCGGTTCAAGTCGTGGCTGCTGGCCAGGGCGGCCAGGCAACAAGAACAGCCGCCCGACGCCCGGCCGGTGCAGCCGGACGCCGAAGCGGCGTCATGAGAGCCAAGCCTGATCAGGCCTGACGCAGCAACTCGCGACCGATGATGAGCTGCTGGACCTGAGTCGTGCCTTCATACAGGCGCAGCAGACGCGCGTCGCGGTAGAAGCGTTCGACCGGGTATTCGTTGATGTAGCCGGCGCCGCCATGCACCTGCACGCCGCGGTCGGCCACGCGACCCAGCATCTCGGTGGCGAACAGCTTGGCGCAGGACACGCGCATCGAGACATCCGGGTCCGACAGATGGGCCGGCTTCTGGTCGAAGCGTGCCGCCACCTCGCGCACCAGCGCCCAGGCCGCCAGCAGCTCGGCCTGGCTGTCGGCCAGCATGGCCTGGATCAGCTGGAACTCCCCGATCGCCTTGCCGAACTGCTTGCGGTCGCGGGCGTAGGCGGTGGACTCGTCCAGGATGCGCGAAGCCATGCCGCAGGAGACGGCCGAGATGTTGAGCCGACCACGGTCGAGCACCTTCATCGCGGTCTTGAAGCCCTGGCCCGGCACGCCGCCAATGATGTTGGCCGCCGGCACCCGCACGTTCTCCAGGATCACGTCGCAGGTCTTGGTGCCGCGCTGCCCCATCTTCTTGTCGGTCTTGCCGAGCTTGATGCCGGGCAGGTTGGCGGGCAGGATGAAAGCCGAGACACCGCCCGCACCCGGGCCGCCGGTACGCGCCATCAGCGTGAAGGCGCCGGCGCGCGGTGCGTTGGTGATGTAGCGCTTGGTGCCGTTGAGCACGTAATGGTCGCCGTCGAGCTCGGCCCGGGTCTTGAGCGAGGCGGCATCGGTGCCGGCGTCGGGCTCGGTCAGCGCGAACGACATGATCAGCTCGCCGCTGGCGACCTTGGGCAGGTACTCGGCCTTCTGCTCGGGCGTGCCATCCATCAGGATGCCTTGCGAGCCGATGCCGATGTTGGTGCCGAACACCGAGCGGAACGCCGTGGCGGTGCGGCCGAGTTCGTAGTTGACCAGCACTTCCTGGCTCACGGACAGGCCGATGCCGCCGTACTCCTCGGGCACGGTCAGGCCGAACAGGCCCATCTCCTTCATGTCCTCGATGATGTCGGCCGGCACCTCGTCGAATTCTTCGAGGTGGTTCTCGGCCGGCACCAGGCGCTCACGGATGAAGCGCTGGATGGTCGGCAACAGGATGTCAAATGATTCTTGGTCGAGGGCCATGGTGCTTGCTTTTTGAAAGAATTAACGGTGCTGGAAGGCTGGCTTGCGCTTGTCGAGGAAGGCCTGCATGCCCTCATGTGCGTCCGCGCTGGCGAAGCGCGCGTACAGCTCGCGCCGCTCGAACAGGATGCCCTCGGTCAGCGAGGACTCCCAGGCCCGGTTGACCGACTCCTTGATCGCCATCAGCGCCGGCAACGAGAAGGAAGCGATCTGCGCCGCCAGCGCCAGCGTGCGATCGAGCAATTCGGCATCGGGCACCACGCGCGAGACCAGACCATAGCGGTCGGCTTCCTGCGCATCGAGCATGCGCGCCGACAGGCACATGTCCATCGCCTTGGCCTTGCCGATGGCGCGCGGCAGGCGCTGGGTGCCACCGGCGCCCGGCAGCATGGCCAGCTTGATCTCGGGCAGGGCGAATCTGGCCGACTCGGCCGCGACGACGATGTCGCAAGCCAGCGCGAGTTCGCAGCCGCCTCCCAGCGCGAAGCCCGCGACGGCCGCCAGCACCGGCTTGCGCACCTGGCGGATCGCCTCCCAGTTGCGCGTGATGAAGGCGCTCTGGTAGACATCCATGTAGTCCCAGTCCGCCATCGCCGCGATGTCGGCACCGGCCGCGAAGGCCTTGTCGCTGCCCGTGATGACGATGGCGCCCACGCCGGGATCGGCATCGAAGGCCAGCAGTGCGGCACCGAGCGCATCCATCAGCGCGTCATTGAGCGCATTGAGCTGGGCCGGCCGGTTGAGCCGGATCAGCCCGACGCGACCCTCGGTCGAAACCAGTATGGGCGTATCAGTCAATTCTTTCTCCTGTGAAGGTCAGTCGACGCTGATCTTGCTGTCGCGGATCACGGCCGAGAGCTGCTTGGCCTCGGACGCCAGCAGCGCCTTGAACTCGCCGTTGGCCAGGCCGACGGGCTCGGCGCCCAGCGCCTCGTAGCGGGTCTTGATCGAGGCCAGCTTCAGCGCCTTGCCGATCTCGGTCGCCATGCGGGTCGTCACCTCGGCCGGCGTGCCGTTGGGCGCCCACATGCCGAACCAGATATCGAGCTCGGCCCCCTTCATGCCGAGTTCGGACAAGGTCGGCACCTCGGGAAAGAAGGAGCTGCGCTTGGCGCCCGCAACGGCCAGCATGCGCGCCTTGCCGGCCCGCACATGCGGGAAGGCGATGCCCGGGTCCATCACGAAGTCGGCCTGGCCGGCCAGCACATCCTGCAGCGCGGGCGCCGCACCGCGGTAGGGAATATGCACCGCGAAGAACTTGGCCGACTGCTTGAACAGCTCGCCCGCGAGGTGGGGCGGAGTACCCGCGCCCGCCGAGGTGTAGGACAGCTTGGCCGGGTTCTTCTGCGCAAACGCCACCAGTTCGCGCGCATCCTTGAACGGCGACTGCTGATTGACCACCACATACATCTGGCTGCGGCCGACGCCAGCAACCGGTGTCAGGTCCTTGGCCGGGCTGATGCTCTGCTTGAACAGGAAGGGGTTGGCCGTCTCGAACGAGGTCGGCGCGACCAGGAAGGTGTAGCCATCGGGCTGGGCACGGATCACCTCGCTGGCCGCGACGTTGCCGCTGGCGCCCGGCTTGTTGTCGATCAGCACGGTCTGGCCGAGCGCCTCGCTCAGCGAGGCCCCCATGGCGCGCGCCATCACGTCGGTCGTGCCGCCCGGGGCGAAGCCGACCACGATGCGGATCGGCTTGGCCGCAGGCCAGGCTTGCTGGGCCTGGACGCTGCCGAGCGCGCCGAGCGTGCAGAGCGAAGCGACGGCCGTCTGGATCAGGCGGCGGCGGGAGTTGGCAGTCTGCTGGGTTGTCATCGTTGTCTCCTGTAGTTGGTATGGGTATGTCGATGAACTTCTTCAGACGCGGGCCAGCTGCTGCTTGAGCAGATCGCGCAACTTGAACTTCTGGATCTTGCCCGATGGCGTCGAGGGCATGGCTTCCAGGATCTCGAGCCGCTCGGGGATGTACTGCATCGCCATCTTGTTGCTCTTGAAGTACTCGACCAGGCCGACCAGGTCCAGGCCCTGACCGGGCTTGAGCACGACGACGGCACAGGCGCGCTCGCCCATGCGCTCGTCGGGGTAGGAGATGATCGCGGCCTGCTGCACTGCCGGATGGCGATACAGCAGGTTCTCGATCTCGACCACCGGGATGTTCTCACCACCACGGATGATCACGTCCTTGCTGCGGCCGGTGATGCGGACATAGCCCTGCGCGTCGATGCGGGCCAGGTCGCCGGTATCGAACCAGTCCTCGGCATCGGTGCCGTTGAGGTGCGGACGACGCAGATAGCCGCCGAAGTTGGAGCAGGCGCGCAGCATCAGGCTGCCAGCCTCGCCAGGCGGCAGGGTCTTGCCGTCGATGTCGACCACCTTGAGCTCGACACCGGGCAGCGGCACGCCGTCGGTGTTGAAGGCGCGCTCGTCGTCATCCTCAAGCAGCGTGGTGGTGACAGCACCGTTCTCGGTCATGCCCCAGGCCGACACGATCTTGGTGCCGAGCACGGCGCGTGCCTGCTCGACCAGCGCGCTCGGAATCGGCGCGCCGGCGCACAGGAAGGTCTTGAGCGTGGGCACCGGAGTGGCGTTCTCCGCCACGGTGTGCGTGAGATCGGTCAGGAAGGGGGTCGATGCCATGGTGAAGCTGACCTGCTCGGTGCGGATCAGCTCGACGGCCTTCTTCGGCTCCCAGATGTCCTGCAGCACCACGCTGGCTTTCAGCATGATGGGCATCATCAGGCCGTACATGAAGCCGGTCTGGTGCGCCATCGGCGAGGCCATCAGCACCACCGTCTCGGCATCCAGATGCAGGCGCTGCGCGTAGGGGATGATGTTGGCCATCGTGGTGTTGGCCGTGTGCATCACGCCCTTGGGCTCTCCCGTGGTGCCCGAGGTGTAGATCAGCTGCGTGACGTCGTCCGGACCCGGGCGGCTGGCGCTCAGGATCTGGGCGGCGTCGGCTTCCTTTTCCCACTCGGGGCCACTGAGCAGCGCCTCGAAGCTGTCGGGACCGTCGCCATCGACGATCACCAGCTGCGCGATCTCGGGGATGCTGCGCTTGAGGCTGTTGGCCATCTGCTCGAAATCGAAGCCGCGGAAGCTCTTGGGCATGATCAGCAGCTTGGCCTGGCCATGCTTGAGCATGAAGCCGAGCTCGCGCTCGCGGAAGATGTGCATCAGCGGATTGACCACCGCACCGATGCGCGAGCAGGCCAGGTAGGTCAGCGTGAACTGCCACCAGTTGGGCAACTGGCAGGCCACCACATCGTCCTTGCGTACGCCCAGGCGGTAGAGGCCGACCGCGATGCGGTCCGCCATCTGCGCCAGCTCACGGTAGCTGAAGCGCCTGACGTCGCCCGCGTCGACACGGTAGGCGGTCAGCGCTTGCTTGTCGGGACAGGCCGTGACGCAGGCGTCGAGGTCGTCGTTGATGGTGCGATCGTGCCAGAAGCCCTGCTCGATCATGCGCGCGCGGCGCACGGGTAGCAATACGGCGTCGAATTCCATGTTTGTCTCCTCTGAATGTATTTTTTTGGCTGTAGTGCTCAGGCCGGCACGAACTTGCGGCCGGCGCGCACGCGCGCGATGATGGTCTTCATGATCTGGGCCGTGCCGTCGCCGATCTGGAAGCCCAGCACGTCGCGCATGCGCTGCTCCATCAGGCCACGGTCGTAGCCGCCGTGGCCGTAGCAGAGCAGACACTGGTGGATCACGTCGTAGGCCAGCTTGGGGCCCCACCACTTGGCCATGCCGGCCTCGGCCGTGTGCGGCAGGCCACGGTCCTTGAGCCACAGACCCTGGTAGCACAGCAGGCGGGCACCCTCGACTTCGGTGTCATACTGGGCCAGCGGATGGGTCACGCCCTGGAAGCTTGAGAGCGGCTGGCCGAAGGCTTCGCGCTGGGTGATGTATTCCCAGGTTTCCTCCAGCGCCACACGCGCCACGGCCAGCACCTGCAAGCCGATCAGCGCGCGCGAGAAATCGAAGCCGTGCATGACCTGCACGAAGCCCTTGTTCTCCTCGCCCAGGCGGTGGCTGACCGGCACGCGCACGTTCTCGAAGAAGATCGAACCGCGGCCGATGGCACGTTGGCCATGGCAGTCGAAGCGGTTGGTCGTGATGCCCGGGGTGTTCATCGGCACCATCAGCGCGGTGACGCCATGCGCCTTGTCCTCGGGCGTGCCGGTGCGACCGAACACGACCGCGATATCAGCCTGGTCAGCCGCCGAGATCGAGGTTTTCTCGCCGTTGATGACATAGAAGTCGCCATCGCGATCGATCTTCAGGCGCAGGTTGGCGGCGTCGGAGCCACCACGCGGCTCGGTCAGCGCGATGGCGCAGATCGCCTCGCCCGCGACCAGCTTCTTCAGCCAGGGACCGACGACCGCAGGATCGCCGTACTTGGACAGGATCTGGCCGTTGAGCGAGGCCAGCAGGTTCAGATACGAGAAGCTCAGGTCGGCGCGCGCAATCTCCTCGTGGATCACGCCAGCGGCGACGGTGCCCAGACCCAGGCCGCCGAACTGCTCCGGCAGTTCCGGGCAGATGAAGCCCATCTCGCCCATCTCGCGCAACAGCGCGCGGTCGAGCACGCGGGTCTGGTCGCGCTCCAGGAAGCCGGGCTTGACGCGCTCGTCGGCAAAACGGCGCGCGGACTCCTGCAGCGCCTGCAGGTCTTCGTCGATGTACGGGATCGGGTTCATCTGTTCGTGCCTCGCGCGGGATTACTTGAAGTACTTGCGGAACTCGGGCTTGCGCTTTTCCTTCAGCGCATTGACGCCTTCACGCGATTCCTCGGTGTCGTAGTAGAGCTTGAGCGCATACATGCCCAGGCCCGCGATGCCGGCCTGATGCGCGGTATCCATGTTGAAGCTGCGCTTGGCGATGGCCAGCGCGGTCGGGCTGCGCTCACACAGTTCCTCGCCCCACTTCTGCACTTCGGCGTCGAGCTGGTCGGCCGGCACGCAGACGTTGGCTAGGCCCATGGCGACGGCCTCGGCGCCCGAGTAGCGCTTGCACAGGTACCAGATCTCGCGCGCCTTCTTCTCGCCGACCACGCGGGCCAGGAAAGCGGTGCCGTAACCCGGATCGACCGAGCCCATCTTGGGACCGACCTGGCCGAAGATGGCCTTGTCCGAGCAGATGGTCAGGTCGCAGATGGTGGCCAGCACGTTGCCGCCGCCGATGGCGAAGCCCTGCACGCGGGCGATCACGGGCTTGGGGGTGTCGCGGATGGCGGCATGCAGCTCTTCCATCGGCAGGCCGATGGTGCCGCGGCCGTCGTAGTTGCCGTCGTGGGCGGACTGGTCGCCGCCGGTACAGAAGGCACGGTCGCCAGCGCCGGTCAGCACGATGGCGCCGACATCGCGGTCGTAGCCGGCCTTGTTCATGGCCTTGATGATCTCGTCGCAAGTGGTGCCACGGAAGGCATTCATCTTGTCGGCGCGATTGATGATGATCCACGCCACGCCGTTGCGGACTTCGTACAGGATGTCTTCGAAATTCATGTGAGCTTCCTCGGGTATTGGTGAAAAAGGGGATCAGCCGTGCATCGTCAGGCCGCCAGACACGCTGATGACCTGGCCGGTGATGAAGGCAGCGTCGTCGCTGCCGAAGAAGACGATGGCATTGGCCAGGTCGTCGGGCTGACCCAGGCGGCCCAGCGGGATCGCGCTGCGGAAGGCCTCGATCAGCTTGGCCGGATCGCGCGCGCCTTCGGCCACGCCTGCCAGCAAGGCGGTGTCGGTCGGGCCCGGGCAGACCACGTTGACGGTGATGTTGTGGCGGGCATGCTCGCGCGCCAGGGTCTTGGACAGGGCCACCAGGCCGCCCTTGCAGGCCGAGTAGACGGCTTCGCCGGAGGAGCCACCGCGCGCGGCGTCGGAAGCGATGTTGACGATGCGACCCGACTTGCGCTCGGACATGCCCGGCAGCACGGCGTGCAGCATGTGCAGCGCGCCGGTCAGGTTGATCGAGATCAGGCGCTCCCACTCGGCCGGCACCGTCTTGACGAAGGGCTTGAAGACATCCCAGCCGGCGTTGTTGACCAGCACGTCGACCGGGCCCAGCTGAGCTTCGGTGGCGGCGACGGCGGCATCGACCGCAGCGCGATCGGTGATGTCGCACTTGAACGCTGCAGCAGTGCCGCCGTTGGCGCGGATGTCGGCAGCGACCTGCTCGGCCGCTTCCAGGTTCAAGTCGAACACGGCAACTTTTGCGCCATCAGCGGCAAAGCGGCGGCAGGTCGCACCGCCGATGCCACCCGCTCCACCCGTCACGATCACTGTCTTGCCTTGTACCTTGCTCATCGTTGCTCCTTGTGCATCTGCCTGGTTGATACGGCGTCTACCTAAACCGTTTTAAGTAAACGTGTTGACACAGTCTATACCAAGGATCGCAAAAGGAAAACAGAGAAATACAAGAAACCAGGGGAAACTGACTCATGGTTTCCCCTAGGTTCAAGCCAAACACTGACCAACCCGGCAATTGCAAAGTAGTAAGCGAATCAGCATTTATGACAACTTGTTTATGCTTTTACACTTCAGCACCCGGAAACGGTTAGCCCGCCGACCGGGAACCGCACAGGTACGCGCAAGCCCCGGCCAGCAAGCGCTTGCCAGCAGGTAGTCAGGACGCTAAGGTGGTTGCGAAGGAGGCAGCAGCCGATGAAACAGACTGCAGCGCAGAGGGAGCGGCCGCTGAGCGCGCCCTCAGCTCTGCTTGGCGGCGAAGGGCGCCCGGCTGGCCGCCGAGCGCTGCAGCTGGCGCGCGATGTTGCCGCAGACCAGATCGCACAGCTGATAGATGGACGGGTCGGCGATGCGGTAGTAGACGCTGGTGCCGCGCCCCTGGCGCGCGACCAGTCCCTGCTTGCTCATCAGCGCCAGATGACGCGAGATGTTGGCGGCCGTGAAGCCGCACAGCTGCGCGAGCTCGCCCACGTTGCGCTCGCCGCCGCGCAGCAGGTTCAGGATCTGCAGCCGGGTCGGCTCGGCCAGCACCTGGAAGTAGGCCGCGATCTCGACCAGCGCCTCGGCCGGCATGTGCTGCATCGCCGGATACCCAGCCGGATCAGGCAGGGCGACCGGATCTTCCAATGGAGCGGGACTGTTGCGCATGATTCCATTGTATCATTGCATACTTAATCAATCAGTTAAATAATTAAGCAACAAGGAGGAACACAAGATGAAGCGCATCCATCTGGTGACCCTGGCCAGCCTCGCTGCCCTCGTCCTGCCAGCCGCTGCCGGTGCGGCAGAGCGCCAGCCGCTGGCTACCGTGGCCGTGCAGCAGGCCGGCGATCAGGCGCTGAGCGGCAGCCTGGACGGCGTGGTCGAGGCCGTGCGCCAGACCACGCTCTCGACCCAGGTAGCAGGCGCCATCGTGGCGCTGAACGTCAAGGCCGGCGACCGTGTCAAGGCCGGCCAGGAACTGCTGCGCATCGATGCGCGCGCCGCCCAGCAGGGCGTGGCGGCCAGCGCCTCGCAAGTCGAAGCGGCGCAGGCCCAGCTCAAGGTCGCGCGCCAGGAGCTCGAACGCCAACGGCAGCTGCACCAGAAGCAATATGTCAGCCAGGCCGCGCTCGAACGCGCGCAGGCGCAATGGGAGGCCGCGCAGGCCCAGGTCAACGCGCTGCAGGCCCAGACCCGGGCCGCGCAGACGCAGTCGGGCTTCTTCGTGCTCAACGCGCCCTATGCCGGCGTGGTCAGCGAGGTCGCCATCACGCTGGGCGACATGGCCATGCCGGGCCGCCCGCTGCTGACGCTGCACGACCCCGCCGCGCTGCGCGTGACGGCAGCGGTGCCGCAAGCCATGTTGCCCGCCCTGGCGGCCAACCTGCAGGCCGTGCGCTACGAACTGCCGGGCGTGACCGGCTTCTCTTCGCCACAACAACCCGTCAAGGTCGAACTGCTGCCCACGATCGATGCCGCGACCCACACCGCGACGCTGCGGCTGAGCTTGCCGACGAGCGGCAAGGAGATCACACCCGGCCTGTTTGCCCGCGTCTGGCTGCCGGCCGCAGGCACTGCCAAGGCCGGCGCCGAGCGCCTGTTCGTGCCGACCAGTGCGGTCGCGCGGCGCGCCGAGCTGACCGGCGTCTACGTGGTCGACGCACAAGGCAAGCCCCACCTGCGCCAGATCCGTCTCGGCCGTCAGACCGGTGATCGGGTCGAGGTGCTCACAGGCCTGCGCCCGGGCGACCAGGTCGCGACCGACCCGCAGGCTGCAGCCAGCTTGCGTTGAGTCGCCACAGGGGAACATGAATGAGTGACAACAGGACCCTGAACATCTCGGGCCGGATCGCGGCGCTGTTCCAGAGCGCGCAGATCACGCCGTTGCTGGCACTGGTCGCGTTGCTGCTGGGCCTCTTTGCCGTGCTGGTGACGCCGCGCGAGGAAGAGCCGCAGATCAACGTCACCATGGCCAACGTGCTGGTGCCCTTCCCTGGCGCCTCGGTGCGCGACGTCGAGCAGATGGTCGCCATCCCGGCCGAGCAGGTGCTGTCGCGCATCGCGGGCATCGAGCATGTGATGTCGGTGTCCCGTCCAGGCGTGGCGGTGCTGACGGTGCAGTTCAAGGTCGGCGTGCCGCGCTCGGAGGCCTTGGTGCGCCTGCACGATACCCTGCGCGACCACAGCGACTGGCTGCCACCGGGCCTGGGCGTGCTGGAGCCGCTGGTCAAGCCCAAGGGCATCGACGACGTGCCCATCGTCACGCTCACGCTGTTCAGCAAGGAAACCGAGACCGGCCCCTACGAACTGGAGCGGGTCGCGCACAGCATCGAGGCCGACCTCAAGCGGGTGCCGGGCACGCAGGATGTGACGACGCTGGGCGGCCCCGGCCGCGCGGTGCGGGTGCAGATCGACCCGGGTCGCATGGCGGGCTCGGGCGTGACGGTGCAGGACCTGCGCCAGAGCCTGCAATCGGCCAACCTGGGGCTGCCGGTCGGCGAGCTGCTGGGCGGCAACCGCAGCGTCGCGATCGAGGCCGGCCCCTTTCTGGCCAACGCCGACGAGGTCGCCGAGCTGGTGGTCGGCGTGCGCGCCGGCAAGCCGGTCTTCCTGCGCGATGTGGCCGAGGTCAGCGAGGGTCCGCTGCCCGCCTCGCGTTATGTCTGGCACGGCCTGAGCCAGCAACAGGGTGGCGGCGAATACCCGGCCGTGACGCTGGCAATCACCAAGAAGCCCGGCGAGAACGCGATCGACGTCGCCAACGCCGTGATGCAGCGCGTCGAGCAGCTGCGCGGCAGCGTGATTCCCGATACGGTCGAGGTCGCCGAGACCCGCAACTACGGCGCCAGCGCCAACGACAAGGCCCGGAAGCTGATCCAGAAGCTGCTGTTCGCGACCGCCTCGGTGGTGGCGCTGGTCTTCATCGCGCTGGGGCGGCGCGAGGCGGCCATTGTCGGCACCGCGGTGATCCTGACGCTGACCGTGACCCTGTTCGCCTCCTGGGCCTGGGGCTTCACGCTGAACCGGGTCTCGCTGTTCGCGCTGATCTTCTCGATCGGCATCCTGGTCGATGACGCGATCGTGGTGGTCGAGAACATCCACCGCCACCAGCAGCTCCACCCCGGCAAGACCCTGACCGAGCTCATCCCGGGCGCGGTCGACGAGGTCGGCGGTCCGACCATCCTGGCCACTCTGACCGTGATCGCCGCGCTGCTGCCGATGGCCTTCGTCTCGGGCCTGATGGGGCCCTACATGAGCCCGATCCCGATCAATGCCAGCCTGGGCATGCTGCTGTCGCTGGCGATCGCCTTCGTCGTCACGCCCTGGCTGGCGCGGCTGTGGATGAAGGCCTCGCACGGCAACGCGCAAGCGCAGCACGCCCCCACCGGCCTGGCCGCCAAGCTCGATTCGCTGTTCAAGCGCGTGTTCGATCCGCTGCTGCACCCGACCCGGGGCGGGCGCAACCGCAAGCTGCTGGGCCTGGGCATCGCCGGCCTGGTCGCGCTGTCGGTGCTGCTGCCCGTCGCCGGCCTGGTCCAGCTCAAGATGCTGCCCTTCGACAACAAGTCCGAGTTCCAGGTCGTGGTCGACATGCCGGCCGGCACCCCGCTGGAGGACACTGCCGCCGTGCTGCGCGAGCTCGGCGCCCACCTCGCGACCGTGCCCGAGGTCACCGACTACCAGGCCTATGCCGGCACGGCGGCGCCGATCAACTTCAATGGCCTGGTGCGCCAGTACTACCTGCGCGCCGGTGGCGAGTTCGGCGACCTGCAGGTGAATCTGGTCGACAAGCACCAGCGCGCCGACAAGAGCCACGCGATCGTGACCCGGCTGCGCCCCGAGCTGCAGGCCATCGGCCAGCGCTTGGGCGCCAACGTCAAGCTGGTCGAGGTGCCCCCGGGCCCGCCGGTGCTGTCGCCCATCGTGGCCGAGATCTACGGCCCCGATGCCGAGGGCCGGCGCCAGGTCGCCAAGGCGGTGCGCGCAGTCTTCGAAAAGACCGACAACGTGGTCGACGTCGACGACAGCAGCATTGCGGACGCCCCGCGCCAGCTGCTGCTGGTCGACCGCCGCAAGGCCGCCCTGCTCGGCGTGCCGCAGGCTGCCATCGTGAGCACGCTGCGCGCCGGCCTGGCCGGCGAGGAAGCGACCTGGATGCGCGACGGCAGCAAGTACCCCCTACCCGCGCTGATCCAGCTGCCGCCCGAGCGCCACGGCGACCTGGATGCGCTGCTGCAGCTGACTGTGCGCGGCAGTGCAGGCCAGCTGGTGCCGATCCGCGAGCTGGTCACGGTCAGCGACACCCTGCGCGAGCAGCCCGTGATCCACAAGGACCTGCTGCCGGTCAACTTCGTCACCGCCGACATGGCCGGCAAGCTCGACAGCCCGCTCTACGGCATGTTCCAGATGCGCGCGCAGCTCGCCGGCATCCAGACCCCCGCTGGCGGCCAGCTGGAGGAATACTTCATCAGCCAGCCCGCGGATGCCTGGCGCGGCTACGCGATCAAGTGGGACGGCGAGTGGCAGATCACCTACGAGACCTTCCGCGACATGGGTGCGGCCTATGGCGTCGGCCTGATCCTGATCTACCTGCTGGTGGTGGCGCAGTTCGGCAGCTACCTGACGCCGCTGATCATCATGGCGCCGATCCCGCTGACCCTGATCGGCGTGATGCCGGGCCACGCGCTGCTCGGCGCGCAATACACCGCCACCTCCATGATCGGCATGATCGCGCTGGCGGGCATCATCGTGCGCAACTCCATCCTGCTGGTGGACTTCATCGAGCTGCAAGTCAAGGAAGGCGTGCCCTTCAGGCAGGCGGTCGTGCATTCGACGATCACGCGCGCCCAACCCATCATGCTGACCGGCCTGGCCGCGATGCTGGGCGCCTTCTTCATCCTTGACGACCCGATCTTCAACGGGCTGGCGATCTCGCTGATCTTCGGCATCCTAGTCTCGACCCTGCTGACGCTGATCGTGATCCCGACGCTCTACTACGCGGCCTACCGCCGCCAGCATGAAGCGGCAGCCTGAACCCCAAGCAAGCCAAATTTCATCATCCACAAGGAGTAACACCATGACCACCTGGCAAGTCGTTCGCATCGTCGCCGGCCTCTTCATCCTGCTGTCGCTGGCGCTCGGCATCCCGGCCAGCCCGGTCTTTCACAGCCAGTGGTGGCTGGCCTTCACCGCCTTCGTCGGCGCCAACCTGCTGCAAAGCGGCTTCACCAACTGGTGCCTGATGGAGACCATGCTGCGCAAGCTCGGCATCAAGCCGGGTTGCTGAACCAGACCTGCTGGAGCGCACCGATGAGCCCTGATCGCTTGCACCGACTCGCAAGGCTGGCTATTCTGGTGCAGCGGTGACCGGGGCGATCGATACCAAGCTCCGGCACTCATACACCAGTAGCTTGGTTCAAGGGGGAAAGTAAATGGCACATATCGTCATCATGGGCGCCGGCATAGGCGGCATGCCCGCAGCCTACGAGTTGCGCGAGCATCTGCCGACAGAGCACCGCATCACCGTGATCAGCGCGGTGGACTATTTCCAGTTCACGCCGTCCAACCCCTGGATCGCGGTCGGCTGGCGCGAGCGCTCGGAGATCACGCTCGAGATCGGACCCTTGCTGGAGCGCAAGAACATCGCCTTCATCGCCTCGCCGGTACAGGCGATCGATGCCGAACACAACCGGCTGACGCTGGCCGACGGCCAGAGCGTGGACTACGACTACCTGGTCATCACGACCGGCCCCAAGCTCAGCTTCGACGAGGTGCCGGGCGCGGGCCCGCATGGCGGCCACACCCACTCGATCTGCACCGTGGACCATGCCGAGCAGTTCTGGACCGATTACCAGGCCTTTCTGGACAACCCGGGGCCGGTCGTGATTGGCGCCATGCCGGGTGCGAGCTGCTTCGGCCCGGCCTACGAGTTCGCCTTCATCCTGGCCACCGACCTGCGCCGGCGCAAGCTGCGTCACAAGGTACCGATCACCTATGTCAGCAGCGAGCCCTATATCGGGCATCTCGGACTCGGCGGCGTCGGCGACAGCAAGGGCATGATGGAGAGCGAATTCCGCCAGAACGACATCAAGTGGATCACCAATGCCAAGACCACCCGGGTCGAGCCCGGCAAGCTCTGCACCAGCGAACTCGATGCGCATGGCAACCTGGTCAAGGAGCATGAACTGCCCTTCAAGCTGTCCATGATGCTGCCCGCCTTCAAGGGCATCGATGCGGTCGCGGCGGTGCCAGAACTCTGCAACCCGCGCGGCTTCGTGCTGATCGACGAACACCAGCGCAGCAAGAAATACCACAACATCTTCGCCGCTGGCGTCTGCGTCGCGATCCCGCCGGTCGAGGTCACCCCGGTGCCGACCGGCGCGCCCAAGACCGGCTACATGATCGAGAGCATGATCAGCGCGATCGTGCTCAACATCAAGGCCGACCTCGAAAGCCAGCCCGCGACCGCCAAGGGCAGCTGGAACGCGATCTGCCTGGCCGACATGGGCGACACCGGAGCGGCCTTCGTCGCGCTGCCGCAGATCCCGCCGCGCAACGTCAACTGGAACAAGAAAGGCAAATGGGTGCACCTGGCCAAGATCAGCTTCGAGAAGTATTTCCTGCACAAGATGAAGAGCGGTCACTCCGAGCCGATCTACGAGAAATACGTGCTCAAGGCGCTCGGCATCCTGCGGCTGCAGGAGTGATGCAGCCACCCTTGCCGGAGCCGAAGTTTTTCAGCTTCACGCCCTGATGGGGGCCGGGCAGTTGCTACAGTAGTCTCCATGCCAGACAGCCACACCCCCGACCGCAGCGGCAACCATGTCCACGACCTGCAGGCGCAGCGCCTGGCAGATGCCGCGCTCGAAACCCACCTGATGTCAGAAGACCGGCCCAGGCTGCAGCCCAACGCCTACCGGCTGGCCTTCGCCGACAACGAATTCCTGCTGCGGCGGGAGACGCGCGGCATCCGCTTCCAGCTTGAGCTGCTCAAGCCCGATCTGGCGCAGCAGGCGCTGGGCATCGACAGCACCATCGTCGTCTTCGGCAGCGCACGCTTTCGCGAGCCGGCCGAGGCCGAGCGCCAGCTGCACAAGGCCCAGGCCAGCGGCGACGCCGCCGCGATCCGGCACGCCCAAGCGCTGCTGCGCAATGCGCATTACTATGAGAAATCGCGCCGCTTCGCCCAGCTGGTGGCCGACTACAGCCTGAGCTGCCCCGAACAGGACCGGCTCTACATCGCGACCGGCGGCGGCCCCGGCATCATGGAAGCAGCCAACCGGGGCGCGCATGATCGCGGCGTGCTGAACGTGGGGCTGAACATCCTGCTGCCGCACGAGCAGGAACCCAACCCCTACATCAGCCCCGAGCTCAGCTTCAAGTTCCACTACTTCGCGCTGCGCAAGATGCATTTCCTGATGCGCGCCAAGGCGCTGGTGGCATTTCCGGGCGGCTTCGGCACACTCGACGAACTGTTCGAGATCCTGACACTGGTGCAATGCCGAAAAGCCAAGCCGGTACCGGTGTTCCTGTTCGGCAGCGACTACTGGAAACGCCTGATCAATTTCGAGCTACTGGTCGAGGAAGGCGCGATCTCGCCGCAGGACCTCGACCTGTTCCAGTATGTCGACGAGCCCGAGCAGGCTTGGGAAGGCATCCGGAAGTTCTACCAGTTGCCTGACACCTGTCCGTGCAGCGGAACCGGACCCTGAAGATGCCAGCCAAGCGCGATCAGGCCTCGGCTTGCTCTTGCTTGGCCTTGCGGCGGCGGGCAGCGACCAGACCGACCAGGCCTGCGCCCAGCAGCGACACGGTCATGGGCTCGGGGACATGGGTAGTCTGCATCAGCATGGAACGGGTACTCAGCCCGCCACCTGGCTCAAGCGTGAAATCGAAAATCATGGTGTTGGCAAAAGGCCCTGTATCGGGCACAGCCAGCCCATGCGCAGAGTTATATGAATAACTCGACAGGGAAGCAGGTGCAAGATAACCTGTGTATTCAGCCACTATATTACCCGCACTGCCCGATGCTCCTGTCAGGTTCAAGTTGCCAGCGCCAGCACCGATAAAACTCGTGAAAGCGGCGTAATTGGCAAGTTCCGTAGCCATCGGTAGGCCGTTAGCCGGATCGTTGTAATAGTAGAGATTCGTACCTGTCTGAGAACCTACCTTACCGGTGAATGTACCCGAAGCAGTGCTAGCTACATAGTTCCTCGGACCCGTGTTGTTATCATCCATGACGATGTCGAAGACACGCATCTTACTGTTCGAACCGTTCTGAACACTAATCGAATTCGAAGTAAAAAGGGTGCTTGTTGCCGAGTCGAAAATGGTATTGACTGAGCTCGTGATGGACCAACCGATCTCCCATGACGGGATAGGATGAAGCGCTGCAAGGTCAAGGGTGATCGATCCGTTGACTAAATGATCACCGTCACCCGCTCCACCGTCCGAAACGAGCCAGTTCTGGAAGTTGGCTGTGTTGTTGACGTCGTAGTGGATCACGCTCATCTTCAGGGCATGCGCACTGGTTGTCATCCCCAGCGCCGCTGCGGCTGCCGCCGTGGCAAGCGACTTCATGAAAGTCTTCATGATTCTCTCCTTGAATGGTTGACATAGAGTCGAAAACGGTGCCAGCCGCTCCGCCCTTAGGAAGTCATCACATCAAGCAGGAATCATGCCACTATAAAAAACAATCTTCAAGTCATTGTTTTAATGTGACTTTTTTCGGATTTACGGCTGAATTCAATTCAGATTCAAGCCAAACCGTTTATTGCTGTAAAAATTTTCGACTGGAACCCACAGTTTCCTGATCGAGCTGACCCGCTGCCGGTCTGTCCTACCAGACTACAGGCAAGACGGCAACACCTTGAAAGGGATGGCCTTGAATGCCAGGCCAGCCAGCGCGATGACACAGAAGCCCGCCCCGGCATGGAAGGTGAAGGACGCGCCCAAGCGATCCCACAGCAACCCGGCGACGACGCTGGCGACCAGCATCGCCAGCCCACTCATCAGGTTGAAGAAACCGAAAGCCGTGCCGCGCAGGTCTGCTGGAGCGGTGTCGGCCACCATGGTGGCGAGCAGACCCTGGGTCATGCCCATGTGGATGCCCCACAGCGCCACGCCCGCCAATACGGTCACCCAATGGCCATTCATGGCCAGCACCAGATCAGCGGCAATCAGCACCACCAGTCCCAGCGCCAGCAGCGTGGTGTGGCTCATCCGGTCGGACAGTTTGCCAAATGGGTAGGCTGACGCGGCATAGACCAGGTTCATGGCGACCATCACCAGCGGCACCAGTGCGACCGGGATGCCGCCCTGCTGCGCACGCAATACCAGGAAGGCCTCGCTGAAGCGGGCCAGCGTGAACACGGCGCCCAGGCCGACCACCCACCAGTAGGAGGCACTCAGGCGCCTGAGGTTTTCCTTGCGGATCGGATTGGTGCGCATCTCACCGACCTGTCGCTGCGGCTCGCGGACACCGAACAGCAGCAAGGCGACCGCCAGCAGACCGGGAATGACGGCGATCCAGAACACTGCCCGGAAATCGTTGGCCCACAGCAGCATCAGGCCGACCGCCAGCAGCGGGCCAAGGAAGGCCCCCACCGTGTCGAGTGACTGGCGCAGGCCGAAGGCGGCGCCGCGCAGCTCGGCGGGAGCGATATCGGCCACCAGCGCGTCACGCGGCGCCCCCCGGATGCCCTTGCCGACGCGATCGAGCAGTCGGGCCGTGAGCACGACACCAATGACCGGTGCGACGGCAAACAGCGGCTTGGTCAATGCGCCCAAGGCATAGCCGAACAGGGCCAGGCCTTTGCGCCGACCCAGATAGTCACTGAGCACACCGGAAAACACCTTGACGATCAGGGCGGTGGATTCGGCCAGCCCTTCGATCACGCCCACCATCAAGGCCGTTGCGCCCAAGGTACCGACCATGAACAAGGGCAGCAGGCTGTGGATCATTTCGGAGGAAATGTCCATCAACAGGCTGACGAAGCCGAGGACCCAGATGCCCGCGGGTAGCTTGCCGATTGGTGCTGTGGATTTGGACATGGCTAGACTTCAGATAGGGCCAGTATCGGGTACCGACCTGCTGGGGGGCTCAGCCGCGCTCGAGGATGCCGAGCCGGCGGGCCCACCAAGGAGTGATGGCGGGCAGCAGAGTCAGCGTCCAGATCACGACCCAGGCGGTCAACGGCATCAGCAACTTGAGGTCCGGGAATTGAGCCACGGTCATCACGGCCAGCACGACGGGGATCACGCCGGTCTCGCGCACCGCGCAAAGGAACAGTTTCTCCCGGAGGCTGACGCCAGTCGGCGCTAGCGAAACCAGCACCGCCAGCGGGCGCACCACCACCATGAAGAGCAGCGCGACCGCGAGCCCGAGACCTGCGGTCGATGCGAGATCGGGCAGCGCGACGAAGGGGCCGACCATCATGAAGATCGTCGGCTTGGCCACGCTCTCGATCTTGGTCTCCATGCTGTGAATCAGGCCGTGGAAGGCGCGCGAACCGCGATTGAAGTTGCCGAGCAGGCCGGCTATGAAGGCTGCGAGGAAGCCATTGCCGTGCACGAGTTGCGCGAACATGAAGGTCACGAGCGGACCGCCGAGCGCGATGGCAAAATCATAGATCGGCTCGTCCCGGCCGCTTTCATAGGTCGCGCGCTTGTAGCGCTCGAAGGCGAACATGCAGCCCCAGCCGACGATGCCGGCGAGCGTGCCGAACAGGAACTGCTGCCCCAGCAGGGCGAGGTTGCCAGCACTAGCAAGACCGGCAGCAAGCCCCGCGACGCCGTCCAGGCTGGTTCCACCGAGCACCATCGCTGCGACCGCCGAGGTGAAGATCGCGCCGACTGCGTCGTTGAGCGCGCTCTCGGCCACCGCCATGTCCGAAACGCGGCGGTATTCGGGCTTGATGACAAGCTGCTTGAGCGTGGGGATCAGTGCTGCCGGGTCGGTCGAACCGAGGATCGCAGCGAGCAGAGCCGAGGTGCGCGCGTCCAGCCCGAGCAGCGTCAGCAGCCACCAGGTCGCGAAGAAGGTCACGAGGTAGCCGACGACCGCGATCATCAGCGTCGGCCAGGCAATGCGCAAAAACTCCTTGCGCTCGATCTCGTCACCACCGGACTTGAGGATGACCGCAGCGAGCGCAGTGCAGACGACCACGGCGAGCGTGAGCTGCGCCGACAGCGGCGCAAGCGCGTCGTGCAGCACGATGCCGACGAGCAGCTGCAGCGTGAAGTTGGGCAGCAGCGTGCCCTCGGCGGCCTTGCTGCAGGCCCAGCCGAAGCCGAGAAAGAGGCTCAGGCACCAGAGCGTCGCGGCGATGGCCGATTCGGTCCCGTCCATTGCGCCGATATGCTGCAGCAGCCCCGGCGCCAAGGCATTGACCAGCCAGGCTAGGCCAAACAGCAGTATGACCTTGAGGTAATTCATGTGAGGTATATCGTGGCGTTCTTGTGAGAGTCGATGTGCGCAACGCAAGTGGCGCATCAGCCATTGCGGAGCCGATTTTAGGGTGCACGGACGAATCGGCCCCGAGCCGGTCAGCTTTCCTCGGCGGCCGGCAGGGCCTCGACCTGTTTGAGCGCACGGCCCATGGCGCGGCTGCGCACCTCGGCGCTCTCCAGGCTGTTGCGCACGGTCTGGGTCTGGACCTTGACGCGCGCCAGCGTATCGCCGAACATGCCGCGCGCTTGACATTGGTCAGCAGATGCTTGAGGTCACCGACCCCGGCGGCCACAGCGCCTGCATCTCGCCCAAACCCTTGTACACCTGCTCCAGCCGCTGCGCCACATGGGCGAAACTCTCGCTCAGGCGCGGCTCGAGCGTGCGGTGCAGCTTCTCGTCGACAGTGGCACGCATCTCGTCGAGCTTGGCCGCGTTGCTCTGCTGCAGCTGGAATTCGAGCTGCTCGACCGAGGCGGACAGCTGCTGCGCCTGTCCGCTCGTTTCGCCGGCCCGGCCCAGCCGCCACCAGATCAGGGCCAGGGCGGCCAACGCGATCTCGTTCATGAAGGACATGGACCAAAAAAGAAAGGGCCAAGGCCGACACCGACGCTGGCCCGGACTGGCCGCAAGGGCCAGAGGGAAGCGGATCAGACCGCCAGCAGCTCGACTTCGAACAGCAGCGTGGCGTTGGGCGGGATCACGCCACCGGCGCCGCGCGCGCCATAGCCCAGGCTGGCCGGGATCACGAGGCGACGGGTGCCGCCGACGGCCATGCCCTGCACGCCCTCGTCCCAGCCCTTGATGACATGGCCGGCGGCGAGCGGGAAGACGAAGGGCTGGCCACGGTCCTTGCTGCTGTCGAACTTGGCGCCTTGCTGGCCGTCGTTGTAGAGCCAGCCGGTGTAGTGCACGGAAACGCGCTGGCCGGCCTGGGCCACGGCGCCCGAACCAACGACGGTGTCTTCATACTGCAGGCCGGAGGGAGTGGTGATCATGAGAGGTTCCTAGCTGAAAAAAGAGAGCGAATGTTAAGGCAAGGCCGGCTGTCTTCGGGGATGGGCAAGCAGCGAACGGCTCAATCGAGCCAGGTCGTGAAGGATTCGACCGGCAGGCGCGGGGCGCGGAACTCGTTGACCCGGGCCTGCCGGTCGGCATAGCCCAGCGCGACGCCGCAGACCAGCAGTTCGTCCTCGCCAGCGCCGATGTGCGGCATGACGATGGCGTGATAGTCGAGCCAGGCCGCCTGCGGGCAGGTGTCGAGGCCATGCGCGCGCGCCGCAATCATCAGGTTCTGCAGGAACATGCCGGCGTCGAGCAGCGAGCCACGGCCCAGCCGGCGGTCTATCGTGAGCATGATGCCGACCGGCGCATCGAACAGCCGGTAGTTGCGCTGGTGCTGCTGGTACATCGCCTCCTTGTCGCCCTTGGTGATGCCGAGCAGGCCGTACAGGCCCCAGCCGTTCTCGCGTCGACGCGCCAGGTAGGGGTCGAACCACTGCGTGGGATAGTAATCGTAGGCCGCCACATGCTGGGCCGCCAGCGCCGGGTCATCGCGCGCGGCATCCTGAGCGGCACAGACCTGCTGGACCAGCGCGTCGCGGCTGGCGCCCTGCAGCACATAGACCTTCCAGGGCTGGGTGTTGACACCCGAAGGCGCGCAGCTGGCCAGCTGCAGCAGCCGGGTCAGCAGTTCGCGCGGGACGGGCTGGGGCAGGAAGGCACGCGCGGAATAGCGGCCGCTGATGGCGGCGGCCACGCTCGCGGGGTCCTTGACAACCGGTGTGGTGATGGGATCTTGCTGATGGTTCAAGTCTTGTCTCCTCTTGAGGGGGGGTCATTCAGGAAGCGGACCGCCGTCGCAGCATGGCCCGGGTACAGGAGATTGTGCCAGCGCGGCAAACCGCTCAGCCCTGCTCCGGCGCAGCCCGCTGCCAGCGCCGCCAGTAATCCAGCGCGACCCGGTAGCTGTTGACCTGCAGCCCGACCGTGGTCGCGATGTTGCGGCCGTAGCCACCGGCCATGGTCATGGCCAGCGGAATGCGGCGCTGCCAGGCCCAGTCGAACACGCGCCGGTCGCGTGCCTCCAGGCCGTCGGCCGTGAGCTTGAGCCGGCCCAGGCGGTCGTTCTCGTGCGGGTCCATGCCAGCCAGGTAGATGATCAGCCCGGGCTCGAAGCGGCACTCAAGCTCGGCCAGGCCCTGCTCGAGCGCGGCCAGATAGTCGGCATCGCCACAGCCATCGGGCAGCGCGATGTCACAGTCGCTGTCCTCCTTGCGGAAGGGAAAATTCTTCTCGCCATGCAGCGAGAGCGTGAACACGCTGTCGTCGCCCTGGAAGATGCTCGCCGTCCCGTTGCCCTGGTGCACGTCGAGGTCGATCACCGCGATGCGCAATTCACGCCGGCGCCCGGCCGCGCCGCTGCGGCCCCATTCGGCCTGCATCGCGCGCGCGGCCACTGCCGCGTCGTTGAAGACACAGAAGCCCGCGCCCTTGTCGGCATAGGCGTGGTGGGTGCCGCCCGCGAGGTTGGCCGCCAGGCCCTCGCCGGACAAGGCGGCACGGCAGGCCTGCAGCGTCGCGCCGACCGAGCGCAGCGCGCGCTCGGCCATGGCGGGCGACCAGGGAAATCCGATCTCGCGCTGCTGCGCGGGCGTGAGCCCGCCTTGCGCCACGGCCGCGACATAGGCCGGATGGTGCGCCAGCGCCAGCTCGCCGGCGCTGGCGAGCTGGGCCGGTGCCAGCCGCACAGCAGGCAGCTCCTGCTCAAGCCGCTCGCGCAGCATGGCGTACTTGGCCATGGGAAAACGATGGCCCTCGGGCAAGGGCAGCACGAACTGGTCGGAATAGAAGGCTTGCACAGCCGCATTCTGGCGCAAGTGCGCAGACCTGATGCCGGCATGGGTCGCACGGAGGGCTTGCAAAGCGCGCGCAGCTCCCTATAATCAAACGCATGCTGCACTGCAGCAAATCTTGTCTGATCGATTCGCCTGAGCTACGGGCTACCCGATCGGACCCTATTTCTACAGGAGACATGACATGCTGACCGCCGAACAGATCCTCGCCGCCCAGAAAGCCAACATCGAAACGCTGTTCGGCCTGACGCAGAAGGCCTTCGAGGGTGTCGAACGCCTGGTTGACCTCAATCTGCAGGCCACCCGCGCCACCGTCAACGAAGCAGCCAGCAACACGCAGGCCATGCTCAGCGCCAAGGACGCCCAGGAACTGCTGGACCTGCAGGCCCGCCTGATGCAGCCGCTGGCCGAGAAGGTCAGCGCCTACAGCCGCCAGCTGTTCGAGATCGCCTCCGACACCAGCACCGAATTCGCCAAGGCGGCCGAAGACCAGTCCGCCGAAGCCCAGCAGAAGTTCATGGCCCTGTTCGACAATGCCGCCAGGAACGCACCGGCCGGCTCCGAGCCCCTGATCACCGCCGTGCGCAGCGCGGTCAACGCCGCCTCCGGTGCGATGGATCAGGTACAGAAGGCCGTCAAGCAAGCCACCGAAATGACGCAGGCCAACGTCCACACCCTGGCCCATCAGATGAACACCAGCGTCAAGCAGACCGCCAAGAAGCGCTGAACCGCGCCACCCTACATGACGATTTGAGGTTGTCTCCTCGGGTCCCCGGGAACAGGGGTTCAGGGGCCCTTTCAGGCCTCGCGGTGTCGCGAGGCCTTTTTTTCGTTGGCTGAAGCGCGGGTTCAGTAGCCAGCCAGCGCCACCCGACTCGACTGCAGGCGCTCGCGCAGGCGCGGCAGCGCCGCCTGCATGGCGGCACGGCCCGCGACAATCGAGCGCTGGCGCGCCGAGAAGTCCGCACTGCCCACGCCCCTGAGCTCGGGCTTGATCACCAGATCGGCCTCGGCCAGCGCGTAGCGGTTGATGGTCTGGCCCATGATGTCGAAGGTCTGCATCAGCACCTTGAAGGTGTCGCCGGTGCCGTTACCGTCGGGCGGGCTGGAGATATTGACCGCGATCACGAACTCGGCCCCCATCTGGCGTGCCTGCTGCACCGGCACCGGCGCGACCAGGCCGCCGTCGACATACTCGCGCCCGCCGATGGCGACCGGCGAGAACACGCCCGGCACCGCGCTCGAAGCGCGCACCGCGGTGCCGGTGTCGCCGCGCTGGAACAGCATGCCCTGACCGTTGGCCAGGTCGGTCGCGACGATGCCCAGCGGGCGCCTCATGTCCTGGATGGTCTTGCCCTGCACCTGCTGGTTGACGTAGCGCGCCAGCGCGTCACCGCGCAGCAGCCCGCGATTGAACAGCGGCAGCGTCCAGTCGGTGATGGCGGCCTCGTCCATCCTGAGCGCGGCCTGTTCGAGCTCGGCGCCGTTGCGCCCGCTGGCGTAGAGCGCGGCCACCAGGCTGCCGGCCGAAGTGCCCACGACCAGGTCGGGCAGGATGCCGTTCTGCTCCAGCACCTGGATCACGCCCACATGGGCAAAGCCGCGCGCCGCGCCACCACCCAGCGCCAGGCCGATGCGGGGCGGGCGGCTGCGCTGGGTCGGTTCCGGTGTAACTGCCGCTGGCGGGATGCTCCCCCCCGCTACCGGGCTACCGGGTACTGACAGGGACGAGCAGCCTGCCAGCAGACCCAAGCCGGTCAGTCCGGCCCACAGACAGGCACGCCGGGACAGTCCAAGCTGTTGCTTATTCTCAAACGACATCCTTGATCCAATGTTATTGCGAACGATTCGCGTTAGTGTTAAGATGAATTCCAGTTTCCATCACCAGCAGGCATTCCCATGGCATACGCAAGATTCCTCACCCTCATCGGCTTCGCCACCCTGACGGCGGCCGCATCGGCACAGGCACAGGACAAGGTGCTCAACATCTACTCGGCGCGCCACTATCAGGGCGACGAGCTGATGTACGAGACCTTCACCAAGACCACCGGCATCCAGATCAACCGGGTGGACTCTGACGATGCCGGCATTGTCGCGCGCCTGCGCGCCGAGGGCAGCGCATCGCCGGCCGACGTGATCATGCTGGTCGATGCGGCCCGCATGGCCAGCGCCGATGCCCTGGGCCTGTTCAAGCCGATCAAGTCGGCCAAGCTTGACGCGGTGATTCCGGCCAATCTGCGCGCCACGCCGACGGCCGAGGGCGTGAGCTGGACCGGCTTCTCGACCCGCGCCCGCGTGATCGTCTACGACCCGCTGCGGGTCAAGGCCGCCGACGTAGCGAACTACGAGCAGCTGTCCGACCCCAAGCTCAAGGGACAAGTCTGCACCCGCTCGGGTTCCCATCCTTACAACTTGTCACTATTCGCCACCGTGGTCGAGCGCCTGGGTGACGCCAAGGGGGAGGCCTGGCTCAAGGGCCTGGTCGACAACATGGCGCGCGCCCCCAAGGGCGGCGACACCGACCAGATCAAGGCGGTCGCCTCGGGCGAATGCGGCGTGGCGCTGACCAACAGCTACTACGTTGCACGCCTGATCAAGTCCGACAAGCCCGAGGACCGCAAGACCATGGAGAAGGTGCGCGTGGTCTTCCCCAACCAGGGCACCAGCGGCACCCATGTCAACATCGGCGGCGCGGCAGTGGCCAAGCATGCCAAGCACCCGGAGAACGCCGTGCTGTTCATGGAATACCTGGCCAGCCCGTTCGCGCAGGACTACTTCGCCAACGGCAACCATGAGTTCCCGGCCGCCAAGGGCGTGAAGATCGAGAATGCGGCGCTCAAGGCGATGGGCGGCGACAAGTTCAAGGCCGAGAACATCCCGCTCGGCGTGGTGGCCAAGAACCTGACCAAGGTGCAGCAGATGCTGGACCGCGTCGGCTACAAGTGATGCCAGGCCGGCTTCGGCGAAAATAGCGCCGTGGCCATACCCCAGTCTTTCATCCAGGAACTCCTCGCGCGCGTCGACATCGTCGAGGTCGTCGGCCGCTATGTACAGCTCAAGAAGGGCGGCGCCAACTTCATGGGGCTGTGCCCCTTCCACGGCGAGAAGTCACCCTCCTTCAGCGTCAGCCCGACCAAGCAGTTCTTCCACTGCTTCGGTTGCGGCAAGAACGGCAATGCGGTCGGCTTCCTGATGGAGCACACCGGCATCGGCTTCGTCGAGGCGGTCAAGGACCTCGCGCAGCAGGTCGGGCTGCAGGTGCCGCAGGAAGACCTGAGCCCGCAGGAGCGCGCCCGCGCCGCCGAGCAGCGCCAGAAGCAGGCCACCCTCAACGATGTGCTGGACCAGGCGGCCGATGCCTATTACCAGCAACTGCGCCAGCACAGGCACGCGCAGGACTACCTCAAGGGCCGCGGCCTGTCGGGCCAGATCGCCAAGACCTTCGGCCTGGGCTATGCGCCCGAGGGCTGGCGCTTCCTCTCGACCGTGCTGCCCGACTATCAGAGCCCGCTGCTGGTCGAGTCCGGGCTGGTGATTGCCTCCGACGAGGCCCAGCCGGGCGACGCAGGAGAGGCCCGCCAGGGCAAGCGTTACGACCGCTTCCGCGACCGGATCATGTTCCCGATCCGCAACGTCAAGGGCGAATGCATAGGCTTTGGCGGCCGGGTGCTGGGCCAGGGCGAGCCCAAGTACCTCAACTCGCCCGAGACGCCGGTGTTCAGCAAGGGCCACGAGCTCTACGGCCTGTTCGAGGCTCGCACCGCGATCCGCCAGGCCGGCTATTGCCTGGTGACCGAGGGCTACATGGACGTGGTCGCGCTGGCCCAGCTCGGCTTTGCCCAGGCCGTGGCCACGCTGGGCACCGCCTGCACCGCCGACCACCTGCGGCTGCTGTTCCGTTTCACCGACGCGGTGGTGTTCAGCTTCGACGGCGACGCGGCCGGCCGGCGCGCCGCGCGCAAGGCGCTCGAAGCTGCCCTGCCCTGGGCCAGCGACACGCGCTCGATCAAGTTCCTGTTCCTGCCGCCCGAGCACGACCCCGACAGCTTCATCCGCGCCCAGGGTCCGGACGCCTTCGCGCAGAGCGTCAAGCAGGCGATGCCGCTGAGCCGCTTCCTGCTCGAAGCGGCGGCCAGCGACTGCGACCTCGAAACGGCCGAGGGCCGCGCTCGCATGGCCGCGCAGGCGCAGCCGCTCTGGAGCGCGATGCCCGACGGCGCGCTCAAGCGCCAGCTGCTGGGAGAGTTTGCCGATGCCGTGGGACTGGACACGCGCGAGCTCGACCGGCTCTGGTCGGCGGCCAGCCAGCGCGACCGGGCCAGGGGACTGCCTGCGCGCAAGCCGCGCGCCAGCGCCCCCAGGCCGCAAGCCGATGCCGACCCCTGGAGCGGCAAAGCAGACCCGTCCGGCTGGCCGGAGCTGCCGCATGAAGCGGCCACACAGAGCCGGCAGCAGCACCGCTACGGCGGCCATGAAAGCAGTCGCGATGATGGACGCGATGGCACCATACGCCCGACCCGACGCAGCGGATCGCGCGGCCTGCTGGGCCGGGCCGACCGGGTGGCGCGCATCGTGCTGACGACGCCCGAGGCCTGGGACTGGCTCAGCGCTGACGACCATCAGCTGCTCGCGCACGAGCCCGAGCCGCATGGCGCGCTGTTCGCCTGGCTGGAGACCCAGTGGCACGAGCACGGACCCCAGCCCTGGGCCGCCTTGCGCGAGGCGCTGCGCGGCCAGCCCTTCGAGGCGCTGGCGCTTGAGCTCAACGCGGGCGGACTCGCGCTGCAGCGGCCCGAGGACGAAGAACCGGCCGGTGAAGCGGGCGCGGCGCTGCCCTCGGCCGACGACCTCAGGCGCGAGCTGCGCGAGTTGATGCGGCGGCTGCACATCGACGAGCTCAAGCAGCGCGAAACCGAGCTGATCGCGGCTGCCGGACATGACCCCGAAGCACTCGAGCGCTACCGGGAGCTGCAGACGCTCAGAAAAGCGCTGGAGGCCGGGAACTCCAGCCCGCGGGTATAATCCAAAATCTTGTCACGCAAGCGCGACAGCAGCACCTCCGGACCGGCCAAAGCCCCAGAACGGGCAACAGGGAAACCCTCCCCGGCCAATAGCCACAGCCGCTAGCCCCGCAAGGACTGCACACCAAATGTTCGCCCACCAAGCTTGCTTGCCGGCCCCTTGTATGGGGCCAGACCGTCCGGCCTGACCGGACCGCTAGTGCAACCTTACTGAGTCCCCAGTTTCAACCGCCGTGGCGCCTTCGCCCCGGCAGAAAGCGTCTGACGTGAGCACCAAACTCAGCAAAGCCGAACTGACCAAAGCCGCCGACGCGCTGCTCGCCGCCGCCCAGGCTGACGGCGCCGCCGCGCCCAAGAAGCGCGCCGCGCGCAAGAAAGCGGCTCCGGCCGAAGCCGCTGCCGTTGCCGAGCAACAACCGGCGGTCGCCCAGCCCGTTGCCGCCAAGAAGCCCGCCGTCAAGCGCGGCCGCAAGCCCAAGACCGAAACCAAGGCAGCAGCAGCCCCAGGCTTTGACGACGCCGATCTGAGCGACATCGACGAATTGCTGGCCGAGGAGCCGGTGGCCGAGGAAGCGGTCACCGACGCGCCGATCGAGAAGGTCAAGCCGCTGCGCATGAAGGTCAGCAAGGCCAAGGAACGCGCGCTGATGAAGGAATTCGGCTTGGACGAGACCGTCCTGACCGAGGAAGAAGCCAAGCTGCGCCGCGAGAGCCTGAAGAAGCTGATCAAGATCGGCAAGACCCGCGGCTACCTGACCCACGGCGAGATCAACGACCACCTGCCCGACAAGCTGGTCGAGGCCGAGACGCTGGAAGTCGTGGTCGCGCTGCTCAACGACATGGGCGTGGCGGTCTACGAGCAGACCCCCGACGCCGAGACCCTGCTGCTGTCGAACACCGGTCCGACCGCCGCGACCGAAGAGGAAGCCGAGGAAGAAGCCGAAGCCGCGCTGTCGACCGTTGACAGCGAATTCGGCCGCACCACCGACCCGGTGCGCATGTACATGCGCGAGATGGGCACGGTCGAGCTGCTGACACGCGAGGGCGAGATCGAAATCGCCAAGCGCATCGAGGGCGGCCTGCATGACATGGTGGCGGCGATCTCGCAGTCACCGGCCACGATCAAGGAAATCCTGGCCATGGGCGAGGAAATCCGCTCGGGCGCGGTGGTGATCTCGACCATCGTCGATGGCTTCACCAACGCCAACGAGGCCGACGACTACGTGGCCGAAGAGGACTTCGACAGCTACGACGAAGCCGATGACGACGACGGCAAGGGCGGCTCCAAGGCGCTGACGCGCAAGCTCGAGGAGCTCAAGCGCGAGGCACTGAGCCGCTTCGACGACATGCGCGCGCTGTCCGAGCAGCTGCAGCAGATCTGCAGCAGCGAAGGCTACGGTACCACGGCCTACAAGAAGGCGCAGACCGCGCTGACCGAGCGCCTGATGAGCATCCGCTTCACCGCCAAGGCGATCGAGAAGCTGTGCGAGACCGTGCGCCAGCAGGTCGAGGGCGTGCGCAAGAAGGAACGCGAGCTGCGCAAGATCATCGTCGACAAGTGCCGCATGCCGCAGGAGACCTTCGTCAAGGAGTTCCCGCCCAACCTGCTCAACCGCGAATGGGTCGAGAAGCAGGCCGCGGCCAACAAGCCGTGGAGCGTGACCATGGCGCGCAACATCCCGCCGATCCAGCTGCTGCAGCAGCAGCTGATCGACCTGCAGAACGATGTCGTCGTGCCGCTGGACCAGCTCAAAGCCATCCACAAGCGCATGAACGAAGGCGAGGCGATGTCGCGCAACGCCAAGAAGGAGATGATCGAGGCCAACCTGCGGCTGGTGATCTCGATCGCCAAGAAGTACACCAACCGCGGCCTGCAGTTCCTCGACCTGATCCAGGAAGGCAACATCGGCCTGATGAAGGCGGTCGACAAGTTCGAATACCGCCGCGGCTACAAGTTCTCGACCTATGCCACCTGGTGGATCCGCCAGGCCATCACGCGCTCGATCGCCGACCAGGCCCGCACGATCCGGATCCCGGTGCACATGATCGAGACCATCAACAAGATGAACCGCATCAGCCGCCAGCACCTGCAGGAGCATGGCTTCGAGCCCGACGCCTCCATCCTGGCCGAGAAGATGGAGATGCCGGAGGACAAGATCCGCAAGATCATGAAGATCGCCAAGGAGCCGATCTCGATGGAAACCCCCATCGGCGACGACGACGACAGCCACCTGGGCGACTTCATCGAGGACAACGCCAACACCGCGCCGATGGACGCCGCGATGCAGGCCGGCCTGCGCGACGTGGTCAAGGAGATCCTCGACTCGCTGACCCCGCGCGAAGCCAAGGTGCTGCGCATGCGCTTCGGCATCGAGATGTCAACCGACCACACGCTGGAGGAAGTCGGCAAGCAGTTCGACGTCACGCGCGAGCGCATCCGCCAGATCGAATCGAAGGCGGTACGCAAGCTCAAGCACCCGAGCCGCTCGGACAAGCTGCGCAGCTTCATCGACTCGATGAACTGATGCCGGGCTGAAGCCACCGGATTCCTGAACAGGCCGCGGAGCGATCCGCGGCCTGTTTGCTTTTCTGGTGCCGCTCACCAGTCCAGACTGGCGACAAACCAGCGCCGCACCCGATAATCATCAGAAGGGGAAGGGGGATGGACAGATGACGGGCAAGTGGAAAACGGCTGCCGCTGCGGCAGTCTTGCTGACGGCAGCGATCGCCGCACTGATCGGGTGGAGCGGCTGGCGCGACCAGACCGGAATGGAAGGCCTGGTCGGAGGCAACGGCCGGATCGAGGCGACCGAGATCGCGGTCGCCAGCAAGCTGGCCGGACGGGTGCAACAGATCCTGGTCAGCGAGGGCGACTTCGTCCAGGCCGGCCAGCCACTGGCCCGCATGCAGATCGACAGCCTGCAGGCCCAGAGGGATGAAGCGGTGGCGCGCCTGCAGCAGGCGCAGCAGGCCATCAGCGCGGCCCAGGCCCAGGTGGCCCAGGCCGAAAGCAAATACCAGTCCGAGCTGGCGGTGGCGGTGCAGCGCGAGAGCGAACTCGACAGCGTCCGCCGGCGGGCCCGGCGCTCGGAGCAGCTGGCACAAGAAGGTTTTTTCTCGGAACAGCTGCTGGAAGACGACCGCGCCAAGGTGCGCAATCAGCAGGCCGTGCTGGCCGCCGCCAAGGCGCAGGCGCGGGCGGCCGAAGCGGCCATCGTGGCGGCCCGAACCCAGGTCGGCGCCGCGCAGGCCAACGTGCGGGCCTTGGAGGCGACGCTGGCCCGCATCGAGGTCGAGCTGGCCGACAGCGAGCTCAAGGCGCCGCGCGACGGCCGGGTGCAGTTCCTGGTGGTGCATCCGGGCGAGATCGTCGCGGGCGGCGGCCGCGTGCTGGAGCTGGTCGACCTGTCCGATGTCTACATGACCTTCTTCCTGCCCGAGCAGGTGGCGGGCCGGGTCGCGCTCGGCAGCGAGGTGCGCATCCGGCTCGACGCCGCGCCGGAGTTCGTGATCCCGGCCAGGGTCTCGTTCGTGGCCAGCCAGGCGCAGTTCACGCCCAAGACGGTGGAGACCGCGAGCGAGCGCCAGAAACTGATGTTCCGCGTCCGGGCCCAGGTCGATAGAGAGCTGCTGCTGCGCCACGCCGAGCAGGTCAAGACCGGGCTGCCGGGCCTGGCCTGGATCAGGCTCGACGCCCAGGCGGACTGGCCCAAGGCGCTGGCGCTCAAGGAGCAGCCTTGAGCTTGCCGGCGCCCTCTCGCCCGGCGCCGGCCTCGGTAGCCAGGCTGGAGCAGGTGACGCTGCGCTACCAGCGGCAGACCGCGCTCGACGCTGT
>CALPRQ020000038.1 GCA_943326015.2 Chitinophaga pinensis | reverse complement strand
CAGCTCCACTTTGCGTGGAGCTGTCTTCTTTCGCGCGCTCTCCAGCAACGGCCTGATGACCTCGAATTGCTCGCGCTTGATATCGCTTGGGTAGCCTTTTCTCACCCCCCGAGCTTCTCACAGCGCGGAGACTTTGAACACGCTCTAACGTGGGTCCAATAAGACATCACGGCGACTGAATGGAGCCCTGCTGAGCGGTTCGTATCTGGGGCCGCACCTCAAGTACAACAAGCCCGGCTGTAGATGAGCAGTCTGTTCCTCGTTCAAGCCGCTTGGTTTGCATCAGTCGTCAGGAAACCGTCTTCAAGGAGAACCACGCCTACCGCACTTGACTACGTGGAAGTCCCTGTAGTTTCCTGAAGAGACCCGATGTCTGGCTCCAGTGACCGCAGCAGGGCCGACAACTGCGCATCGAGTTCCGCCAGGGCCTCGGGTGGCAAGGCCTTCACCAGTTCCCGTTCTTTCTCGACGTGCACCTCCACGGCGCTATCGATCAGCGCCAGTCCCTTGGCGCTCAACTCCACCAGCAAGCTGCGCGCATCCTGTTCGTTGGGGACACGCATCACCAGCCCACTGGCTTCCAGTCGTTTCAGACGGTGGGTCATGGTTCCCGACGTTACCATCAAGGTCGAGAAGAGAGCCGTCGGGCTCAGCCGGTAAGGCGCGCCCGCGCGCCGCAGGGTCGCGAGCATGTCGAACTCCCACAGAGTCAGGCCGAACCGCACGAAGTTGGCATCCAGCCGCTGCTCCAGCAAGGCGGCACAGCGCTTGAGGCGCCCGATCGGACCCATCGGGCTGACATCCAGATCGGGCCGCTCGCGCGCCCATTGCACCAGGATGGCATCGACCGAGTCACCGGCACGCGGAGCTGCTTTCGGTTTCATTTGTCTTGACTTGAAGATAGATCGGGATAACAATCATTTTATCTTGATTTAAAGATAAATGAACATGATCGCCTCTCCACCTCCCGCGCGCTGGCACGATTACCTGATCACGGCGGCGGCTCCCGTCATCTGGGGTTCCACCTACATCGTCACTTCGGAGCTGCTGCCGCCAGACCGTCCCTTCACCGCTGCCTTCATCCGCGTGTTTCCGGCCGGCCTGCTGCTGGTTCTGTCACAGCGTCAGCTGCCTGGACGAGGGCAATGGAGGCGCCTGGCGCTCCTGGCCGCGCTGAACATCGGCGCTTTTCAGGCCTTATTGTTCGTCGCCGCCTACCGGCTACCAGGCGGACTGGCCGCCGTGCTCGGCGCCATCCAGCCGCTGATGGTCATGGCCTTGGCCTGGCGGGTCGACGGCAGATCGCCTGCGCGCACCGCGCTGCTCGCCGCCATGGCGGGCGTGCTCGGCATGGCCGTGCTGCTGGTGTCGCCGCGCACGGTCTTCGAGCCAGTCGGCGTCTCCGCTGCCCTGCTGGGCGCGGCCTGCATGGCCTCGGGCGTCTGGCTGACGCGCCGCTGGCAACTGGCGCTGCCGGTGCTGGGGCTCACCGGCTGGCAGTTGCTGCTCGGCGGCCTGATGCTGCTGCCCTTGGCCTGTCTCGCTGATGCGCCGCTGCCCGCCCTCGGATTCCTGCAACTGGCTGCCTATGCCTATCTGTGTCTCGCGGGTGCCTTGCTAGCCTATGTTCTCTGGTTTCGCGGCATTGCGCGCTTGCCGCCCGTGGCCGTGGCTTCCCTCGGCCTGCTGAGTCCCGTCACCGCAGTGGTGCTGGGCTGGGTTGTGCTCGCCCAGTCCATGACGGCAATGGCACTGAGCGGCTTGGTCATCGTGCTGGCCAGTGTGCTGGTGGTGCAGTGGACGACCGCCCGGTCCCGCTAATCGCGGTCGATTCACGGGTCTCTCCAGGAAACTGATTGCAAAGTACGTTAAGCCTCTGGCGCGAGAATCTGATCCGTACTTTAAATTCCGTTTTCTGAGGCGCCCTCTATGAGCGAATGTCCACCATGACGCATCTGGTTGCATCCTGCAGCTGCGGACAACTTCGTGCCACCGTCACTCACACGCCGGTGCGGGTTTCGGTTTGCCACTGTCGCGCCTGCCAGCGCAGGACGGGCAGTGCGTTCGGGGTGCAGGCCCGCTTTGAAAGAGGGAGTGTCCACATCCAAGGTCAAGGCACCGAGTTCGTTCGGACCGGCGACTCTGGTCGCCGAATCACCTTCACGTTCTGTCCCCACTGCGGCTCCACCTTGCACTACACATTGGAAGGACTTGAAGACTTCGTTGGCATCCCGGTCGGAGCCTTTGCTGACCGTTCCTTCATTCCGCCCTCGACGGTGCTCTACGAGGAACATGCGCATCCCTGGGTCGAGTTGCAGCTGCCGGCCGCCTCCTCTTGAGAGGGGCGTTCTTCGAGCGGTTCAGGGTACTGATTTTGCTCCGACTCCGTAAGCCGGAACTACCGAAAACCCCGCAACTAACCAACTAGGTCAAGATCTACCAATGGAGAAACCGACCCTACATTGCAAGCTGTCCGTGGTCAAAGCCTTTGTGGCGGCCGGCAAAGTCCGTGCAACCCATTCTGAACCGCCCCGGGTTTCGAAGAGGCTCCCACCTTTGAGAAGATGGAGCCCTGAAGAAGTCAGCGAATTTTTCCCCCGAGGTCCGCGAGCGCGCCGTGCGCATGGTGTCGGAGCATCAAGGCGAGCATGAATCGCAGTGGGCAGCGATCTGCTCGATTTCAGCCAAGATCGGCTGTACGGCAGAAACCCTGCGGCGCTGGGTGCGCGAGCATGAGCGCGACAGCGGACAGCGAGAGGGTGCGACCAGTGCCGAGCAGCAGCGCATCAAGGCGCTTGAGCGCGAGGTCAAGGAACTGCGCAAAGCCAACGAGATCCTCAAGTTCGCCAGCGCGTTTTTAATGAAACTGCGCTGTCGCTTGTTTTCGCGCAGGCGGAGCTCGACCGCAGCTTCAAGCGGTGAACGCCTTCATCGACGAGCACCGCGAGGCGCTGGGGATCGAGCCTATCTGCAAGGTGCTGCAGGTCGCCCCGTCGGCTTATCGGCGACATGCCTCCGAGCAGCGTGACCCCACTCGGCGTTGCGCCCGGGCACGGCATGACTAGACATTGATGGCTGACATCGAGCGGGTCTGGAACGACAACCTGCAGGTCTACGGGGCCGACAAGGTCTGGCAGCAGCTCAAGCGCGAAGGCATCAGGGCAGCCGGCTGCACGGTCGAACGGCTCATGCGGCGCCTGGGGCTACGCGGTGCCGTGCGATGCAAGGTCGTGCGCACCACGGTGCCCGATGCGAAGGCGCCTTGCCCGCTCGATCGGGTCAACCGCCAGTTCAAGGCCGAGCGCCCCAACCAACTCTGGGTGTCGGACTTCACCTACGTCTCGACCTGACAGGGCTGGGTCTATGTCGCCTTCGTCATCGATGTCTTCGCGCGCCGCATCGTGGGCTGGCGGGTCAGTCGTTCCATGCACACGGAGGCAGGCGGTACAACGTGGGCATGCTCGGATTGCATGTGCAATGATTGCACAAAATCCTGGCTATGTGGCCTCTTAACCCGGTTTTCTGTTCCGCTGCGCCTCAGACCTCATGTTCAGCGTTACCTGGTCAGCGCGTTCAGACGTAGAACTGGAACGCCGCCGGGTTCTGGTGGCGCATGTGCAGCGACATGCCCAGCGCGGCCATGTGGTTGCCGTTGCGGGCCAGGATCTGCTGCGCCAGCGGCAGGTATTCCTGCTCCTCGAACTGGGCGTGGGCCCGGTACTGGCTCACCAGGCGCGCGAGGTCGGCGACGTTGACCTCGTCGAACTGGCCCTTGACGACCTTCTTGAGCCCGGACTCCAGTCCCTTCCAGATTCTTTCGAGCTCGCGGTGCTCGTCGGTCAGCCGCTTGTTCATGGCCTGGACCTTGGCGCGTTCCGCGTCGTCTTGCGCGCTCTCGATCACGGCCGGGAACAGCTCGCGCTCCTCGTCGAGGTGGTGCTCGAAGATCGCTTCGCGGAAGAACTCCAGCGACTTCTCGGCCACTTCGCGCGCCCGCTGTGCGGGCTCGAGCAACGCCGGCAGCTCGCCCAGCAGGTCCAGTTTCTTGAAGATGCCGGCGTGGCATTGCGAGAAATCGGCAATCGGTTGGTCTTGTTGGCTCATGGCGCCTCCTTCAATGTGTGTACTGATGACCAGTCTACGCAAGCAATCCAGGTCTGGCTTGATCAAAATCAAGCCAGAATGAAAAAACCGACACTTGGCCGGTTTTTTCAGGACTTCACAGGAGGGTCAGATCAGCCCACCCATTTGCGCGCGTTGCGCCAGATCTTCATCCAGGGGCTGAAGGCATCCTGGCCGCCGCTCCTGGCGTAATCGGTCCAGCTCATCTGGATGTTGCGGAACACCCGCTCGGGGTGCGGCATCATGGCGGTGAAGCGGCCGTCGGCTGTGGTCACGCTGGTCAGGCCGCCAACGCTGCCGTTCGGGTTGAACGGGTACTGCTCGGTGGCGGCGCCGAAGTTGTCGACATAGCGCATCGCTGCGATGGCTTTCGATGGGTTACCGCGGTGCTTGAAGTTGGCGTAACCCTCGCCATGCGCGACCGCGATCGGCAGCCGGCTGCCGGCCATGCCCTGCAGGAACAGGCTGGGCGAATCGAGCACTTCGACCATCGAGAGGCGGGCCTCGAAACGCTCGCTCTGGTTGGTCGTGAAGCGCGGCCAGGCCTCGGCACCCGGGATGATGTCGGCCAGCTCGGCGAACATCTGGCAGCCGTTGCACACGCCCAGGCCGAAGGTGTCCTGGCGGCCGAAGAAGCCCTGGAACTGTTCGGACAGCACCTTGTTGAAGGTGATCGAGCGCGCCCAACCGATGCCGGCACCCAACGTGTCGCCGTAGCTGAAGCCGCCACAGGCGACCACGCCCTTGAAGTCCGACAGCTTGGCGCGACCGGTCTGCAGATCGGTCATGTGCACGTCGTAGGCCTCGAAGCCCGCTTCGGTGAAGGCGTAAGCCATCTCGACATGCGAGTTCACACCCTGCTCGCGCAGGATGGCGACTTTGGGTCGACTCAGGTTCAGGAACGGTGCGGCGAGGTTTTCCGACGGATCGAAGGTCAGCGCGACATGCAGGCCCGGGTCGTTCGCTGCGCCAGCGGCGGCGTGCTCGGAATCGGCGCAGGCCGGGTTGTCGCGCTGCTGGTTGATCTTCCAGCTCACGCTGTCCCAGACCTGGTGCAGGTCGGACAGGCTGGCGCTGAAAATGGCCTTGGCATCACGCCAGACCTGCAGCTGACGCTTGCCGGCATCGATCTCGGACGACAGCGGACGGGTCTTGCCGACATAGTGGCTGTGCTTGGACAGGCCATGCGCGCGCAGCACTGCCATCACGGCGTCACGCTCGGCCGTGCGAACCTGCAGCAGCACGCCGAGTTCCTCGCTGAACAGGGCTTTCAGCGTGAGCTCGTTGCGGCGCTCGGCCACCTGGGTGGCCCAGTTCTTGGCGTCGCCGCTGTCCATGCGGCTGTCGCTGATGCCGTCGCCCTCGGTGACCAGCAGATCGACGTTGAGCGCCACGCCCACATGGCCGGCGAAGGCCATCTCGGCGGCTGCAGCCAGCAGGCCACCGTCGCTGCGATCGTGGTAGGCCAGGATCTTGCCGTCGGCGCGCAAGGCGTTGACGGCGTTGACCAGGTGCGCCAGCGCGAAGTGGTCATCGAGGTCGGGCACCGCGCCGCCAGGCTGGTCCAGGGACTGGGCCAGGATCGAGCCTCCCATGCGGTTCTGGCCCTTGCCGAGGTCGATCAGCACCAGCGTGGTGTCCTCGTCGGCGTTGAGCTGCGGTGTCAGCGTGCCGCGCACGTCAGACAGCGTGGCGAAGGCAGAGATGATCAGGCTGACCGGCGAGGTCACCTTGCGGGTTTCCAGCTTGATCTCGTCCGGCTTCTCTGCAGCGACTTCGACCTGCCACTGGGTACGCATCGACAGGCTGTCCTTGCCGACCGGAATGCTGATGCCCAGCGCCGGGCACAGCTCCATGCCCACCGTCTTGACGGTCTCGTAGAGCGCGGCGTCCTCGCCGGCCTCGCCGCAGGCAGCCATCCAGTTGGCGCTCAGCTTGACGCGCGAGAGATCGATCGGTGCTGCCAGCAGGTTGGTGATGGCTTCGGCCACCGCCATGCGGCCCGAGGCCGGCGCGTCGATCGCGGCCAGCGGGGTGCGTTCGCCCATGGCCATCGCCTCGCCGGCGAAGCCCTTGTAGTCGGCCAGCGTCACGGCGCAGTCCGCCACCGGCACCTGCCAGGGGCCAACCATCTGGTCGCGGTGGCTCATGCCCCCGACGGCGCGATCGCCGATCGTGACCAGGAAGCGCTTGGAAGCCACGGTCGGGTGGCTCAGCACGTCGATCACGGCCTTTCTCAGCTCGATGCCGGTGAGGTCGATCGGCTTGAATTCGCGCTTGACGGTCTTGACGTCACGCTGCATCTTGGGCGGCTTGCCCAGCAGCACATCCATCGGCATGTCGACCGGGCTCTCGGCGCCCTTGTCTTCCAGCACCAGCTGGCGCTCTTTGGTGGCGACGCCGATCACAGCGAACGGGCAGCGCTCGCGCTCGCAGAAGGCCTTGAACTGCGCCAGCGACTCGGGCGCGATCGCCATCACATAGCGTTCCTGGCTCTCGTTGGACCAGATCTCCTTGGGCGCCAGGCCGGACTCTTCCAGCGGCACGGCGCGCAGATCGAAGCGCGCACCGCGGCCGGCGTCGTTGGTCAGCTCGGGGAAGGCGTTCGAGATGCCGCCGGCGCCGACGTCGTGGATGGCCAGGATCGGGTTGGCCTCGCCTTGCTGCCAGCAGTGGTTGATCACCTCCTGGGCGCGGCGCTCGATCTCAGGATTGCCGCGCTGGACCGAGTCGAAATCGAGTTCGGCCGCATTGGTGCCGGTCGCCATCGAGCTGGCGGCGCCGCCACCCATGCCGATGCGCATGCCGGGGCCGCCAAGCTGGATCAGCAGCGTGCCGGCCGGAAACAGGACCTTCTGGGTCTGGCCGGCGTCGATGCCGCCCAGGCCACCTGCGATCATGATCGGCTTGTGGTAGCCGCGGTCGATGCTATCGACATCGGACGCGACGGTCTGCTCGTATTCGCGGAAATAGCCGACCAGGTTCGGGCGGCCGAATTCGTTGTTGAACGCGGCGCCGCCCAGCGGGCCTTCGGTCATGATCTGCAGCGGGCTGGCGATATGCTCGGGCTTGCCGTCGGCCTGGTCGGACCAGCCGCCCCAGAGCTTGGAGACCGTGAAGCCCGTCATGCCGGCCTTGGGCTTGGAGCCACGGCCGGTCGCGCCCTCGTCGCGGATCTCGCCGCCGGCACCGGTCGAGGCGCCCGGGAAGGGGGAAATCGCGGTCGGGTGGTTGTGCGTCTCGACCTTCATCAGCACATGTTGCAGTGCCTCCTGCTTGCCGTAGGCCGGGCTGGCGCTGCCGTCGACCCTGGCGACGAAGCGCTCGATCCGGTTGCCCTCCATCACCGAAGCGTTGTCCGAATACGCCACCACCGTGTGCTGCGGCGCCAGCTGGTGCGTGTTGCGGATCATCGCGAACAGGCTCTTGTCCTGCGCCACGCCGTCGATGGTGAACTCGGCGTTGAAGATCTTGTGGCGGCAATGCTCGCTGTTGGCCTGCGCGAACATCATCAGCTCGACGTCGGTCGGGTTGCGTCCCAGCTGATGGAAAGCCTTGACCAGGTAGTCGATCTCGTCATCGGCCAGCGCCAGGCCCCAGTTGCGGTTGGCCTGCTCCAAGGCGGTGCGACCACCACCCAGGATGTCGACATGCTCCATCGGCGCCGGTTCGAGCTCGCCGAACAGCGAGAAGGCTTCCTCGCGGCTGGCGACGGCGCTCTCGGTCATGCGGTCGTGCAGCAGGGCGGCGACCTGACCGAGTTGCTCGGCGTTCAGCGAGCCCTTGGACAGCAGGCCCGACTTGAGCGTCAGCCGGTACTCGGTGATGCGCTCGACCCGCTTGACCGCGAAGCCGCAGTTGCGCGCGATGTCGGTCGCCTTGGACGCCCAGGGCGAGACGGTGCCGATGCGCGGCGTCACCACGACCAGTGCGCCAGCGGTCTCGCCCTCGTAGGGCTCGCCATAGGTCAGCAGCGCCTGCCATTGCTGGAGCTGCTCGGCAGACAGCGGTGCCAGCGTGTCGACCAGATGCACGAAACGGGCCGAAATGCCGGTGATCTTGTCGCTGACGGCTTGCAGACGAGGCAGGAGTTGCTGGGCGCGGAAGTTGCCAAGGGCGTCGCCGCCATCGATCGGGGTGATGTACTGGGTCACTTGGTGGCTGGAGTGGGAGAAAGACCCGGAATTTTACTGCCCCTAGAGCAGGACCCGCAATTCACGCGCGGCTTCCTGCAACAGGGGCAGCAGTTCGCGCTGGATCGCGCCCCTGGCCAGCCGCGCTGGCGTCAGCACGGCATTGAGCGCCCCCACGGTTTTTCCTTCCAGATTGCGCAGCGGCACGGCGACCGCATGCACGCCGAGTTCATGTTCCTCGCTCGCGATGCACCAGTCCTGTTGCCGGATCTGTGCCAGGATCTCGCGCAATTGGCGGTGATCGGTCACGGTATGGGGTGTCAAGCGCGCCAGCGCCCTGCCCTCCAGCCAGGCGGACAGTTCAGGCTCCGGCAGGGAGGCCAGCAACACACGGCCGGTCGAACTGGCGTGCGCCGGCAGCCGTGCCCCCAGGTGCATGCCATAGGCCATCAGCCGGCTGCTGGGTGGCGGCGACTGTCCCAGGGCAAGCGAGCTGCCATTCCAGTCCCCCATGAACTGGGCGACGACGCTGCGCGCCACGATCACGATCGCATCGCCCTCCAGCACCGCGACCGAATAGGCGTCGCGCGTCTGCGCCGCCAGCCGGTTCAGGGTCGGCTGCACCGTGCGCGGCAGCCTGGCGCTGGCCAGGTAGCTGCCGGAAAAGCGCAGCACCTTGGCCGACAGCCAGAAATGGCTGCCATCGCTCTCCAGATAGCCCAGGTGCGCGAGCGTGAGCAGGTGGCGCCGCGCGGCTGCGCGCGTAAGGCCGGCCCGTTGCGCCGCCTGGGTCGCGTTGAGGCGCTGGCGCTCGGTGTCGAAGCTTTCCAGCACCGCCAGGCCCTTGGCCATGCCCTCGATGAAGTCGGCGCGTGCAATCGTCATCTGGTCTGCCTTGATGTTTTTCTGGATGGCGGATTGATTCTGCGCGGTGATCGCGCAATCGATCTGATGATCGCACAAGTCTTGCGTTTCACGGCTGTTGCAACAACCCGGATCTCGCCACACTCTCGGCCATCCCAGTCCACATCAGGAGACCCTATATGCGTACCCAAGTCGCCATCATCGGCGCCGGCCCCTCGGGCCTGCTGCTCGGCCAGTTGCTGGCCAAGGCCGGCATCGACGCCGTCATTCTCGAGCGCCAGACGCCCGACTATGTGCTCGGCCGCATCCGCGCCGGCGTGCTGGAACAGGTCTGCATCGACCTGATGGATGAAGCTGGCGTCGGCCAGCGCATGCACGCCGAAGGCCTGGTGCACGAAGGCTTCGACATGCTGTATCAGGGCCAGCGCAAGCGCGTCGACCTGTCCAGGTGGACCGGCGGCAAGAAGGTCATGGTCTACGGCCAGACCGAGGTCACGCGCGACCTGATGGATGCACGCGCCACCGCTGGCCTGACCACGATCTATGAGGCGGTCAATGTCCAGGTGCACGACTTCGACAGCAAGAACCCGCGCGTCAGCTACGAAAAAGACGGTCAGAGCCACGAGATCCAGTGCGACTTCATCGCTGGCTGCGACGGCTTCCACGGCGTCTGCCGCGCCAGCGCACCGCGTAACGCGATCAAGGAATTCGAGAAGGTCTATCCCTTCGGCTGGCTGGGCCTGCTGTCCGACACGCCGCCGGTGCATCACGAACTGATCTACGTCAACAGCCCGCGTGGCTTCGCGCTGTGCTCGCAGCGCAGCCAGACCCGCAGCCGCTACTACCTGCAGGTGCCGCTGACCGACAAAATCGATGAATGGACCGACGAGGCCTTCTGGCAGGAACTCAAGCTGCGCCTCGACCCGGAAGCCGCCGCCAATCTGGTGACCGGCCCGAGCATCGAAAAGAGCATCGCGCCGCTGCGCAGCTTCGTGACCGAGCCGCTGCGCTTTGGCCGCATGTTCCTGGCCGGCGACGCGGGCCATATCGTGCCGCCGACCGGCGCCAAGGGCCTGAACCTGGCCGCCACCGACGTCAAGTACCTGTTCGACGGCCTGGTCGAGTACTACCAGGAAGGCTCCGAGGCCGGCATCGACCGCTATTCCGAGCTGGCGCTGGCCCGCATCTGGCGTGCCGAGCGTTTTAGCTGGTGGTTCACCCAGCTGATGCACCGCTTCCCCGAGGACAGCGAGATCACCCAGAAGTTCCAGAACGCCGAGCTCGACTACCTGATGAACTCGGAAGCCGGCCTGACCAGCATCGCCGAGAACTACGTCGGCCTGCCGCTGGACTTCGGCCGCAACGGCCTGCTGAAGTCCTGATCTGATCTCGCGCAGATGAGAAAGGGCGTCCTTTGGGGACGCCCTTTCTTGTTTACCTCGGCGACTGCTCAGCGAGAGCCGCCCTGAATCTTGCGTACTGGCTTGGACACGCCGGTCTTGACTCCGGCGCGCGGCGGCAGCCCGGTGTGCTGGGTCAGGATCTGGCCGCGAGCCGGTCGCGCTGGCGTCTGGCCTGCACCCGGCTTGCCCCCTTGCCCCGATACCGGCCAACTGCCAGCCGTGGCGGTCTTTCCCGCCGGCGTGCTGTTGCTGCGCCGCGCGCTCTGGTAGCCGTCGTCGGTCAGCGGCTGGTAGGTCGGGATCAGGTGCTGCTTGCCGTTGCCGATCAGGTCGGCGCGTCCCATCGCCTTCAAGGCCTCGCGCAGCAGCGGCCAGTTCTTCGGGTCGTGGTAGCGCAGGAAGGCCTTGTGCAGGCGACGGCGGCGCTCGCCACGCACAACATCGACCTTCTCGCCGCGCTCGTCGCGGTGGATGCCCTTGAGCGGATTGACGCCGCTGTGGTACATCGCGGTCGCGCTCGCCATCGGGCTCGGGTAGAAGGTCTGGACCTGGTCGGCCCGGAAACCGTTCTTCTTCAGCCAGATCGCGAGGTTCATCATGTCCTCGTCGCTGGTGCCCGGGTGGGCGGCGATGAAGTAGGGAATCAGGTACTGCTTCTTGCCCACCTCGGCGCTGAACTGCTCGAACATCTGCTTGAAGCGGTCGTAGGTGCCGATGCCGGGCTTCATCATCTTCGACAGCGGGCCGCTCTCGGTGTGCTCGGGCGCGATCTTCAGGTAGCCGCCGACATGGTGCTGCACCAGTTCGCGCAGGTATTCGGGGCTCTGGACCGCCAGGTCGTAGCGCAGGCCGGAGCCGATCAGGATCTTCTTGACCCCGCGCAGGCTGCGCGCATGGCGGTAGATCTGCGCCAGCGGCACCTGGTTGGTGTTGAGGTTCTGGCAGATGCCTGGGTAGACGCAGCTGGGCTTGCGGCAGGCGGCCTCGATCTCGGGCGTCTTGCAGCCCAGCCGGTACATGTTGGCGGTCGGCCCGCCGAGGTCCGAGATCACGCCGGTGAAGCCCTTCACCTTGTCGCGGATGTCCTCGATCTCCTGGATGATCGATTCCTCGGAGCGGCTCTGGATGATGCGACCCTCGTGCTCGGTGATCGAGCAGAAGGTGCAGCCGCCGAAACAACCGCGCATGATGTTGATCGAGAAGCGGATCATCTCCCAGGCCGGGATCTTGGTCGCGCCATCATGGCCGCCGTTCTCGTCGGCATAGACCGGATGCGGGCTGCGCGCATAGGACAGGCCGAACACCCAGTCCATCTCGGCCGTCGTCAGCGGGATCGGCGGCGGGTTGAGCCAGACGTCGCGCGCGGTCTTGCCCTCGCCATGTGCCTGCACCAGCGCGCGGGCATTGCCCGGGTTGGTCTCCAGGTGCAGCACGCGGTTGGCATGTGCGTACAGCACCGGGTCGGACTTGACCGCCTCGAAGCTCGGCAGCCGGATCACGGTGCGATCGCGCGGCGGCTTGGCGGATTTGAGCGCCGGGTTGGGCAGGAAGGTCAGCGGCTGGCTATCCGAGGCTGGCGCAGCAGGACCCGTGCCATCGAGTGCACAGCCCTGCTCATAGGCCTGCTGCGAGGCCATCTGATAGGGGTTGATGTGGTCCTCGACCCGGCCCGGCTGGTCGACCTCGGTCGAATCGAGCTCGAACCAGTCGTCAGCCGGCGTGCGACGCACGAAGGCGGTGCCGCGCACATCGGTGATCTGCTCCACCGGCTCGCGGCGCGCGATGCGGTGCGCGACCTCGACCAGCGCGCGCTCGGCGTTGCCGTAGAGCAGGATGTCGCATTTGCTGTCGACCACGACCGAGCGGCGCACCGTGTCGCTCCAGTAGTCGTATTGCGCGATGCGACGCAGCGAGCCCTCGATGCCACCCAGCACGATTGGCACATCCTTGTAGGCCTCGCGGCAGCGCTGGCTGTAGACGATCGCTGCCCGGTCCGGCCGCAGGTTGCCAGCCGCGCCCGGCGTGTAGGCGTCGTCGGTGCGGATCTTGCGGTCAGCCGTGTAGCGGTTGATCATCGAGTCCATGTTGCCCGCCGTCACACCCCAGAACAGGTTGGGCTTGCCCAGCACCCGGAACGGTTCGGCGCTCTGCCAGTCGGGCTGAGCGATGATGCCGACCCGGAAGCCCTGGGCTTCGAGCACGCGGCCGATCACGGCCATGCCAAAGCTCGGGTGGTCGACATAGGCGTCGCCCGTCACCAGGATGATGTCGCAGCTGTCCCAGCCGAGCTGATCCATCTCGGCCCGGCTCATCGGCAGGAAGGGCGCAGTGCCGAAACGCTTGGCCCAGTAGGGCCGATAGCTGGTCAGCGGCTTGGCGGCGCGCGGAAAGAAGGAGACATCGATGGGGGCGTTCATGGCGGGCCTGGGTCCGGGACAACCCGCCATTGTAGTTTTTCAGGGGAAAACATGCTCCCCTCGTGGTCTTGCGCGATTCTTCAGGCCAGCGGCGCCAGCTCGAAGGCCTGCCGCAGCGCCCGCGCCGCGTCCTGGTGCGCGGTCAGCGCCTCTGGAATGGCGCGTCCCATCTTGATGAAGTCATGCACCACGCCGCGGTAGATCTCGAGCTCGACCGGCACCCCGCTCAGGCGCAGGTGATCCGCCATCAGCACGCCTTCGTCGACCAGCGGATCGCACTCGGCCAGACCGAACCAGGCCGGCGCCACGCCGTCGAGGTCATGGGCCATCAGCGGCGCGAAACGCCAGTCCTCGTACTGCTCGTCCTGAGTCAGGTACTGGCTGAAAAACCACTGGATGGCCTCGGACTCCAGCAGGAAGCCGTGGCCGAAGGTCTTCTGCGACGGCGTGTCGCGCCGCGGCGTGCAGCCCGGGTAGAACAGTAGCTGCAGCGCCAGCCGCAGGCCGGCGTCGCGGGCCTGGATTGCGGTTGCCAGGCTCAGCGTGCCGCCCGCGCTGTCGCCACCGACGGCGATCCGCTCCGGGTCGAGCCCCAGTCCGGCCGCCTGGGCATGCAGCCAGACCAGACTGTCCCAGGCGTCATCGACCGCGGTCGGGAACTTGTGCTCAGGCGCCAGCCGGTAGTCAACCGATAGCACCGCGCAATGTGCCAGATGCGCCAGATGGCGGCACAGGCTGTCATGCGTGTTGAGGCTGCCGATCGTGAAACCCCCGCCGTGCAGATAGAGCAAGACCGGCAGACCAGGCTCGGTATCCGGCATGGCTGGCGCATACAAACGCGCGGCAATCTGGTCGCCGTCGCGGGTCGGGATCTGCAGCTCATCGACCCTTTTCAGCTTGTGCGGCGGGATGTCGAGCACGCCGGAACCGGCCTCGTAGAAGGCCCTGGCCTGCTCGGGCGTGAGCAGGTGCAGCGGCAGGCGGTTGGCGCGTGCAATGCGGTCGAGCACGCCGCGCATCGCCGGCTTGAGCAAGGCCCGGGGATTGTGGTGGGTCATGGCTCAGAGGAAGCGGTCGAGCAGCTTGCGGCTTTGCTTGTCGAGCGACAGCGGGTCGCGAATCATGAACTGCACGCCATGACTGTCGTGCACCAGCAGGGTGGTCGCGTTCAGGCGTCGGATGTCCTCCTCGCCCTTGAGCACGAACTGGCAACGGCCACGGTCGGTCTCCACCGTCCAGGTGCTGGGCGTGGCGAAGGAGCTGACTTCGAGCAGGCGCTGGATCAGCGGCATGAACTCGCGCTGGTGCAGTTCCTGTTCGAGCAAGTCGCGCTGCTCGGGCGGCAATTCGGCCAGGTCGGCAATCCAGGCGACTTCGTGGCCGCTGGGTCCCACCAGCGAGATGTTGGCCGCCGGCGTCTGGATCGGGAAGGCGCGCACGGCCGTGACCGGCTCGTGGACGGTGCCGTCCGGCGTATGGACCTTGAGTCGGCCCAGCGAGTTGCGTTGGATACGCAGGGTAGGCATGGTTTCAATCCTCCGGCAGCATGTCGCGGTTGGCCTCGGCCTGGCGCTGCTGCGCCTGGTAGAGGCGGAAATAGGCGCCTTCGCGTGCGATCAGGTCGTCGTGCGTGCCCTCCTCGACCTTGATGCCCTTGTCCATCACGACCAGACGGTCGGCCTTGCGCAGGGTGGACAGGCGGTGCGCGATGGCGATCGTGGTGCGGCCCTTGACCAGGTTGTCGAGCGCCTTCTGGATCTCCTTCTCGGTCTCGGTATCGACGGCGGAAGTCGCCTCGTCGAGGATCAGGATGCGCGGGTCGATCAGCAGCGCGCGCGCGATCGAGATGCGCTGGCGTTCGCCGCCCGACAGGCCCTGGCCGCGCTCGCCGACCAGCGAGTCGTAGCCCAGCGGCAGCCGCAGGATGAAGTCATGCGCGTGCGCCGCGCGGGCCGCTGCGACGATCTCCTCGCGCGTCGCGTCGGGCTTGCCGTAGGCGATGTTCTCGGCAATGGTGCCGAAGAACAGGAAGGGTTCCTGCAGCACCAGGCCGATGTGACGCCGGTAGTCGGCAATGCCCATCTGGCGGATGTCGGTGCCGTCGACCAGGATCGCGCCTTCGGCCAGATCGTAGAAGCGGCAGATCAGGTTGACCAGCGTGCTCTTGCCCGAACCGCTGTGACCGACCAGGCCAACCATCTCGCCCTCGTTGAGGGTCAGGTCGAGGTCGCGGATCACCGCCCGGTTGCCGTAGCGGAAACCCGCTCCGCGCAGCTCGATCTTGCCGCGCATCCTGGGCAGCACCACCGGCTGGGCCGGCTCGGGCACGCTGGAGACATGATCGAGGATGTCGAAGATCCGCTTGGCGCCCGATGCCGCTTTCTGCGTCACCGAGACGATCCGGCTCATCGAGTCGAGTCTGGTGTAGAAGCGGCCGATGTAGGCGATGAAGGCCGTCAGCACGCCGACCGAGATGCTGTCCTTGGACACCAGCCAGATGCCAAAGCCCCAGACCATCAGCAGACCGATCTCGGTCATCAGCGAAACGGTTGGAGAAAACAGCGACCACAGCTTGTTGAGCCGGTCGTTGACTTCCAGGTTGTAGCGGTTGGCATCGCGGAAGCGCTGCGCCTCGCGGTCCTCCTGGGCAAAAGCCTTGACCACCCGGATGCCGGGAATGGTGTCGGCCAGCACGCTGGTGACCTCGGACCAGACCCGGTCGATCTTCTCGAAACCGGTGCGCAGGCGGTCACGCACGGCATGGATCAGCCAGCCGATGAAAGGCAACGGCAGCAGCGTCGCCAGCGCCAGCGTCGGGTTGATCGAGAACAGGATGCTGGCCGTCATCACGATCATCAGCACGTCGGTCGCGAAGTCCAGCAGGTGCAGCGACAGGAAGACGTTGATGCGGTCGGTCTCGTTGCCGATACGCGCCATCAGGTCCCCGGTGCGCCGTCCGCCGAAGTATTCGAGCGAGAGCTTGAGCAGGTGTTCGTAGGTGGTGGTGCGCAGGTCGGCACCGATGCGCTCGGACACCAGCGCCAGGATGTAGGTCTTGATCCAGCCCAGCGCCCAGGCCAGCAGGGCCGAGCCGAGCAGGCCGCCGAGCAGCAAGGTGACCAGTCCGGTATCGATCGGCTTGCCGTTCTGATAGGGAATCAGCACCTTGTCCATCAGCGGCATGGTCAGGTAGGGCGGCACCAGCGTCGCGGCAGTCGAGGCCAGCGTCAGCAGGAAGCCCGTCAGCAGCTGCCAGCGATAGGGATGGGCGAAGCGCCACAGGCGCAACAGGGTCCAGGTCGAAGGCGGCGTGTGGATCACCCGGGCGCAGACCTCGCACTCGTCGAGGTCGGGGTCCAGCGGCGACTGGCATTGCGGACACAGGCTCAGCGGCGCCAGCTGCATCGGCTTGCCATGCAGCAGGAACTCGCGCCGGGCCTCGAACTGCTCGAGCAGTCGGTTGGCCTGCACATGGGCGCCCAGCGTGTAGCGCCAGGCGCCGAGGCGCTCGCCGCCCTGCACCAGCTCCAGCAGTCCGACCCCGTTGTGGTCGCTGCACAGCAGCTTGAGGTCCTGATTCAGCGCCCAGTGACGCAGGACCGGCTGCTCGGTGCCGCCCTCCAGCGCCCAGAGCTCGTCGGCCGTGACCAGCAGCAAGCCGGCTCCGAAGCGCAGTTGCTCGTCGAGGTCGAGCTCCAGCCAGGCCTGGACCGGGACGCTGCCCAGCCTGGCCGTGACCGTGGATCGCCAGGCCGCCGGGAAACCCGACGGCAGTTCAGCCTGTTCCTTGTGTGACGTCATGTTGCAATAAATTTTTAGAGACTGTTCGCCAAGGGCACGAAGTGAGTGGAAAATCCAGCGCAGAAGGCGGCTGGCCCGCCGGACAGGTCAACCAACTGTCCCTATGACCATCCTGATTCAGTTTGTTCAGATTGTAAAGCTGAGCCGATTCCGAAAATCTGCCCACATCAGCCCATTGCATCCGGCCTCGACATGAAGTATCAACCCATACAGATCCTGCGAACCAATCACCTGCGCGGCCCCAGCATCTGGACCTACCACCAGGCAGTCGAAGTCCTGATAGACATTGGCGCACTCGAAGATTGCCCCTCCCACACCCTGCCCGGCTTCACCGACCGGCTGCTGACCTGGCTGCCGGGCCTGCACGAACACCATTGCGGCCTGGGCTATCGCGGCGGTTTCGTCGAGCGCCTGCGCGACGGCACCTGGCCCGGCCACATCATGGAGCATGTCTCGATCGAGCTGCAGAACCTGGCCGGCCTGCCGTCGGCCTTCGGCAAGGCGCGCTCGACCGACCAGCGCGGCGTCTACAAGGTGGTGGTGCGCACTGGCCAGAAGGAAGTCGGCATCCAGGCGCTGAACGACGCCCGCGACCTCGTGATGGCCGCGATCAACGACGAACCCTTCGATGTCGCCGCCTGCGTGCAGCAGCTCAAGACCCTGATCGAGCTGCATGCCCTGGGTCCGAGCACGCGCGCCATCGTCGAGGCCGCCACCCAGCGCAAGATCCCGCATATCCGCCTGATCGATGACGGCAACCTGGTCCAGTTCGGCTACGGCGCCAAGCAGCGCCGCATCTGGACCGCCGAGACCGACCGTACCAGCGCAATCGCCGAAGGCATCTCCAAGGACAAGGAGCTGACCAAGGAGCTGCTCAAGTCCTGCGGCGTGCCGATTCCCGAAGGCCAGGAGGTCGACAACGCTGAGGAGGCCTGGGAAGCGGCGCAGGACATCGGTTTTCCGGTGGTGGTCAAGCCGTCGGATGCCAACCGCGGCCGCGGCGTGGTGCTGGACCTGCACACCCGCGAACAGGTCATGGCCGCCTACGAGATCGCGGCCAAGGTCAGCTCCTATGTCATGGTCGAACGCATGGTCGAGGGCGAGGAGCATCGGCTGCTGATCGTCGGCGACAAGATGGTCGCCGCCGTGCGCGGTGAGCTGTCCTACATCACGGCCGACGGCCAGTCCAGCGTGGTGCAACTGGTCGAGGCCCAGATCAACTCCGACCCGCGCCGTGGCGTCGAGGAGCATTTTCCGCTCAACCCGGTGCTGCTGCCGGCCAACCGCAAGGTCATGCTGGAGCTGCAGCGTCAGGGCCTGACGCCCGAATCGGTACCCGAGACGGGCCGCAAGATCCTGCTCGAACGCAACGGCGTACTGAACCAGGACATCACCGACCTGGTCCACCCCTCGATCGCCGAGCTGGCCGCCTTGGCCGCACGCATCGTCGGTCTCGACATCGCTGGCGTCGACGTGGTCGCGACCGACATCTCGCGCCCGCTCGAAGCCCAGGGCGGCGCCATCATCGAGGTCAACGCCGGTCCCGGCCTGCTGATGCACCTGCAACCGGCCGTCGGCCAGCCGCGCCCGGTCGGCGAGGCCATCGTCGAGCACCTGATGGGCACCGAGGACAGCGGCCGCATCCCGGTGGTCGGCATCAGCGGGGTCGAGCACACCACGGCGGTCGCCATGCTGACCGGCTGGCTGCTCTACCGCGCGGGTTACGTGACGGGCCTGGCCTGCAACGCGGGTCTCTACCTGCAGATGGACAAGATCGAGACGGCCTGCCCCGGCGAATGGGAGTCCGGCCAGCGCATCCTGATGAACCGCACCACCACGGCGGCGGTGATCGAGAGTTTGCCGCGCAGCATCCTTGAGAACGGCCTGGCCTATGACCGCTGCCAGGTCGGTGTCGTCACGGGTCTGCCCTTGCCCGAGGGACTGGAAGACCACCATATTCACACTCACGAGCAGATGCGCAACGTGTTGCGCACCCAGGTCGATGTCGTGCTGCCTGGCGGCTGTGCGGTGCTCAACGCCGATGACGAGGCCTGCGCCGGCCTGGCCGAACTCTGCGACGGCAGCGTGCTGTTCTACACCGTCAACGCCGACCACGAGTTGCTGGCCGAGCATTGCGCCGAGGAAGGCGGACGGTTCCTGGTCGTGCGTGATCAGCGCATCGTGTTGCTGGAACACCGCCGCGAAACGGCCGTGATGGACCTGCGCCATCCGGTGGTCGCTCGCCTGCTGCTGCAGCATCTGCCACTGACCGCCCTGCTGGCTGCCGTCGGCGCCGCACTCGCGCTCGAGATGGACCCGGCCCTGGTTCGCGCCGGGGTCGAGACCGCCGAATAAACCTTTTCTGGTTGATCAAGCAAGATGGAAGTTTCCCGCATCAGGGCCCTGCGCGGCCCCAACCTCTGGTCCCGCCACACCGCGATCGAGGCCGTCGTCAAGCTGGAGCCGCAGGAGTGCGATCTGGCCCAGCTGCCTGGCTTCGTTGACCACCTGCGCCAGCGCTTCCCGCAACTCGGCGCCCTGCCGCATCCGGGTGGATCGTCCGGCCTGTCGCTGGCGCACGCGCTCGAGCGCGCCGCGCTGGCGCTGCAGGCCGAGGCTGGCTGCAAGGTCAGCTTCAGCCGCAGCTCCAAGGCGCCCGATCCGGGCGTCTACCAGACCGTGATCGAGTACACCGAGGAAAAAGTCGGCCGCATGGCGCTTGACCTCGCGATCGAACTGGTCGAAGCCGCGCTGGAAGAAAAACCCTTCGATCTGGTCGAGGCGATCGCCCGCCTGCGCGAGACCGACGAGGACGTGCGCCTGGGCCCATCCACCGGCTCCATCGTCGATGCCGCGGTCGCCCGCGGCATTCCCTACCGCCGCCTGACCCAGGGCAGCCTGGTCCAGTTCGGCTGGGGCAGCAAGCAGCGCCGCATCCAGGCCGCCGAGGTTGACCGCACCAGCGCGATCGCCGAGGACATCGCCCAGGACAAGGACCTGACCAAGAAGCTGCTGCATTCGGCCGGCGTACCGGTGCCGCTGGGCCGTCCGGTCAAGGACGAGGAAGACGCCTGGGTTGCTGCCCAGGAACTCGGCGGCCCGGTCGTGGTCAAGCCGCTGGACGGTAACCAGGGCAAGGGGGTGACCGTCAACGTCGAAACCCGCGAGCAGGTCATGGCCGGCTACCGCAACGCGCGCCACTACCGCGAGGAAATCCTGGTCGAGCGCTACCTGCCTGGCATCGATTACCGCCTGCTGGTGGTGGGCGACAAGCTGGTCGCCGCAGCCCGCCGCGATCCGCCGCTGGTGATCGGTGACGGATCGCACACCGTGCGCGAACTGGTCGAAATCGTCAACCAGGACCCCAAGCGGGGCGACGGCCATGCCACCCCGCTGACCAAGATCCGGCTCGACGACATCGCGGTCGATCGCCTGCGCGAGCAGGAGCTGACACCCGAATCCGTGCCGGCGCTGGGCCAGCGCGTCGTGCTGCGCAACAACGCCAACCTGTCAACCGGTGGCAGCGCGACCGATGTCACCGACGAGGTGCATCCCGAAGTGGCCGCGCGCGCGGTCGCTGCGGCCCAGATGGTGGGGCTGGACATCTGCGGTGTCGACGTCGTCTGCCAGAACGTGATCGAGCCTCTGGAGCAGCAGTCCGGTGGCGTGGTGGAAGTCAACGCCGCCCCGGGCCTGCGCATGCACCTGAGCCCGAGCTTCGGCAAGGGCCGCAACGTGGGCGAGGCGGTCATCAACCACATGTACCCGGGCGGCGACGACGGCCGCATTCCGATCGTGGCGGTCACCGGTACCAACGGCAAGACCACCACCGTGCGCTTGACCGCCCACCTGCTCAAGGGCAACGGCCTGCGCGTCGGCATGACCAACACCGACGGCGTCTACGTCAACGGCCGCCAGACCGACAGTGGCGACTGCAGCGGACCGCGCAGCGCGCGCAACGTGCTGATGCACCCGGACTGCGACGCCGCCGTGTTCGAGACCGCGCGTGGCGGCCTGCTGCGCGAGGGCCTGGCCTATGACCGCTGCCAGGTCGCAGTCGTGACCAACGTCGGCAGCGGCGACCACCTGGGCCTGAACTACATCACCACGCTCGAGGACCTGCGCGTGCTCAAGCGCGTGATCGTGCTCAACGTCGCACCTGGCGGTATGGCGGTGCTCAACGGCACCGACCCCGAAGTCGTCAAGATGGCCAAGCATTGCCCGGGCCAGATCACCTACTTCGGCTACGACCCACACCACCCGGTGATCGCCACCCACCGCGCCCTGGGCAAGCGGGTGCTGTTCGTCGACCAGAGCGACATCGTCGCGGCCGAAGCCGGCCGTGAGACGCGCATCCCGCTGTCGGGGGTGCCGATCACCGCCAATGGCGCGATCCGGTTCCAGGTCGACAACGCGATGGCCGCCATTGGCGCTGCCTGGGCGCTGGACATGCCCTGGGAGCGCATCCAGGCCAGCCTGGCGACCTTCATCAGCGACGCCCAGGCCGTGCCGGGCCGCTTCAACCTGTTCGATTACCAGGGCGCCACGCTGATCGCCGACTACGGTCACAACCCGGACGCGATCCAGGCCCTGTGCGATGCGGTGGTCAACATGCCGGCGAAGGAGCGCGTGGTCGTGATCAGCGGCGCGGGCGACCGCCGCGACGAGGACATCCGCGACCAGACCAAGATCCTGGGCCAGGTGTTCGACGAGGTCATCCTGTACCAGGATGCCTGCCAGCGCGGCCGCGCCGATGGCGAAGTGCTGGCGCTGCTGCGCGAAGGCCTGGTCGGTGCGAGCAAGACCCAGCGCGTGCAGGAGATCCAGGGCGAGTTCGTCGCCATCGACACCGCGCTGGCCGCGCTCAAGCCTGGCGACCTGTGCCTGATCCTGATCGACCAGGTCGAGGAGGCGCTGGCGCATATCGCCCAGCGTTGCGAGCAAGCCAAGGCCTGATCACAGGCCAATAGGCTCACTGTGCCTGCATGAAAAGGGACTGCCGAGGCAGTCCCTTTTGCTTCACGGCGTCATTCAGAGCGCCTGCCGTCCTTTCAGTCCCAGAACAGGATGGCCTCGCGCCCACTGACCATCAGGTCCAGCCTGGCACCGACCGGCAGCAGTACCTTGGTCGGCACATGGCCGAAAGGCAGGCCGGTCAGTACCGGGATTGGCAACTGGCTGCGCAGCCAGTCCACCACGCTTTGCAGCTTGAAGCCCTTGTCATGCGGCACCAGCTGGAAGCGGTTGAACTGGCCCAGCACGACCGCCTTTTGCTGGCCCAGCACGCCTGCATGCAGCAACTGCGTCAGCATGCGCTCGATCCGGTAAGGGTGTTCAGCCACATCTTCCAGGAACAGGATTCCGCCGTCGATCTGCGGAAAGTAAGGCGTGCCCAGCAGCGAGACCAGCACCGACAGGTTGCCGCCCCAGAGCAGGCCCTGCTCGACGCCCCAGCCCGCCTCGCCGCTGAGCTCGGGGTGGGCGCGCAGATCGGACAGCGGCAGGCGCCAGCCCGTGCCCTCGCCTTGGCCGACCAGCAGGTCATCGAAGCAGGCCTGCATGATCTCGTCGGGCTCGTCCTGCACGCCAAAGTCCGCCAGCAGCGCGGGACCGGCCCAGGTCTGGGTGCCGGTCTGCGCCAGCAGGGCCAGCTGCAGCGCGGTGAAGTCGCTCAGGCCCACGAACTGGGTCCCGCGCTCGGCTGCCTGCTGCAGCGCGGCATAAGGCAGGCGCGGCAGCAGTCGCGTGAGGCCGTAGCCGCCGCGCGAGATCAGCGCGACCTGGGCACCGCTGGCGGCGGCACGGGCAATCGCTGCCAGGCGCGTTTCGTCGTCTCCGGCGAAGCGCTGGTGGCTGCTCAGTGCATCCGGATCGATCTCGACCTCGTGTCCCTGGGCCTGCAGGCGTTTGACGCCACGACGGAAGGCGGTCTTGTCACGCACCGCGCCGCTCGGTGAATAGATGTAGATATGGGCCATGGGCTGATTATCGGGCGTCCCAGCCATGGGCTCGCCAGGCTTTAGGCCCCGCTTCGTGTCCCGCGTCGGGATAAGGCGCTTTTCCAGATTCCGATGTCAGAACGATCAAGTCAGGGGTTGCCAGTGCCAACAGGCGGGTGACCCGTTGCGGCGCGATGGCTTGCAAATGCTGCGCCAGTTGCCGCTGGTCCGGTGCATAAGCGATGTCGAATTGCTCCACGCCACGTAAGCGCAGCCAGGACAACAGCAGGGCCACGTGCCAGTCGAGCTGGTGCCAGGCCGGCTTCTTGGGTTTGTCACTCTGGCCGAAACCGATCAGGTCGGGCAACAACACATGTTCGCCCTGCCCGGCTCTCGCACTCGCCCACCCGGCCAGCTGCGGCCACCAGGCGTCCGGGCCGTGCAGGGCCAGCCAGTGGCTGGCCGCGTCCCTTGGTCCCAGGTCCAGGGCATGCAGGCGCAGGCCCTGCAACTCGGGCAATGCCTGCTCGTAACTCGATGCCTCGTGCAGGCTTGGCCAGCTTTTCCAGGTCGACTCGAAGCGGCGTTCTGGTGTGCGCAGCGCATCCTCGCGCAAGGGAATGGCGGATTTTTTCGCTGCGCGGCGTCGCCCGGCAAAGAAGTCCAGCATCAGCACGGCGCATTCATCGGCCAGCACCCCACCCACGACTTCGGTCTGGTGGTTGAGTGCGCGGTAGGCAAACAGGTCCAGCACAGAACCCGCGGCGCCGGTCTTTGGCTCGCGCGCACCATAGACCACCCGCCTGATGCGCGCATGTAGCATGGCCTGGGCGCACATGGCGCAGGGCTCCAGCGTGACGTAAAGCTCGCAGTCGTCGAGCCGGTAATTGCCCAGTTTTCGGGCGGCCTCGCGCAGGGCCAGCATCTCGGCGTGCGCCGTCGGGTCGTGCAAGCCTATGGGCTGGTTGTGCGTGCAGGCCAGCAACTCGACCGCTTCGGTGCCGTCGCTGCCTGGCTGACGGCGTACCAGCACCGCACCGACTGGCACTTCGCCCTGGCTGGCGGACTCGCGGGCAGCGGCGAGTGCCTGCTGCATGAAAGCGACATCGCGATTCAGGGCTGGGTGCGCCGGATCATCGGGAAGCGACTTGATGGAGGGAATATGCACAGGCATGGCTGGGGCAGCGTCCAGGCAACTGACGCGGCAATGGAGTGATTGATGAGATTATCCCTGCTGCGCTGGCCAGCAGACATGAGCGAAAATCCCTGGCCTCCATTCTTATAACCTCCACAAGACAAGCCATGGCCAGTGTCCTGCCCCCTACCCTCGCCCTCAAGCTCCCCGAGGACAACATCTTCGAGGACCTCAAGTTGCGTCGCTGCGCCGACGATGCGATCGACCTCGACATGGATCTGGTCAGGAAGGTCTGCCAACTCAACGGGCTGGACTTCGACAAGGTGCAGGCCAACCCGGGGCCGGTGGTCAGCACCATCCTGACCGTCTGGTACAAGAGCCACCTGGCCGAGGGCGGCTCGCCCGACCCGGTGATGGAGCAGCTCAAGCAGGGTCGCTGACCCACACCGGTCAGATTGCCGCTGGCGCGGCTGGCCTCACTTTCTTACCCAGCCGCCCTGCCCCTGGACATAGTTACCAGGCTGGGTGCGCTGAGCTGCCTCGCGTGCGAAAACGGCGGCAGCCTCATCGACCGAGATGCCGTTACGCGCCGCGATCTGCTCGAACTGGGTACGGCGCTGGCGATTGACCTGCTCCAGCAACTGCCTGGCTTCTGATGGCGCGTCGGCCTTGACCAGTCCCAGGTAGCCGTCGCGCTGCTCGCCCAGCCAGCCCTGCGATTTGGCCCCCGCCAGGTCCAGAGCATGCACGGCACCGGCGAGCAGTGCGAGTCCCAGGATAGCGGCTTTGAATGCATTTTTCATGTCCTATGTCCTTTCTGTGCAGAGACGGCGGGTCAGAATAGCCCCTGGTCGGACTGGAACAGCTGCTGTACGTCCTTCTCGACCTTGAGCAGGATCTCATGCTTGATGTTGACGTTCATGTTGATCTCGATCGGCTTGTCCGGTGCCTGGAGCTTGACCGTCGGTGAACAGGCCGCCAGCACCGGCAGCACCGCCATCCAGGCAAAACGCAAATAGTTTGTCATTGAAAACTCCTCCGTGATGCTGCGGTGTTGAGGCCGCAGTGGCAACAGTTACCTTACTGCAGTTTGCCTTGCTGCAGTTGTTGCAACAGGTAAGCACTGAAGTCGCCAGACAGCAAGGCGCCCTGGAACAGCCCAGGCAGGGCACCATTGATGTTCAATTTAAATGCGATAGGGTGGCCGATGTAAAGTTCGGGGTTGTGACCATCAAGCTTGAGCGCGAGTCGATACTGGCCATCGGCGTCATAGTTCACCCCGAGTCCGAGCCGGCTGTAGCGGAAGTCGTGCAGCGCTTGCAGCCCGATGTTGTCAGTGACGGGGGTGGATGGTTGGTAGCGCAACTGCCCTGCGATTGTGGATTGCAGCTGTCCGTCACGGACTACCGGCTGGCCGCCAGTCCAGCTTATCGGCAGCTTGCCCGACAGCCGGCCCGTGCCAGCGAGACCCGGTAGATCGATCAGGGCCAGCAGGCGTTGCAGGTCGATCTGGTTGACATTGAGCACCAGGGTACCGTTGCGTGGCGGCATCGGTAATGTTGCAGGCTCACTTACGATGCTTCCGGCCAGCATGCCGATACTGAACTCGCGCAAGTCGACGCGGTTGTTGGCCAGATCCAGCTTCAGTCGGACCGGGCTCAGTTGCAGGCCGGCTGCGAGCTCAATCCCTTCCACCTCGGCTGAGAGCGAGCCTTTCTGCCCTGGCCAGTCATCAACCCGCAGCTTGAGATCAAGACCCGATGCGAGGCTCTTGGCCCAGCCCAGCTTGCCCTGGCGAATCTCGAACTCCCCGGAAAGCTTGAGTGCCCTGCCTTTCCCCGAACAGTAATGCCCAGTCAACCGACCCGCGCTGCTGCCTGACTGCAGCGTCAAAGGTGCCAGGGCGGCAGGCCTGGTGCGCAGCAAGTCGTTGAGCTGTGACAGTCGGCCGGTATGTTTGAGCTCGAAATTCGCGCAGCCGCCTTTCCTGATGTAGTCACCGCGCCAGTCAGCCAGGACCCGCTGGCTTTGGGATGTCAGCTTTCCATCTGCCTTGAGCTGACCAGCCTGCCAGTGCCAGGTGGCCGAGCCCCCAACTTGCGGCCAGTCAGGCTGGAAACTGTCAGGCAACATGCGGAGTTGTCCACTGGCCTCGAATTGCTCGGGGTTTTCAAGATTCAGCAACTTGAGTCGTTCGACGACAAGATTGATCGGCTTGGCTACGCCTGTCTGCAGCGTCACGGGGAGCTTGCCTTGACTGCCACCCGATTGCAGCATGTAGGCCTGGTCCAGCTTGACTTTGGCCTGCCAAGCTTTGGCAGCTGACCCGGTCTTGACAGTGATGGACAAACCGGGCTTGAGGCTGACTGTCCAGTCAGGTGAGGTTTTCAGCTGGTTGATTTTCAAGCTCATGTTCCCATCAAGCTGCAACACAGTCTTGCTGGAACCCCTGAGCTGCACTTGCACCTTGCTCGTGTGCAAGTCTGTTGCCAAGCTGTTCCACTCGCCGAGCTGGTCGCCGAGTGCTATCTGGGCACTGAGGTCAACTTTCCCTCCAGTATCAGCAAGTGCCTGATCTGGAAAGAATCTGTTGAGAAGTGCAGCAGTTTTTTCCAGATCGAGATTTCCTACTATTTCTATTTTGCCATTTTTAATCTTGGAATTTTCAATTGCGTAAGTTACATATAAAATGGAATCGTCAGAGCCCTTCCCGGACTGCCAGCTCAGTTCGGCTGCCACCAGCTTGTCTGTTTGCAGCTTCGCCTGAACGGGCTGGCCTTCGACCTCGAATATCACCACATGGCGTCCCACCGAGGATTGTTCCAGCTGCACTGGGGTCGAGAAGATCCATTGCCTGCCGTCAGCCAGATCGAGGTGGAGATCCAGTGCATGGATCTGGAGGCGATCCAGGGGCAGCACGAGGGTCGGCAGTTCGGGCCAGTCAGCTGGGGCGCTGGCCTTGGCCTGCTGCCAGTGCAGGTCGACCCGTTTGGCCTGGAGCAGGCGCAGGCGTCGGCCTTGCCATGAAAACTCTGCCTTGACATCGTGCAGTGCCACCGCAATGGTGGAGCCCCCCTCCCCGGCCCGGCGCAGGACCATGCTGTCGAGGGTGAATTGCCTCAAGCCTGTCCGTGGCCCCTGCATGGAAACCAGCTGCCAGCCCTGCTCGGCCAGCAGGCGCATCAAGCCTTGCTGAAGCAGCCGCGGCCAGGAAATGACCAGAAGAACCACGAGCGGCAGGACGAGCGATACGGCCAGCCACCAAAGAGATGATCTTGCTTTCATCCAAACAACTTGCCGGGCGAAGGCCCTGGCCACAGTCTAGCGGTCTTCTGGCTGTGCGCATGGGCTGGGCCAAAGTACCGGCAGCGGCTCGACAAGCTTGCGCAAGCGGATCACGTCGTCGGGTGTGTCCAGGTCGGTGACATAGGCCGGATTGGGCCTGGGCAAGGATTGGACCGCCTCGGGGTTCTGCTGCATCCAGTATCGGACCCCCAGCTGGCGCGGCATCGCAGCCACCTGCGCCACCGCATGGCGGGACAGCAGCAGCGGATGGCCGCGCGTGCCGTCGACCAGAGGTATCTGCGCATGAACTGAAGTCGCGCGCCGGTGCCAGGCTGACACCAGCGGAGCGATGTCTGCGGCACCCAGCAACGGCAGGTCAGCCAGTACCAGCAGCAGATCATGGTTGCAGAAGCGGCTTTGGTGCATATCCAGCGCCAGCCGCTGTGAATCGATCAGGCTGGGGCTGGCCAGGCGATGCGTCAGCGCAATCGCCCCGCTGCGCTCGATGAGGGGCAGCAGCTGCTCGCGGTAGGGTCCAACTACGACGCTAACCGTTGCCATGCCGGCCTGCTGCAATGCCGCCACCAGTCGTTCCAACAGGCTGATGCCGCCGATCTGCAGCGTCGCCTTGGCGCGCCAGCCCAGCCGCTGCCCCAGTCCAGCGGCCAGGATAGTCGCAGCCAGCGGGGGCTGCGCTGCACTGAATGCATTGACCGCAGCCGACTGGTTCACTTCAGACGCCACAGGTCGGCGCGGTGAAAGCCGACGTTCCCGGCTGCTGCTGGCGGGACTTGCCCGTGGCTACCGGCACGGGTTCGCGCACCGGAATGCCATTCTTCAGCGCCACGACCTCGGCCATGATCGATAGCGCGATCTCGGCTGGTGTCTTGCTGCCGATGTACAGCCCGGCAGGCCCGCGCAGCTGTTGCAGATCTGACTCTGACAGACCAAAGTGAGTACGCAGCCGCTCGCGCCGCAGTTCGCTGTGTCGGCGCGAACCGATGGCGCCAACGTAGAAGGCGTCGGACTGCAAGGCATCGATCAGCGCCAGATCGTCGAGCTTGGGGTCATGGGTGAGCGCCACCACGGCGGTGCGGCTATCGGGCTGGAGGCGCAGGATCAGGTCGTCCGGCATCTCATGGCTGAGCTGCACCCCCGCCAGCTTCCAGCTGGCCCGCTGCTCCTCGCGCGGGTCGCAGACGATGACCTCGAAGCCCAGGCCCAAGGCCATCTGGCTCATGAAATGCGAGAGGTCGCCGGCACCGATCAGGATCAGGCGTGCCTGGGGACCCAGGTAGGTGATCAGCTGCGCGTCGGTGAGTTGCGGCACGCCGTCGCGTCGGCCAGTGCGCAGCTCGACCTGACCGGTCTGCAGGTCCAGGCAGCGCTCGGTGCTGTGGCGCTGCTGGCAGGCCAGCAAGAGCTCCTGCAGCCGACTGCGTGCCGATACGGGTTCGAGCACCAGCTCCACCGTGCCACCGCAAGGCAGACCGAAACGATGCGCCTCGTCGGCCGAGATGCCGTAGCGCAGCACGGCCGGTGTACCGCTGGCACAGACGGCCGGCACACCGCCGGTTCGAATGCGCTCGATCAGGTCGTCCTCGATGCAGCCGCCCGAGACCGAGCCTACCGTATCGCCCTGACCGTTGATGGCCATGAGCGAGCCCGGCGGACGGGGGGATGAACCCCAGGTTCGGGCCACGGTGACCAGCAGCACTGGCAGGCCTTGGGCTTGCCAGCCCAAGGCGGCGCGCAGGACCTGGGTATCTAGGTCTTCCATGATCTAGCCCGGTTCAGGCCAGCTGGAACGGCAGCGTGCGCAGCGGCTTGCCGCTGAGCTGCGCGATGGCGTTGGCAAACGCGGGCGCCAGCGGTGGCAGCCCCGGCTCGCCCATGCCGGTGGGAGCGTCGGCGCTGGGCACGATATGCACCGAAAACTCGGGCATGTCGCTGATGCGCGGCACCGCAAAATCACCGAAGTTGCTCTGCTGGACCACGCCGTCCTTGAGCGTGATGGCGGCGCCGGGCAGGCACATCGACAAGCCCATCAGGGCGGCACCCTGAATCTGGGCTTCCACGCTGCGCGGGTTGATCGCCAGGTTGCAGTGCACGCCCGCGGTGACCTGGTGCAGCACGGGACGACCGTCCTGCAACGATGCCTCCACCACATAGGCCACCACGGACTCGAAGGACTGGTGCACGGCCACGCCCCAGGCATGGCCTGCCGGCAGCGAGCGCTGGCCGTAGCCGCTGCGGTCCACCGCCAGTTGCAGCGCTGCGCGGTGGCGCGGGTGCTGGTCGCCGAACAGTCGCATGCGGTAGGCCACCGGGTCCTGCCGGGTGGTGCGGGCGATCTCGTCGAGCAGCGTCTCCATCACATAGGCGGTGTGGGTGGAGCCCACGCTGCGCCACCAGAGCACCGGCACGTTGAGGCGGGGATGGTGCACGCTCAGCCGCATCGGGATCGGGTACGGATCGCGCATGCCTTCGGTGGCGGTAGCGTCCACGCCATTCTTGATCATGCCTTCGAACAGGGTGCCGGCAACGATCGATTGACCAACCAGCACATGATCCCAGGCCAGCACCTGGCCGTGCTCATCAAAACCGATGCGCGCCCGGTGCAGGTGCATGGGGCGGTAGTAGCCGCCCTGGATGTCGTCCTCGCGGCTCCAGAGGGTTTGGATCGGAACCTGGAGGCCGGCGGTGCGCGCGGCCTTGGCCACCTCGCAGGCCAGCACCACGAAGTCGCTGCTGGGCACGCCACGGCGGCCGAAGCCACCGCCGGCCATCTGCACGTTCACCTTCACCTGCTCGGGCTTCAGGGCCAGCACCCGGGCTGCCGCCATGCCGTCCACCCCAGGAAACTGGGTACCGGTCCAGATGTCGGCACGGCCCTCGCTCAGCTGCACGGTGCAGTTCAGGGGCTCCATGGGCGCATGGGCCAGGTAGGGAAAAACGAATTCTGCCTCGATCCGGTGCGGGGCACTGGCCAGCGGCCCCATGTCGGCATCGAAGGCCAGCGCGCCCGGTTGATCGGCCAGCTGGCGGTACTGCGCCAGCTGGCGTTGGCTGTCGACCTTTTCCACGGCGGCGCTGTCCCATTGCAGCTTGAGCGCGTCGCGCCCCTGCTTGGCGGGCCAGTAGCCCTCGGCCAGCACCGCCACGCCCACGGCACCACGCTCCAGCGCCACCCGCAACACGGCCTTGACACCGGCAACCGCGCGGGCGGCCCGGTCGTCGACCGATATCAGTCTGGCACCAAAGACCGGCGGCCGGGCGACCACGGCAGTGAGCTGACCGGGCCGCCGCAGGTCGATACCGAAGTCCTGGCGGCCGCTGCTCTTGACGCGGGCATCCAGGCGGGTGGTCGGACGACCGATGAGGCGGAAATCCTTCGGATCCTTGAGGATGACCTGCTCGGGCACCGCTTGTGCCATCGCCGCCTCGGCCAGTTCGCCGTAACCGGCCTTGCTGCCGTTGGGCCCCAACACTTGTCCCGCTTCGGTGCGCAGCGCCGCTACATCGACATTCCAGCGCTGGGCTGCGGCCGACAGCAGCATGGCGCGGGCACGGGCACCGAGCTCACGGTACTGCATGAAGCTGTGCTTGATCGAGTTAGACCCTCCGGTGAGATGCATGCCGTAGCGTGGGTCGACATAGGCCGGGTCGTTGCTGCCGTGGCGGCTGCGCACCAGGCTCCAGTCGGCGTCGAGCTCCTCGGCCAGGATCATCGGCAGGCCGGTTGCCACGCCCTGACCGAACTCCAGCCGGTTGATGGTGACAGTGACTTCGCCGTTGGGTGCGATCTGGACAAAGGCTGCAGGCTGCTCGGTGGGTTTGACTGCGCTCGCTGCAGGAGCGAGGGCGGACTGTGCCGTGGCCAACTGCGGAAAGATACCGAGCACCAGACCACCGGCACCGGCCAGCTTGAGAAAACTCCGCCGCGGCATGGGCGCCTTGGCATCGGAGTCGTGCTGAATCAGCAGATGCTGGATGGCGCGCGGAACTTCAATGCCTTGAGGGGCGATCAACATGATGGGGTTCCTTCCTTCAGGCAATGGTGCGGGCGGCTTCGGCCACGGCGGCACGGATGCGGGCATAGGTGCCACAACGGCAGATGTTGCCGGCCATCGCCGCATCGATTTCGTCGGCGCTGGGCTGCTTGCCACGCGGCAAGGACTTGATGAAGGCGGTGGCGCTCATGATCTGCCCGCTCTGGCAGTAGCCGCATTGCACTACGTCGTGCTTGACCCAGGCAGCGTGCACGGCGGCCCCGACCGGATCGCCCCCCGCGGCGACGGACTCGATCGTGACGATCTTCTTGCCGCTGGCGACCGAGACGGGCATGACACAGGATCGAACGGCTTGGCCGTCCATGTGCACGGTGCAGGCACCACAGAGCGCGACACCGCAGCCGAACTTGGTGCCGGTCAGGCCCAGCGAATCGCGCAGGGCCCAGAGGATGGGGGTGCCGGAATCGACGTTGACCCTGTGGTCACGCCCGTTGACGTTCAAGGTGTTCATGTACTTGGGTCTCCTTCGGGATAGACATGCACTGTAGAGGTGCTGGTGACAGCCAACTAGCCCTCTCTGGATTGCACGAGTGGCAAGCAAGGATTGATAATCAGCCTGCTTTCGAGATCACCAACATGCCCTTGAACAAGCTTCGTGCGATTGCCACCTTCACCAAAGCCGTCGAGCTGGGCAGCTTGCGGCGCGCTGCGCTGGCCCAGGGCGTGACGCCACAGGCGGCCAGCCAGGCCCTGGCCCAACTGGAGCAGCACCTGGGGGCCAGGCTGCTGCATCGCACCACCCGCCATCTGGCGCTGACCGATGAAGGACGGGAACTGCTGGAAGCCACCCAGCCTGCCCTGGCCATGCTGGAGCGTGCGCTTGAGCGTGTCCGGACCTCCAGTGACGACTTCGCCGGCCCTTTGCGCATCGTCGGCCCCAGATACGGCTTCGTCCCTCTGGTGTGGCCAGTGATTGATGAATTCAGTCGGATGTACCCCGAAGTTCAGCCGGACGTTCAACTGGACGACAACATAGGCAACTGGGTGCAGGATCGTGTCGATGTCGGGTTTCGGATCGGCGCGCCGCCCGAAGACGGCTTGATTGCCCGGCGGCTGTTCGCGGTTCAGCTGATCATTTGTGCGGCTCCCAGCTACCTGGCGCGCCATGGGGCGCCCAGGACGCTGGACGAGTTGCCCGCCCACCGCTGCAGCGTGTTCAGGCATCCGGGAACGGGCCAGGTCCTGCCCTGGTTCCTGCGGGCGGATGGTCAGGTGGTCGAACGCCATCTGCAGGCGGCGCTTGCCACCAATGACGCGGATCTGGAAATGGAAGCGGTACTGTCGGGCCAGGTGATCGGTCAACTGCCCAGCTTCGCCGCGGCTGCCCTCATCCGGGCACGGCGCCTGGTGCCCTTGCTGACGTCACACATGGCGGATCACATGGGCGTTCACCTCTACTACGGCAGCAGAACCGCACAACCGAAACGGGTGCGAGCCTTCATCGATCTGGCGGTGGAACGACTGTCCGGGCAAGAAAGCGCTGTACTGACCGCCAGGGAACTTGCCGCGGCGGAGGCTGATGGGCATCAAGCCATCAGACCTCCCCGGTGAGCTGCAGAATCAAAAGCCACCACAGGCCAGCTAGCTGCCAGCCTGGGTGTGCTCAGACTGAGGTCAGAACATCTCGATCGACATGCGCTCGACCGTGGCGCCACTGGTCTGGACCGAGGCGGCCAGCGCACCGGCCTGGGGCAGCAGCGCCTCGGCGTAGAAGCGCGCGGTAGTGATCTTGCCGCCGTAGAACACCGCGTCCTCGTCCACCTTGTTCAGTGCGGCCAGCATGGCGCGCGCCATCTGCCAGCCGCCCAGCACCAGACCGGCCAGCCTGAGGTAGTTCACTGCGCCGGCGTAGACCGGCTTGACCTGAGTCTTGGCATTGGCGACCAGATAGTCGATAGTGGCTTCGAGCGCCAGCCGGCCCTGCTGCAGCGCTGCAGCCATGGCCAGGCAATCTTCCTGCGCCTGTGCGGCGAGCGCCTGCTCGGTCGCAGCGATGCGGGCGCACAGCGCCTTGGCCACCGCGCCGCCGTCACGCACGGTCTTGCGGCCGACCAGGTCGTTGGCCTGGATGGCGGTCGTGCCCTCGTAGATCGACAGGATGCGGGCATCGCGGTAATGCTGGGCCGCGCCGGTTTCCTCGATGAAGCCCATGCCGCCATGGACCTGCACGCCCAGGCTGGTGAGTTCGATCGAGAGCTCGGTCGAATGGCCCTTGACGATCGGCACCAGGTATTCGTAGATCGCCTGGTTCTCGCGTCGTACCGCCTCGTCGGTTGCCTGGTGCGCCAGATCGCTGTTGGCTGCCGTGCAGTAGGCCAGCGCGCGCGCGGCCTCGGTGTGCGCCTTCATCGTCAGCAGCATGCGCTTGACGTCGGGATGCTGGATGATGGCGACCGGACCCGCCGAGCCCGCCAGATCGCGGCTCTGCACGCGATCCTTGGCGTAGCCCAGCGCCTGCTGGTAGGCCCGCTCGGACACGGCAACGCCCTGCATGCCGACCGCAAAGCGTGCCGCATTCATCATCACGAACATGTATTCCAGGCCGCGGTTGGGCACGCCGACCAGCTCGCCGATCGCGCCACCGTGGTCGCCGAACTGCAGCACCGCCGTCGGGCTGGCCTTGATGCCGAGCTTGTGCTCGATGCTGACGCAATGCGCATCGTTGCGCGCGCCCAGGGAGCCGTCGGCATTGACCAGGAACTTGGGCACCACGAACAGGCTGATGCCCTTGACGCCCTCGGGCGCGTCAGGCAGGCGGGCCAGCACGAGATGGACGATGTTCTCGGCCAGGTCATGTTCGCCATAGGTGATGAAGATCTTGGTGCCGAAGATGCGGTAGGTCCCGTCGGCTTGCGGTTCGGCCCGTGAGCGCACGGCCGCCAGGTCCGAGCCGGCCTGCGGCTCGGTCAGGTTCATGGTGCCGGTCCACTGGCCCGAGATCAGCCGGGGCGCGTACTTCTGGCGCAGCTCCTCGCTGGCAGCCGTCAGCAGCGCCTCGATGGCACCGTCGGTCAGCATCGGGCAGAGCGCAAACGACAGGCTGGACGCGTGCAGCATCTCGGTGCAGGCGGTCGCGATCAGCTTCGGCACGCCCTGGCCGCCGTACTCGGTCGGGTGGATCACGCCCTGCCAACCGCCTTCGATGAACTGGTCATAGGCCTGCTTGAAGCCGGGCGTGGTCGTGACCTGGCCGTCCTTGAAAGCCGAGGGGTTGCGGTCGCCCTCCCAGTTGAGCGGGGCGATGATGTCCTGGCAGAAGCGGGCCGACTCATCGAGCACGGCCTGGGCGGTGTCGAGGTCGTAATCCTCGAAGCCGGGCAAGGCAGCCACCTGGCCGATGTCGGCCAGATCCTGCATGACGAACAGCATGTCTTTGATGGGGGCTTGATAACTCACGGTCTTGACTTCTGAATGAATGGATTGAGGGAAGGCTCAGAGCGCCTTGACCAGCTCCGGCACGGCCGCGAACAGATCGGCTTCCAGCCCGTAGTCGGCCACCGAGAAGATCGGTGCCTCCGCGTCCTTGTTGATCGCCACGATCACCTTGCTGTCCTTCATGCCCGCCAGATGCTGGATCGCGCCCGAGATGCCCACCGCCACATACAGCTGCGGCGCCACGAT
>CALPRQ020000037.1 GCA_943326015.2 Chitinophaga pinensis | reverse complement strand
GGGGCCGGGTCTTCTGCGGCTGGCTCTGCCCCCATTTCTCGCTGGTCGAGACACTCAACGACCTGCTGCACCGCGCCTGCAACAAGTTCAGCGTCTGGGACCGCTCGGCCACCCCGATTCCCGGCCGCCAGCCTGCAAAACGCTGGTGGCCGCTGTTCTTCATCGCCTGCCTGCTGGCCGGCTTCAGCTGGGCCATCACGCTGCTGAGCTACCTGTTGCCGCCAGCCGAGATCTGGGGCAATCTGGTGCAGGGCCAGCTCACGGCCAACCAGGCGCGCTTCCTCGGTATCGGCACGCTGGTGTTCACGCTCGAGTTCCTGTTCGCGCGCCACCTGTTCTGCCGCTTCGGCTGCGCGGCCGGCCTGTTCCAGAGTCTGGTCTGGATGGCCAACCCCAAGGGCATGGTGGTCTCGTTCGAGCGCGAGCGCGCGCGTGAATGCAAGACCTGCGTGCGGCTGCAGGACTGCGAGCAGGCCGGCACGCTGGCCCGGACCGATAGCGCCAGCCTGGGCTCGGCCTGCGACAGCGTCTGTCCGATGCGGCTGCATCCGCGCAACATCAAGCGCATGATGTTTTCCTGCGTGCAATGCGGCCAGTGCCTGAGCGCCTGCGACCGCTCGCAGGGCTCGCAAGACCGCACCCCCACGCTCGAATGGAAGATAGGACTCGACGCGGTGCGCGAAACGATGCGCCAGCGGCGCGAGGAGAATTCCTGATGGAAGAGAAAGTCGGCCTGTGGTGGCACCGCTTCATCACCCGCCTGGCTGACGACAGCCACCCCGAGGCGTCAGTCGAGCTCGACGAGGTCGCGCGTGCCATCGGCATGCTGTACCGCGCCGGTGGCGGCCACGCCGGCGTGCGCGTGGTGCCGGTGGCCGATTCGACCCACAGCGGCCCGCGTGCCTGGCTGCAGCGCATCGCCGGCAGCGGCCAGCGCGCCGCACAGTCGCGCCTCGACGCCGAAACGCTGGCGCTGCCGCCGCAGCTCGCGGTGTTCCCCGAGCGGGAGCTGAACCGCGACCTCTACCTCTGGCTGGCGGCGCTGGCCGCCGTGATCGAACCCAGCGGCGACTGGATCGCCGACAACCGCGCGGCCACCGCGCGCGCGCTGCAGCGCTTCGCCGGACTGCGCGGCCGCCACGAGCGACTGCTGCAGGCGCACCTCGCGATGCGCCCCAAGCTGCAGCAACTGCGCGGCGAGGCCGCCTTGCTGGAAGCCGCCGTCCAGGCCGCGCTGCGCGGCGACGATCATGGCGCCCTGTTCGTGCAGCCGCAGCAGGTCGCGCCGGTCTGGCTCTGGATCGCGGGCGGCGAAGGAACGACAGCGGACAAGGCGGCCCGCGACGACCCGGACGGACAGGGCGAGCGCCCCGAGGGCGATCCCGGCGCACAGAACCGCAAGCGCCGCCGCAGCCAGCGCGTCGAGGAACCGAATCAGCGCACCGCCATGCTGCTGCCGTCCAAGGTCGATTCCATCCTGAGCTGGAGCGAGTTCGTCAAGCTCGACCGTGGCAGCGACGACGAAGAGGACCCCAATGCCAGCGCGGCGGCCGACGACATGGACCAGCTCTCGCTCGCCAAGGGCGACCAGACCACGGCCGCGCGCGTCAAGTTCGACCTCGACCTGCCGAGCGCATCGGCCGACGACCTGCCGCTGGGACCGGGCCGACGCCTGCCCGAATGGGACTGGCGCAAGCGCGTCATGCTGCCCGATCACTGCGCGGTCCAGTGCCTGATGGCGCAACCCGCGGCTGCCTTCGTGCCGCGCCCAGCCCTGCGCGCGACCTCGCGCAAGGTCAGGCGCCGGCTTGAGGTACTGCGCGCGGCGCCGCGCTGGTCGCGCGCGCAGGACCAGGGCGACGCGATCGACCTCGACGCCTGGGTGCGCTACCGGGTCGAGACTGGCTGCGGCGCCCCGGCCAGCGAGGCACCACCCGTCTATGCCAGGCGCGAACGCGGCGAGCGCAGCCTGGCCACACTGCTGCTGGCCGACCTGTCGCTGTCGACCGACGCCTACGCCACCTCGGATGCGCGCGTGATCGATGTGATCCGCGACGCACTCTACGTCTTCGGTGAGGCGATCTCGGGCACCGGAGACGCCTTCGAGATGCTGGGTTTCAGCTCGGTGCGGCGCCAGCATGTGCGCATCCAGCACATCAAGGGTTTCGACGAGGGCTGGACGCCGGCCGTGCAGGCGCGCGTCGGCGCGATCAAGCCGGGCTACTACACGCGCATGGGCGCGGCGATGCGCGATGCGATCCGCCGCCTGTCCGAGCGTCCCGAGCGCCAGCGCCTGCTGCTGATCCTGACCGATGGCAAGCCCAACGACCTCGACGTCTACGAAGGCCGCTACGGACTGGAGGACACCCGCCACGCGGTGCAGGAGGCGCGCGAGGCCGGCCTGACCCCCTTCTGCGTCACGATCGACGAGAAGGCGCACGACTACCTGCCCACGCTGTTCGGCGAACAGGGCTACGCGCTGGTACACCGGCCGCAGGACCTGGTGGCCAAGCTGACCCAGGCCTGGGTCAGGCTGGCGCGCTGAAGCGAACCGCAAGCCGCTTGCCTCGCAACTGGCAGGAAAACAGGCCACAAAAAGCCCCCGGGCGAAAAATCCGCTGCGGGGGCTGGAGATCTTGCCCGATCAGAAGACCGGGACTGCAGGCGATCAGGACTTCAGGATCGTCTCGATGGCCAGCTTGAGGTCGGCGTCGCTGATCTTGTCCGGACCGTTGGCCGGCATCGGGATCGGGCCCCAGACGCCGGAACCGCCCTTGCGGACCTTCTCGGTCAGCTTGGCAACCGCGTCGCCCTGGCCCTTGTACTTGGCAGCGATGTCCTTGAAGGCCGGGCCGACCAGCTTCTTGTCCTTGGCATGGCAGGCCATGCAGCCACCCTTGGTCAGGGCCTCATCACCGGACCCGGCCTGGGCGGTCAGTGCGGTACCGGCGATCAGCGCGGCGGCCAGGATGCTGAGCTTGTTCATGTGAACTCCTTGCTTGAAAATTTCGGTCAGGTGCCCGCCCCCTGGCGAACACCTCACATTGATCAGTATACGTCGTGCTGGGTGTTGTAGACGTTGAAGTGGCCGGTCGGGGTGATCAGGCGCGGGTCCTTGATCACGGCCTTGAGCTTGAGCGTCTTGTCGTCAACCACGACCAGGGCGGATTCCTTGTTCTTGGCCGACCAGACCGAGAACCAGACCTCGTCGCCCGCCTTGTTGAACTCAGGCTGCACCACGCGCTTGGCGCCGTCGTCCTTGATGCCGGCCCATTCGGCGACCGGCAGCGTGACATAGCCCTTGTCGAGCTTGTTGATGTCGTAGACGACGACCGACTGCGAGATCTTCGGATCCGGGTTCAGCGGAGCATCGGAGTACAGGTGGCTGGACTTCGGATGGCTCTTGATGAACAGCGCGCCGCCGCCCGGGCCGGTGATCTTGGCGACTTCCTTCCAGGCGTACTGCTTGTGGCCCTTCGGATCGGTACCGACCAGCGAGATCGTCTCGTCACCGAGGTGGCCAGTGGCCCAGACCGGACCGTACTTCGGATGGGTGAAGTTAGCGCCGCGTCCTGGGTGCGGGATCTTGCCGACCTCGACCAGGCCGGCGAGCTTGCCTTCCTTGAGGTCGATCGCAGCGATCTTGTTGCTCGAGTTGGCCGCCACCATGAAGTAGCGGTGGCTGGAGTCCAGGCCGCCGTCGTGCAGGAAGGGCGCGCTCTCGATCTCGGTGGTCTTGAGGGCGTTGAGGTTCGAGTAGTCGACGATCAGGCTCTTGCCGGTTTCCTTGACGTTGACGACGAACTCGGGCTTGTAGTGCGAGGCCACGATCGATGCCACGCGCGGCTCGGGATGGTACTCCTGGGTGCCGACGACGTTGCCGCGGGTCGAGACGATCTTGAGCGGCTCCAGCGTGTCACCGTTCATGATGGTGTACTGGGGCGGCCAGTAGGAGCCGGCGATCGCGAGCTTGTCCTCGTAGCCCTTGAACTTGGAGGTCTCGACCGAACGCGCTTCCAGACCGACGCGGATCTCGGCGACGGTGTCGGGCTTCTCCATCCAGAGGTCGATCATGTTGATCTTGGCATCGCGACCGATCACGAACAGGTAGCGGCCCGAAGCCGACATGCGCGAGATGTGGACCGCGTAGCCGGTCTTGACGATGTTGATGATCTGCTTGGTGTCGCCGTCGATCAGCGCCACCTCGCCCGCGTCACGCAGCGTGGTCGAGAAGATGTTGCTGATGTTGTAGTGGTTCATCTTCTTCGTCGGACGCTGCTCCGGCGGGACGACGATCTTCCAGGTCTTCTTCATGTCGGCCAGGCCGAACTCGGGCGGGGTCGGGGCGTCTTGCTGGATGTAGCGCGCCATCAGGTCGACCTCGTCCTTGGTCAGCTCGCCCGAGGTACCCCAGTTGGGCATGCCGGCCGGTGAGCCGTACTCGATGAAGACCTTGAGGTAGTCGGTCCCCTTGCCCAGCGTGATGTCCGGGGTCAGCGGCTTGCCGGTCGCCCCCTTGCGCAGCACACCGTGGCAGCCCGCGCAGCGCTGGAAGTAGATCTCGCGCGCCTTCTCGAACTCGGTCTGCGTCATCTTCGGGGCCTTGGGGTTCGAGCTCTGGTACATGGGAACGCTGCTCAAGGGCGAGGAACCGGCCTGATAGCTCACCTCAGGAGCGGAAACGCCATGCTTGTCCTGCGCAAAGGCCGACATAGCCAAGGAAGCCATCACCAGCGCCGAGAGGCGTGCCAGCTTGGGTGTGTGCATACAAAACTCCTGTTGCAGCCGAGGCCTGAAAATGAAAGCCACAGGGTCTTTCCGATAACGCCCGCTGCCGGCCACGGCTTTATGTTCAGCAAGCCTGCACATATTGATCTCCCCCCCAAAATGACAAATTGACCAAGATCAAGAAAAGGCATTTCATTTGTCTGTTTGTGGAACGGAGCTTGCCGCTGCGCAACCGCAGTTCGCGCCCAGCCTGGCTGAATCCGGAAAAATCCCGGCACGAAGCCGGGAAAAGGACCGAGAGCGGCGGCGCTTCAGTGCGAAGTGCCCTCGGAGCGCGTGATCTTGTTCCAGATGTTGTACTTGCCGACCGGCTTGCTCATCGGCAGGCGCTTGACCTCCTGCAGCGTCTGCGCGTCGTAGACGACCAAGGCGCCGTCCAGCTCCCAGACGCTGGCCAGCGCGTAGCGGCCGTCCTTAGTGAACTCGATGTGCGCCAGCGTCTTGCCAGGCTCGCCAGCCACCTCGGCCACCGGCTCGAGCGTGGCCTTGTCAATCAGCGTCAGGCGGTTCTTGGCGGTCGGGCTCATCATCGAGTCGGTCCAGGCGTAACGGCTGTTCTCGTGGCTGCGCATGAAGAAGCCCGGTCCCGGCACGGGAATCGTGCGCAGCAGCTTCCAGTTCTGCATGTCGATCACGTCGATCGCGTTGCCCTTGAGATTCGGGCTGGCCAGCACCGTGGTGCCGTTCCAGGCCCAGGTGATGCCCGAGCCCAGGTGCGGCATGCCGGCGATCGGCAGCTCGGCGATCTTGCGCCGCACGTCGAGGTTGACGACCTGCGCGCTCGGCTGGCCGTCGGCCTTGGGTCGGGTGGCACCCAGCGCATGGCGGTAGCTCTGGTCGAAGAAGAAATCGTCGAGCGGCTCGTCGAGCAGGGTACGGCGCACGTTGTGGAAACCGGGCTTGGCGATCGCCTCGCCCATCTGGTGGTCATGCACATAGCCATCGAAGATGGGCTCGGCCTTGGGGTCGTAGCTGATTTCCCACAGCTCGGGGATGTCCTTGAGCGCGACCACGAAGCTCTTGCGCGGCGCCGCGTCATAGACCGCCGACACGCGCGAGCTCGCCTTGCCGTCCAGCGTCTCGGCGGCGAAGGTCTTGACCAGGTTCAGGTCGGCATCGAACAGCGCCAGGCTGTGCGGCAGGTAGTTGGCCGCCAGCACCCATTGGCCGTCGCCGCTGACCGCGACGTTGCGCATGTTGAGGCCGGCGCGCACCTCGGCCACCACCTTGAGGTTCCAGAGGTCGTACTTGGTGATCCAGCCGTCGCGCGAGCCGAAGAAGACGAAGCGGCCGTCGGGCGTGAACTTCGGGCCGCCGTGCAGCGCGTAGCGGCTCTCGAAGCGGTGGATGACCTCGAACTTGTCGCCGTCGAGCAGCGAGACATGGTGGTCGCCGCCCTCGACCACGACGAACAGGTTCATCGGATCGGCGCTCCAGACCGGCTGGTGCGGCAGCTTGGCGGCGTCGGCCAACTGCACGCGCGAGGCGCGGATGTCGGACTCGGCCCAGCGCGGCGCGGGCTCGACCGGGCTGTAGATCCACTGCGCCAGCGCGGCGATCTCGTCATCCTGGAGCTTGCCGTGGAAGGCCGGCATCTGGGTCGCGTTGCGGCCCTGCGCGATGACCTGGAGCGCCTCGGGCTTGCGCAGGCGCTCCAGGCTGACGGGCAGCAGCGCCGGGCCCATCTGGCCGGTGCGCTCGGCGCCATGGCAGGCGGCGCAATGCTGCTGGTACAGCGCGCCGGGGTCGATGCCGGTGCTGGCGTCGGGCGCGGCCTGCGCGGCGCTGACCAGCCAGATACCGGCAAGCAGCAGCGAGAGTTTGGTGCGGGCATTACGCATCGTGGACCTCCAGCGGAATCACGCGCCGGGCCGTTGTGGCCGGTTGGTCGGAAGCCGGCGCGACGCCGATCTCCTCGTCGAGCAGGTAGCAGCCCGGGTCCTCGCCCCAGGTGTCGCCAGTAAGCTGCTGGGCACGCACGCGGGTGTTGCCGCCGCAGATGTCGAAATCCCGGCAACTCGCGCAGCGACCGCCGACCTGGCGCGGCTTGGCCTTGAGACCGGCCATCAGCGGGTCGCTGGTGTCGGCCCAGATCTCGCCGAAGCGGCGCTCGCGTACGCTGCCCAGGTCATGGTGCCACCACATGGTGTCGGGGTGGACATGGCCGAGGTTGTCGATGTTGGCGACGTTGACCCCGCTCGAATTGCCGCCCCAGGCGACCAGCCGGCGGCGCAGGTCGGCACCGAAGCGCTCGTGCAGTTCCGGCTGGCGCTGGCGCAACCAGTGCAGCAGATAGGGCCCGTCGGCGTCGTTGTTGCCGGTCACGTATTCCTCGTCGAGGCCGCGCACGGCGGCGTCCCAGGCGCGATCGAACAGTTGCTCCATCGCCTCGCGGGTGGCGACATGGTGCGCGTCCTTGCCGCGGTGGATGTTGCCGCGGCCGGCGTAGTTCAGGTGCGAGAAGTAGAACTTCTGCGCGCCCTCGGTCCGCATCAGTTCCAGCAGCGCCGGAAAATCATGCCCGTTGAGCGCGGTCATGGTGTAGCGCAGCCCGACCTTGATGCCGCGCGCGTGCAGCAGACGCACACCCGCCAGGCTGAGGTCGAACGCGCCGTCGAGGCGGCGGAACTTGTCGTGGGTGGCTTTCAGGCCGTCCAGGCTGACGCCGACATAGTCGAAGCCGAAGGCCGCGATGCGGTCGGCCATGGGCAAGTCGATCAGCGTGCCGTTGCTCGACAGACTGACATGGAAGCCGAGCGCCTTGGCGCGCTGCGCGATCTCGAAGAAGTCGGGCCGCAGCAGCGGCTCGCCGCCCGACAGGATCAGCGCCGGCACGCCAGCGGCTTTCAGGTCGTCGAGCGTGCTGAACACCTCCTGCGTGCTGAGCTCGCCGGCGTACTCGTGGTCGGCCGACTGCGCGTAGCAATGCTTGCAGGTCAGGTTGCAGCGCCGGATCAGGTTCCAGATCACGACGGGGCCGCGCGCATGCCGGCCGGCAGCGGCGCTGCGTCCGACCTGGCTCGATGAATCCTGGCTGGCGACCTCGGTGCGCGCCAATCCCGGACGGGTCGGTGCGGGATAGCTGCCGCTGTGCTGGGCCTGTGCCAGCTCGCGCAGGTACTGGGTGATGCGGAACATGGTCTTTCAGCTTTCTGCCGGGGCACCCGGCCTGGCCAGGCGCAATCCGGTCTTCTTGAGGATGGCGCTGGAATACAGGATGTCATGCGCCCGGCAAGCCGACCCGAGCAACTCGCGCAAGCGCTCGGCCTGGACCTCGACCTCGGCGCGGCTGCGGCCGTGCAGCATCGCGAACAGGTTGTAGCGCCAGACACCGGGGGCGCGCGGACGACGGTAACAGTGGCTGACACCGGGCAAGGCGCCGACCTGCTCACCAAGCGCATCGACCTCGGCATCGTCGACATCCCAGACGCTCATGCCGTTGGCGGTGAAGCCGAGCCGGTAGTGGTTGGGCACGGCGCCGATGCGGCGGATCAGGCCATGGGCCAGCATCTGCTGCAGGCGCTGGCGCAGCTGGTCGGTACTCACGCCCAAGGCGGCTGCCAGTTCATGATAAGGCTGCGGCACCAGCGGCAGGCCGCTTTGCGTGGCAGCGATCAGCGTGCGGTCGAAATCCGTCAGCTCGAACGGTGCGGCACCCGCATCGGATTCAGTGCGAAGAGTTGCCGGCGCTGTGACCGCAGCGCCCTGCCCTTCGAGCAGCGGCAGCCGCAACTCGACGAAATACTCGCGCTGCTTGGGAAAGGCATGGACCTTGAGGTTGGTCAGCGCCTCGATGCGCGCGATCGCGGCGTCGGCCAGCGCCGGGCTCTCGGTGCCGATCACGAACCACATGTTGAGCGCATGCTCGCGCCGGTAGTTGTGCGCGACCTCGGGCAGCGAGTTCACCAGGGCCGTCACCTCGGCATAGCGATGCTCGGGCGCGGTCAGCGCGGCAAGCACGAACAGGCCGCCGGCACGCTCGATCTGGAACAGTGGGCCGAAACGGGTCAGGTCGCCACGGCCGAGCAGGCGCTGCAGCGCTGCGATCACATCGGCTTCGCCCAGGCCCAGTGCGGCGCCGACCTCGGCAAAGGGTCGCTCGGAGAGCGGAAAGCCGCCGTGCAGGTAGTCGATCAGGCGCAGGTCTTCAGGCGTGGGCATGGGCTTGCTCGGTTTTCAGGGACTGGACCTCGTTGCAACCGGCCGGCAGGGCACGGAAGCGCCGCGGGCCGGTCTGCTTGAAGCGTCGGCGCGAGAACAGCACGCGCCGCGGGTAGTCGGCCAGACCGCAGGACTCGACCAGACGCGCGATGACGGCCAGCACCGCCTCGCGGTCCCGGCCATGCACCATGCAGTAGAGGTTGTAGCGCCATTCGGGCGCACGCACCCGGCGGTAGGCCAGCGTGACGCCATCGGCGCGCGCCAGCGCGGCGCCGCAGGCATCGACCCGCTCGTCGGGCACATCGAACACGGTCATCGCGTTGGCGTCGAAGCCGAACTCGTGATGCCGCACGACGGCACCGAAGCGGCTGATCGTGCCGGCTTGCAGCCAGCGCTGCAGGCAGGCAATGACTTCGGCCTCATCGCAGCCGAGCTCGGCGGCCCAGGCGGCGTAGGGGCGTTCGACCAGCGGCAAGCCGGCTTCGACCAGGGCGGCCAGTGGCTGGTCGGCCGCGGCGACCGGCTCGGGACGCCGACGCGGCGCCTCGCTGACCGGCGCACCGGCGGTGCGCTGGCGCAGGTCGAAACCCAGGTCGATGCGGTAGGGCCGCACCATGGTCAGGCGCAGCGCGGGCAGGCCGGTGGCGCGTTCGAGCGCGGCCATGGAGCGCTCAAGCTCGGCCTCGTCGCAGGCGGTCATGACGAACCAGAGGCTGTAGCGGTCCTCGCGCTCGTAGTTGTGGTTGACGCCCGGGTGCGCCGACACGAGCGCAGCGACCTCGTCGAGCCGTTCGGGCGGCACCACCATCGCGGCCAGCAGCGCGGCACCGCCGGTCTGCGCCGCGAACACGCCGCCGATGCGGCTGAGCGCGCCTTGCTGCTGCAGCGCGGCCAGGCGAGCCAGCAGTTCGCCGGCCTGGCAGCCGATCGATTTCGCCAGCAAGGCATAGGGTTGCGGGACAAGCGGAAAACCGCGCTGCCAGGGATTGAGCAGCGCCAGCGCCTCGTCCATGTCGTGGCTCGAAGGGGCCGTCATGCTCAGAACCCCAGGCGCGCCGCGCGCGAGGTGAAGAAGATGCCGCTCGGTGCGTCGAGCTCGATGCGGGCCAGCGTCTGCAGCGTCTGGGTGTCGATCACGCTGACGCGGTTGTCGTCGCGCGAGCTGATCCAGACCGCCTCGCCGCGCGGCGTGAATTCCATGTGCAGCACCGCCTTGCCGGGCGTGAGGGTGGCGACCACCTGCTGACTCGGCGTGTCGATCACCTGTACCCGATCGTAATCGGGCACCGAGAAGTTGACCCAGACCTGGCGCCCGTCGGGACGCGCCATCACGAACACCGGCTGGCCGGCGACCGGAATCCGGCCGACCTCCTGCCAGCTCTGGGTGTCGACCACCAGCACCTCGTGACGGCCGATCGCCGGCAGATAGGCATGGCGCCCGGCGACGGCCCAGCCGCGCAGATGCGGCATCTTGTAGACCGGCAGCGGCTGCTGGCCGCGCCCGTAGCCACCCAGGATGCGGCGCACCACCGGCTGCGGCTGCCACAGATCGATCAGCGCCAGGCCGTCCTCGCCGAACAGGCCGGCGATGTAGTGCCGGCCATCGGGTGTGACCAGCGCGTCATAGGGCGACTTGCCTATGCCCTTGAACTTCTGAATTTGCGGCTGGCGGACGTCCGACAGGTCGGCGACCCAGATCTCGTCGGCATCGAACAGGCTGTAGGCAAAGCGCCGGCCCGGCAGGTCGACCAGGCCGACCACGCGCGAGAGCTTGCCCGGTGCGTACTCGGCCGGCAGGTCGGCGACCAGCGCCAGCGTGCGCGCGTCGAACACCTTGACGCCGCCGGGCTGGTAGTTCTGTGCCGCCACCAGCTGGCCGTCGGCGCTGATAGCACCGCCGATCGAGTTGCCGGCCTGCATGACGCGCGCGACCAGTCGGCGCTGCAACAGGTCGACCTTGGACAGGCCACCATCGCGCCCGAACACATAGGCATGGCGGCCATCGCGCGAGAACACCACCGAGGCATGCGACAGGTCACCCAGGCCGCCGACCTCGGCCAGCAGCTCACGCCGGCTGGTGTTGACTATGGCCAGCTTGCCGCTGGCGCGCTCGACCACGACGCCGAGGTCGCCGCTGCCTTCGGGCTCGACGCCACCGAGCGCGGCGCAGCCCGACAGCAGCAGCGGAGCCGCGCCGAGCGCCACCAGCAGGCTGCGGCGGACGATTGCGTTCGATCCAAGTGCTTGATTCATCGCGTATTCCTTTTCTGTTCCTGCGGGAAACCTGCGAGCAGGCGCTGTGCGATCCAGTCGGCCTCGATCTCGCTGAGCATGGCCTTCCAGGGCGGCATCGGCGTGCCGGGGCGACCGTGGTAGATGGCGGCGGCGATAGCCTCGCGCGGCATGCCGGCCAACGCCTGGGCGGTCAGCGCCGGCCCCAGCCCGCCGGTCAGCTGCATGCCGTGGCAGGAGCCGCAGTCCTGCCTGACCATGCGAACCAGGGCCTGTTCGCGTTCCAGCGGCACCCGGTCCTGCGACCATGCTGAACCCACCAGACACAGCACCAGCAGGACCGGAATCCTGGCGGCCCTTGCCATCGACAATCTCGGGGGCGGATCTGCTGCATTTGTCACCATGAATGCCATGGTCATGCGGCCTGCGCAGGGCGTGTTTGATCTAATGCAAACACAGTCCAGAAAGATTCAGAAAGAATGACTCAATCGAAATCTGAGGAATGCCAATGAGAAACCTTGACCAGCGCGAGAACCTGTCCGCTGGCCTGCCTGCTCAGCAGGCCGGTGCAGCGCCAGCCCATGTCACGCTGATGGGCGCGGGTCCCGGCGACCCCGAGTTGCTGACAATCAAGGCCCTGCGTGCGCTCGAGTCGGCCGAACTGCTGCTCTATGACCACCTGGTCAGCGACGCCATCCTCGCGCTGGCGCCGGCCAGTGCCGAGCGCCGCTACGTCGGCAAGGAGGCGTCGCGCCACACCCTGCCCCAGCATGAGATCGGCAAGCTGATGATCCAGCTCGCACGCGAAGGCCGCCGGGTACTGCGCATCAAGGGCGGCGACGGCTACATCTTCGGCCGCGGTGGCGAGGAGGCGCAGGCACTGGCTGCAGCCAGCGTACCCTTCAGCGTGATACCGGGCATCACCGCCGCGCAGGGAGCAGCGGCAGCGGCCGGCATCCCGCTGACGCACCGCGACCACTCGCGCGCGCTGGTGCTGGCCACCGGCCACCTGCAGGACAACCGCGTGGTCGACCTGGACTGGGAGATGCTCGCGCGGCCGAACCAGACGGTGGTGATCTACATGGGGCTGGGCACCTTGCCCATCATCTGCGAGCAGCTGATCGCACATGGCCTGGCGGCCTCGACACCGGCCGCCCTGATCGAGCGCGCCACCCAGCCCGAGCAGCGCTGCGTCACGGGCACATTGGGCAATCTGCCGGCGCTGGCTCAGTCCACCGGCGTCAAGCCGCCCACGCTGATCATGATAGGCGATGTGGTGTCGCTGCACGGCCAGCTCGGGCCGGCCATTCTTGCCGAGCGGAGCTGACCTCCCCGGGCTGGCTTGACGGCCCGCTGTCAGGCCAGCCGCTCAGACAGCGGCGAGAAGCTGTGACTGTGTTTCGGTTTCAAGCATGGAGACCGGCTTGCCCGCAGCCCGAACCGGCAGCGAAACGAGCTGGGCCTTGGGCCGGACAGGACCGATCAGGTCGGCCACGGTAGCCTCGTCGAGCACGGCCAGGTAGGCCTCCATGGCATCGGACAGCACGTTCTTGAGCCGGCAGCTGCCCACGATGCGGCAGCTGTTGCTGCCCGCATCAAAGCATTCAACCAGGTTGAAATCGGTCTCGGTCATGCGCACCACGTCGCCGACCCGGATCTGGTCGGCGGGCTTGAGCAGACGCAAGCCGCCGCCACGGCCGCGCGTGGTTTCGAGCAATCCGGCGCCTGCGAGCGTCATCGCGATCTTGGTCAGGTGGCTGCGCGAGATGCCGTGCACCTCGGCGATCTCACCCACGGTAGGCGCTTTTGGACGCTCCTGGTGGATGGCGCAATACATCAGCATGCGCAAGCTGTAATCGGTCCACTGTGTCAGACGCATGGCATCTACCTGTCAAGAAACGGCAAGCCGCCCCGACCGGGCGACATACACCAAAAGAACTAGTACTCAATGACTATTATAGCCACATAATTATCATTGCGTATGATTATTATCGCTTCTTTCTGAAAAAGTCCCAGTCTTATGACAGTCATCGAGCAAGCCCCCTGGCTCTACCCCGCCCTGTTATGGGCCCATAGGCTGCTGGTGGGCCTGAGCCTGAGCCTGTTCGCGGCGCGCGGCCTGGGTGCACTGTGGCAGCAGGGCTGGGTCATGCGGCACGGCGTGCACCTGACCAGCGTTGCGATCGACAGCCTGCTGCTGAGCGCGGGCATCAGCCTGTGGGCGCTGCTGCAGCACAACCCCCTGCACGAAGCCTGGCTAGCCAGCAAGCTCGTGCTGCTGCTGGTCTATGTGGTGCTGGGATCGTTCGCGCTCAAGCGCGCCCGCAGCCAGGGCGCACGCCTGGCCTTCCTGCTGGCCGCTTTGCTGTGCGCCGCCGTGATGGTCATGATCGCGCGCACCCGCGACCCACTGGGCTGGCTGCCCGGCTGAGGTTCAGCCGGGACGACCGTCAGGCCGCGGACTGCCGTACCAGCGCAGCAGCCGCCAACACCAGGGCAGCAAGGCCAGCGCCCAGAGCAAGGCGGCCAACAGCAGCCCGTCGCTGCGCAGCGGTGTTGGGACCAGTTCGGCGCCGACTCTTGCCAGGGTGGCCGCCTGCAACAGCCAGAAACCGATCCAGACCCAGCCTTCGAAGGTAAGCTTGCGCCCGCCGTAGGCGCAGGACACGCGCTCGACCATGGCGAGCATGACCGTGGCCATGAAGCCCATGGCGCAGGCATGCAGTGCCGCCAGCGGCAAAACTTGCCAGCTCACCATCCGACCCAGCAGGCTGAAGGCATCGAGCAGAAATGCCAGCGCCAGCCAGACGAAGCCGGCATGCAGCATCGCCATCATGCGCAGCCCCAAGCTCTGCACCCGGGCCCAGACGCGAGCGACCCACAGCAATCCGACGCCCGCCAGCAGCAGAGCAGCACCGCCAAACAGGTCGCCGGCAGCAGAAGATACGCTGACCCAGTCGGCCCAGGCCAGCGCGACCTTGATCGCGGCGCTGCCCAGCAGCAGGCACAACACCGACCAGGACTGCCAGCGGCCAGGCAGATGGTCGGACGACAACACCGGCACCATGCGGTGGGCTGCAGCAGCGAAGGTCACGAAGACGAAACCCCACAGCCCCGTCTGCAGCCAGGCACGCGCCAGCGCGAGGTCATGCTGCAGCAGCGCCCAGCACAGCCCGGCCAGGCTGATCACGCCGACCAGTCCCGCGACGACGAAACAGCCGGCATGGATGCGGTCGGACTCGCGACTGGCCAGCCATATCCATGCGAACCGCCGGTACTGCAGCAGCAAGCCAGCCAGCGCCAGCCCGAGTCCCGCGCAGGCCGGCCAGCGCCCCAGGTGGCTGGCGGCCAGCCAGAGCAGCCAGCCGGCCAGCTGCGGCAGGACGACAAGCGCTGTTTCGGTCGGCGCAGGCCCTGGCACCCGCAGCCATTTCGGGCCGACGGTGAAGATGAAGCCGGCGAAGAACAGCGGAAAGAAGCCGAACACCATCACCGCGCCATGCGCGAGCGCAGGCGCCAGGGCGAGATGGTGGACAGACCCAGCCGGCGCTGCTGCCCATATGCCCAGCAGGGCGAGCCACCACAGGCTGGCCAGCATCAGCAGCAAGGTGGCGGCAGCGAAAGCCAGGCGATGCGGCGCCCGCCACAGACAGCGCCAGTGCCAGCCGGATACGGCCTCACTCATGCCACTGCACCTGGTTCATGAGGCAGTGGCAGCACAAGATCAGGCCCGCTGATCAGCGCAGGTAGCCCGACGGGGGATAGCCCGACTGAGGGTAGCCGGCAGGGGCATAGCCCGAGGGCGGTCGCGGCACGATGGGCGTGATCTGCAGCTGCAGGTACTGGCCCGGATCGCTCGGCATCTGGGCGCTGTACTCCTTGCCGCCGAACTCGTAGACCACGTGGTAGGCACTGACGCGGCTCTCGTAGACGGTCTGCGGGTAGCAGCGCCTGACCATCTGGGTCTCGGGGGGCGCCTCGCCCTCGATGCTGTTGCCCAGGATGGCGCCGCCGAACAGGCCCAGCGCGGTAGCCGCGGCATTGCCGCTGCCCTTGCCCATCGCGTTGCCAAGCGCGCCGCCGGCAATCGTGCCCATCAGCGCACCGGCGCCGGACTTCTGGCCGCCGCGCGTGACCGCCTCGTCCTGGCAGACCTGGCGCGTCACGGGCACCTCATGCATGACCGGGGTGCTGCTGATGACGCGGGCCGTCTCCTGCTGCGCCTGCGCCGGCAGCCCTGCCAGAATGGCAGCGGAGAAGGCGGCCCAGCCAGCCAGTCGGGTGAATTTGACTTGTTGCATATAGAACTTCATTTCTTGCTGCCGATCTTGCCTTCCTGGCCCGCGATCAGGCGCGAGATGTTGCCGCGATGGCGCCACAGCAGCAGCAGGCTCATGAGCGCGACGGCCAGCGCGACCGACGGGCTGCCGTACCAGGACCAGCTCTCGCCGCTGACCAGCACATAGAAGCCAGGCGCGAACAGCGCCGCGACGACGGCCGCCAGCGAGGAATAGCGCAGCACCAGCGCCACGAACAGCCAGCTGCCCAATGTGGCCAGGCCCAGCAAAGGCTCGAAGCCGAGCAGCACGCCGGCGGCGGTCGCGACGCCCTTGCCGCCCTGGAAGCGGAAGAAGACCGGGAACAGGTGACCCAGGAAGGCCGCCATGCCAACCAGCGCCAGCGTGCCGTCGCCCAGGCCCCAGGCCGAGCCCCAGTGCGCCACCAGCCAGACCGGCAGCCAGCCCTTGGCGCCGTCGAGCAGCAGCGTCGCGATCGCCGCCTTCTTGCTGCCCGAGCGCAGCACATTGGTCGCGCCGGGGTTCTTGCTGCCGTAGCTGCGCGGGTCGTTCAGGCCCATGACGCGGCTGACGATCACGGCGAAGGAGAGCGAGCCGATCAGGTAGGCGGCCACGACGACGGCCAGGGTAGTCAAATCAAACATGCTTTATCCGGAAAGGGTGGGTAGGCGGGACTCAGGCCGCGGGATCGCGCTGCTCCCAGCGGATCTGGTCGATCGCCTGCAGCAGCTCAGGCGACAAGGTGGTGCCCCAGGCGTCGAGGCATTCGTCAAGCTGCGCCAAGGTGGTCACGCCGATGATGGTGCTGGCGACCTGCCACTTGGTGTAACAGAAGGCCAGCGCCAGCTGGGTCGGAGTGAGGCCATGCTCGCGCGCCAGTGCGTTGTAGCGCCGCGCCGCAGCCAGAGAATCAGCCCGGCCCCAGCGCTGCTTGCGCATCGAATCGTACAGTGACATGCGGCCGGCAGGAGCACCGGCCAGCTCGAAGCCGCTCGCGTCGTACTTGCCTGTCAGCAGGCCGAAGCCCAGCGGCGAATAAGCCAGCAACGACACACCCAGGCGGTGCAGGGTCTCGTCGAGCCCGTTCTCGACCGTTCGGTTGATCAGGCAATAAGGGTTCTGCACCGTGGCCACGCGGGGCAGACCGTATTGTTCGGCCAGGCGGACGAACTCGTGCACGCCGTAGGGTGTCTCGTTCGAGAGGCCGATCGCGCGCACCTTGCCAGCACGGACCAGCTCGGCCAGCGCTTCGAGCTGCTCGTGGATGCTGGCACAGGGCTTTTCCTCGGCCGGGTCGTAGTAGATCTTGCCGAAGGCCGGCACTGATCGCGCCGGCCAGTGGATCTGGTACAGGTCGATCACGTCGGTCTGCAGCCGGCGCAGGCTGCCGTCGCAGGCGGCCAAGATCTCGGCCCGCGTCAGGCCGGACTGCTCGCCGCGGATCCAGGGCATGCCGCGCGAAGGGCCGGCGACCTTGGTCGCGAGCACGATCTTTTCGCGTGCGCCGGGACGGTTGGCCAGCCAGTGGCCGACGATGGTCTCGGTCGCGCCACAGGTCTCGGCGCGCGCCGGCACCGCATACATCTCGGCGGTGTCGATGAAGTTGATGCCGCGCTCGAGCGCGCGGTCCAGGATGGCGTGGCTGTCCGCCTGGCCGACCTGCTCGCCGAAGGTCATGCTGCCCAGGCAGATCGGGGTCACGCGCAGCTCGCTCGTGCCCAGTGGAATCAGGTTCATGGTGGTGTTCTCCAATCCGTTCCAGGCCGATTTTGTCACGGTGCCGGAACGGCAGACGCCGCGACAGCCGTAATAATCGGTTGCATGTATCAGGCCATCCGTCCTTCCCGCAGCCAGTTCATCAACATCCGTCAGCAGCGCTACCATGTGCGCAGCTGGGGCGAGTACCGCCCGGGCACCGTGCCACTGGTGCTGGTGCATGGCTGGATGGACGTCTCGGCCTCGTTCCAGTTCGTCGTCGACGCGCTGCGGCATGACCGCTTCATCATTGCGCCCGACTGGCGCGGCTTTGGCCTCACGCGCGCGCTGACAGCCGGACCGGAAGTCGCCGACTACGGCCCGGCCGACCACTACCTGTCACCGGCCGAGTACCTGGCCGACCTCGACTTCCTGCTCGATGCGCTCGACGCCGAGCTCGGCCGCGGCAGCGGCGAGGCCATCGACCTGGTCGGCCACAGCATGGGCGGCAACGTGGTGATGGTCTATGCCGGCGTGCGGCCCCAGCGGGTGCGCCGCCTGGTCAACCTGGAGGGCTTCGGCCTGCCCGCCACCCGGCCGGCACAGGCGGCTGGCCGCTATGGCCAATGGATCGACCAGCTCAAGGCGCTGGAACGCGGCGAGCTCGCCATGCCGCGCTACGACGATCCCGAAGGCGTGGCGCAGCGCCTGATCAAGACCAACCCGCGGCTCGATCCCGCCAAGGCGCGCTGGCTGGCGCAGCACTGGTCGGCGCAGGACGGCGAAGGTCGCTGGCAGCTGCTGGGCGATGCAGCCCACAAGGTGGTCAACCCCCAGCTCTACCACGCCGACGAGGTGCAGGCGATCTGGCGCTTCATCCAGGCACCGACGCTGATGGTCGAAGCCTCGGACGACAGCCTGGGGCGCTGGTTCAAGCGCGGCGAATACCGGCTGGAAGAATTCCACCAGCGGCTTGCCGCCGTGCCCGACTGCCGCCGCGCGCGGGTCGAGGACGCCGGCCACATGCTGCACCACGACCAGCCGGCTGCCGTGGCGGCGCTGATCGAAGAATTCCTGAACTGAAACCGACCCTGGTCACCCGCCACCGCAACTCGGCGGGTGCGTAGCATGCAACATTCCAACCTCAAAACCGACCTGCTGATGCTGCTGACTGCCGCCATCTGGGGCAGCACCTTCGTCGCCCAGCAGCTGGGCATGGACAGCGTCGGTCCGTTCAGCTACACCGGCAGCCGGATGCTGATCGGCGTGCTGATGATCGCGCCGCTCTGGAGCTGGCGCGGCGGGCCGTTCAGCTCCATCCCGGTGCATCCCAGCCGTAGCCTGTGGGGCGCGGGCCTGCTGCTGGGCCTGGTGCTGTTCTCGGCCATCAACCTGCAGCAGGTCGGCCTGCTCGGCACCTCGGTCAGCAACGCGGGCTTCATCACCGGGCTCTATGTCGTGCTGGTGCCGGTACTGCTGCGCCTGGGCGGCCAGCATGTGACGCGCCAGGCCTGGATCGCGGTCGCGCTGGCGACAGCCGGCCTCTACTTCCTGAGCGTCAAGCCCGGCGCCGGCATCGCCGCCGGCGACTGGCTGCAGCTCGGCGGCGCCCTGCTGTGGGCCGTGCATGTGCTGCTGGTGGGCCGGCTGGCCAGGCGCCATGACCCGCTGCGGCTGTCGGTGCTGCAGTACCTGGTCGCGGGTCTGCTCTCGCTGGCGGTCGCGCTGGCACAGGAAAGCATCACCCTGGCCGGGCTGCAACAGGCCGCCGGTGCGATCGCCTGGGGCGGCGTGCTTTCGATCGGCGTCGCCTACACGCTGCAGGCCATCGCACAGCGCGACGCGGTCGCCTCGCACGCGGCCGTGATCTACAGCAGCGAGGGTCTGTTCTCGGCGCTGGGCGGCTGGATCATGCTGAACGAGCAGATCGGCCTGCGCGGCTGGGGTGGGGCCTTGCTGCTGCTGGCGGCCATGCTGCTGGCGCAGTGGCGCTTCCAGCCCGCCCCCTCCGCCTGAAACCTTGCGCGGCCGCGCACTCGCAAATTCCCCGGGCGTGAGAAAATCGCCTGCTTTGACAGATTACAAAGAGATTCAAGATCATGGAAGCCGAACGCCTCAACGCCATCTCCGCCCGCCTCGCCGACCTGAGCTCGCGCGTGATCGAGCTACGGGGGTATCTTTGACTACGATCACAAAGCCCTGAAGCTGACCGAAGTCAACAGCGCACTCGAAGACCCCGCCGTCTGGAACAACCCCAAGCGGGCCCAGGACCTGGGCAAGGAAAAGAAGTCGCTCGAAGACGTCGTGATCGTGCTCGACCGCCTGACGGGCGAACTCGCCGACAACGGCGAACTGTTCGAGATGTCCAAGGAAGAAGGTGACGACGATGGCCTCGAAGCCATCGAGGGTGAAGCCGGCAAGCTGGCCGCCGAAGTCGAGAAGCTCGAATTCCGCCGCATGTTCAACCAGGAGGCCGACCCGCTCAACTGCTTCCTCGACATCCAGGCCGGCGCCGGCGGCACCGAGGCCTGCGACTGGGCCAGCATGCTGCTGCGCCAGTACACCCGCTACGGCGAGCGCAAGGGCTTCAAGGTGACGGTCGAGGACCTGGCCGACGGCGACACCGCCGGCATCAAGAGCGCCACCATCAAGCTCGAAGGCGAGTACGCCTACGGCCTGCTGCGCACCGAGACCGGCGTGCACCGCCTGGTGCGCAAGTCGCCCTTCGACAGCTCGGGCGGGCGCCACACCTCGTTCGCCTCGGTGTTCGTCTACCCCGAGATCGACGACTCGGTCGAGATCAACATCAACCCGGCCGATGTGCGCATCGACACCTACCGCGCCTCCGGCGCCGGCGGCCAGCACATCAACAAGACCGACTCGGCGGTGCGCCTGACCCACATCCCGACCGGCATCGTGGTGCAGTCGCAGGACAGCCGCAGCCAGCACAGCAACCGCGACCTGGCCTGGGGCCGGCTGCGCTCCAAGCTGTACGACTACGAGATGCGCAAGCGCATGGAAGAGCAGCAAAAGCTTGAGGACACCAAGACCGACGTGGGCTGGGGTCACCAGATCCGCAGCTATGTGCTGGACAACAGCCGCATCAAGGACCTGCGCACCAACGTCGAAATCTCGGCCACCCAGAAGGTGCTCGACGGCGACCTGGACGCATTCATCGAAGCTTCTCTGAAACAAGGCGTCTGACCCATGACCTCACTGCGTGAAGGCAACACCCCGGTGGTGAAGCGCGAAGACTACGCCGCTCCGGCCTACTTCGTCGATACGGTCGAGCTGTGCTTCGACCTCGACCCGGCCAAGACCCGCGTCCTCAACAAGATGCGGCTGCGGCGCAACCCGGCGGTGGCGGCCCAACCGCTGCGGCTGGACGGCGAGGAACTCAACCTGGCGCGCGTGCTCGTCAACGGCGAAGGCAGCAGCTTCAAGATGGACGGCAAGCAGCTGGTGCTGGAGAAGCTGCCCGAGGGCGAGGAACCCTTCGAGATCGAGATCTTCACCACCTGCGCCCCGGCCAGGAACAGCAAGCTGATGGGCCTGTATGTCAGCCAGGGCACCTTCTTCACGCAGTGCGAGGCCGAGGGCTTCCGCCGCATCACCTACTTCCTGGACCGTCCGGACGTGATGGCCAGCTATAGCGTGACGCTGCGCGCCGACCAGGCTGCGTACCCGGTGCTGCTGTCCAACGGCAACCTGGTCGAACAGGGCAAGCTGGAAGACGGCCGCCACTACGCGAAATGGGTCGACCCGCACAAGAAGCCCTGCTACCTGTTCGCGCTGGTGGCCGGCCAGCTGGTGTCGCGCGAGCAGCGCATCACCAGCCGCAGCGGCGGCGAGCATCTGCTGCAGGTCTATGTGCGCCCCGGCGACCTCGACAAGACCGAGCACGCGATGAACTCGCTGATGGCCAGCATCGCCTGGGACGAAGCGCGCTTCGGCCTGCCGCTCGACCTGGAGCGCTTCATGATCGTCGCCACCAGCGACTTCAACATGGGCGCGATGGAGAACAAGGGCCTCAACATCTTCAACACCAAGTACGTGCTGGCCAATCCGGCCACCGCGACCGATACCGACTACGCCGGCATCGAATCGGTGGTGGGCCACGAGTACTTCCACAACTGGACCGGCAACCGCGTCACCTGCCGTGACTGGTTCCAGCTCAGCCTGAAGGAAGGCCTGACGGTCTTTCGCGATCAGGAATTCAGCATGGACATGGCCGGCAGCGCGTCGGCCCGCGCCGTCAAGCGGATCGAGGACGTGCGTGTGCTGCGTACGGCCCAGTTCCCCGAGGACGCCGGCCCGATGGCGCACCCGGTGCGCCCCGACCAGTACGCCGAGATCAACAACTTCTACACCGTCACGATCTACGAGAAGGGCGCCGAGGTCGTGCGCATGCAGCAGACCCTGGTCGGCCGCGAGGGCTTCGCGCGCGGCATGAAGCTGTACTTCGAGCGTCACGACGGCCAGGCCGTGACCTGCGACGATTTCGCGCAGGCCATCGCCGACGCCAACCCCGACAGCGAGCTCGCGCGCCTGCTGCCGCAGTTCAAGCGCTGGTACGCGCAGGCCGGCACGCCGCGCCTGCACGCCAGCGGTCAGTACGACGCCGAGGTCCATCGCTACACCCTGACGCTGGGCCAGAGCTGCCCCGCCACCCCCGGCCAGTCAGCCAAGGAAGCCTTCGTGATTCCGGTCGCGCTGGGCCTGCTCGACGCGCAGGGCCGCGAGATCGAAGGCAGCGCGCACACCGTGGTGCTGAGCGAAACCAGCCAGACCGTCGTTTTCGAAGGCGTGGACGCCGAGCCGGTGCCGTCGATCCTGCGGGCTTTTAGCGCGCCGGTCGTGCTCGAATACGACTACAGCGACGCGCAACTGCTGACGCTGCTGGCCCATGACAGCGACCCGTTCAACCGCTGGGAAGCCGGCCAACGCCTGGCGCTGCGCCGCGCGCTCGCCGCCGTGCAGTCGCAAGACGCCATGCACCAGCCGCTGGACGCGGCCTACCTCGACGCGATGCGCGCCATCCTGCGCGCACCGGCGCTCGATGCCGCCTTCAAGGAACTGGTGCTCACGCTGCCGGGCGAAACCTATATCGCCGAGCAGCTGGCCGAAGTCGACCCGCAGCGCATCCACACGGTGCGCGAGGCCATGCGCGAGCAGCTCGCCCACGCGCTGCACGACGACTGGGTCCAGGCCTTCGAGACCAACCAGGACAACGGCGCCTTCCGCCCCGACCCGGTCTCGAGCGGCCGGCGCGCCCTGGCCGGCCTGGCGCTGACCATGCTGTGTCTGGCCGCGCGCGACAACGGCAACCCGGTCTGGCCCGGCAAGGCGCTGCAGCGCTTCAAGGATGCCGGCAACATGACCGACCGCTTCAATGCGCTGTCCGCGCTGGTCGGCAGCGGTCACGCGCTGGCCGCGCAGGCGCTGGAGCGCTTCCACGCGCTGTTCAAGGGCGAGGAGCTGGTGCTCGACAAGTGGTTCGCGCTGCAGGCTGGCGCCTGCGACCGCGGCGGCAACATCCTGCCGCTGGTCAAGCAGCTGCTGAACCACCCCGACTTCCACCTGCGCAACCCGAACCGCGCGCGCAGCCTGATCTTCAGCTACTGCAACGCCAACCCGGGCGCCTTCCACCGCCCCGACGCGGCCGGCTACCGGTTCTGGAGCGAGCGCGTGATCGAGATCGACGCCTTCAACCCGCAGGTCGCTGCCCGCCTGGCGCGCGCACTCGACCGCTGGAAGAAGCTGGCCGAACCCTGCCGCAGCGCCGCACGCGAAGCCATCGCCCGCGTCGCCGCCAAGACCGAACTCAGCAACGACGTGCGCGAAGTCATCACCCGCGCGCTGGCCGACTGAACCCCACAAGGAAACCATCCGACATGAGCAACCAAATCTCCCTGACCCGCTACCTGGTCGAACAGCAACGCGAACACGGCAGCATCCCATCGGAACTGCGCCTGCTGATCGAGATCGTCGCGCGCGCCTGCAAGCGCATCGCCATCCAGGTCAACAAGGGCGCCTTGGGCGAAATCATGGGCAGCGCCGAGAGCGAGAACGTCCAGGGCGAAGTCCAGAAGAAGCTCGACATCATCGCCAACGAGGTGCTGATCGACGCCAACGAATGGGGCGGTCACCTGGCGGCGATGGCGTCCGAGGAAATGGAAACCATCCATGTGGTGCCCAACCGTTATCCGCAAGGCGAATACCTGCTGATGTTCGACCCGCTCGACGGCAGCAGCAACATCGACGTCAACGTCTCGATCGGCACCATCTTCTCGGTGCTGAAGAAGCCCAACGACAAGCCGGACGTGATCGAGCCGGTCGCCGAAAGCGATTTCCTGCAGCCCGGCAGCCAGCAGGTTGCAGCCGGCTACTGCGTCTATGGTCCACAGACCACGCTGGTGCTGACCGTGGGCAACGGCGTCGTGATGTTCACGCTCGACCGCGAACAGGGCAGCTGGATCATGACCGCCGACCAGGTCCGCATTCCCGAGGACACCAGGGAATTCGCGATCAACATGAGCAACATGCGCCACTGGGACAGCCCGGTCAAGCGCTATGTCGACGAATGCCTGGCCGGCAAGGAAGGCGTGCGCGGCAAGGACTTCAACATGCGCTGGATCGCCTCGATGGTGGCCGACGTGCACCGCATCCTGAGCCGTGGCGGCGTCTTCATGTACCCCTGGGACAAGCGCGAGCCGAACAAGCCGGGCAAGCTGCGCCTGATGTACGAGGCCAATCCGATGAGCTGGCTGATCGAGCAGGCCGGCGGTGCCTCGACCAACGGCCGCCAGCGCATCCTGGACATCCAGCCGACCGAACTGCACCAGCGCGTCAGCGTGGTACTGGGCTCGAAGCACGAGGTCGAGCGCGTCACCGCCTACCACCTGGAAGCCGACGCGGCCAAGTGAGCAGAAACTGCGACGCAGCCCAGGCGCCGCGCCAAAAAACAGCCCGCAAAGCCGCTATAATCTGTGACTGTGTCAGCGCAACACTGACACCAGTGCCGGTGTAGCTCAGTCGGTAGAGCAGCTCATTCGTAATGAGAAGGTCGAGGGTTCGATTCCTTTCTCCGGCACCAATAGAATCAACGACTTAGCCCAGCTTTCGAGCTGGGCTTTTTCGTTTCTGGCATCACTCTGTATCTCGTACGGCACAAAGCTGACAATCAGGCTTGATCCAGCGCCTTGGCCACCCCTGCCAGCGCCGGCGACTGGCTCGCGTTGATGACCCAGACCGGGATCTCGGCCAGGTAGGACTGGAAGCGGCCCTTGGCCTCGAAACGGGCCCGGAACGGTGAGCGGGCGAACCACTCGCCCAGCCGAGGCACGATGCCGCCGCCAATGTAGACGCCACCCTTGGCGCCCAGCGTGAGCGCGAGATTGCCAGCCACCGAACCCAGCAAGGCGCACAGCATGGCGAGCGCCTCCGAGCAGCGCGCATCCTGACCAGACAAGGCCGCGGCGCTGACCTGGGCCGGCCCCCAGCCCTCGGGCGGCAGCACGCCGTCGGCCAGACACAGCGCGCGCAGGATGTCGACCAGCCCCATGCCGCTGACCGCGCGTTCGGCCGAGGCATGGCCGTAGCGCTGGATCAGATAGTCGACCACCAGTTGTTCGCGCGGCGTCACCGGCGCCAGGCTGACATGGCCGCCCTCGCCTTGCAGCGGAATCCAGCCGCCGCAACCGTCGGGTAGCAAGCCCGACACGCCTAGACCGGTGCCAGGACCGAGCAGGCCGATGGCGCTGCCAGGCAGCGCGCAGCCGCCGCCGACCTGGAACAGCTGCTCCGACGGCAGGTCCGGCAAGGCCAGCGCGAGCGCGGTGAAGTCGTTGAGCAGCTCCAGCCGCGCAAAGCCCAGCGCCTGGCGCAGCGCACTGATCGAGAACGACCAGTGGTGGTTCGTCATCTGGATGCGGTCGCCATGCACCGGATTGGCGATCGCAATCGCGCCGACACGTGGCCCGGGACGCTCGATGCGGTCGAGATAGGCGCGGATCGCGGCTTCCAGCGTCTGGTATTCGGCGCAAGGCAGGGTGATCGGGTCCTCGATCGGCGCACCGGCGGCGGCTTGCCAGGCAAAGCGGGCATGGGTGCCGCCGACGTCGGCCAGCAGGCGCGGCGCTGGCACATTGGCACCAGCGTGGGAGGATTTCAGGTTTTCCATGTCAGGCTACCTCGGTCGCCCCGGCGGGGCAGCGGATCAGTGCGGCAGTTGCACCGGCTCGCAGCGCCAGATCTCGCGAGCGTACTCGGCGATGGTGCGATCGGACGAGAACGGCCCCATGCCGGCGACGTTGGCCATCGCCATGCGCAGCCAGCGCTCGCGGTCCTCGTAGGCGCGATCGACCCGCTCCTGCGCCGCGAGATACGACTCGTAGTCGGCCAGCAGCAGGTAGTGGTCGCCCCAGTTCACCAGCAGGTCGTAGATGGCCTGGTAGCGGCTGGGCTCGCCCGGACTGAAGCGCCCGTCGCGGATCGCTTCCAGCACGCGCCTGAGCTCGGGGCTGCGATCCAGCCAGTCGCGTGGCTGGTAACCCGCGCCGCGCAGCGCCTGGACCTCGGGCGTGGTGTGGCCGAAGATGAAGATGTTGTCGGCACCGACCTGCTCCAGGATCTCGACGTTGGCGCCGTCGAGCGTGCCGATGGTCAGCGCGCCGTTGAGCGCGAACTTCATGTTGCCCGTGCCCGAGGCCTCGGTGCCGGCGGTCGAGATCTGCTCGGACAGGTCGGCCGCCGGAATGATGAGCTCGGCCAGGCTCACGCTGTAGTTCGGCACGAACACCACCTTGAGCTTGTCGCCGATGCGCGGATCGGCGTTGACGGTCGCCGCCACGTCGTTGATCAGGCGGATGATCAGCTTGGCGACCTTATACGCCGACGCGGCCTTGCCGGCGAACAGGACGACGCGCGGCACCGTGACCGCGGCCGGGTCGTCGAGCAGGCGCAGATAGCGCGTGACCACATGCAGCAGGTTGAGCAGCTGGCGCTTGTACTCGTGCATGCGCTTGACCTGGACATCGAACAGCGCGTCGGTCGAGACCTCAAGCCCCATCTGGCTGTCGAGCCAGTGCGCCAGGCGCTGCTTGTTGGCCTGCTTGGCCGCCGCGAAAGCGGTGCGGAAGGCCGGCTCGTCGAACAGCGGGCGCAGGCGCGCGAGCTCGCCGAGGTCGCGCCGCCAGCCCCGACCCAGGCGCTCATCGAGCAGTGCGGCCAGCGCCGGATTGGCCTGCGCCAGCCAGCGCCGCGGCGTAATGCCGTTGGTCTTGTTGTTGAAGCGCTCGGGCCAGAGCGCGGCGAACTCGGCAAAGATCGAGCGCTGCATCAGCTCGCTGTGCAGCGCCGAGACGCCGTTGACCGAGTGGCTGGTGACAACCGCGAGGTAGGCCATGCGCACGCGGCGCTCGCCGGCCTCGTCGATCAGCGAGACGCGGCGCATGAGCTCGCCATCGTGGCCGCGCTGCTGCGTGAGCTCGTGCAGGAAGCGGCTGTTGATCTCGAAGATGATGCGCAGATGGCGCGGCAGCACGCGGCCCATCATTTCGAGCGGCCAGGTCTCGAGCGCCTCGTGCATCAGCGTGTGGTTGGTGTAAGAGAACACGCCGCGGCACAGGCGCCAGGCCTGGTCCCAGGGCAGCCCGTGCTCGTCGAGCAGCAGTCGCATCAGCTCGGGAATCGCGAGCACCGGGTGCGTGTCGTTGAGGTGGATGCTGACCTTCTCGGGCAGCTGCTCGAAATCGGCGTGCGTCTTGACATAGCGGCGCAGCAGGTCCTGCACGCTCGCGCTGACGAAGAAATGCTCCTGGCGCAGCCGCAGCTCGCGCCCGGAAGGCGTCGAGTCATCCGGGTAGAGCACGCGCGAGACGTTCTCGGAATGGTTCTTGCCCTCGACGGCGGCGAAATAGTTGCCCCGGTTGAAAGCACCGAGATCGATCTCATCGCTCGCCTTGGCCGACCACAGGCGCAGCGTGTTGGTCGCCACGGTGCCGTAGCCCGGCACGATCGTGTCGTAGGCCGTGGCTTGCACATCCTGGGTCTCGACCCATTGCAGGCGACCATCCTGCTCCTGGATGCGGCCACCGAACTGCACCCGGTAGCTGACCTCGGGACGCGGGAACTCCCAGGGATTGCCATGCTTGAGCCAGTAGTCGGGCACCTCGACCTGCTGGCCGTCGACAATGTTCTGGCGGAACATGCCGTAGTCATAGCGGATGCCGTAGCCATAGCCCGGGATGCCGAGCGTGGCCATCGAGTCGAGGAAGCAGGCGGCCAGGCGTCCGAGGCCACCATTGCCAAGCGCCGCATCGGGTTCGAGCGCCGCGAGCAGGTCGATCTCGACACCGAATCCGGCCAGCGCCTCGCGCAGCGGCTCGCGCAGTTCGAGCGCGAGCAGCGCGTTGTCGAAGGCGCGGCCCATCAGGAATTCCATCGAGAGGTAGTAGACGCGCTTGACGTCCTGGTCGTACTGCCCGTGCGTGGTGCGTATCCAGCGCTCGACCAGGCGGTCGCGCACCGCATGGGCCGCGGCATGGAGCCAGTCCTCGGACCGGGCCGACGAGGGGTCCTTGCCGATCGAGAACACCAGATGGTTGGCGATCGCGGCGCGCAGCGAGGCCAGGTCATTGGCGGGAGGATCGTAATGAAAGGGAATGGGAGCGGTCATGAGCAAGACACCCGGGTCCGCTCGGGACCCGGGAAATGAGGAAGAAAAAACCGGCGTGAACCGGCCGGGAAACGGTCGAAAAACGGCATGCGTGCCGTCAGCACCGGCCCAGCAGCTCGCGATAGAGGGTCAGGTAGCTGGCGGCGGCATCGCTCCAGTGCAGCGGCCGGGCCATGCCGGTGCGCTGCACCTGGCGCCAGTCCTGGGGACGGCGGTAGAGCGCGAGCATGCGACGCAGCGCGTACTCGAAGTCGCCGCGCTCCATACGCTCGAACACCACGCCGGTCGCGCTGCCATCGACCAGGCTCAGCAGGTCGGTGTCGGTGACCGTGTCGGCCAGGCCACCGACGCGCCGCACCAGCGGCACGCAGCCATAGGCCAGGCCATAGAGCTGGGTCAGGCCGCAGGGCTCGAAGCGCGACGGCACCAGGATGACGTCGCCACCACCGAAGATGCGGTGCGACAGCGCCTCGTCATAGCCCAGCCGCACGGCGATCTGGCCCGGGTGCTGCAGCGCCTTGAGACGGAAGGCGGACTCGAGCCCGGCGTCGCCGCTGCCGAGCACGAGCAGCTGCGCGCCCTGCTCGACCAGCAGGTCGCAGGCCTGCAGCACCAGCGGCAGGCCCTTCTGCTCGGTCAGGCGGCTCACGACCGTGAACAGCGGCCGCTCCGGACAGACCTGCAAGCCGCTCTCGGCCTGCAGCGCGGCCTTGTTGAGCGCGCGGCGCTCCAGGCTGTCGGCGCCGTAGTGGGCGGCCAGATGTCGGTCGCGCCCGGGGTGCCAGACGCGCTCATCGATGCCATTGAGGATGCCGCGCAGCGCGGCGTGGCGGTGCCGCAGCAGACCCTCGAAACCGCAGCCAAATTCGGCCGTCTGGATCTCGCGCGCATAGCTCGGGCTGACCGTGGTCAGACGGTCGGCGTAATGCAGGCCGGCCTTCATGAAGGACAGCTGGCCATGGAACTCGACACCATCGGGCTGGAACCAGTGCCAGGGCAGGCCCAGGCCGTCGAAATCGGCACGCGCGAACAGGCCCTGGTAGGCCAGGTTGTGGACCGTGAAGACGCTGGGCACGAAAGGCGGTCCCGCGGCCTTGAGGCAGGCCGGCACCAGGCCGGCATGCCAGTCGTGGCCATGCACCAGATCGGGCCGCCAGTCGGCGTCGAGCCCATGCGCGAGCGCGACGGCGACCCAGGCCAGCGCGGCGAAGCGCTGGTGGTTGTCCGGATGCGGCTGGCGCTCGGGCGTCTCGTAGGGCCCGCCCGGACGCTGGTAGAGCGCGACCGAGTCGATCACGTAGGCGGTCGTGTGCCCGGCCCCGCCCTCCGGGTCGGGGAGCTGGCCGCGCAGCACGCGCACCCAGCGGCCCCAGGGCAGGTCGCAACGGCCGACCTCGACCGGGTCTTGCAGCCCGTCGAGCACGGCGGCGAAGCCCGGCAGCAGCGGCCGCGCCTCGCAGCCGAGCGCGCGCAAGGCGCCCGGCAAGGCGCCAGTGACATCGGCCAGGCCGCCGGTCTTGATCAGCGGGAAATACTCGGCGCTGACCTGGAGGATCTTGAGCTCGGACATCGGCGCGCCCTTCAGCTCGACTCGGCCAGACGCTCGAGCATCGGGCGCGTCACCAGCACCACGCCGCTGTCGGTGCGCTCGAAGCGCCGCGCATCGAGTTCGGCGTCCTCGCCGATCACCAGCCCGTCGGGCAGCTGGCAGCCGCGATCGACGATCACCCGGCTGAGCCGGCATTCGCGCCCGACGCTGACCTCGGGCAGCAGGACCGCCTGGTCGATGGTGCAGAAGGAATGCACGCGCACGTTCGAGAACAGCACCGAATTGCTGACCGCCGATCCCGAGACGATGCAGCCGCCCGAGACCATGGTGTTGATCGTGACGCCCGAGCGGCCCTCGACATCCTGCACGAACTTGGCCGGTGGCAGCTGGCGCTGGCTGGTCCAGATCGGCCACTGCGTGTCGTAGATGTCGAGCTGCGGCATGACGGCCGCGAGGTCGAGGTTGGCCTCCCAGAACGAGTCGAGCGTGCCGACGTCGCGCCAGTACGGCACCGCGTCCTCGTGGCTGCAGACACAGGACATCGAGAACGGATGCGCCAGCGCGCGCCCCTCCTGCACCACGCGCGGAATCACGTCCTTGCCAAAATCGTGGCTGGACAGCGGATCGCGCAGGTCCTCGTCGAGCAAGCGGTAGAGGTACTCGGCATTGAAGATGTAGATGCCCATGCTGGCGAGCGAGACCGACTCGTTGCCGGGCATCGCGGGCGGATCGGCCGGCTTCTCGACGAAATCGGTGATGCGACGCTCGCCATCGACCGCCATCACGCCGAAGGCGCTCGCCTCGCTGCGCGGCACCTCGATGCAGCCGACCGTGCAGCCGGCACCGCTGGCCACATGATCCTGCAGCATCAGCGAATAGTCCATCTTGTAGATATGGTCGCCCGCGAGCACCACCACATGGTCGGGCTTGCTCGACTGGACGATGTCGAGGTTCTGGTAGATCGCGTCGGCCGTGCCCCGGTACCAGTGTTCGTCATTGACGCGCTGCTGCGCGGGCAGCAGATCGACCATCTCGTTGAGCTCGGCGCGCAGGAAGCTCCAGCCGCGCTGGAGGTGGCGCAGCAGCGAATGCGACTTGTACTGGGTGATGACGCCGATGCGGCGGATGCCGGAGTTGACGCAGTTCGAGAGCGCGAAGTCGATGATCCGGAACTTGCCGCCGAAATACACCGCGGGCTTGGCACGCCGATCGGTCAGCTGCTTGAGGCGGGAGCCACGCCCGCCCGCGAGGACGAGCGCGATGCTGCGGCGCGCGAGCATATGGGGCTGAAGGTGGCGGTCGGTGGGCGACGCTGAGGCGCGGCCGGGGGGGGTCATGATGGGGTTCTCCTGGTCTGAATCGGAATCTGTTCTGGCGGCGCGACGGTCGCGAGGGCGATCGAACGCGGGCAAAGCCGGATCTGGCGCTCGAACGCCACGGGCTCAAGGCTGCCGTCATGACTGTCGAGGCGGCGCATCCAGCGGCCGGGCGGCAGGGCAAAGCTGACGGGCTCGCGGCCGGGGTTGAACAACCACAGGCAGGCCTGATCGACCGGGCCGGGCGGCTCAAGCCAGATCGCCATCGGCATCGGCTGCTCGCGCTGCCAGTCGCGCGCACTCAAGGGCTGGCCCTCGGGCGTGAGCCAGTGCGCGGCCACTGCGCCAGGCGCTGCGTCCATGGCCTGCGCCGGTACCCGCCACCAGTCGCCGGCTTGCAGCGCGGGCAGCTCATGGCGCAACGCGATCACGCCGCCGACATAGGCCGAGAGCGCGGCGTCCGCCCGGTCCCAGTCGATCCAGCTCAGCTCGTTGTCCTGGCAGTAGGCATTGTTGTTGCCCTGCTGGCTGTGGCCGAGCTCGTCGCCCGCGAGCAGCATCGGCGTGCCCAGCGACAGCAGCGTGCAGGTCAGCAAGGCGCGCTGGCTCTGGCGTCGGCGCTCGCTCAGCGCGACATCGGCCGACGGGCCTTCGGCGCCATGGTTGTGGCTCAGGTTGTGCGCCTGGCCGTCGCGGTTGTCCTCGCCATTGGCCTGGTTGTGCCGGTGCTGGTAGCTCACCAGATCCTGCAGCGTGAAGCCGTCGTGCGCGGTCACGAAGTTGACGCTGCTGTGCGCCGGCCGGCCCGCGAACACCGCGCTCGACCCCGCCAGCGCCTGCGCCCAGCGGCCCGGGCTGCCATGGCCGTGCAGCCAGACGCTGCGCTGCGTGTCGCGGAACAGGTCGTTCCATTCCAGCCAGCCAGCCGGAAACTGGCCGAGCTGGTAGCCGTCCGGCCCCAGGTCCCAGGGCTCGGCGATCAGCAGGCGGTCGCGCAGCAGCGGGTCCTGCGCCAGCGCCATGAACAGCGGCGCGCAGGGCTGGAAGCGGTGCTCGGCGCCGGCATCGCGCCCGAGCGCTGGAGCGAGATCGAAGCGGAAACCATCGATGCCGAAATCCTCGACCCAGCGCCGCAGGCTGTCCATCACCAGGCGCAGCACGAGCGGCTGGTTCAGATCGAGCATATTGCCGCAGCCGGCCCAGTTCTGGTACTGGCCGGGATCGTGGCGCGGGCTCGCGTAGTAGAGCCGGTTGTCGATGCCGCGCAGCGACAGCGTCGGGCCCTGGGCATCGGATTCGGCCGAGTGGTTGAAGACGACATCGAGCAAGACCTCGAGACCAGCCTCGTGCAGCGCCTCGACCATGACGCGGAACTCCTCGCGCACGCGCAGCGGATCGCGCGCGTAGCGGGTGTCGGGCGCGGCCCAGGCGATCGTGTTGTAGCCCCAGTGGTTGCCGAGTCCGGCCGCGAGCAGGCGCGCCTCGTCGGCGCGTTGCGCCAGCGGCATCAGGCTGACGCTGGTCACGCCGAGGCGGCGCAGGTGCTCGATCACCACCGGCTGGGCCATCCCCTCGTAGCGGCCGCGCAGCGCCTCGGGCAGGCCCGGATGGCGCATCGTGAAGGACTTGAGGTGCAGCTCATAGAGCACGCGCCGGGCCGGATCGACCCGCGGTCTGGGCTGGCGCAGCGGTGGCAGGTCGGCGACCACGCGCGCCTTGAGCGCACCGGCCGCGTTGTTGCGGCTGTCGCGCAGCGCCGGCAGGCCCGGGACATGGCCGAGATGGACATCGCTGCCGTCGTAGCGACCGACCACCTCGCGCGCATAGGGATCGAGCAGCAGCTTGTGCGGATTGAAGCGCAACCCCTGCTCGGGGACCCAGGGACCGTGCACGCGCCAGCCATAGCTGGTGCCGAGCGCCAGGCCGGGCACGAACACATGCCAGATGCCGACCGGGTCGCGCCGCAGCCAGTGGCGGCCGAGCTCGCGCTGCCCCGCCTCGTCGTGGAGACAGAGCTCGACCGCCGTGGCGTTCGGGGCGGCGAGCGCGAAGGCGACCCCTGCGGCCAGCGGCGTGGCGCCGAGTCGGTTCGGGGTAGCGCAAGGGTCGGGCATGATGGCGGCCAGACTCAGAGGGGGCGCGGGCGCAGCATCACGCAGGCCAGCGGCGGCAGCGACAGGCGCAACGACTGCGCCTGGCCATGTGCCGGCACGGCCTCGGTCAAGCCCGCGCCGCAGTGCATGCCGCTGCCGCCATAGACCACGGCGTCGGTGTTGATCAGTTCCTCCCAGGCGCCCGCGCAGGGCACGCCGATGCGGTAGTCCGCGCGCGGCACCGGGGTGAGGTTGCAGACCACGGCAACCAGGCCACAGTCGTCGCGGCGCAGCCAGCCCAGCACCGACTGGCCGGCGTCGTCGTGCACGATCCACTCGAAGCCGCGCGGATCATGGTCCCAGGCATGGAGGGCGGAATGGTGACGATAGACCCGGTTGAGGTCGCGCACCAGGCGCTGCACGCCCGCGTGACGCGGGTCGTCGAGCAGCTGCCAGGGCAGACTGCCCTGGTCGCGCCATTCCCCGGGCTGGGCCAGCTCGCCGCCCATGAACAGCAGCTTCTTGCCGGGAAAGCCCCACATATAGCCATAGAGGCTGCGCAGACCGGCGAAACGCTGCCAGTCATCGCCCGGCATCTTGCCGAGCAAGGACCCCTTGCCATGCACGACCTCGTCGTGCGAGAGCGGCAGCAGGAAGTTCTCGCTGAAGGCATAGACCAGTCCGAAGGTGAGTTCGCGCTGGTGGTGCGGGCGGTGCACCGGATCGCGCGCGAAATAGCGCAGCGTGTCGTTCATCCAGCCCATGTTCCATTTCTGGTGGAAGCCGAGCCCGCCGCCCTGGAGGTCATCGGCAGGTGGACGGCTGACGGACGGATACGAGGTCGACTCCTCGGCGATCATCAGCGCGCCCGGGCATTCGGTGCCGACCGTGTGGTTGAGCCGGCGCAGGAAGGCCGCGGCCTCCAGGTTCTCGCGCCCGCCATGGCAGTTGGGCAGCCACTGGCCGTGGGCGCGGCTGTAGTCGCGGTAGAGCATCGAGGCCACGGCGTCGACGCGCAGGCCATCGACGCCGAAACGCTCGATCCAGTAGAGCGCATTGCCGATCAGGTAGTTGCCGACCTCGCGCCGGCCATAGTTGTAGATCAGCGTATTCCAGTCCTGGTGAAAGCCCTCGCGCGGATCGGCGTACTCGTAGAGCGCCGTGCCGTCGAAGCGCGCCAGGCCATGGCTGTCGGTCGGAAAATGCGCCGGCACCCAGTCGAGGATCACGCCGAGGCCCGCGGCATGGGCAGCCGCGACGAAATGCCGGAAATCCTCGGGAGCGCCGTGGCGCGCGGTCGGCGCGAACAGCCCGACCGGCTGGTAACCCCAGGAGCCGTCATAGGGGTGTTCGGAAACCGGCAGCAGCTCGATGTGGGTAAAGCCCATCTCGCTCGCGTAGGGCACGAGCGTGGCGGCGAGCTCGCGGTAGTCGGGCCAGCGCCAGCCGTCCTGCTGGCGCCAGGAGCCCAGGTGCACCTCGTAGATGCTGATCGGGCGGTCGAGCCGATTGGCCTCCACGCGCTCGGGCGCCAGCCGCAGCGGCGGCGGCAAGCCCTGCACGACGCTGGCCGTCCTCGGCCTGAGCTCGGCACGCAGCGCGTAGGGGTCGGACTTGAGCAGCAGCTCGCCATCGGCGCCGATCAGCTCGAACTTGTAGAGCGCGCCGACACCCAGCCCCGGAATGAAGAGCTCCCAGATCCCGCACTCGCGCCGCAGCCGCATCGGGTGACAGCGACCATCCCAGCGGTTGAAGTCTCCCACCACCGAAACGCGGCGCGCATGGGGCGCCCAGACCGCGAACGCCACGCCGTCCGAGCCCTGCAGCTGGCGCGGATGCGCGCCCAGGCACTCGAACGGGCGCCGGTGCGTGCCCTCGGACAGCAGCCAGACATCGGTTTCGCCGAGCAGCGGACCAAAGCGGTAGGGATCGTCGATGACGGTCTGCCGCGGCTCGCCGGCACCATGCCACAAGCGCAGGCGGTAGTCGAAGGACTGGGTTGCGCTGCAACAGAACGCGAACAGCTCGCTGTCGCCCTGGCGCCGCATGGTGCCGACCAGCTCGGTCGAACCCTCGGCGCCGACGCGCAGCAGATCGACGCCTTGCACGCCGGGCAGGAAGGCACGCACCCACAGGCCCAGGGACGAGCCATGCATGCCGAGGACGGCGAAGGGGTCGGGGTGACAACCGCGCTGCAACAGATCGACATCATTCTGATCGGGCATGGTCACCTTTTTTCAGCCCCCCCGGCGCAACAGGAAGAGGCCGCCCCAGGGCTCGAAATGGACGCTGCCGCCCTCGACGCGGGCACCGGCCAGGCCACTGCCCCCGAGCGGCTCGGCGGCCGTCCATTCGGGCGGCAGCACCAGGCTGGCCGCGTGCTCGCTGAAGTTGAAGGCGCACAGCAGGCGCTGGCCATCCTGCTCGCGGACATAAGCCAGCACCTGCTCGTCACAGGGCAGCAAGCGCATGCTGCCGTGGAGCAGCGCGGGCTGCTGGCGCCGCCAGTGCAGCAGCTGGGTGAAATAGGCCAGCAGGCTGTCGGCGTGGCCGGCCTGCCGATCGACCGCGAGCGGCAGATGCGCGGCCGGCACCGGCAGCCAGGGCCTGGCAGGACTGAAACCGGCGTTGGCCTCGTCGGCCGACCAGGGCATGGGCGTGCGACAGCCGTCGCGGCCCTTGAACTGCGGCCACATCGTGATGCC
>CALPRQ020000036.1 GCA_943326015.2 Chitinophaga pinensis | reverse complement strand
ATAGGCGGCCGAGCGGTCCACCTTGGTCGGGTCTTTGCCGCTGAAGGCGCCGCCACCGTGCGGGCAGGCGCCGCCATAGGTGTCGACAATGATCTTGCGTCCGGTCAGGCCGCAGTCACCCTGCGGGCCGCCGATGACGAAGCGGCCGGTCGGGTTGATCAGGTACTTGGTATCCTGCAGCCAGGCCGAAGGCAGCACCGGCTTGATGATTTCCTCGATGATCGCCTCGGTGAAGCTGGCCTTCATCTTGTGCTGGGTCTCGGACTGGTCCGGACTGTGCTGGGTCGACAGCACCACGGTGTCGATGCTGTGCGGCTTGCCGTCGACATAGCGCATCGTGACCTGGCTCTTGGCGTCCGGGCGCAGGAAAGGCAGGCGGCCGTCCTTGCGCAGCTGGGCCTGGCGCTCGACCAGACGGTGCGCGTAGTAGATCGGCGCCGGCATCAGGTCCGGCGTCTCGTCGCAGGCGTAGCCGAACATCAGGCCCTGGTCGCCAGCGCCGATATTCAGGTAGTCGTCGCTCGCGTGGTCCACGCCCTGCGCGATGTCATTGCTCTGCTTGTCATAGGCCACCAGCACCGCGCAGCCCTTGTAGTCGATGCCGTACTCGGTGTTGTCGTAGCCGATGCGCTTGATCGTGTCGCGCGCGACCTGGATGTAGTCGACATGCGCGTTGGTGGTGATCTCGCCGGCCAGCACCACGAGGCCGGTGTTGGTCAGGGTCTCGGCAGCGACGCGCGAACGCGGGTCCTGCTCGAAGATGGCGTCTAGGATGGCGTCCGAGATCTGGTCGGCCACCTTGTCGGGATGGCCTTCGGAAACCGATTCGGAGGTGAAGAGGAAGTCGCTGGACATGAAAAAAGCTCCATTCGGGGTTGGCGCGTTGCCAACTCTCTGCGGAGCCTGGCGAACGCTTTAGCAGGATTTGTGAATCGCCCTGCAAGTAGTTCAAGTAACTCGGCGATGCGGGAATTCTACGCCTGGGCGGCCTGCAAGTCGATAATCCCCCCGTGATGTCTACTGTTTTTCGATCGCTGGCGGCCTGGCCGCTGCCCCTGCTGCACGCGCTCGGCTGGCTCGGTGGCTGGCTGGCCTGGCTGGCCTCGCCGTCCTACCGTCGCCGCTGGGCGCACAACACCCGCCTGGCCGGCTTGCGCGGCACGGCGCGCTGGGCCTCGGTCGGCGAGGCCGGCAAGCTCAGCGCCGAGCTGCCCCGGCTCTGGCTGGGCCGGCCCGTATCCTGGCGTTGGGATGGTGCCGAACATGTCGAGGCCGCGCGCGCGGCCGGGCAAGGCATGTTGTTCCTGACGCCGCACATGGGCTGCTTCGAGATCACGGCCCAGGCCTATGCCGCGCAGTTCGGCACCGGCGCCGATCCGAAGCCGATGACCGTGCTGTACCGGCCGCCGCGTCAGGCCTGGCTGCGCGAGCTGGTCGAGGCCAGCCGTGCCCGGCCGGGCCTGGCGACGGCGCCGACCACGCTGGCCGGCGTGCGCCAGCTGATCCAGGCGCTCAAGAGCGGCGAGGCCGTCGGCCTGCTGCCCGACCAGGTTCCGCCCGAGGGGCAGGGCGTCTGGGCCCCCTTCTTCGGCCAGCCGGCCTACACCATGACGCTGTCGGCGCGCTTCGCCCGTCTGGCCCATACCCGCGTGCTGCTGGCTTGGGGCGAGCGCCTGTCCTGGGGCCGCGGCTATGTCGTGCACATCCTGCCGCTTGAGCAGGTGCTGGACGAACCACTGGCCGATGACGCAGCCGCCATCGCCGTCCAGTTCAATCGCGCCATGGAGCGGGTGATCCTGCGCTGCCCGCAGCAATACCTCTGGGGCTATGCGCGCTACAAGTCACCGCGCGCGCCGAGCTGAACCAGCGCCCAGGCGAAAGGCGGTCCCTGTCGCGTCGTTTCAGGCGCCGGGCGCTGCCGGTGCATCCGCAGGGGCTGCAGCGGCGTCCACCGGATGGGTCCAGTCCCACAGCAGCGTCGCGACATCGTCCAGCCCCTGCTTCTTGAGCGCCGAGAACAGCCTGACCTCGCCGCCGCCGGCCTGCAGTCGGGTGATCTGCAGCACCTTGGCCGCCTCGCTGCGGGTCAGCTTGTCGGACTTGGTCAGCAGCACCAGGAACTTGAGTCCCTGCTCGACGCGCGGACGGATGATCTCGAGCAAGGCTTCGTCGAGCTCGGTCAGTCCCAGCCGGGGGTCGCACAGCAGCACGATGCCGCGCAGATTGGGACGGCTGACCAGATAGTTGGCCATCACCTGCTGCCAGCGCCGCTTGGCTTCCTGCGGCACGGCGGCATAGCCGTAGCCCGGCAGGTCGGCCAGCACGGCGTCGGTGGCGCCCTGCTTGCCGAGCGCGAACAGGTTGATGCTCTGGGTGCGGCCCGGCGTCTTGGAGGCGAAGGCCAGCCGCTTCTGTTGCGTCAGCGTGTTGATACTGGTCGACTTGCCCGCGTTCGATCGGCCGACGAAGGCGATCTCGGGCACGTCGAGCGCCGGCAGGTGGTGCAACTGGGGCGCTTCGGTCAGGAAACGCGCCGTGTGCAGCCAGCCATGGGCCGTTTTGACGTCGGTCGCGGGCCGGGCGGCGGGCTGAATTTTGCGGTCGGATGCGGGTTCTGGGCTCATGTGCGGTTCTGCGGTCATCGTCCATTGTAAAATCATCCCGTTTTGCGTCTTGCGTGACAATCGTTGTGCAGGTCGCTTCCTCGCAACCTGACGCCATCTGCCCTCGAAATGAAACTGATCGCATCCCTCATCGGCGCTGCTGCGCTCGCAGCCCTGTCGTTGTCCGCCCATGCGCAGGCCGCCAAGCCCGATCTGGGTAAGGGCGCTGCATCCTTTGGCCAGGTGTGCGCGGCTTGTCACGCCGCCGATGGCAACTCCGTCATTGGCACCAACCCCAAACTGGCCGGCCAGCACCCCGAGTACCTGGTCAAGCAGCTGACTGAATTCAAGGCTGGCAAGCGCGCCAACGCCGTGATGTCCGGCATGGCCGCCGCGCTGTCCGACGACGACATGCGCAATGTGAGCTTCTGGCTCGCATCCCAGAAGCCCGTCAACGGCGCCGCCCAGGACAAGGCCTTGGTGGCCCTGGGCGAGCGCATCTACCGCGGCGGTATCGCCGACCGTCAGATCGCCGCCTGCGCGGGCTGCCATTCGCCCAACGGCGCTGGCATTCCGGCCCAGTACCCGCGCCTGTCGGGTCAGCATGCCGAATACACCGCCACCCAGCTCAAGTCCTTCCGCAGCGGCGAGCGCAAGAACAGCGCGCAGATGACCGGCGTCGCCGCCTACCTGACCGACAAGGAAATCACGGCGGTTTCCGACTACATCGCCGGCCTGCGCTGAGCGGTTCCGGGCGCGGCAATACCCCTCGTCACCCGGGGGCAATAAGCTGGCCTTAATCTTCGGCAGGATAATCCGGGCGCTGGTAGTCCAGGTCTCCCATTCGCCCCAACCCAGGCAGGCCCGGACACCCGGCCTGCTTTTTTATTCCTGAACCATGAGCGCTTCCACCACCGGTCTTGAACTCGAACGCGGCTCGCGCCGCCTGCGCGCTGCGGTGGAACTGCTCTCGTCGATGCGTTTCGCGATCGCGCTGCTGACCGTCATCTGCATCGCCTCGGTCATCGGCACCGTGCTCAAGCAGCACGAGCCCATCAACAACTACATCAACCAGTTCGGCCCCTTCTGGTCCGAGCTGTTCGGCGCCTTCCAGCTCTATTCGGTCTACAGTGCCTGGTGGTTCATGCTGATCCTGGCCTTCCTGGTCACCAGCACCAGCCTGTGCATTGCGCGCAACACGCCCAAGATCTTCAAGGACCTCAAGTCCTACAAGGAAGGCATTCGCGAGCAGAGCCTGAAAGCCTTCGGCCATCGCGCCGAGGCCGAGCTTGCACAGACCCCGGAGGCTGCGGCGCAAGCCATGGGCCAGGCCCTGGCTGGCGCTGGCTGGAAGGTCAGGCTGCAGCGCCGTGAAACCGAAGCCGGTCCCGGCTTCATGGTGGCGGCCAAGACGGGTGCGGCCAACAAGCTGGGCTACCTGGCCGCGCACAGCGCGATCGTGCTGATCTGCCTGGGTGGCCTGTTCGACGGCGATCTGGTCGTCAAGGCCCAGACCTGGTTCCAGGGCAAGACCCCCTTTGCTGGCGGCGGCATGATCGCCGATGTGGCCGAACAGCACCGCCTGTCCGACCGCAATCCGACCTTCCGTGGCAGCCTGCTGGTGGGCGAGGGGCAGCGCGCCGGTGTCGCGATCCTGACCCAGCCCGACGGCGTGCTGCTGCAGGACCTGCCGTTCGAGATCGAGCTCAAGAAGTTCAGCGTCGATTACTACTCGACCGGCATGCCCAAGCTGTTCGCCAGCGACATCGTGATCCACGACCGCTACACCGGCGAGACGAAAGAGGCGCGGGTCGAGGTCAACCATCCGGTCAATTACCGGGGTGTCGAGATCTACCAGTCCAGCTTCGACGACGGCGGTTCCCGGCTCAAGCTCAAGGGCATCGCGATCGACGGTGTGCCGCGCTCGCTCGAACTCGACGGCCGGGTCGGCGATTCGGCGCGGCTGAACTTCGGCGGCCAGCCCATGACGGTCGAGTTCACCGGCCTGCGCGTGATCAACGTCGAGAACCTTGGCGGCAAGGCCGCCAGTGGTGCCGATGTGCGCAAGGTCGACCTGCGTCAGGCCATCGAGGGCCGCCTGGGCGCCGGCCACAAGACCATGAACCAGCAGGTGCGGCGCAACGTCGGCCCGAGCGTCAACTACAAGCTGCGCGATGCCTCCGGTCAGGCGCGCGAGTTCAACAACTACATGCTGCCGTTCGACATCGACGGCCGCCGCGTCTTCCTGCTCGGCGTGCGCGATACGCCGGCCGAGCCCTTCCGTTACCTGCGCCTGCCGGCCGACGAGAAGGACGGCATGGACGGTTTCCTGAGCCTGCGCGCCGCGCTGGCCGATCCTGCCCAGCGGCGCGAAGCCGTGCGCCGCTACGCCGCTGGCGCCACCGAGGGCCAGCGCCGCGACCTGACCCAGGCGCTCGAGGCCTCGGCGGGCCGCGCGCTCGACCTGTTCGCTGGCGTGCAGCAGGCCGCACCTGCCGGCACCGAACCCCTGCCGGGCGGCCTGCCCGCGCTGTCCCAGTTCATCGAGTCCAACGTGCCCGAAGCCGAGCGCGAGCGCGCCAGCGAGATGCTGCTGCGCATCCTCAACGGCACCCTGTTCGAGCTGGCGCAGATTGGGCGAGAGCGTGCCGGCCTGCCGGCGCTGCAGCGCGATGAACGCGGCGTGTCCTTCATGACGCTGGCGCTGATGGCGCTGAGTGACGCCTTCTACTACCCGGTGCCGATGGCGCTGCGCCTTGAGAGCTTCGAGCAGGTCCAGGCCAGCGTGTTCCAGGTCGCGCGCGCGCCGGGCAAGACCGTGGTCTACCTCGGTTGCCTGTTCCTGATCCTGGGCGTGTTCGCGATGCTCTACGTGCGCGAGCGCCGGCTCTGGGTCTGGCTGGCGCCGCGCGCCGACGGCGGCCTGCACGCCACGCTGGCGCTTTCCAGCAATCGAAAGACCATGGACGCCGACCGCGAATTCGAGACCCTCAAGACCCTGCTGCTGCAGAACCCCACCGAGGTGAAAGCATGAACACCGCCACCCAGACCGTCGCCCTGCAACTGCCACCCGGCTACCTCGCCCGCAGAAACCTGTGGGACTGGCTGTTCGCCGTCCTCGTCGCGGCGGGCGCCGGATTCGCCTTCTCGCTCTACGGCGCCCACATGAACGGCTACGAGCAGGCCATTCTGGTCGGCGCGGTGCCTTCGCTGGTCGCGCTGGCCTGGTTCTGGCGTCCGGTGCGCCAGCTCACGCTGGCGGTGGCCGCGCTGGCCCTGCTGGCGATCTGGCTCTACCAGACCGGCACCGGACCCGACCTCGCGCGTGCCGAGCAGGCCTTCCTGCTCAAGTACTTCCTGTCGAGCCAGTCGGCCATCCTCTGGATGTGCATGCTGTTCTTCATCGCGACCGCCTTCTACTGGATCGGCCTGCTCGCCCGCGAAGGGGATGCCTTCGAGAAGCTGGGCTCGCGCCTGACCTGGGCAGCGGTCGTGCTGGCGCTGGTCGGCACCCTGGTGCGCTGGTACGAGAGCTACCTGATCGGCGCCGATGTCGGCCATATCCCGGTCAGCAACCTCTACGAGGTCTTCGTGCTGTTCTCCTGGCTGACCGCGTCCTACTACCTCTACTACGAGGACCAGTACCAGACCCGCCGCATGGGCGCCTTCGTGATGCTGGTGGTCAGCGCGGCAGTCGGCTTCCTGCTCTGGTACACCGTGGTGCGCGAGGCCCATCAGATCCAGCCGCTGGTTCCCGCGCTGCAGAGCTGGTGGATGAAGCTGCATGTGCCGGCCAACTTCATCGGCTATGGCACTTTCGCGCTGTCGGCGATGCTGGCGTTTGCCTACCTGATCAAGCACAGCGCGGGCGAGACGCGCTGGTTCAAGCTGGCGCCGCTCTGGCTGCTCGGCATCGTGCTGTGCTTCGAGCCGCTGGTGTTCCGCCGTGGCGCGAGCGAAGCCGGCAGTGGCTACTGGTTCGTCTACTTCGGCATCTCGGCGCTGATCGTCGGTGGCATCCTGACCGCGCGCGGCCGCATCGCCGAACGCCTGCCCACGCTCGAGGTGCTCGACGACGTCATGTACAAGTCGATCGCGGTCGGCTTTGCCTTCTTCACCATCGCGACCGTGCTGGGCGCGCTGTGGGCGGCCGAGGCCTGGGGCGGCTACTGGAGCTGGGACCCCAAGGAAACCTGGGCGCTGATCGTCTGGCTCAACTACGCGGCCTGGTTGCACATGCGCCTCATGAAGGGCCTGCGCGGCACGATGGCGGCCTGGTGGGCGCTGACCGGCCTGGTCGTGACCACTTTCGCCTTCATCGGCGTCAACATGTTCCTCAGCGGCCTGCACAGCTACGGCGAGCTCTGATCGCAGCCATTCGCCGCCGCGCTTGCTGCTGCTGGCTTGCACCCGGACCCGGATTGCGCCTGACCATGGGCAATCCGGGTCTTTGTTTTTCTGCTAACTTGGCCGCATCTGTTCCAAGCCGCAAGAAAGCGAGACCGGCCATGTTGATCCGAATCACAGACCCGCGAAGCGCTCCGCCGCCGAGTGAAATCACTCCGCCCGAGGTCTGGCATCAGCGCCGGACGCTGCTGCGCCAGTTCGTGGCAGCCGGCAGCGTCATGGCGCTGGGTCCGCATCAGGGGCTGGTGCAGGCGGCTGAGACCGCTTCCGGCACGGCTCCGACCGGCTTCGTCACGCGGCCCGGCAAACTGGCGCCGCTGCCGGGAGTGCGCTCCAGCGTGCCGGGCGCCCTCACGACGGAGCCGCTTACCCCCTACGCCGACGTCACCGGCTACAACAATTTCTACGAGTTCGGCACCGACAAGTCCGATCCGGCCCGCCACGCTCACCGCATGAAGACCCGGCCCTGGACGCTGCGGGTCGAAGGCCTGGTCGGCAAGCCGCGCAGCTTCGGCATCGAGGATCTGCTCAAGCTCGGTGCCATGGAGGAGCGCATCTATCGCCTGCGCTGCGTCGAGGGCTGGTCGATGGTGATTCCCTGGGTCGGCTACTCGCTGGCCGGGCTGCTCAGGCAGGTCGAGCCGCTGGGCAGCGCGAAATACGTCGAATTCACCACGCTGTCCGACCCGGCGACCATGCCCGGCCTGAGCGCTGGCGTGCTCGACTGGCCCTATGTCGAGGGCCTGCGGCTCGACGAGGCCATGCACCCGCTGACGCTGCTGGCCTTCGGCCTCTACGGCGAGCTGTTGCCGAACCAGAACGGCGCGCCGCTGCGGCTGGTCGTGCCCTGGAAATATGGCTTCAAGAGCGCGAAGTCCATTGTCAGGATACGCCTGGTCGAGCAGATGCCCCGCACCTCCTGGAACCTGGCCGCTCCGCGCGAATACGGCTTTTATTCCAACGTCAACCCGGATGTGCCGCATCCGCGCTGGAGCCAGTCCAGCGAGCGCCGGCTCGGCGAGGCCGGCGGCCTGTTTGCCAAGCGTCGTCCGACCCTGCCGTTCAATGGCTACGCCGCCCAGGTCGCGCAGCTTTACGCCGGGATGGACCTGCAGCGCCACTACTGAGGCGGCCCTCGCTGGGCGTGGCTAGCGGTTCCAGCATTCGGCTACGCCCAGCTTGCCACTGACGCCCTGCGTGCCGGTGTGCGTCAGCGTGAAGTTGCCGCAGTCATCCTTTGCCATCGTGTTCACCGCCTTGGCCGTCAGCGTATAGCTCGTGTTCGTGACCGTCGCCGTGATGGTGTAGTTGGCTGTCCCCGAACTGGGCACCTGGATGACCGGCAGGGTGGCTGCCTTGTTGCTGCCCTTGGCCGTCGAGTAGAAGCCACGGGTCGTGTAGTAGGTCTCGAGGAATTGTGCGTTCTCCTGCAGCGCGCCCTTGACCTCGGCCCGCTTGCCCCGCGCCAGATGACTGACATAGGACGGCATGGCGATGGAGGCCAGCACGCCGACGATCGCGACCGTGATCACGAGCTCCAGCAGGCTGAAGCCCGCCGTGACCCGTCGCCTGTCGAAAGAGGATGTCGGGTTCATCGGTCCACCTTGCTACATCAGCTGCTGCCAGCTCACCCGCCTGCTGCGTCCTCCCAGCCCACGCCCACGGTTGGCGATGGTCTGGACCTTGCCCTTGGTGCCCGGCGCCAGCTTGAAGGCCACATCGGCATCTCGGTCCAGCCATGTCACCGAGTCCATGATGCCGACCGTGGATTGCATTCCGGTGGGAATGACGCCGTCGAGCACGGTGTCTCCCGAGTCAAACTTCAGATCGCTGTTCAGGTCGAATGCCGGTTGCGTGGGGCGTCTGCCCTTGAACGACAGCTCCATCAGCCAGCTCGTGCCTTGTGCGTTGCACGGATCGGCGGACGGGATGGCGGTCGTGAAAACGATCCGGTTGTCGTCCTGGTTGACGTTGTCGATCACGGTCGCCGCTTCGGCGGTCACCCGTTCGCCGCTGCTGGGCAGATCCATGTACCAGCCACGCTTGACAGTCAGGTTGACCTCGTTGTTGGATGTGACCCGCAGGTTCATGCCATTCTTGCTGGCGGTGCCGGTCACGGTCTGTTCGACCAAGGCGCTGCGGCCAGCGATCGCCGTGTTGTTGTCCCACAGGCCGTAGAAACTCTGCCGTTTCGACATGGCCGCAGCCGCGATGTCGGTGCTCGACAGCATGCGGCCCGTGCCGAAGAAGACCCAGTAGCCGCGGTCGCCCTTGACCACATTGGGCTGCACCGTGATCGGCTGCGGGTTGCCACTGCCGTCCTGCGCCGTGAAAAATCCGGACCCGCTCCAGTTCGAAGCCGAGCCGGACTTCAGGTCGAACTTCCAGACCTTGCCTTTCAGGTCACCGGCATATGCCGTATCGACGATGCGGTCGCCGTCGGTATCGACCAGGGTGGGAGTGGACAGGCCGTTGTCGACGTCATTCTTGACGGCCTCGATGCGCTTGATCAGGCTGCCGTCTGCCAGGTTGACGATGTAGAGCGACACGCCGCCATTCTTGCTGTTGTAGCCGTTGCCGAACACGGCGGCCCAGTTGCCGTCGTTGAGGCGAACCACCTGCGGCTGGCTGTAGCTGTAGCCCATGTTGTCGTCGCTGCCGTCGGCGTTGAACTCCCACATGAACTGGCTGGCCGTCGGGTTATCGGCTTGCGTGGCATCGACGGCAAACACCGACTTGCCGCCCGCGCGCAAGCCGGTCACCACCACGGTCTTCCAGGCGCCGCCGAGGAAGGCATCACCGCCGCTGGGCGAGCCGTCCACGTAGTGGCGGTGGGTATAGCTTGGCTTGGTCAGCTGGTGCAGGTTGGGAAAGACCGCGTTGGGGATCACGGCGAACTGCTCGACGCCGTCGGTCGCGCGGAAGGCGTGCAGCATGCCGTCGTTGGCGCCGACATAGATCATGGGCGTTCTGCTCGCCTTGGCGCTGACGTAGGCGGTGTAGCTGTCCCGGCCGGGAGCTCCGGCGGGCAGCAGGTCGTACTGCTGGCTGCCAGTGCCGACGTAAAGCGGGTCGGAAGCCACGATGTCGCCCAGCAGCCATTCGCTGCCCGTCTGCCGCATCGTGCCGTCGTAGTTGAGCTCGAAGGCCGTGCGGTTGCGGAACAGGCCACCGATGAAGCGCTGCTCCTTGGAGTGGTCACCGCGCAGCCAGTTCAGTCGCAGGCTGCCGTTGCCATCTGACTGGTTCAGGGCCGTTTGCTGGGCTGGGGTCAGATTGCTCCAGCCCAGGTTGGCTGCACCAGCCTTGCCGCGCATGAAGATCTTGCGCCCATTGCTGGCCGCCAGCTGGTTCAGTTTGGCACCAGCGTCCCAGACCGGGCCGCTGATGGCTCCGGTTTGGCCCTCGACTTCGAGTGCGTAGAGGCTTCCGTTCCAGTAGCGGGTGTCGAAGCGGGCCTGGAAGACCCGGGTCTTCTGGCCTGCATTGCTGCTGGTATTGGTCGAGTTGCTGGCCAGCGCTGCCGCAGTCGGTGTCGCAGCCTCGACCATGGACAGGATCCTCTCGAAGGCATCGCGCAGGGCTTGCGGCGACTCGACGCTGAAGAAGCGGCCGCGGCTGTTGATCGCCGCGTGCCAGAGGTCGTGTGCGCTCTTGCCGTATTCGTCACCCCACCGGCCCATGCTCTCGGTCGCCGGTGGCCAGTTCTTGCTGCCGTTCATCAGATCGAGATAGCTGCCGCCGTACATGTCGCCGGTCCAGTTCAGCCCCGCTTTCTGCAGATAGTCCGTCAGGCCCAGGCCGATCGTGAAGTTGACCATGTGCTGCCAGGTCGCCGGATTGTTCCTGGCGTTCCAGAAAATCTGTTGCGTCGTGTCCTGGATACCGTTTCCGGTTCCGTAGTGTCCCAGAGCGTCGTAGTCGTCTTGCGCTTCGATGAGCGGGGTCAGCTTGTTCGGGAGTGATGGCACCAGGTCGGTTGCCCAGTACTTGAACGCCAGGTCCGACAGCGTGTTGCGCGTACTGTCGCCATAGGCCTTGTTCTTCGCGTCGTAGGGCGTGCGCGCCTCGTCAGGCAGGCCCGGGATGGACTGACCGTCGATGTCGCCGATGTCGCTCAGGCTGTCGTTCCAAATGCCGTCCGTCATCAGGATGTGGAAGTTGCGCCGGCAGCTGTACTGATCCGAATTGCCCGCGCTGAGGTCGTTGTCGTAGGGGCTGTTCTCGCCAGTGGTCTTGAAGTATTCGCCGGCCCGGATCAGCGCCTCGCGCAGCGGCGTGTCACCGCTCATGGGCAATCTGGACAGCCAGCCGTAGAAGTTCTGCCTGTGGGCGGCGTTGCCGAAGACGTTGATCGCGTTGCTGCCGAAGCTGCCGCTCCAGCCATTGCAGTTGCGGGTCACGAGCGAGCTGGGCGAGTCGCGGCAGGTATTGAGCGCCTGCCAGGACAGCCGCGACGTGGCGCTGAGGTTGGCAAAGGCCAGCGAGGCGGCCGAGATGACGGCCAGATTGCGGGTCCGGTAGAACGAGTACCAGTTGGCGAAGTTCTGCCGTTCGTCCCGGTCCTGGGCCGTGACAACGCTGTCGCCGTTGATGTCGGTCAGGCCCGGCCCCGAACTGGCGCCCACGATGACCAGCTGATAGCACTCGTTCGCGTTCTTGCGGCTGGCAACGGGCAGGGTCTTGCAGCTGGGCAATCCGGTGTTGTAGTTGTAATAATGGGCCTTGGCAGGGCTGCTTACACTGGCAGCCCCCAGTGTCCCCAGATCGTCGCTGTAATGCCCCATGTGGCACTCGAACCACAGGTCGCCACTGCTGCTGCCGCCGTTGCCTGCGCACGAGAAATTCCCGTTCATCTGCAGGCCAGCCGTCGGGCGATAGTCGGTACCCAAATTGACCGAGCCTGCCTCGGGGTAGTAGCCGTTGCGCCAGGCGGCGCCAAAGCTGGTCGTGCGCCGGCTCAGGTCGGCATTGAACGGTGGGGGGTAGTAGACATCAGGGTTGTAGTAGAGCGCGTTGCCGTTGGCCGCCTTGCTCCAGCGGTTGTCGAGCGCCTCGCAATCGCTGGCATCGTTGCAATGTTCCGGGACGAAGGCGCGTCGCATGCTGCCGGAATCGTCCAGCGTCAGCACCAGGTTGGGGGCGACGTTGCTGGTCACGAACAGCGGGACGTTCGACATGTCGAAGCTGCCAGCCGGTCCCGACAGCAGCAAGCCCGCCAAGGTCAGTTGCAGTCGTGACTTTTTCATCGATGATTCCCCTTCGGTGGCGATGTCATTCAGGGCGCGCTGGCGCACAAGGCATATTCGCTTTGCAGCATCACGCGCGTATCGGCCTGCTTGCGTGATCCCGCCGAGGCGCCGACGGCCAGCGTCGTGATGCGGTAGCGGTGGTGGGATTGATTGCCGCATCGGCTGCCGCCGAGGCCGCTGTTGCTTGCCTTGCCGAGGTATTCGACGACAAACCTCGGTTGTGCATCGACGCCCGAAACCGTCTTGTTCGATGTGATCGATTTGCTGCTGTCGATTCCGCCGTTGCCGTCGAACCAGCCATAGCCATCCGTTCCGGCCGGACTGACCCAGTAGTCACTCTTCGACCCGAGCACGATGAGGCGGGTCTTTTCGGTAGTTGCCAAGGCGTTCCGGTTCAGCAGGCCTGCTGCTGGATTGGGTGCATCCAAATTGGCGGGGGCGGTGAAAACGTCGTGGAAGGCGGTGACTCTTTCTTCGCCGTCGAGCAGTGCCGCTTCGGCCGCCTGGAAGGCGAGGTCCCGGTCCCGGGTGTTGCTGGCCATCACAGTCTGCAGCCGGCCACCGCGGGAAGCTCCCAGCACGACCAGCGTGACCATGACCAGCAGCAGCAGGCCGGTGACCAGGACCATGCCGTGCTGCGAGCATTGACGGGCGTGAATTGTGGCGCGGGGCAAGGGATTCATGACAGCCTCTGGCGGATGCCGAAAGTCATCGTGTAGCTGCGGCGCAGTCGCCGGTCGGTGATGACGTTGCCGTTGCCGAGCGTGAAGCTGGTACTTTCGCTGGCGACCGAGTTGTCGGCTGATTCGAGGGTGATGGTCACTCGCACTGCGAGCACGCGGCGTTGCGTCGGGTTGTCCGTCCAGTCCCAGGAATAGCCAGCGGCGTTGAAAGCCGCCGCCGTCATGTAGGCGTCCACGACGCCATCGGGTGTCGCGCTGGTGTCCACGCCATAGCGTATTTGCAGGTCGGTGACGCCGCTGACCAGTTCCTCGGGTTGGGTGTCTACCTGGCCGGACTTCGTGCCCAGTGTCTGGCGGTAGAGCGTGGGGATGTTCTGGTTGCTGTTGGGGTATTTGTAGGGGCTGCTGCGCAGGTAGTAGGCGCTGGCTGAAAGGGGGAGCAACTTGGCTCCGGTCATGCTCACAAGGCTACCGGCTGAAGCACAGCTGCCTGCCAGGGTATCCTCGCAGTTGCCCGGGTTGCTGGCGCTGCCGTTGCTGCTTTTCCTGTGCTGGATCGGACCGGTATCGGTGCCGCCGGTCTTCTGGAACACCGCCGCCTGGTTGGTGCAGTCGGTCAGCAGGAGCAGGGCCCCGGCCTTGAAGCCCTTGCCGCTCGGGTCGTCGAACGGTATGTCCCCCGCACCCAGGTTGTAGTTGGTCACGCTGCCGGTGTTGTCTTCCGTGTTGGCCCGCAGCACGATGATCGAGTCTCCGCGCAGCGCGTTGGGCCCGTAATTGCCGGGTGCGATCCGGGGAAATCCTGCATCGCCGACGGCATTGCTGTCAGCCGTTTCATCGAAGCCCCGCAGCGGCTGGTCGGTGTTGCTCCACCAGTAATTGGGATTGGCGTAGTCGTTCACGAAGTTCGCTGGCGGGGGGGTGGCAGTCCCCCCCCGTGGGACATGGCAGCCTGTATTGCCCGCCATCCGGATGTCGTAGCCCATGATCTCGAATACATAGCGTGCGTTCGACTGCAGCTGTCCCAGCGCTTCGATCTGGCGGTAGCTGCGTGCGGTGCCGATGTAGAGCGCGACCATCGCACCGGCAACGACCAGTCCTATGCTGATGCTGACCATCAGCTCGACCAGCGTGACCCCGCGGGCGTGCCGCTTCATACGCCCCCCTGCGTCTCGAAGCAGGCCGGGCGCACGGTCTTGCTGCTGCTGCAGCTGTCCGCGCTGCCTGGCGTGCCGGCGCGGCGATCATTCCATTCGATAACTATCGTGGCGATCCGGCCATTGACGCTGATGGAGCCATCGCCTCCTGGCAAGGCCTGTGCGATCCGGGCCTTCCAGGCGCTGACGTCGGCAAGCGCCACTGCGCTGGGGCCGGCCGCTGCTGTGCTGTCAGTCAATACCGCGTAATCGTCAGCCTTGTCATTTGGCGCCACGCTGTTGAGCACGCGCATGCTGTCGAGCATGTCGTTGGCCAGGAAGGTCGCCTCGGTGCGGTAGAGGGTATTCTGGTTGTTGCGCAGATTGCTGACCTGCAGCTTGGCCAGTCCCAGCAGGCCCACGGCCATGATCACGATGGTGACCAGGACTTCCAGCAGTGAGGCGCCGCGCGCGGACCTTGGATCGGGCATCATGGGGTTTCGCAGCTCTGGAGGTTGCCTGCGTCGCCCTTCTCGGGGATGCCGTCGCCGTTGCCATCCGTTGCCAGGATGGCGCGGGTTGCATTCACCACGATGGCTTGCGGCTTTCTCTTGGCGATAGCCTTGTCGCTGCCGGCGCAAACGGCGAAGGTTCCGGTTCCCAGGCCATTCCAGAGCAGGCCCGTTCGCAGGTAGGTCAGTGACTGCAGGAAGTTGCCATTGGGGCGTACCGTGATCCCGGCGGGAAGATCCCGCCTGACCTGCAGCAGTTGCTCGCCTTTGTCGCGCACAGCGGTTTCACGCTCTTTGGCGTTGGTGTGGTTCTCGTTGACAAAGACAATCCAGCCCTTATCCCAGCCCGTGCCACTCGTCGCGCAGTTGCTGCCATCGTCGCTGCGGCAGACGCTGACCGGCTGGCCGCGGCGTGCCGCCTCCGAGCGCGCCAGATTCAGCGATGCCAGCAACTCGTTGGCGACCGACTTGGTACGGTTGGCCTTGACCATGGAGTCGAAGGCGGGTGCGGCCAGCATCGCGAGTATCCCCACGATCGCAACCGTCACCATCAGCTCAAGCAGGGTGATGCCCTGGTCTCGTTGCCGGTATCCGAAAGAAAACCGGCTATCTGGCGAGGAACCCACTGTTAGCAACATGCTTCATTCTGTCAATAAAGACAGTCCAAACCTGAGATGCTGCCAACCAGACTCCCTGGTCAACTCCCTGCATCTTATCTTTTTGGCAGTTTAAGGCGAAAAGCACAAAAAGGGGAGGTTTACTTCCATGCCAGGGGGCTCTCAGTGTGCTGTGACCCTCCACACGCTGTGGTCCACGCCTTCGAACGGGAGTTCATGGCTGGCGAACTCCGGCGCCGGGACCGCCAGCACGATGGCGTCCACGTCGGCCGACAGCGCGAGCGCGCGTGCTCGCCGATAGCAGCCCGTCAAGAGCATGTGGTGCGGGGCACCCGACGGCGAGAGGGTCAGTTCGCCGCTGCTGAGGTAGGCGCGCAGGCCTTCTGCCAGCAGCGCTTGCCAGCGCTGGCTGGCGGCCGTCCAGGCCGCTTCGTCGCCGACGAACAGCTCGATCGGTATCCGGCCCCGGTCCTGCACCAGCAAGTCCAGCAGGGCCGGGACATGGCGGCGGGAGATTTCCCCTCCGCCCAGCTGAGGCGAATAGTTGACCTCGTTGATGACGGCGCCGTTCTCGAACCAGGGCCGGGTGATGTCGGGCGTGATGAGGTCGATGCCCGCGATGTCCAGCCCGAACAGCCGGGCCGCCTCGATGGCGATCCTGAGGTTTTCGGGGTGGACGATGTCGCTCACCTCTTCGTCGACACCGCCCCAGGCGGTCGATTCGATCCGGCGCAGGGCCACCCGCATACCGGCTGGCGGCATGGCGTCGGTGCTATGGCCGGCTGCCGCTATCGCGGCCAGTGCCAGTTCGTCCAGCGGCCGGATGGCCGAGCGTTGCCAGGGAGCGAGGCGTCGTTGCGCGTCCACCTCGGTCTGGACGAGTTCGGCGATCGTATGCCGGCCATCGGTCATGATGGACAGCGGCAGGCGCTTGACGGCATACAGCAGCCGGCCCCTGGCGATGAAGAGGCGGTGGCAGCAGCCGGGAACCTGCCGTTCGACGATCACCTGCCTGCTGGGCGACAAGCCTTGCGCGGCGGCGAAGGCCATCTTGAGCGCCGCCTCGTCCGCAATGTCCACCGCTACCCCTTCGCCCCGGTCCAGGTCCTGCGGCTTGACCACCACCGGCCAGCCCAGCTGGCGCGCAGCCGCCAGCGCGGCCGCCTGCTGGGTCACGACCTGGTGCTGGGGGGCTGGCAGTCCCGCCCCGTGCAACAGGCTGGTGCTCAACGCCTTGCCTTGTGCGAGTCGCGCGCCGATGGCCGAATCGAGCTCGGTCGCGCTGCGGTCCATCCGGTGGGCCTTGCTGCCCCAGCCGAGCTGGAAGATACCGCCCCCCAGATGGATGAAGGGAATGTCCTTGTCGTAGGCAGCCCGCAGCAGCGGCAGGGTGGATTTGCCACAGGACATCAGCCTGGACAGTGGCGTCCGCGCCAGTTGGTGGACGGCGTCGTAGAAGACTTGCAAGCCGGCGTCGGTCAGCGGCCTGGCGGCGGCCCAGTCGCAGAGCCTGAGCGCCGTCGTCAGCGCTTCGGCATAGGCGGCGGCCGGCAGCTGATCGACCAGGGCCAGCGCCACCCTGGCCCGCCAGCTGCCGCTTGTTGCCGCTTGCAGCGAGAGCAGGCGCGGCGGGTCGAACACGGGAATCCGGCTCGCCTGCATCAGCCAGCGCGCGAGCAGCAGGGCGCGCCACAGCCACTGGCCAGCCCGCTGCTGCTGCGGTGACAGCTTGGCCGTCGAATCGACGCGGTCGATCGGCGCTTGCAGCACCTGCTCCAGCCAGCGGTCGAGCTGCTGCAGCTCGATCGGTTCGGGCAGGGCAAAGGTCTGCTCGAAAGGCTGCAGCCGCTGTCGGCGGCGGGCCGCGTCTGTCAGGGGTGCAGCTGGCGGGCTCCGGGTGTCCGCCTGTGCTCCGGGAGGGGCCAGCCGGTGCCCGATCTGGCGCAGCAGTTCGGCGCGAACCAGCTTGCTTTCGTGGTTGCGCGGGATCGCATCGAGAATCAGGACCCGACAGGGGCCGCGGACGCCGAGCTGGCTCCTGGCATGGTCGAGCAGAGCCTGCGCCGAGACCTGCGAGCCCGCCCTGAGGGCTACCGCGCAGACCGGGATATCCTGATGGATGCGGTGTCGCACCGGCACCACGGCTGTATCGGCGACATCGGGGTGGGCGGCCATGAGTTGCTCGATCTCGGCCGGATAGATGTTGATCCCGTTCATGATCAGCATGTGGTCGGCCCGTCCGTAGAACACCAGCTGTCCCTCGCGGGTGAGCAGCCCGAGGTCGCCTGGCAGGAACCAGCCATCCTGGAAGCTCGCGTGCGTGGCGGCCTCATCGCCGAGGTAGCCGTCGACCAGGGCCGGCGTCCTGATCCGGACCAGGCCCACCGTGGCGGGCGGCAGCGCCTGTCCGCGCCGGTCGACTACCTGGATTTCGACGCCAGCAGGCGGGCGACCGACCGTGCCCGGGACCTGGTAGACCTCGGGCGGGCCCGCGAACGCGACCGGCCCTGCTTCGTTGATGCCGTAGCGGACATGGAGCTGCGGCGTCAGCGTCTGCCGGATACGCCGGCGCAGCTCGTCGCTCACCGTCGAGGCCGTGAGCTCGAAGGCCCGCAGCATCGGCAGGGCATTGCGGCTGCCTGCCGGCAGCGATTCGAGCAATTTTTCGGCATGGAAGACGGTGCCGTAGAGCACGGTGAGTCCGGTGCTGGCGCAGCGTTGCACCGTGGCCGCCCCGGCCCAGACCTCCAGTGCGCAGGCTGCCCCGGCCCGCAAGGCCTCGTGCAGGCGGAACTTCGAGGTCGAGAAATCGAAGTGGCTCAGCGCGGCGACGCGGTCGGACAGGTTCAGCCCGAGGGCACTGGCACCCAGTTCGGACCGGGCACGCCCCTGCGCATGACTGACCGGGATCAGCTTGGGTCGGCCGGTCGAACCCGAGCCCGTGATCAGCAGCCAGGGGGCATCCGGTGCTTGCACCATGAGGCGCTCGTCGATCCGGGTCGGGCTGGCTTCGATCGCCCGGCGTTCCAGCCGCAAGCCCGCGACGCCGGCATCGAATTGCTCGGGCTGGTCACTGGCGAGCCAGGCGACTCGCGCCTGTGCAGCCATCTGCCGGCGCTGGATGGCGGTCGCGCTGCGCGCAATGGAATAGGCGGTCGCCCCGAGGCGCGTGAGCGCCAGCAGCGTCAGCACCAGGCCGAGCTCCTCGGCGAAGCTCAGTCCGACGACCTGGCCGGCCCGCACGCCCAGGCTGTGCAGCTGCCAGGCATATTGCCAGACCAGTCCATCGAGTTCTGACCAGCTGATCGTCCTGCGGGGAAGCAGCAGGGCCGGCGCATCCGGGCGCGTCCGGGCATGACCGATCAGGTCGAGAGTGATGTTGTGCTGCACGGTATCCTCCACCGTGCAGTCTAGCCCTGGGTGGCTGCCCAGGCCAGTCCTGGCTTATAGCGATTCGAGTCGCAGCTGGTCGGCTATCGACTCGCGCGCGCGCACCAGCCGCGCCTGGTCGCCCTGGACCAGCACCTCGGCCGCGCGACCGCGCGTGTTGTAGTTGCTCGACATGCTCATGCAGTAGGCACCGGCCGAGCAGACCGCCAGCAGATCGCCAGGCTGCACGGCGAGCGCGCGGTCGCGGCCCAGCCAGTCGCCGCTCTCGCAGACCGGACCGACCACGTCCCAGCTCTGTGCCTCGCTCTCGCGCGGCTGCACCGGCACGATGGCGTGGTAGGCCTCGTACATCGCCGGGCGCGGCAGGTCGTTCATCGCCGCGTCGACGATCAGGAAGTTCTTCTGTTCGCCGGGTTTCAGGAACACCGCCTCGGTCAGGCAGATGCCGGCGTTGCCGACCAGCGAGCGACCGGGCTCGATCACGAGCTTGCGCTGGCCGTAGCCGCGCGCGTCGAGCTTGGCCAGCAGCAGCTGCCAGAGCGCATCGGCCGCCGGCGGGATCTCGCCGTGGTAGTTGATGCCCAGGCCGCCGCCGAAGTCGATGTGCTCCAGCCGGATGCCGGCCGCCTCGATCGCATCGACCAAGTCGAGCACCCGGTCCATCGCATCGAGGTAGGGCGAGGTCTCGGTGATCTGCGAGCCGATATGGCAGTCGATGCCGGTGACCTTCAGGCCGGGCAGGGCGGCGGCGTGGCGGTAGGCCGCCAGCGCGTCGGTGTGCGCGATGCCGAACTTGTTGCCCTTGAGGCCGGTCGAAATGTAGGGATGGGTCTTGGCGTCGACGTCGGGGTTGACGCGCAGGCTGACCGGAGCACGCAGGCCCATTTCGTGGGCGACCGCGCTCAGCACGTCGAGCTCGGGCAGGCTCTCGACGTTGAAGCAGCCGATGCCGGCTTCGAGTGCGCGGCGCATCTCGGCCCGGGTCTTGCCGACGCCCGAGAAGATCACCTTGGCCGGATCGACGCCCGCGCGCAGCGCGCGCTCGAGCTCGCCGCCCGAGACGATGTCGAGGCCGCAGCCAGCCTGCACGAAGGTGCGCAGCACCGCCAGCGTCGAGTTGGCCTTCATCGCATAGCAGATCAGCGCGTCGCGGCCGGCGAAGCCGCGCTGGTAGGCCGCCAGCGCGTCCAGCATGACCGCCTGCGAGTAGACGAACAGCGGCGTGCCGTGCTCGCGTGCCAGCTGGGCGGCGGACACCCCCTCGACCATCAGCTGGCCGTCGCGGTAGTCGATGTGGGGGCGGGCCGGCAGGTCGGCGCGGGCTTGTTCGAGTTGGGACATGGGTTCAGCGTTGAGTTTTATGGGGGCTTTGGGCCGGGGGCGGAGCCGTCGATGTCTGTCCGTCGGGCAGGTAGAGCGGACCCTTCTGGCCGCAGCCTGCCAGAACCAGCAGCGCGCTGGCGCACAGGCCCGCCAGCGCAGGCCGCGTGATGCAGGCCAAGGCCATGCGAGCCATGGGGCCAACAGCGATCGGCCTGCTCGGGCCTAGAATTTGCCGGATTTCAAACATCCGGGAATTGTAATGACCGACCTCGAATACATGGATCGCGCCGAAGCGGTGCTCAAGGCCATCGAGCTGGCCTGCGACCGCATCAACGACGACAGCGACGCCGACATCGACAACCAGCGCAACGGCGGCGTGATCACGCTGACCTTTGCCAACCGCAGCCAGATCGTGATCAACCTGCAGAAACCGCTGCACGAGATCTGGCTGGCCGCGCGCTCGGGCGGCTATCACTACCAGTTCGACGGCAGCCAGTGGCAGGACAGCAAGGGGGCGGGCGAGTTCTTTGCCCACCTCTCGCGCGAGGCCAGCGCGCAGGCCGGCCAGGCGCTGGTCTTCAGTTCCTGAACAGGTCCATGATGCCGCGCTTTTCCTCCGATTCGGGCGGCACCTCCTCGCTCGCTGCCTCGCTCGCGCCCTCGCCGCCGCCCAGCCTGGCTATGCCTTTGCCGGGCGCGTAGTTGTCGTAATACCACTCGCCCTGGACGTTGACCACGCCGGGCGGGACCGGTATCTCGGCCACCGGCGTGTTGCGCAGCGCCTCCTGCATGAAACTGATCCAGATCGGCAGCGACAGGCCACCGCCGGTTTCGCGGCTGCCCAGGTTGCGCGGGTTGTCGTAGCCCACCCAGACCGCACCGACCAGGGTGGGCTGGTAGCCCACGAACCAGGCGTCCACCGCATCGTTGGTGGTGCCGGTCTTGCCGTAGAGGTCGGGCCGCTTGAGCGTAGCCTGTGCGCGTGCCGCGGTACCCGAGCGCGCGACCTCGTTGAGCAACTGGCCCATGACGAAGGCGTTGCGCGGCTCGATCACCCGTGGCAGGTCTTCCAGCGCCGGCGGCTTGAACTCCTGCAGCACGCGGCCCCTGTGGTCGTCAATCCGGCTGATGAAGCGCGGCGCGGCATAGTGCCCACCATTGGCGAACACGCCGTAGCCGGCCGCCATCTGCAGCGGCGTGACCGAGCCCGCGCCCAGCGCCATCGTCAGGTAGGGCGGGTGCTTGTCGGCATCGAAGCCGAAGCGCGTGACCCACTGCTGCGCCTCTGCCGTGCCCACCGTCTGCAGGATGCGGATCGACACCATGTTCTTGGACTTGGCCAGTGCGGTGCGCACGGTCATCGGGCCTTCGAACTTGCCGTCGTAGTTCTTGGGCTCCCAGGGCTGGCCGCCCGTGACACCGGCGTTGAAGTAGAGCGGAGCGTCGTTGACCACGGTCGCCGGCGAGATGCCCTTTTCGAGTGCAGCCGAATAGATGAAGGGCTTGAAGCTCGAGCCCGGCTGGCGCCAGGCTTGGGTCACATGGTTGAACTTGTTCTTCTCGAAGTCGAAGCCGCCGACCAGCGCGCGGATCTCGCCGCTGCGCGGGTCGAGCGCGACGAAGGCCGACTCGACCTCTGGCATCTGCGTCAGCTCCCACCCCGCTGCATTCCTGACCACTCGCACCACCGCGCCCGGGCGCAGCCTGAGGTTGGGTGGCGCCTTGTCCGACAGACCCGACTGCACCGGCTTCAGGCCATCGCCCGTGATCACGATCAGTTCGTCGTCGCCGCGCACCACCACCACCTTGCGTGGTCCGGCCTCCAGCACCACTGCCGTGCGCAGCTCGCCGCTGTCGGGGCGGTTGGTCATGACCTCATCGATGGCGTCGGTGCGTGCCCTGGGGTCAGCCGGCAGCTCGATGAACTTCTCGGGGCCGCGGTAATGCTGGCGGCGCTCGAAGTCGAGCACGCCGCGGCGCAGCGCGTTGTAGGCGGCACGCTGCGCCTGTGCATCCAGCGTCGTGTGTACCGTCAGACCCCGGGTGTAGGTCTCGGGGCCGTACTGCTGATAGACCACCTGGCGCACCATCTCGGCCAGGTACTCGGCGTGCAGTGGCTGCTTTTCGCTGTCGCGCTTCAGCACCAACTGCTCTTCCTTGGCCGCGCGTGCCTGATCGGCGGTGATGAAGCCGTTTTCCTGCATGCGCTCGATGATGTACTGCTGGCGAATGCGGGCGCGCTTGGGGTTGGTGATCGGGTTGTAGGCCGAAGGCGCCTTGGGCAGGCCGGCGAGCATGGCGGCCTCGGCGATCGTGAGCTCCTTGAGCGGCTTGCCGAAGTAGACCTGGGATGCGGCGGCGAAGCCGTAGGCGCGGTGTCCCAGGAAGATCTGGTTCATGTAGATCCCGAGGATCTGGTCCTTGCTCAACAAGGCCTCTAGCTTGAAGGTCAGCAGCACCTCGTAGATCTTGCGCTGGTAGCTCTTCTCGCTCGATAGATAGACGTTGCGCGCGACCTGCATCGTGATGGTCGAGGCGCCCTGGCTCTTGGAGCGGCCCAGGTTGGCCAGTGCCGCGCGCAGCATGCCGATGTAGTCGATGCCGCTGTGCTCGTAGAAGCGCGCGTCCTCGATCGCCAGCACGGCGTTGATCATGATCGGCGGGATGTCCTCGATCGGCGTCAGGTTGCGCCGTTCCTCGCCGAATTCGGCGATGGTCTCGCCGTCGGCGCTCAGCACGCGCAGCGGCAGCTTGGGCCGGTAGTCAGCCAGTGCCGCGACGTCGGGCAGATTGGGAAAAGCCACCGCGAGCGCGATGCCCAGCGCCAGCAGCAGCGCCAGCACGCTGGCGATGGCTGCACCGAGCAGCCACTTGAGCCAGCGCCAGCTCGTGGATGGGCGTTGGCCGTGGGCAGAGGACTGGCCCTCCGGCGAGTTCGAGTGGGGGTGGCGAGCAGGCATGCTTGTGCGTCAGGAAGTGGTGCGCGATTATAGAAATCCGATCATCCTGCCGCTTGATGTCCTCATGTCGGGCTGAAACAAAACGGCAACAGTGGTGCCCGGTCAGGACGATGTTGGCCTTGTTCCCATGACTATCTTGCTGCTAGTATGTGATCAAAGCAAAACAGGATGTCATGCAGGCATCTTTCCAACGGGGGGAGAGAATTGATTTCTTTCGGGACATTCATGGGGCAAGGGCCTGCGCCCCTGCTCGGCATCGATATCAGTTCCTCTACTGTCAAGCTGGTCGAGCTGGGCCGCAGCCGCGAGGGGCAGCTGGTGCTCGAGCGCTGCGGCCTGGAGCCTCTTGAGCGCGGGTGGGTCAACGAGGGCAATGTCGAGAAGTTCGACGAGGTGGCCGAGGCGCTGCGCCGCCTGCTGCGCAAGTGCGGCAGCAAGACCAGGAACGTGGCGCTGGCCTTGCCGGGTTCGGCGGTCATCACCAAGAAGATCGTCCTGGCCGCCGGCCTCAGTGACCTTGAACTGGAAGCCCAGGTCGAGGCCGAAGCCTCTCAGTACATCCCATTTCCCCTGGCCGAGGTCAGCCTGGACTTTTGCGTGATCGGGCCAACGGCCGGTTCGCCCGAGATGATCGGCGTGCTGCTGGCCGCCTCGCGCAAGGAGAAAGTCTCGGACCGCCAGGCGCTGGCCGAGGCGGTCGGACTGGTACCTGTCGTGATGGATGTCGAGTCCTATGCCACGCGGCTGGCCGCCAGCCGTGTCATCGATGCCTTGCCCAACCGCGGCCTTGATGCCTTGATTGCACTGTTCGAGGTCGGCTCGCACAGCACCGGCCTGCAGGTCATCCGCAACGACGACGTGATCTACGAGCGCGATCAGGTCTTTGGCGGTGCCATGCTGACGCAACAGATCGCGCGCCAGTACGGTCTGAGCTTCGAGGAAGCCGATGTGAAGAAGAAGACCGGCGACCTGCCGGCTGACTATGCCGACAAGGTGCTGCGCCCCTTCATGGACAGTCTGGGTCAGGAGATCGGGCGGGCCTTGCAGTTCTTCTTCACCAGCACGCCGCACAACAAGGTCGATCACATCCTCCTGTCGGGCGGCTGCGCTGCCTTGCCCGGCCTGGTCGAGGCGGTCGCGGCCCAGACCGCCTTTGCGTGCAAGCTCATCAACCCCTTTGACGGCATGGTTCTCGGACCCGAGGTCAAGGCCGGGACGCTGGCTTCCGAATCGACCTCCTACCTCGTCGCCACCGGACTGGCATTGCGGAGGTTCCACCCATGATCCTGATCAACCTGCTGCCGCACCGCGAGGCGGCGCGCAAGCGCAGGCGCGATATCTTCCTGGTCCAGCTCGGGCTGGCCGCGCTGGTGGGGGGGCTGCTGTCCGGCGCGGTCATGCTGTCGTTCCAGACGCGCATCGACGTCCAGCGCGACCGCAACGACCTGTTCCGGGCCGAGATCGCGGTGCTCGACGCACAGATCAAGGAAGTCGCCGGCCTCAAGTCCCAGGTCGAGGCACTCAAGGCGCGCCAGCAGGCCGTCGAAAGTCTGCAGGCCGACCGTAACCTGCCCGTGCATCTGCTGGAGGAAATGGTCACGCAACTGCCGGATGGTGTCTACCTGAACTCGCTCAAGCAGGAGGGGGACAGCATCCTGATCGCAGGCATGGCCCAGTCGCAGGAGCGCGTTTCCGAGCTGCTGCGCAACCTGGCCAACCACAGTGCCTGGCTGCGCCAGCCGCAGCTGGTCGAGATCGTGGCGGGCGAGGTCAACGTGCCCCAGCGTGGGTCCAGGCGTGTCTCCATCTTCTCGATCCGGGTCACGCTCGTGCGTAGCCAGGAAGCGGGTCCCGGCTCGCCTGACGCCAAGCCAGGCAGCAAGCCGGGCGCACAGCCGGCCGGCAAGGTCTGAGGAGAACCCCAGCATGGCCAGATTCAAGCAAGCGCCCGCCATCGACTTCGCCGCCCTGAGCACGCGGGTCCGCAACGATTTCACCAATCTGGATCGGAATGACCCCTCGCGCTGGCCTGCGTTGCCGCGCTACCTGCTGCTGTTCGCGGTGGCGGTGGTGGTCGTCGTGGGACTCTGGTATGCCTGGCTCAGCGGCCTGTCCGACGAGCTCGAAGCCGAACGCCAGCAGGAAACCGAGCTGCGCCAGACCTACCAGACCAAGCTCGCCCAGGCAGTCAATCTCGAGGCGCTCAAGCAGCAACTCGAGCAGGTCCAGGTCTACGTCAACCAGCTTGAGAAGCAGCTGCCCAGCAAGGCCGAGATGGACGCGCTGCTGTCCGATATCAACCAGGCCGGCCTTGGCCGTAGCCTGCAGTTCGAGCTGTTTCGCCCTGGCAGCGTCAACGTGCAGGAATACTACGCCGAGCAACCCATTGCCTTGCGCGTGACCGGCAGCTACCACGACATCGCGTTGTTCGCGGCCGACATCGCGGCGCTGTCGCGCATCGTCACGCTCAACAACCTCACGATCGCCCCGGCGGTCGGCAAGTCCGGCCAGCCCGCACAGACCGTCCAGTCCGGTCAGCTGACGCTGGACGCCACGGCCAAGACCTTCCGCTACCTCGATCCCGACGAGATCCTGTCCCAGAAGGAGGCCCGCAAGGCCTCGCAGCAGAAGGGGGGCAAGAAATGAGGCCTGTCCGTATCACCCGGCAAGTCGCCGTCCTGGGCCTGGCCCTGCTGCTGACGGCTTGCAGCCAGGGCTCGGATGACGAGATCCATCAGTGGATGACCGAGCAGCGCAATGCCGTCTCGCCCCAGGTCGAACCGATAGCCGAGCCCAAGCGCTTCGTGCCGCAGGCCTATGGCAGCGAGTCGGCCGTGTCGCCCTTCAGTTCCGAGAAGCTTTTCATCGCGTTGCGCAGCGAGAGCACAGCGGGCGCCGGCAGTACCCTGGTCCGTGCCGAGCTCGATCGGCGCAAGGAGCCGCTGGAGCTGGTTCCGCTCGACAGCATGACCATGGTCGGCCTGATGGATCGGGCTGGCCGCAAGGTGGCGCTGGTCCGGGTGGACAAGCTGCTCTACCAGGTCGGTGTCGGCCAGTACCTGGGACAGAATTTCGGACGCATTATGCAGATCGACGGGCATCAGATCGTGCTGCGCGAGATCGCCCAGGACGCGGCCGGCGACTGGGTCGAACGACCGGCCACGCTGCAGCTACAGGAGGAAACCCGCAAATGAAGAAGAACACGAAAACGACGGCGGGCCAGACGGGCTGGCACCAGTTGTCCCTGCTGGTGCTGGGCCTGTTGTCGGCCGGGCTGGCACAGGCGCAGCTCGCGATCCAGTCCATCTCTGCCGCGACGCAGGGGGGCACCGAGATCTTGCGTATCCAGGCCAGCGAACCCATCCGGCAGGCGCCGACCGGCTTCGCGATCCAGTCGCCGGCGCGCATCGCGCTGGACTTTGCCGGCGCCAGCAACGCCACCGGGCGCAAGCTGTTCGAGCTCAACCAGGGCAACCTGCGCTCGGCCAACGTGGTCCAGGCGGGCGATCGCACCCGGGTCGTGCTCAACCTCAACCGCGCCACCGGCTACCAGACCCGGATCGAGGGCAACACCCTGCTGGTGCTGCTGGCGCCCGACACCAGTGCGGCGCCCGTCGCCACACCCGCCTTCGCGGAGGGCGGTGGCAACGAGATGCTGCCGCTGCAGGATGTGGATTTCCGTCGTGGCCCCGAAGGGTCCGGTCGCCTGCTGGTGGACCTGGCCAGCAATCAGGTGGGCGTCGACATTCGCCAGCAGGGCAAGAATCTGGTGGTCGACTTCCTCAAGACTTCGCTGCCGCAAGGGCTGCGTCGCCGCCTCGACGTCACCGATTTCGGCTCCCCGGTGCAGACCGTCACCACGACCCAGGTCGGCGACCGCGTGCGCATGGTGGTCGAGGCCCGCGGCAACTGGGAGCACAGCGCCTACCAGAGCGACAGGCAGTTCGTGCTGGAGGTGCGCGAACCCAAGGTTGATCCCAACAAGCTGACGCAGGGGCCAGGCTACGCCGGCGAGAAGCTGACGCTCAACTTCCAGAACATCGAGGTGCGGTCCTTGCTGCAGGTGATCGCGGATTTCACCAACTTCAACATCGTGACCTCGGACTCGGTGACCGGCAACGTCACGCTGCGGCTCAAGGATGTACCCTGGGACCAGGCGCTTGACATCATCCTGCAGGCCAAGGGCCTGGGCATGCGCAAGGCCGGCAACGTGATCTGGATCGCGCCCAAGGACGAGATCGCCGCGCGCGAGAAGCAGGACTTCGAGTCCAAGGCCGCCGTGCAGACGCTGGAGCCGGTGCGCACCCAGGCCTTCCAGATGAACTACGCCAAGGCGATCGACATCGCGGCGCAATTGCGCGGCGAGGTGGCCGGCCAGTCGGGCGGTAGCAGCGGGGCCACTGTCGCACGCCTGCTGTCGCCGCGTGGCAGCGTGGTGCCCGAGCCGCGCACCAATCAGCTGTTCGTGACCGATATCCCGTCCCGGCTCGAAGCGGTGCAGGACCTGATCAAGAAGCTCGACATCCCGGTGCGCCAGGTCATGATCGAGGCGCGCATCGTCGAGGCATCCGACTCCTTTGGCCGCTCGCTTGGCGTCAAGTTTGGCGGCAGCGACCTGCGCGGTATCCGCGGCGGCGATGCCGGCTACTCGCTTGGCGGCAGCAACCGGGTGGCTTTGGGTGGCAGCTACGATGCCGTCTCGGCGACCACGCTGGAGCGTGCCACGGCGCTGACCTCGGCCAACACCAGCTTCGTCAACCTGCCCGCTTCAACCATCGGGTCGACCGATCCGGCGCGGCTGGCGTTGTCACTGTTCAGCCCGACCGCCAACCGCTTCCTCGACCTCGAAATTTCGGCGCTGCAGGCCGACGGCAAGGGCAAGGTGGTGGCCAGCCCGCGCGTGATCACGGCCGACCAGACCCAGGCCGAGATCGAACAGGGCGTTGAAATTCCGTATCAGTCCTCTGCCGGGGGATCGTCGGGCGCCACTCAAGTGAGCTTCAAGAAGGCGAGCCTCAGGTTGGTCGTGACACCCCAGATCACTCCCGAAGGCGGCATCATCCTCAACGTCGAGGTCAGCAAGGACACCCCGGGCATCCCTGTTCCGGGTGGCATTGCCATCAACACCAAGCGTGTCAAGACCAATGTGCTGGTCGAGAACGGCGGCACCGTGGTGATTGGCGGCATCTTCACCTCGAGCGAGCAGGAGGACGTCAGCAAGGTGCCCTTGCTCGGCGACATCCCGTTCGCCGGCAACCTGTTCAAGAGCCGCTTGGTCAAGACCGAGAAGACCGAGTTGCTGGTGTTCCTGACGCCACGCATGCTGTCGGAAGTCATCACCACCGCGCGCTGAAACCAGATCTACGTAACGAGAGGAAAACCAAGCATGAAGATCTTCAAATGGCTGGTGGCGCTGTGGGTGACGCTGGCGCTGGTGGCTTGCGGTGGGGGAGGGGGGAGTGCGGGGACGGTGGCGGTGGGGACAGAAACCGGAACCGGGGGCGGAACTGGTGGTGGTACCACCGCCGCCGCAACCATGACGCTGCAATTGGTTGATGCAGCCGGTGCGGTGTTGAGTCCTCCCAGCCTGTCGCAGACCGAAACGCGCAATCTCAAGGTGACTCTCGCGAATGCGAAGAAGGAGCCGCAGTCGTTCAAGCGCGTGACGGTCACGCTGGATAGCCAGTCGGCGGTCTTGACGCCGCAATCGGGCGCTCAGTTGACCGATGCGTCCGGCGTGGCCTTGTTTGCGATTGCGCCGGCTTCGGTTGCTTCGAGCGGTGCCGTCACCGCCACAGTCAAAGCCAGCGTCGATGGAGCCGAAGTCTCGCAGACGCTGGATTTGCAGATCACGGCAGGCCATGTGACCCTTTCGGGTCTGACCGTCACTCCCGCCTCGGCCCAGCTCGGCCAGTCGGTGAATGTGAGCGTGAATGCCAGCGTCAACGGGCTGCCCGCCGCATCCAACTCGGTGACGGTTGCATTTTCCAGCGCCTGCGGCACGGTGTCGCCTGCTTCGGCCGCAGTGGATGCGAGCGGCAAGGCCTCTGCGGTGATCCAGACCACGGGGGTCGGAAGTTGCTCTGTTTCTGCGCTTGCTGCTGGCGTGGCTCAGTCCGTTTCCGCCAGTTTCACGGTGGCCACGGCCCCGGTGACGGGAATCCAGTTTGTGCAAGCCAGTCCCGCCGTGATCTACCAGTCGGACTCCGTGGGGGCGAACAGTTCGCTGGTGAAGTTCAAGGTGATCGACTCCAATGGGAGTCCGGTTGGCGGGCAGACGGTCAATGCCTCTCTGGTCAACGGGACCGGCGGCTTGCATTTTTGTGACTCGTCGGCATCGGGCAACATGGCGGTGTCGGCTGCGACGACCGGCGAGGTGAGTTTCTCGGTTTGCGCGGGCACGCAACCTGAGACGGCGCAAGTGCGCGCGACGCTGGCGGCCGCAGCTGGTATCCATACCGATTCCAACATACTGACGGTGCAGACAGGTTTTCCGACGCAGCGCTTCTTTGATATCGCGGCGGACAGACTGAACCTTTATTGCGGCGCTCAATTCACAAGCCAACGCAACAACGACTTCACAAATATTACCGTCAACTTAGCTGATCGCCAAGGCAACCCTGTGCCCAACGGCACACCAGTGGCGCTCGTGGCTGAGGGAGGTCAGATCAACACACTGGACGGAAAGAATGCCAGCAGTTGCATCATTAATGATGGTAGGTGCACGGTGAAACTGCTGTGCCAGGACTACCGTCCGCTGGGTTCCGTGGACGTCAACGGCAATCCTCTTGGTGATCCGCGTCCAGGTCGGGTCACGGTGCTTGCGATGGCCGACGGAGAGGAGTCTTTCATCGACAAGAACAACAACAACCGTTACGATCCCGGCGAGTTGTTCGAGGATCTTGGTGTGCCTTTCATGGACAAGAACGAGGATGGTATCTTCACGGCGGCTTACAAGAACCTGGTCGTCATCAATAACAAGGTTACTTACACCGATGAAGGTGAGGTGTCCTACCCGATAGCCGCGGATGCGAAAGGTAGTTCTGCCTGTCCTGACAATTCGAATGTCGGGCTGTCGCTACCCGGCACCTGCAATGGCGTTTGGAACGGCAGCGGCACCAAGCCGGACGGCAGCCGCTACACGCCGACCAAGGTGCGTAGGGACATCGTGATCATATTTTCTGGCGGTGAGATCGGCCTGCCTAACAGCCAGAGCACGGATTTCCCAGCCTGTACGCATTCCGTGGCCCCGGAGATTAAGGATGCAACGGGTAAGGTGATTGGTTACTTGGGCGGGTTTGACGCTTCGATTCCGCGTCGTTATCACACCCAGCTGATGGCTTGCAGCAATACTGGTATGCAGGTCCGTCTGGCTGATCGGGATGGCAACCCCTTGCCTGCCGATGCCACGCTCGGCGTGTCGGTGCGCAAGCCCGATACGAGCCAGTGCGCGGCCAAGCTGATGGACTCAGTCATTGGCAACAGCACCGAGCCGACCGTGCACGGGGCGATTCTTGAGAAATGCTCGGGTGGCGAGACGATTGAATTCACCGTTGTGGCCACTTCGGGCTCTGCCAGCAAGACAAGCATGTTCATGGTCACTGTGCCTGCGCCTGTGCCCTGATTTGTACTGGACATGCGTCATGGGGCGTCGGGTTACACTCGAAAACAGTGATCCCGATGCCCGGTTCTGTTGCTTGAGCAGGCCGGCTGTGTTCTGTAGCCAACCTATCCGACCTTGTTCCCTTGACCATCGTTCTCGTCGGCCTGCCCGGTTCAGGCAAATCTACTGTCGGGCGTCAGCTCGCCCGGCGGCTGGCCGTCCCTTTCATCGATTCCGACCACGTGATCGAGGAGCGCATCGGCTGCTCGATCCGCGAGTTCTTCGAGCGCGAGGGCGAGGCGCGCTTTCGTGACATCGAGCAGGACACGCTCGATGACCTGACCCGAGGCACCAATGTGGTGTTGTCGACCGGTGGCGGCTCCTGCATGCGCGAGGCGACAAGGAAATTTTTGAAGGCGCGCGGCCAGGTGATATACCTGCGCTCGACGCCCGAGGACATCTACCGCCGCATCAAGCATGATCGTGGCCGTCCGTTGCTGCTGGTGGCCGATCCGCTGCAGCGGCTGCGCGACCTGTACGAGGCGCGCGATCCGCAGTACCGCGAGTGCGCGCATTACGTGGTCGAGACCGGGCGGCCTTCGGTCGCCACCCTGGTCAACATGATCGTGATGCAGCTGGAGCTCGCCGGCGCCTTGTCGGAGTCCATGCCCCGCTAAACTAGCGGGATGACCCAAGCCACCTCCCAGCCGCCAGTGGGCGGACAAGTCCATGCCCGCGTCGAGATCGACCTGGGCGAGCGCAGTTATCCCATCCTGATCGGTTCCTCGCTGCTGGACGATCCGGCCAGCTGGGCGGGCCTGCCCAAGGCCGCATCGGCGCTGATCGTGACCAACACGACGGTCGGTCCGCTTTATGCCGCGCGCCTGCGGCAAGCCTTGAGTGGCCACTATCCGCAGATCCATGTCGTGACCCTGCCCGACGGCGAGGCGTACAAGACCTGGGATTCGCTGAATCTGATCTTCGACGCGCTGCTGTCGCGCGGCTGTGACCGCAAGACAGTGCTGTTCGCGCTCGGCGGCGGCGTGGTGGGCGACATGACCGGCTTTGCCGCCGCCTGCTACATGCGCGGCGTGCCCTTCGTCCAGGTGCCGACCACGCTGCTGGCGCAGGTCGATTCGTCGGTGGGCGGCAAGACCGCGATCAACCACCCGCTGGGCAAGAACATGATCGGTGCCTTCTACCAGCCGGCGCGCGTGGTCTGTGACCTCGACACGCTGCAGACCCTGCCCGAGCGCGAGCTGTCGGCCGGCCTGGCCGAGGTGATCAAGTACGGCCCGATCCACGACCTGGCCTTCCTGGACTGGATCGAGGTGAATCTGCCGGCGCTGCGCGCGCGCGACCCCAAGGCGCTGGCGCATGCGGTGCAGCGCAGCTGCGAGATCAAGGCCGAGGTCGTCGGGCAGGACGAGCGCGAGGCGGGCCTGCGCGCGATCCTGAACTTCGGTCATACCTTCGGTCACGCGATCGAGGCTGGCCTGGGCTACGGCGAGTGGCTGCACGGCGAGGGCGTGGGTTGCGGCATGGTGATGGCCGCGCGTCTGTCCCAGAAGCTGGGCCTGCTGGCCGCGGACAAGGTCGAGCGCCTGGTGCGGCTGGTCGAGGCGGCCGGCCTGCCGGTGCGCGGGCCGCAGCTAAAGGCTGGCCATGGCGAGGGTGTCGAGGGCTTGAGCAACGCGCAGCGCTATCTGCAGCTGATGCGGGTCGACAAGAAGGCCGAGGCCGGCGAGATCAAGTTCGTGCTGGTTGAGGATGCCGGTCGGGCGGTGGTGCGCGGTGCGCCCGACGCTCTGGTGGCCGAGGTCATCGATGCCTGCTGCGCCTGAGGCGCTGAACGGTCGGGCCGCCTGGCTGGTGATCGGCGCCGGCGTGGTCACGGCCCTGCATGTGGGCAAGTTGCCACCGGCCATACCGGTGCTGCGTGTCGAGCTGGGTCTGACCCTGGTCCAAGCAGGTTTCCTGCTGTCGGTGATGCAGATGGCGGGGATGCTGCTGGGGGCCTTGGCCGGCTTGCTGGCCGACCGGATGGGGCTGCGTCGCACCATGCTGCTGGGGCTTGGCCTGCTGACGCTGGGCTGCGCGTTGGGCGCCATGGCGTCCAGCATGTCACTGTTGCTGGCCGCGCGCATGCTGGAGGGGATCGGCCTGTTGCTGGCCGTCCTGCCGGCGCCTGGGCTGATCCGGCGTCTGGTGCAGGGTCCGCAGGCGCTCAGTCGGTTGCTGGGGGCCTGGGGCGCCTACATGCCGACCGGGGCTGCCATTGCCATGTTGCTGGGACCCGGGCTCTATGCCGCGCTGGGGTGGCGCTGGGCCTGGCTCCTGCTGTCCGGGCTGACCCTGTGCTGGGCCGTTGTGGTCTGGCTGCGGGTGCCGCCTGACCCAGGGTGCTCGGCGGCGGTGCCGGGGCCGGGCTGGGGCAGTCGGCTGCGCCAGACCTTGTCCTCGGCGGGCCCCTGGCTGGTGGCGTTGGCCTTTTCCGTGTATTCGGGTCAATGGCTGGCGGTGGTCGGTTTCCTGCCCACCATCCAGACCCAGGCCGGCTGGTCGCCAGCGGCCGTGGGGGTGCTGAGTGCCGCCGCCGCCGGGGCCAACGCGATCGGCAACCTGGCTGCGGGCCGTCTGTTGGCGCGTCACTGGCAGCCTGGTCATCTGCTGGTCATCGGTTATGGCTCCATGGGCCTGGCCTGCTGGGTCGCGTTTTCGGGCGTGGTGGGGCCGGTCGGGCAGTTTCTGGCGGTGCTGTTTTTTTCGTCGGTGGGCGGCTTGATACCCGGCACCCTGTTCAGCCTGGCGGTGCGGCTGGCGCCCAGCGGCCATACGGTGTCGACCACGGTGGGTTGGGTGCAGCAGTTGTCCTCGCTGGGGCAGTTTGCCGGACCGCCGGCGGTGGCCTGGCTGGTCGCCCAACAAGGGGGCGACTGGTCGCCGGCCTGGTGGTTCACCGCCTGCTGTTGCGCGATCGGGCTCGGTCTGGCGGCTCTGTTGCAGCGTCGCATTCGCTGAAGGATTCGTCATGGCCCGCTTGCCCCGATTGGCCGTCACCGGCGTTCCCCATCATGTGATCCTGCGCGGCAACAACCGGCAGCAGGTCTTCGTCGATCGCGAGGACCGCGAATTCTTCCTGTGCCAGCTGGCCGAACTGGCGCAGCGCGAGAAGGTGCAGGTCCATGCCTATGTGCTGATGGACAACCACCTGCACCTGCTGCTGACGCCGCTGCAGGAGGGGGCCCTGTCGCGCCTGATGCAGTCGTTGGGGCGCAGTTATGTGCGTCGTTTCAATCTGCGTCACGGCCGCAGCGGCACGCTCTGGGAGGGGCGCTATCGCTCGACCGTGATCGATAGCGAGCGCTATCTGCTGTTGTGCATGGCCTATATCGATCTCAATCCGGTGCGGGCTGGCATGGTTCCTGCTGCAGAGTTTTACCCCTGGTCCAGTCACGGCCATTACATCGGGCTGCGTCACGATAAATGGCTGGCGCCGCATCCACTGGTGTGGTCTTTGGGCAACACGCCGTTTGCCCGCGAGGCGGCCTACGCCGAATTGGTGCGTCAGGGGCTGAGTGTGGTTCAGCAGCGGGAATTGTCCGAGTCCGCCCTGCAGGGCTGGCCTCTGGGCGGGGCGGGTTTTCTGGCGCAGCTGCGCGAGCAGACCGGCCGTCGGCTTGAGAAGGGCCGGGCGGGCCGACCGCGTGCGCTCAAGCCGGACACCGAGCCGCTTGCTTGACAAGCTGATGGTTGCTGGGCGCTGCCCAGGGATTTACTCTGTCCCTGATTTATTTTCTCTCTGTTTTGAGTTGGGTTAAATCAGTCTCTGACCCCGATTTTTCTGCTTGCTTGTGGGGTGGGAATCGTCTATCCTCTTAGGGTTAATGCTTAATCGAGGAGTTTGGCGTGACCCGTCCTACCGAAATCGCTCAGCTGCAGCAGCAAGGCCTGTACAGCTCTGCCCAAGAACATGACGCCTGCGGCGTCGGCTTCGTGGCCCATATCAAGGGCCAGAAGAGCCATGCCATCGTCGGCCAGGCCCTCAAGATTCTCGAGAACCTGGATCACCGGGGTGCCGTTGGTGCCGATCCGCTGATGGGCGACGGCGCCGGCCTGCTGATCCAGATCCCCGACCAGCTCTACCGCGAAGAGATGGCCAAGCAGGGCGTGACCCTGCCGCCGGCTGGCGAGTACGGCGTCGGTTTCGTCTTCCTGCCCAAGGAGCATGCTTCCCGCCTGGCTTGCGAGCAGGAAATGGAGCGCGCGATCAAGGCCGAAGGCCAGGTCCTGCTGGGCTGGCGCGACGTGCCGGTCAACCTCGAGATGCCGATGTCTCCCGCTGTGCGCGAGAAGGAGCCGGTCATGCGCCAGGTCTTCATCGGCCGTGGCGCCGACGTGATCGTGCAGGACGCGCTCGAGCGCAAGCTCTACGTGATCCGCAAGACCGCCAGCGCCAATGTCCAGGCGCTGGGTCTGACGCACAGCAACGAGTACTACATCCCCAGCATGTCCAGCCGTACCATCGTGTACAAGGGCCTGCTGCTGGCGGACCAGGTCGGTACCTACTACCTCGATCTGCAGGACCCGCGTTGCATTTCGGCGCTGGGCCTGGTGCACCAGCGCTTCTCGACCAACACCTTCCCCGAGTGGCCGCTGGCCCACCCCTACCGCTATGTCGCGCACAACGGCGAGATCAACACGGTCAAGGGCAACTACAACTGGATGAAGGCGCGCGAAGGCGTGATGTCATCGCCGGTGCTGGGCGAGGACCTGAGCAAGCTGTACCCGATCAGCTTCGCCAGCCAGTCCGATACCGCGACCTTCGACAACTGCCTCGAACTGCTGACCATGGCCGGCTACCCGATCAGCCAGGCCGTGATGATGATGATCCCCGAGCCGTGGGAGCAGCACAGCACGATGGACCCGCGCCGTCGCGCCTTCTACGAATACCACGCCGCCATGCTCGAGCCGTGGGACGGCCCGGCCTCGGTCGTGTTCACCGACGGCCGCCAGATCGGCGCCACGCTTGACCGCAACGGCCTGCGTCCGGCCCGCTACTGTGTGACCGATGACGACTTCGTCATCATGGGTTCCGAAGCCGGCGTGCTGCCGGTGCCCGACAGCAAGATCGTGCGCAAGTGGCGCCTGCAGCCGGGCAAGATGTTCCTGATCGACCTGGAACAGGGCCGCATGATCGACGACGAGGAGCTCAAAGCCAACCTCGCCAACTCCAAGCCCTACAAGCAGTGGATCGAGAACCTGCGCATCCGCCTCGATGACGTGGTGCAGCCGGTTGCCGGCGAGCTCGATGCCCAGCCGATGGTCGAGGAATCCTCGGTGGCCGCGATGGACAGCGTCTCGCCCTCGCTGCTGGACCGCCAGCAGGCCTTCGGCATGACCCAGGAAGACATCAAGTTCCTGATGGCTCCGATGGCGCAGAACGGCGAGGAAGGCATCGGCTCGATGGGCAACGACAGCCCGCTGGCCGTGCTGTCGTCCAAGAACAAGCCGCTCTACAACTACTTCAAGCAGTTGTTCGCGCAGGTGACCAACCCGCCGATCGACCCGATCCGCGAAGCGATCGTGATGTCGCTGGTGTCCTTCATCGGCCCCAAGCCCAACCTGCTCGACATCAACCAGGTCAATCCGCCGATGCGCCTCGAGGTCAGCCAGCCCATCCTTGACTTCAAGGACATGGCCAAGCTGCGCAACATCGAGCAGACCACCCAGGGCAAGTTCAAGAGCGCCACGATCGACATCACCTATCCCGTAAGCTGGGGCAAGGAAGGCGTCGAGGCCAAGCTGGCTTCGCTGTGTGCCGAGGCCGTTGACGCGATCAAGGGTGGCAAGAACATCCTGATCATCAGCGACCGCAACGTCAGCGCGACCCAGGTCGCGATCCCCGCGCTGCTGGCGCTGTCGGCCATCCACCAGCATCTGGTGCGCGAGGGCCTGCGCACGACCGCCGGCCTGGTGGTCGAGACCGGCTCTGCCCGCGAGATCCACCATTTCGCCGTGCTGGCGGGTTACGGTGCCGAAGCCGTCCACCCCTACCTGGCGCTGGAAACCCTGCGGGCCATCTGCAAGGACCTGCCGGGCGAGCTGTCGGCCGAAAAGGCGATCTACAACTACGTCAAGGCGATCGGCAAGGGCCTGTCCAAGATCATGTCCAAGATGGGCGTGAGCACCTACATGTCCTACTGCGGCGCCCAGCTGTTCGAGGCCATCGGCCTCAACAGCGAGATCGTGGCCAAGTATTTCACCGGCACTCCGACCCGCGTCGAGGGCATCGGCGTGTTCGATGTGGCCGAGGAAGCGATCCGCACCCACAAGGCCGCCTTCAGCGATGATCCGCTGCTGGCCAACATGCTGGATGCCGGCGGCGAGTACGCCTGGCGTGCCCGCGGCGAGGACCACATGTGGACCCCGGACGCGATCGCCAAGCTGCAGCATTCGACCCGCGCCAACAACTGGAACACCTACAAGGAATACGCCCAGATCATCAACGACCAGAGCAAGCGCCACCTGACGCTGCGCGGTCTGTTCGAGTTCAAGGTCGATCCGGCCAAGGCGATTCCGGTCGAGGAAGTCGAGTCGGCCAAGGAGATCGTCAAGCGCTTCGCCACCGGCGCGATGTCGCTCGGTTCGATCTCCACCGAGGCCCACGCCACCCTGGCGGTCGCGATGAACCGCATCGGCGGCAAGTCCAACACCGGCGAAGGCGGCGAGGACCCGGCGCGTTACCGCAACGAGCTCAAGGGCATCCCGATCAAGCAGGGCGAGTCGCTGGCGTCGATCATCGGCGCCGACAAGGTCGAGTCCGACATTCCGCTGCTGGCCGGTGACAGCCTGCGCTCGCGCATCAAGCAGGTGGCATCGGGCCGCTTTGGCGTGACCGCCGAGTACCTGGCTTCGGCCGACCAGATCCAGATCAAGATGGCCCAGGGCGCCAAGCCGGGCGAGGGCGGCCAGTTGCCGGGCGGCAAGGTGTCCGAGTACATCGGCTTCCTGCGCCACTCGGTGCCGGGCGTCGGCCTGATCTCGCCGCCGCCGCACCACGACATCTACTCGATCGAGGATCTGGCGCAGCT
>CALPRQ020000035.1 GCA_943326015.2 Chitinophaga pinensis | reverse complement strand
GCACAAAGCGCAGCCAACAAGTGCTACAGTCTTTGGTGCCCAGGAGAGGACTCGAACCTCCACGGAGTTACCCGCTAGTACCTGAAACTAGTGCGTCTACCAATTCCGCCACCTGGGCATCTCAGGAAGTCCCTATTCTAGCCCGGATTTTTCCTGGTTTTTTCCGCTGCCCGAAAAAATTTTGCTGCGGTGTTTTTGGATCGCTTGATCGGTCGGCTGATGCGCGAGTGCTGCCGGCAGCGGGATTGCGGCTTGCCGATGGTGCTGGTCTGTACCGAAGGTAAAAAACGAAAAACCCTGCAGACCGTGAGATCTGCAGGGTTTCATGTATGGTGCCCAGGAGAGGACTCGAACCTCCACGGAGTTACCCGCTAGTACCTGAAACTAGTGCGTCTACCAATTCCGCCACCTGGGCTTTCAGGGTTTGTTTCTTGAGATGTTGCACAAAGCGCAGCCAACAAGTGCTACAGTCTTTGGTGCCCAGGAGAGGACTCGAACCTCCACGGAGTTACCCGCTAGTACCTGAAACTAGTGCGTCTACCAATTCCGCCACCTGGGCATCTCAGGAAGCCGCTACTATAGCACGGATAAACATGAGTGCAAAAGCCGAGTGAAAGAAAAAACCAATCTACTGACTGAATTCGAGGGCCTGGTCAATGGTCACCGCGATGGCCACGGTTTCGTGGTGCGTGACGACGGCCAGTCCGACGTCTACCTGCCGCCCAACGAGATGCGTGCCGTGCTGCACCGCGACCGGGTCAAGGTCCAGATCGTGCGGCAGGACCGCAGGGGCCGGCCCGAGGGGCGGGTGACCGAGATCCTGGGGCGCTCCGACTCGCCCATCATCGGCCGCCTGCTGCAGGAGAGTGGTGTCTGGCTGGTGGCGCCCGAGGACAAGCGCTATGGCCAGGACGTGTTGATCCCCAAGGGTGGCATGGGCAAGGCCCAGCCGGGCCAGGTCGTGGTGGTCGAGCTCACCGAGCCGCCCGCGCTCTACGGCCAGCCGGTCGGCCGCATCAAGGAGGTGCTCGGCGAGATCGACGACCCGGGCATGGAGATCGAGATCGCGGTGCGCAAGTACGGCGTGCCGCATGAGTTCTCCGATGCCGCGCTGGCGCAGGCGAGGGCGCTGCCCGACAAGGTCAGGCCGGCCGACAAGAAGCACCGCATCGACCTGACCGACGTGCCCCTGGTCACGATCGACGGCGAGGACGCGCGCGATTTCGACGATGCCGTCTACTGCGAACCGGCCAAGGTCGGGCGCGGCAAGGGCTGGCGCCTGCTGGTGGCGATCGCCGACGTCAGCCACTATGTCGAGACCGGTGCCGCGATCGACATCGACGCCTACGACCGCGCGACCAGTGTCTACTTCCCGCGCCGCGTGATTCCGATGCTGCCCGAGAAACTCTCCAACGGGCTCTGTTCGCTGAACCCCGAGGTCGAGCGCCTGTGCATGGTCTGCGACATGCTGATCAACGCCCAGGGCGACATCCACGCCTACCAGTTCTACCCGGCGGTGATGTTCAGCCACGGCCGCCTGACCTACACCGAGGTCGCGGCCATCCTGCAGAACACGCGCGGGCACGAGGCGCAGCAGCGCGAGGCGCTGGTGCCGCACCTGCTCAATCTGCACGATGTCTACCGGGCCCTGCTGGAGGCACGCAAGCGCCGCGGCGCGGTCGATTTCGAGACTACCGAGACCCAGATCGTCTGCAACGAGGTCGGCCAGATCGAGAAAATCATCCCGCGCACGCGCAACGACGCGCACCGCCTGATCGAGGAGGCCATGCTGGCGGCCAACGTCTGCTCGGCCGAGTTCATCCAGCATGGCAAGCATCCGGGCCTGTTCCGCGTCCACGAGGGGCCGACTCCGCTCAAGATCGACATCCTGCGCCAGTACCTCAAGGCGCTGGCCGTGCCCTACAGCGTCAGCGACGAACCCTCGCCGCTGGAGTTCCAGCAGATTGCCTCGGCCACCAGCGACCGGCCCGATGCACTGCAGATCCACCAGATGCTGCTGCGCTCGATGTCGCAGGCGATCTACTCGCCCAACAACGAGGGTCATTTCGGCCTGGCCTTCGAGGCCTACACCCATTTCACCAGTCCGATCCGGCGCTACCCCGACCTGCTGGTGCATCGCGTGATCAAGTGCATCCTGGGCGAGCGCAAGTATTCGCTGCCCAATCTGCCGACGCCGGGCGAGGCCCAGCTCAAGCTGGCCAAGCGGCTGGCCGATCGGGTCAAGCCGCCGGGCGAGAAGCCGGTCCGCGCCAAGAAGTCCAATCCCGACATGCTGGCCTGGCAGGCCGCTGGCCTGCACTGCAGCGCCAACGAGCGCCGTGCCGACGAGGCCAGCCGCGATGTCGAGGCCTGGCTCAAGTGCAAGTACATGCGCGAGCACCTGGGCGAGGAGTTCAGCGGCAAGGTCAGCGCGGCCACCAGCTTCGGCTTGTTCGTCACGCTCGACAGCATGTATGTCGAGGGCCTGGTCCACATCACCGAGCTCGGTGGCGAGTACTACCGCTTCGATGAGGCGCGCCAGGAGCTGCGCGGCGAGCGCACCGGCATCCGTTATGCGCTGGGCACGCCGGTGCGGGTGCAGGTCAGCCGGGTCGACCTCGATGGTCGCCGCATCGACTTCCGCCTGGTGCGCGAGGGCGAGGAGCTGGTGACCCGTGCGCTGCGCGACAAGAAGGGGGGGCCGGAGGCGGCTGCCGAGGGTGGCCCGCGCGGTGCGGCCAAGGGCGCGCGCAAGTCTGGTTCGGCCGCGGGCAAGCGGGCTTCGGGCGCAGCAGGCAGCTGGTCGGGTGGTGCTGGCAAGGCTTCTGGCCGTGCGGCGCCCAAGCCGGCAGGCAAGTCGCGCAAGGGCAGGCGCTGAAATGCAGATCCTCTGGTTCTTGCTCGACAACCTGTTCTTCATCCTGGTTGGCGCAGCGTTGCTGCGTGCCTGGATGAACCATTCGCGCTTGCGCATGACCCAGCAGCCCGGGCTGTTCGTGATGGCCATCAGCGACTGGATCGTCCGACCCTTGCGCCGCACCTTGCCCAGAAGCTGGCAGCAGGCCCGGCTGGACTGGGCCAGCCTGGTGGCGGCCAGCCTGCTGGCCTTCGCCTACGCCCTGCTGGTGCATGGGCTGAGCCTGCTCCCCTTGCCCCGGTTCGACCTGCTGGACTGGCTCTGGAGCGTGCCGGTCCAGGCGCTGCTGTTCCTGTTGCGCACCGCGCTGCAGGGCTTGATGGGGATGACGCTGGTCTACGCGCTGCTGAGCTGGGTTCAGCCCTTCTCGCCCGTCAGTGCGGTGCTGGCCGCGCTGCTCGAACCGCTGCTGCAGCCCCTGCGGCGGCTGCTGCCCCGCATCGGCGGCATCGATCTGTCGGCGCTGGTGCTGATGCTGCTGCTCCAGGTCCTGCTGCTGGCGCTGGCCTGACGACTTGCAGGCTCAGTCCTGCCAGGCGGTGATGCCGGCGAGCAGCTCGTCGGCGCGCAGGTTGCATCCGGCTGGCCAGCGGTCGGCCAAGGCCCCGTGCTGGGAGACGGCGCGTCGCGCCGTCTCCAGTGCCGGTCCGTGGCACGCATCATGGCTTGGCTGGCCTGCGCTGGCCTGCGCCCAGTAGCCGCCCACCATGCCGGCCAGTACATCGCCGGTGCCGGCCGTCGCCAGCAGTGCGTTGCCGGTCGGGTTGATGAGCGGGGTCTGGCCCGGTGCGCTGATCACGCTGCCCGAACCCTTGAGCACCACCACGCATTGCAGTTCCTCCGCCAGCCGGCGCGCGGCCCCGAGTCGGTCGGCCTGGATTTGCGCGCTGCTGCAGCCCAGCAGTCTGGCGGCTTCCAGTGGATGCGGCGTCAGGATGGTGTACAGGCCCCTGGATAGCCGGCGGGCCAGTTGCGCGCGCCAGTCTGGTGAATTGGCAATGGCGTTGAGCGCGTCGGCATCCAGCACCAGTCGCGGTGATTGTTCGAGCAGCGGCGACAGCAACTGGCGCACCGCCTTGCCGCCGCCACAGCCGCAGACGGTGCTGGCCTGGCGCGCCAGCTCGCCTTCGGCGGCAGCCTGTGCCGGGCGGAACATCAGTTCGGGCCAGAGCGGGTCGAAGGCGGGCGTGGCCGGTCCGGCGCCGAGCAGGCCCAGGTAGACCCGGCCGGCGCCGGCCTGCAGCCCGGCGCGCGCCGCCAGCAAGGCGGCACCTGTCATGCCGATACCGTCGACCGAGACATCCTGGCCGCCCAGCACCAGCAGGTCGCCGTGACTGCCCTTGTGGGCACTGTGGCGCTGCTGGCGCGTCGGCGAACTGACGCTGTGCGAGCCAGCCAGCCAGGCGTCGGGGGGGACCCCGGACGGATCGACACCGAGCCGATCCAGCCAGACCTGGCCGGCTGCGTCGCGACCGTCGGCCGTGAACAGCCCGGGCTTGAGCGTCAGCAGCGACAGGGTGTGGCGCGGCCCGGCCGGCATCAGGTCGAAGGGGTTGAGCCAGGCGCCGCTGTCGGGGGCCAGCCCGCTGGGCAGATCGACGCACAGCACGATGGAGCGGGTGCGCTGCAGCGTCAGCATCCAGTCAGCCATCGGCCCGCCTTCGAGGCCGCGGCTGCCCAGGCCCAGCAAGGCGTCGATGCCGAGGTCGAAGTCATCCGGCGCCCGGTCGGAAAAACGCACACAGGCGGCGCGCGCCTGCTGCAGGGCATGGCGGGCATCGTCCGGCAGCCGGTTCTCGTCGCCATGCCAGCTGACCGTCACGCGAGTCTGTGGCAGCAGATCATGCAGCAGGGCGGCCGCCAACAGCCCGTCGCCGCCATTGTTGCCCGGGCCGCAGGCGATCCAGATCTGGCGCGCGTGCGGCGCGAGTGCGCGCGCCAGTGCCGCCACGGCAGCTGCCGCGCGCTGCATCAGGGTGTGCGGGGGCAGGGCAGCGAGGGCGGCCCATTCGATGACACGGCTGGCGGCGCTGCCGTGCAGCGCCAGATCGGGCAGTCGAGAGGCGGGGTTTATGCGCTGCATGGCGGGGGAGTGGATGGTGTTACAATCGTCGGGCTTTGCAAATGGCAGCGGTTCTCGCTGCAGCCAGCAAAGCCTAACCGCAAACAGGCCCGACCAGGTGTTGCCGGCAACATGCCAGCAATGATGGGCCTGATTTAAGCCCCAACCTCAGGAAATTAAAACATGTCTATCTCCATGCGCGAAATGCTGGAAGCCGGTGTCCACTTCGGTCACCAGACCCGCTTCTGGAACCCCAAGATGGCTCCGTTCATCTTCGGTCACCGCAACAAGATCCACATCATCAACCTGGAAAAGACCCTCCCGCTGTTCGAGGAGGCTGCCAAGTTCGTGCGCCAGTTGACCGCCAACGGCGGCACCGTGATGATGGTCGGTACCAAGCGCACCTCGCGCGACATCGTGTCCCTGGAAGCTGACCGCGCTGGCGTCCCTTACGTCGAGCAGCGCTGGCTCGGCGGCATGCTGACCAACTTCAAGACCGTCAAGACCTCGATCAAGCGCCTGAAGGACATGCAAGCCCAGAAGGAAGCCGGTCTGGAAAGCATGTCCAAGAAGGAACAGCTGACCTTCACCCGCGAGATCGAGAAGCTCGAAAAGGACATCGGCGGCATCCAGGACATGCCCGCTCTGCCGGACGCCATCTTCATCGTCGACGTCGGCTACCACAAGATCGCCGTGTCCGAAGCCAAGAAGCTGGGCATCCCGATGATCGGCATCGTCGATACCAACCATTCGCCGGAAGGCATCGACTACGTGATCCCGGGTAACGACGACTCCGCCAAGGCAGTCGCCCTGTACGCTCGCGGCATCGCCGACGCGATCCTGGAAGGCCGTGCCAGCGCTGGCGCCGACCTGGTCAAGACCGTTCAAGCTCCTGCCGGCGACGAATTCGTCGAAGTGCAAGACGCTGCCTGATACCGGGCACCCAAGTCGAAAAAGGGGCTCGCGAGCCCCTTTTTTGCAAGCAAATTTTCATCTGACAGTGCAACACTGGGTTCAATCACGGACCCGAACGGAGAAACAAGATGGCTGCAATCACCGCTAGCATGGTCGCCGAACTGCGCGCCAAGACCGACGCCCCGATGATGGAGTGCAAGAAGGCCCTGACCGAAGCCGAAGGCAACATGGACAAGGCCGAAGAGATCCTGCGCGTCAAGCTGGGCAACAAGGCCGGCAAGGCCGCCAGCCGCGTGACCGCCGAAGGCGTGATCGCCAGCTTCATCGACGGCACCACCGGCGCCCTGGTCGAGATCAACTGCGAAACCGACTTCGTCTCCAAGAACGACCTGTTCCTGGCCTTCTGCAACCAGGTCGCCGAGCTGGTCGTCAAGCACAACCCGGCTGACGTCGCCGCCATCGCCGAGCTGCCGCTGACCCTGGAAAGCTTCGGCCCGACCGTGGAAGAAGTCCGCAAGGGCCTGATCGGCAAGATCGGCGAGAACATGTCGATCCGCCGCTTCAAGCGCTATGCCGACGGTGGCCAGCTGGCCGCCTACCTGCACGGCGTGCGCATTGGCGTGATGGTCGAGTTCGACGGCACGCTGACCGCTGCCAAGGATACCGCGATGCACATCGCCGCCATGAAGCCGGTCTCGCTGTCGAGCGCCGACGTCCCGGCCGAGCTGGTCGCCAAGGAGCGCTCGGTTGCCGAAGCCAAGGCTGCCGAATCCGGCAAGCCGGCCGAGATCGCCGCCAAGATGATCGAAGGTTCGATCCAGAAGTACCTGAAGGAAGTCTCGCTGCTGGACCAGGTCTTCGTCAAGGCCGCCGACGGCAAGCAGACCGTGGCCGCCTACCTGAAGTCCGCCAACACCAGTGTCAAGGGCTTCACCATGTTCGTGGTCGGCGAAGGCATCGAGAAGAAGGTCGACGACTTCGCTGCTGAAGTCGCTGCCCAGGTTGCAGCCGCCACCCAGGGCGCCTGATACGGATCTGACCCGGCTTGCCAGGCGCTGTCGGCAAGATGCCGGCACGCCCCCGACCGGGAAAATGCACGGCCGGCCCTTCGCGGGGTCGGCCGTTGTCGCACTGAAGCCCTAAAATCCACCGGATATCAACGAGACCCATGCTTATGCCAGCTTACAAGCGCATCCTCCTGAAACTTTCCGGCGAAGCCCTGATGGGCGATGACGCCTTTGGCATCAACCGCGCCACCATCGTGCGCATCGTCGACGAGGTCGCGGAAGTCACCCGACTCGGCGTGGAGGTGGCGGTTGTCATCGGCGGCGGCAACATCTTCCGCGGCGTGGCCGGCGGCTCGGTCGGAATGGACCGCGCCACGGCCGACTACATGGGCATGCTGGCCACGGTCATGAACTCGCTCGCGCTCGGCGACGCGTTCGAGAAGGCCGGCGTCAAGGCGCGCGTCATGTCCGCCATCGCGATCGACCAGGTGGTCGAGCCCTATGTCCGCCCGAAGGCGCTGCAGTACCTCGAAGAGGGCAAGGTGGTCGTGTTCGCCGCCGGCACCGGCAACCCCTTCTTCACCACCGATACCGCGGCCGCGCTGCGCGGTGCCGAGATCGGTGCCGAGATCGTGCTGAAAGCGACCAAGGTCGACGGCATCTATACCGCCGACCCCAAGAAGGACCCGACCGCGACGCTCTACCACCAGGTCAGCTTCGATGAGGCGATCAACCGTCAGCTCGAAGTGCTGGATGCCACCGCCTTTGCGCTCTGCCGCGACCAGAAGCTGCCGATCAAGGTCTTCAGCATCTTCAAGCCGGGTGCGCTGCGCCGCGTCGTGCTGGGCGAGGACGAGGGCACGCTGGTCCACGTCTGATCAATCCCCATTTACCAGAGGTCAAAAAAATGGAATTGTCTGCCATCAAGAAGAACGCCGAGCAGAAGATGAACGCTTCGCTCGAGGCCCTCAAGAACAACCTGGCCAAGGTCCGTACCGGCCGCGCCAATCCGCAACTGCTCGACACCATCCAGGTCGAGTACTGGGGCTCGATGGTGCCGATGTCGCAGGTCGCCAACCTGACCCTGCTCGACGCGCGCACCATCGGCGTGGCACCGTGGGAAAAGGGCATGGGCGCCAAGATCGAGAAGGCGATCCGCGAGTCCGACCTGGGCCTGAACCCGGCCTCCCAGGGCGACCTGATCCGCGTGCCGATTCCCGCCATGACCGAAGAGCGCCGCAAGGAGATGACCAAGCTCGTGCGTGGCGAGGGCGAGCATGCCAAGGTGGCCGTGCGCAACCTGCGCCGCGATGCCAACGAGGCGGTCAAGAAGCTGGTCAAGGACAAGCTGGCCTCCGAGGACGACGAGCGCCGCAGCACCGACGAGATCCAGAAGCTGACCGATCGCATGATTGCCGAGGTCGACAAGATCGTCGCCGCCAAGGAACAGGACCTGATGGCCTTCTGAGGCTGCTCCAGGCCCACCCGACCCAGATCCTGCTGCATGTTCAAGCCCAAAGCCGTCAAGTCTCCCGCCGCCATGCCCTGGCATGTCGCCATCGTCATGGACGGCAACGGCCGTTGGGCCAAGAAGCGTTTCCTGCCCAGGCTGGCAGGGCACCGGCAGGGCTACGAGTCGCTGCGGCGCATGGTTGACCTGTGCCTGCAGCGCGGCATCCAGGTGCTGACGGTGTTTGCTTTCTCGTCCGAGAACTGGAAGCGCCCAGCCGAGGAAGTCTCGGGCCTGATGGATCTGCTGGTCAAGGGCCTGATGCGCGAGGTGCCCAAGCTGGGCGCGCGGGGCGTGCGCATGGAGTTTCCGGGTGAGCGCCAGGGCCTGTCCGATCTGGTCCGTTCCAGCCTCGAACAGGCGCGCGCCCAGACCGCGCAGAACGACCGACTGGTGCTCAACATCTGCTTCAACTATGGCGGGCGCTGGGATGTGGTGCAGGCCGCGCAGCAGCTGGCCTTGCGCGGCGCAGCCATCACCGAGGCCTCGCTCTCGGCGGCATTGTCGATGGCCCATGTGCCGGACCCCGACCTGGTGATCCGTACCGGCGGCGAGCAGCGCATCAGCAACTTCATGCTCTGGCAGTCGGCTTACTCCGAGTTCTATTTCTCGGACAAGCTCTGGCCGGATTTCGATGCGGCCGAGCTCGACCGCGCGCTGGCCTGCTATGCCGGTCGCGAGCGCCGTTTCGGCCTGATTTCCGAGCAGCTCGCTGCCTCATCCGACGCCGCCTGACCCATGCTCAAGCAAAGAATCATCACCGCCTTGCTGTTGCTGGCGGTCCTGCTGCCGGCCCTGTTCCACTCCGATCCCCAGCCTTTTTGCCTGCTCACGCTGTTGCTGATCGTCGCTGGCGGCTGGGAGTGGGGCCGGCTCAACGGACTGGGTTTCGCTGCCTCGCTGGCCTGCGGCTTCGGTCTGGGTGCCTTGCTGGGCCTGGCCTGGTGGCAGGTCGGTCTGGAGCGTGAGCTGCCGCTGCTGTGGCAGCTTGCCGGCGCTTTCTGGCTGGTCGCGACGCTGCTGCTGTTGCGTGCCGGGGTTGCCGGCTGGCCCCGCATTCCGCGCTCGCTGAGGCTGGTGGCGGGACTGCTGCTGATCGGGCTGGCCTGGTGGGCCATGGCGCAGGCCCGCGTCCAGGGCGTCGAGCTGCTGCTTTCGATCCTGGCGCTGGTCTGGACCGCCGACATCGCCGCCTATTTCGGCGGCAAGGCTTTCGGCCGGCGCAAGCTCGCGCCGAGCATCAGCCCGGGCAAGAGCTGGGCCGGCGTCTACAGCGGCGCCCTCGGCGTGCTGCTGCTCGCCAGCTGCTGGACCTGGGTCGAGCAGCGCTACGGCATGCCGGGCGCCAGCCTCTACGGCCGGCTCTGGGCCATGGGGCCGTTGCCCGCCTTGCTGGGTCTCTTGCTGCTGACCGCGATGAGCGTCTGCGGTGACCTGATCGAATCGCTGGTCAAGCGCAGCGCGGGCGTCAAGGACTCCAGCCAGCTGTTGCCGGGCCATGGCGGCGTGCTCGACCGGGTCGACGCCTTGCTGCCGGTGCTGCCGCTGGCCATGATGCTCGCGACCTTCTGAACCCACCTGAAATTCGCCCATGCCTGACTCCCTCCTGCTGGCGCGCCAGCGCCTGACCGTGCTCGGCTCCACCGGCTCCATCGGCAAGAACACGCTGGATGTGGCCGCGCGTCATCCGGAGCGTTTCGAGGTCTACGCCCTGAGCGCCTCGACCCAGGTCGAGCTGCTGCTGGCGCAATGCGCCCAGTTCAAGCCGCGCTATGCCGTCATGGCCTCGTCTGCGCATGCCGCCTTGCTGCGCGAGCGCATCGCCGCCGAAGGCCTGGTCACCGAGGTGCTGGCCGGGCCCGCCGCCCTGTGCGAGATCAGCTCGCTGCCCGAGGTCGATGCCGTGATGGCCGCCATCGTGGGCGCTGCCGGGCTGGAGCCCTGCCTGGCGGCGGCGCGCAGCGGCAAGAAGCTGCTGCTGGCCAACAAGGAGGCGCTGGTCGTCGGTGGCGAGCTCTTCATGCAGGCGGTGCGCCAGGGCGGCGCCACGCTGCTGCCGATCGACAGCGAGCACTCGGCCATCTTCCAGTCCCTGCCCGAGGATGCCTCGACCTGGAACGATCGGGTCGAGAAGATCATCCTGACCGCCTCGGGCGGGCCGTTCCGCAGCCGCGATCCGCTCACGCTGGCCAAGGTCACGCCCGACGAGGCCTGCGCCCACCCCAACTGGGTCATGGGTCGCAAGATCTCGGTCGATTCGGCGACCATGATGAACAAGGCGCTCGAGGTGATCGAGGCGCGCTACCTGTTCGGCCTGCCGCCCGAGCGCATCGAGGTGGTGATCCACCCGCAAAGCGTGCTGCATTCGATGGTGCAGTACCGCGACCGTTCGGTCGTGGCTCAGCTCGGTACGCCCGACATGCGGGTGCCGATTGCCTACGGCCTGAGCTGGCCGCGCCGCATCGAGTCGGGCGCCGAGGCGCTGGATTTCACACGCATGAGCGCGCTGACCTTCGAGCCGGCCGATCCGGCCCGCTTCCCCGGCCTGTTCCTGGCCTGGGAGTCGCTCAATGCCGTGCCGGGCACGACCGCGGTGCTCAATGCCGCCAACGAGGTGGCGGTGGCGTCCTTCCTGGACGGCCGGCTGCGCTTCGACCAGATTCACCAGATCAACCGTGCCACGCTCGAGCACTACCAGCCGACCGCGCCGCACAGCCTCGATGACCTGCTCGCGATCGATGCCCGTGCCCGCGCCCTGGCGGCCGAGCGGGTCGCGCGCAGTCATTAAGCCCTCATGCTGACCGCGCTCGCCTTCGTCTGTGCGCTGGCGCTGCTGATCGCCGTCCACGAGTGGGGGCATTACCGCATGGCTTTGGCTTGCGGCGTCCGGGTGTTGCGCTTCTCGATCGGTTTCGGCCCGACCTTGCTGCGTTGGCAGGGGCGCAGCGGCACCGAGTTCGTGCTCGGCCTGCTGCCGCTGGGTGGCTATGTGCGCATGCTCGACGAGCGCGAGGCCGAGGTGCCCGAGCAGGAGCGCCACCTGGCTTTCAACACCCAGCCGCTGCGCGCGCGCGCGGCCATCGTCGCGGCTGGCCCGCTGGCCAACCTGCTGCTGGCTGTCCTGCTCTATGCCAGCGTGGCCTGGATCGGGCTGCCGCAGGCCCGTCCCGTGCTGTCCGGACCGGCGGCTGGCACGCTGGCGGCCCAGGCGGGCCTGCACAGCGGGCTGTGGGTGCAGCGGCTGGCGCCAGCAGGCGAGGAGCCGCGCGAAGTCGTGAGTTTCGATCAGATGAGCTGGGAACTGACCCAGGCCGCGCTGGCGGGCCAGGACCTGAGCCTGTGGGCCGCTGCAGCCCCGGATGCGCCGGCCTCCGAATACCGCCTGCCTCTGAGCGAGCTGGAGCCTGCCGGCGCTGCCGACCAGCTGTTTTCCCGCATCGGCATCGTCGCGCCCTGGTCGGCGCCGGTGATCGGCAACCTGGTCGAGGGCGAGGCGGGCGCGCGCGCCGGCCTGATGAGAGGAGACCTGGTGCTGGCGGTCAACGCGCAGCCGGTGCAGGACGCGCAGCAGTTGCGCCAGCTCATCCGCGACAGCCTGGATGCCGAGGGCAAGGGGCTGGCGGCACGCTGGCTGCTGGAGCGAGCCGGCCGACAGCTGGAGCTGACCGTGCGACCCGAGCCCAAGGGGGAGGGCGCCGCGCGGGTCGGACGCATCGGTGCCTACGTGGGCGCCCCGCCCGAAACCGTCATCGTGCAGCAGGATCTGCTGGGCGGGCTGGCGCAGGGCCTGCGCCGCACCGGCGAGGTGGCAGCCATGACGCTGGGCATGATCGGCCGAATGGTGGTCGGGCTGGCCTCGCTCGACAATCTGAGCGGGCCGATCTCGATCGCCGAATACGCCGGTAAATCCGCCAGTCTGGGGCCGGTGGCCTATCTGGCCTTCCTGGCGCTGATCAGCGTCAGCCTGGGCGTGCTCAACCTGCTGCCGATCCCGGTCCTTGACGGCGGGCACCTGTTGTATTATCTGATCGAAGGCGTAACCGGCCATAGCATCTCCGGACCCTGGCTGGAACGGTTGCAACGCGCCGGAATGGCCATACTGCTGGCGCTCATGAGCGTGGCCGTTTTCAATGACATCGCCCGACTGTTGGGCTGAAATCCTGTTTCCATGAAGAACTCCCTTTTCCGCCTGCGCTCGGTTGCCATGGGCGCGATCGCCTCCACCCTGGTGGCCGCCTTGCCAGCCTGGGCCGTTGCACCGTTCCAGCTGCGCGACATCCGCCTCGAAGGCCTGCAGCGGGTCGAGCCGGGCACCGTGTTTGCCTCCCTGCCGTTCCGCGTCGGTGACCAGTACAGCGACGACAAGGGCACGGCCGCGATCCGCGCGCTGTTCGGCCTGGGCCTGTTCTCGGACGTGCGGCTGCAGGTCAGCGGCGACGAGCTGGTCGTGATCGTCGAGGAGCGCCCGACCGTCGCTGAGGTCAGCTTCAGCGGTGTCAAGGAGTTCGATGCCGAGGTGCTCAAGAAGGCGCTGCGCGACATCGGCCTGGCCGACGGCCGCCCCTTCGACCGCGCGCTGGCCGACCGCGCCGAGCAGGAGCTCAAGCGCCAGTACCTGACGCGCAGCCTCTACGCGGCCCAGGTGACGGCCACCGTCACGCCGATCGAGCGCAACCGCGTCAACGTCAATTTCAGCGTGGTCGAGGGCGATATTGCCAAGATCAAGGAAATCCGCATCGTCGGCAACCAGGCCTTCAGCGAGGACACCCTGCGCGGCCTGTTCGACCTCGACACCGGCGGCTGGCTGAGCTGGTACACCAAGAGCGACCGCTACTCGCGCACCAAGCTCAACGCCGACCTCGAAACCCTGCGCAGCTACTACCTGTCGCGCGGCTACCTTGAGTTCCGCATCGACTCGACCCAGGTCGCGATCGCGCCCGAGAAGGACGCGATGTCGATCACGATCAACCTGACCGAAGGCAAGCGCTATGTGGTGTCGGGCATCAAGCTCGAAGGCGACTACCTCGGCAAGGACGAGGAATTCAAGTCGCTGATCGCGATCCGGGCCGGCCAGCCCTACAACGCCGAGGACGTGGCGCAGACGACCAAGGCCTTCACCGAGTATTTCGGTGGCTTCGGCTATGCCTTTGCGCGGGTCGAGGCCAAGCCGCAGATCGACCGTGTCAACAACCGGGTCGAGATGGTGCTGTCGGCGCAGCCCTCGCGCCGCGCCTATGTGCGCCGTATCAGCGTCGAGGGCAACAACCGCACCCGCGACGAGGTGATCCGGCGCGAGTTCCGCCAGCTCGAATCGGCCTGGTACGACGGCGACCGCATCAAGCTCTCGCGCGACCGCGTCGACCGCCTGGGCTTCTTCACCCAGGTCGCGGTCGACACGGTCGAGGTGCCCGATGCGCCCGACCAGGTCGACCTGGTGGTCAGCGTGGCCGAGAAGCCGACCGGCAACCTGACGCTGGGCGCGGGCTTCTCGCAGGCCGAGAAGCTCTCCTTGATCGCGGGCATCCAGCAGGAAAACCTGTTCGGCTCGGGCAATTATCTGGGCCTGAACGTCAACACCAGCAAGTACAACCGGCAGCTCTCGCTGAGCACGACCGACCCCTACTTCACGCCCGAGGGCATCTCGCGCACCTTCGACCTGTATTACCGCACCAGCCAGCCGCTGGTGTCGCAGGCCGGCAACTACAAGCTGACCACGCCGGGCGTGGCGGTGCGCTTTGGCGTGCCGTTCTCCGAGACCGACACGGTCTATTTCGGCGCCGGTGTCGAGCAGACCACGATCAACGCGGGCAACGGCATGCCCCAGGCCTATCAGACCGACTACATCGACCAGTTCGGCAAGTCGGCGACCTCGGTGCCGCTGACGGTGGGCTGGGGCCGCGACACGCGCGACAGCGCGCTGGTGCCGACCATGGGCCGGCTGCAGCGCGTCAACGGCGAGCTCGGCGTCGCGGGCGACACCCGCTATGCCAAGGCCAATTACCAGTTCCAGCAATACATCCCGCTCAACAAGAAGTTCACGCTCGCGTTCAACGCCGAGGCGGGCTGGGGCGAGGGCTTCTCGGGCAAGCCTTATCCGCTGTTCAAGAACTTCTACGGCGGCGGCCTGGGTTCGGTGCGTGGCTTCGAGCAGGGCACGCTGGGTGGCAAGTCGCCGATCATCGGCAGCACGACCTCGGCCATGGCCAACATCGGCGGCACCCGCAAGCTGGTGCTCAATACCGAGCTGATGGCTCCGTTCCCGGGCGCCGGCAACGACCGCACGCTGCGCCTGTACGGCTTCTTCGACATCGGCAACATCTACGGCGCCGACGAGAAGGTCGATTTCGCCGAACTGCGCGCCTCGACCGGTGTGGGCATCAGCTGGATTTCGCCCATCGGCCCGCTTAGAATCGCCTATGCCCGTCCGGTGCGCAAGCAATCCGACGACAAGACCCAGAGCATCCAATTCCAGATCGGGACCTCCTTCTGATGAAATCGTTCAAGCGCGTTTTTTCGCGCCAGGCCGTTGCGGCACTGGCGCTCGGCTGTGCCACCCTGGCTTCGGCTGCCGAACTCAAGATCGGCTTCGTCAATACCGACCGCATCTTCAAGGAAGCCTCGACCGCCAAGGCGGCGCAGTCCAAGCTGGAGCAGGAGTTCTCGCGCCGCGAGCGCGAGGTCGAAGCGCTGGCCGGCCAGCTCAAGTCCGCTTCCGAGAAGCTCGAGAAGGACGCACCGACCCTGGCCGAGAGCCAGCGCGCAGTGCGCCAGCGCCAGCTGGTCGATCTCGACCGCGATTTCCAGCGCAAGCGCCGCGAGTTCCAGGAAGACCTGGCGCAGCGCAAGAACGAGGAGCTGCAGCTGGTGCTTGAGCGCGCCAACCGCGTCATCAAGCAGGTCGCCGAGAACGAGAAGTACGACCTCATCATGCAGGAGGCGGTCTACGTCAATCCCAGGCTCGACATCACCGACAAGGTGCTGAGCGGCCTGAACACCGCCAAGTGATGGTCAGGCCGTGAGCGTCACGCTGGCCGAGATCTGCGCCGCCCTGGGCGGCGTTTTGCATGGTACGCCCGACCAACGGGTGCTGCGCCTGGCTTCGCTTGAATCAGCCGACGCCGACTCGCTGTCCTTCGTCGCGCAGGCGCGTTATGCGTCGCAGATCGCGAGCACCGGGGCCGGCGCGCTGATCGTGCCGCCCGCGCTGCTGGAACAGGCCGCCGCGCGCGGTGCCTGCATCGAGACGCCCGACGCCTACCTCTATTTCGCGCGGCTGACGCAATGGTGGAAGGTCAGGCGCGAGGCGGCTGAACAGGCCGATGCGGGTCCCGCCATCCATCCGAGCGCGGTGGTTCATCCGACGGCGCGGCTGGGCGCTGGCGTGACGGTTGGCGCCTTCGCGCTGATCGAGGCCGGCGTCATCGTCGAGGACGGTGCCCGCATCGGTGCGCATTGCGTGCTCGAGCGGCGCGCCCGCGTCGGCGCGCGCAGCCGTCTCAGCCCGCGCGTGACGCTGGGCCACGATTGCCGCATCGGTGCCGACGGCATCCTGCACTCGGGCACCGTGATCGGCGCCGACGGCTTCGGCTTCGCGCCGCACCAGGGCGAGTGGATCAAGATCGAGCAGCTCGGCGCGGTGCGCATCGGCGACCGGGTCGAGATCGGCGCCAACTGCTGCATCGACCGCGGCGCGCTCGAGGACACCGTGATCGAGGACGGCGTCAAGCTCGACAACCTGATCCAGATCGGCCACAACGTGCAGATCGGGCGCCATACCGCGATGGCCGGCTGCGCTGGCGTCGCGGGCAGCGCCAGGATCGGCGCCCACTGCACGGTCGGCGGCGGCGCCGTCGTGCTCGGACATCTCACGCTGGCCGACGGAGTGCATATCTCGGCCGCCTCGGTCGTGATGCGCTCGATCCACCAGCCCGGCCAGTACAGCGGCGTGTTCCCGATCGACGACAACCGCTCCTGGGAAAAGAACGCGGCCACGCTCAGGCAACTGCACAGCCTGCGCGACCGCATCAAAGCATTGGAAAAGAAATCATGATGGACATCCACCAGATCCTCAAGCAACTCCCGCACCGCTACCCCTTCCTGCTCGTCGACCGCGTGCTCGAAGTGGAAAAGGGCAAGTCCATCAAGGCGCTCAAGAACGTCAGTGTCAACGAGCCTCAGTTCACCGGCCATTTCCCGCACCGTCCGGTGTTCCCGGGCGTGCTGCAGCTCGAAGCGCTGGCGCAGGCCGCCGCGCTGCTGGCTTTCGAGACCCTGGGCACCTCGCCGGACGACAACACGGTCTACTATTTCGCCGGCATCGATGGCGCGCGCTTCAAGCGTCCGGTCGAGCCGGGCGACCAGCTCATCCTCGAAGTCACCCTTGAGCGCATGAAGGCCGGCATGTTCAAGTTCAAGGGCACGACCCGGGTCGATGGCGAGGTGGCCTGCGAGGCCGAGCTGATGTGCGCGATGCGCAAGATCGCCTGAACCGGGTGCGCGCGTGAGCAACATCCATCACACCGCCGTGATCGACCCCGGAGCCGAGCTCGACAGCTCGGTCACGGTCGGCCCCTACACGGTGATCGGCCCGCATGTCCGGATAGACGCCGGAACCACCATCGGTCCGCATTGCGTGATCGAGGGCCACACGACGCTAGGCCGCGACAACCGCATCTTCCAGTTCGTCTCGCTGGGCGCGATCAACCAGGACAAGAAGTACGCCGGCGAGCCTTGCGAGCTGGTCATCGGCGAGCGCAACACCATCCGCGAGTTCAGCACTTACCACATCGGCACGGTGCAGGGCGGTGGCGTGACGCGGTTGGGTAGCGACAACTGGATGATGGCCTACACCCATCTGGCGCATGACTGCCACGTCGGTGACCACAACATCTTCGCCAACAACGCGCAGATCGCCGGTCATGTCGTGGTCGGTGACTGGGTGATCCTGGGCGCCTACACCTGCGTGCACCAGTTCGTGCGCATCGGCTCGCACGGCATGACCGGCATGGGCACCGTGCTGCTGGCCGACCAGCCGCCCTTCGTGATGAGCGAGGGCCACCCGGCCGCCGCGCGCTCGATGAATTTCGAGGGCTTGCGCCGGCGTGGCTTCAGCGCTGCGCGCATCGCGGCCGTCAAGGCCATGCACAAGGCGCTCTACCGCGACAACCTGACGCTCGAGCAGGCGCGCGAGCGCATCGCCGAGCTGCCGCAGCGCTTCGAGGGTTGCGAGCCCGATCTGCGGCTGATGCAGGACTTCCTCGACGGCCTGACCGCGCAGCGCGGAATCGTGCGCTGATGGCGGCGGACCTGAGCACTGCCACCGTCGCCCTGGTGGCCGGCGAGGCGTCCGGCGACCTGCTGGCGGCCCAGCTGTTGCGCGGCTTTCACGCGCGCTGGCCAGGGTTGAAGGCCGCCGGCATTGGCGGGCCGCAGATGGAGGCGGCGGGCTTCCAGGCCTGGTGGCCGAGCGAGAAGCTGGCCGTGCGCGGCTATGTCGAGGTGTTGCGCCACTACCGCGAGATCGTCGGCATCCGCCGCCAGCTGAAAGCCCGCCTGCTGGCAGACAAGCCCCGCCTGTTCATCGGCGTCGACGCACCCGACTTCAACCTCGATCTGGAAGGCGACCTGCGCGCGGCCGGTGTCAAGACCGTGCATTTCGTCGCGCCTGCGGTCTGGGCCTGGCGCCCCGAGCGGGTCGAGCAGATCCGCCGCTGCGTCGATCATGTGCTGTGCATCTTCCCGTTCGAGCCCGAGCTGCTGGCGCGCCACGGCATCGCCGCGACCTATGTCGGCCACCCGCTGGCGCCGCTGATCCCCATGATTCCAGACCGGGCCAAGGCCAGGACGGAACTCGGCCTGCCGCTGGCGGCGTCCGTGGTGGCCCTGTTGCCGGGCAGCCGCCAGGCCGAGATCGAGCATCTGCTGCCGCGCTTCCTGCAGGCGGCCGGGCTGATGCGGCGCGAGCAGCCCGGCCTGCGTTTCGTGCTGCCGGCGGTGCCGGCGCAACAGGAGCGCATCCAGCAACTGGTCGCCCGCGCCGGACTTGAAGCTGCCGTGCAGGTCACGCGCGGCGGCTCGCATGCGGCCCTCGCCGCCTGCGATGTGACGCTGATCGCCAGCGGCACCGCGACGCTGGAGGCCGCGCTGTTCAAGCGCCCGATGGTGATCGCCTACCACATGAACTGGCTGTCTTGGAAGCTGCACCAGCGCAAGATGCTGCAGCCCTGGGTCGGCCTGCCCAATATCCTGGCCGGCGAATTCCTGGTGCCCGAGCTGTTGCAGGACGCGGCCACGCCTGCCGCGCTGGCGCGCGAAACGCTGGCCTGGCTCGCCGATGACGCGGCCACGCAGGCCAGGCGCGAGGTGCTGCAGCAGCGTTTTTCCGCCATGCACCGCGAGCTCACTCGCGACACCGTCACACAGGCCACCGATGCGATCGAGCAAGTCCTTGCCGCTTGAGCAGGCCGCCTTCGACTGGCGGCAGCCTGCCTTGGTCGCCGGCGTGGACGAGGCCGGCCGCGGGCCGCTGGCCGGCCCGGTGGTGGCCGCCGCCGTGATCCTGGACGACTTCCAGCCGATCGCCGGGCTGGCCGATTCCAAGAAGCTCAGCGCGGCCCGGCGCGAGGCGCTCTACGACGAGATCCGCGCCAAGGCGCTGTGCTGCTGCATCGCGCAGGCCAGCGTCGAGGAGATCGACCGGCTCAACATCCTGCAGGCGACCCTGCTGGCGATGCAGCGCGCGGTCACGGGGCTGCGCCTCAAGCCCGGCCTGGTGCTGGTCGACGGCAACCGGCTGCCGCTGCTCGACGTCCGCGCCGAGGCCATCGTCAAGGGCGACGCCAAGGTGGCGGCGATCTCCGCCGCCTCGATCCTGGCCAAGGTCACGCGCGACCGCGGCCTGCTCCAGCTCGATCAGCAGTATCCGCAATACGGCTTCGCACGCCACAAGGGTTATGGCACGGCAGAGCATCTGCAGGCGCTGCGCGTCCATGGCCCTTGCCCGGAGCACCGCAGCAGCTTCGCCCCCGTGGCCCAGGCGGCGCAGACCCTGCGGGAGCGCCTGCTCGTCAACCCCTTTCATGCCGCGACGATCGCGGCCCTGATCACATGAACCCCGAGATCGTCACCTCGCGCGACAACGCGCTGGTCAAGAAGCTGCGCGCGCTGGCGCAGGACCCCGCCGCCTACCGCAAGCTGGGCCAGGTCTGGCTGGAGGGCGACCACCTCTGCCGGGCCTTGCTCGCGCGCGGCCTGCAGCCGCAGGCGGTCGTGATGGCCGAGTCGGCACAGGTCCAGGTGGCGCAGTGGGGGCTCGAGCCGGCAGTGCGCCGGGTGGTGCTGGCCGACGGACTGATGGCGCAGATCAGCGCGCTCGATTCGCCGGCCGCGATGGGCTTCGTCCATGCGCTGTCGAGCCAGACGGTGATCGACCCGCTGGCGCCCAGCGTGGTGCTCGACCGGCTGCAGGACCCGGGCAATGTCGGCTCGATCCTGCGCAGCGCCGCGGCCATGGGATTCAGGCAGGTGCTGGCGCTCAAGGGTACCGCGGCGCTGTGGTCGCCCAAGGTGCTGCGTGCCGGCATGGGCGCGCATTTCGCCTTGCAACTGCGCGAGGGCCTGGCCGAGTCCGAGCTCGAAGCGCTGCGGCTGCCGCTGCTGGCGACCAGCCCGCACCGGGGTGAGTTCCTGCATCGTGCTGCGCTGCCCTGGCCCTGCGCCTGGCTGCTCGGGCATGAAGGGCAGGGCGTGGGCGAGGCGCTGCTGGCGCGCGCCGACATGACGCTGCGCATCGTGCAGCCCGGCGGCGAGGAGTCGCTCAATGCGGCGGCTGCCGCCGCGATCTGCCTGCACGCCAGCGCCGCCAGCCTGGCCTGAACGGCCAGGCCCTGGCCTTGCAAGCCAGTTGTCATGGTAATCTGCTAGGACTGTCAGGAATGCGCTCAAAGCGCCGCCGCAAGCTATAATCCCTAGGTTTACCCTAACCTCGCGCACCTGTCGGCAGGACATGTCGGCCACCCCCGGAAAGACGTCGTTGCAATCCCGGGCACAGGTGCGTCCAAACTGGAGAATCCCGTGTTTACCGTCCCAGCAAAAGCCATCCTCGCGCTCGCAGACGGCACGGTCTTTATAGGCGCCTCCATCGGCGCCACCGGCCAGACCGTCGGTGAAGTGGTGTTCAACACCTCGATCACCGGCTATCAGGAAATCCTCACCGACCCCAGCTATCGCCAGCAGATCGTGACCCTCACGTATCCGCATATCGGCAACTACGGTGTCAACGAGGAAGACGTGGAGGCCAATGCCGTCCACGCCGCCGGCCTGATCATCAAAGACCTGCCCCTGCTCTCGTCCAATTTCCGCCAGACGCTGACCCTGGGCGACTACCTCAAGCGTGAAGGTACGGTGGCGATTGCCGACATCGATACCCGCAAGCTGACCCGCCTCCTGCGCGAGAAGGGCGCTCAGAACGGCGCCATCGTCGGCCTGCAAGCCGGTGTCGAAGTGACCGACGCCCTCAAGGCCCAGGCCATTGCCGCGGCCCAGGCCGCGCCCAGCATGAAGGGCCAGGATCTGGCCCAGGTCGTGACCACGCCGCAGCCCTATGTCTGGACCCAGACCGAATGGAAGCTGGCGCGTGAAGACGGCACCCCGGGTTACGGCGAGCAGACCGCTCCCCGCTTCCATGTGGTGGCCTATGACTTCGGCGTCAAGCTCAACATCCTGCGCATGCTCGCCTCGCGCGGCTGCAAGGTGACCGTGGTGCCGGCCAAGACGTCGGCGGCCGAAGTGCTCAAGTACCAGCCGGACGGCATCTTCCTGTCCAACGGCCCGGGCGACCCGCAGCCCTGCGACTACGCGATCGCCGCCACCCAGGAACTGATCGAGACCGGCATTCCGGTGTTCGGCATCTGCCTGGGGCACCAGATCATGGCGCTGGCCTCCGGCGCCAACACCTTCAAGATGGTCAACAGCCACCATGGCGCCAACCATCCGGTCAAGGACCTCGATTCCGGCCGCGTCAGCATCACGAGCCAGAACCACGGTTTCGCCGTGGAAATGGATTCGTTGCCCGCCAACCTGCGCGCGACCCACATCAGCCTGTTCGACGGCACGCTGCAAGGCTTGGAGCGCACCGACCGCCCGGCCTTCTGCTTCCAGGGCCACCCGGAAGCCTCGCCCGGCCCGCACGACATCGCCTACCTGTTCGACCGCTTCACGGCACTGATGGAGCAACACAAAAATGCCTAAGCGCACCGACATCCAGAGCATCCTCATCATCGGCGCCGGTCCCATCGTGATCGGCCAGGCCTGCGAGTTCGACTATTCGGGCGTGCAGGCCTGCAAGGCGCTGCGCGAGGAGGGCTACAAGGTCATCCTGATCAACAGCAACCCCGCCACGATCATGACCGACCCGGCCACGGCCGACGTCACCTACATCGAGCCGATCACCTGGCAGACGGTCGAGAAGATCATCGCCAAGGAGCGCCCGGACGCGATCCTGCCGACCATGGGCGGCCAGACCGCGCTCAACTGCGCGCTCGACCTGTGGCATCACGGCGTGCTCGAAAAATACGACGTCGAGCTGATCGGCGCCACGCCCGAGGCGATCGACAAGGCCGAGGACCGCCTGAAGTTCAAGGACGCGATGACCAAGATCGGCCTGGGCTCGGCGCGCTCCGGTATCGCGCACTCGATGGAAGAGGCCTGGGCGGTGCAAAAGGAAATGGGTTTCCCGACCGTGATCCGCCCGAGCTTCACGCTCGGCGGCACCGGCGGCGGCATCGCCTACAACCCGGAAGAGTTCGAGATCATCTGCAAGCGCGGTCTGGAGGCGTCGCCGACCACCGAGCTGCTGATCGAGGAATCGCTGGTGGGCTGGAAAGAGTACGAGATGGAGGTGGTGCGCGACAAGGCGGACAACTGCATCATCGTCTGCTCGATCGAGAACCTGGACCCGATGGGCGTGCACACCGGTGACTCGATCACCGTCGCGCCGGCCCAGACGCTGACCGACAAGGAATACCAGATCATGCGCAACGCCTCGCTGGCGGTGTTGCGCGAGATCGGTGTCGACACCGGCGGTTCCAACGTGCAGTTCTCGGTCAACCCGGCCGACGGCCGCATGATCGTGATCGAGATGAACCCGCGCGTGTCGCGTTCCTCGGCGCTGGCATCCAAGGCCACCGGCTTCCCGATCGCCAAGGTCGCGGCCAAGCTCGCGGTCGGCTACACGCTCGACGAACTCAAGAACGACATCACCGGCGGCGCGACCCCGGCCTCGTTTGAGCCCTCGATCGACTATGTCGTGACCAAGATCCCGCGTTTCGCGTTCGAGAAGTTCCCGACCGCCGACAACCGCCTGACCACCCAGATGAAGTCGGTCGGCGAGGTCATGGCGATGGGCCGCACCTTCCAGGAGTCGTTCCAGAAGGCGTTGCGCGGCCTGGAAGTCGGCGTTGACGGCATGAACGAGAAGACCCAGGACCGCGAGGTCCTCGAGCGCGAGCTCGGCACGCCAGGTCCGGACCGCATCTGGTATGTGGGCGATGCCTTCGCGGCCGGCTGGTCGCTCGATGAGGTTTTCAACCTGACCAAGATCGACCGCTGGTTCCTGGTCCAGATCGAGGAGATCATCAAGATCGAGCTGCAGCTCGACCAGATCACCGCCGACAAGGGCGAGGGCGCACTGGCTTCGATCGACGCCGGCACGCTGCGCACCCTGAAGAAGAAGGGTTTCAGCGACCGCCGCCTGGCCAAGCTGCTCAAGACCAGCGAAAAGGCCGTGCGCGACCAGCGCCGCAGCCTCGACGTGCGCCCGGTCTACAAGCGCGTCGACACCTGTGCCGCCGAGTTCGCGACCAACACCGCCTACATGTACTCGACCTACGAGGAAGAGTGCGAGGCCGCGCCGACTGACAAGAAGAAGATCATGGTGCTGGGCGGCGGTCCGAACCGCATCGGCCAGGGCATCGAGTTCGACTACTGTTGCGTCCACGCCGCGCTCGCGATGCGCGAAGACGGCTACGAGACCATCATGGTCAACTGCAACCCCGAGACCGTCTCGACCGACTACGACACCTCGGACCGCCTCTACTTCGAGCCGCTGACGCTGGAAGACGTGCTCGAGATCGTCGACAAGGAAAAGCCGGCTGGCGTGATCGTCCAGTACGGTGGTCAGACTCCCTTGAAGCTTGCGCTGGGCCTGGAAGCCGAAGGCGTGCCGATCATCGGCACCAGCCCCGACATGATCGATGCCGCCGAGGACCGCGAGCGCTTCCAGAAGCTGCTGCACGAGCTCGGCCTGCGCCAGCCGCCCAACGCCACCGCCCGCACCGAGCCCGAGGCGCTGGAAAAGGCCGCTGCGCTGGGCTATCCGCTGGTGGTGCGCCCGAGCTACGTGCTGGGTGGCCGCGCGATGGAAATCGTGCACGAGCAGCGCGACCTCGAGCGCTACATGCGCGAGGCGGTCAAGGTCAGCAACGACAGCCCGGTGCTGCTCGACCGCTACCTGAACGACGCGATCGAGTGCGATGTCGACTGCCTGCGCGACCATGAGGGTCAGACCCTGATCGGCGGCGTGATGGAGCACATCGAGCAAGCCGGCGTGCACTCGGGTGACTCCGCCTGCTCGCTGCCGCCCTACAGCCTGTGCGCCGAGACCGTGGCCGAGATCAAGCGCCAGAGCGCCGCGATGGCCGCTTCGCTCAACGTGGTCGGCCTGATGAACGTGCAGTTCGCGGTCCAGAAGCAGAACGGCCAGGACGTGATCTACGTGCTGGAAGTCAACCCGCGCGCCTCGCGCACCGTGCCCTTCGTCTCCAAGGCGACCGGCATCCAGCTGGCCAAGGTCGCGGCACGCTGCATGGCCGGCCAGACGCTGGCCAGTCAGGGCATCACCGAAGAGGTGACCCCGCCTTACTTCAGCGTCAAGGAAGCCGTGTTCCCGTTCGTGAAGTTCCCGGGCGTCGACACCATCCTCGGCCCCGAGATGAAGTCGACCGGCGAGGTCATGGGCGTGGGCAAGACCTTCGGTGAAGCCTTCGTCAAGAGCCAGCTCGGCGCCGGCACCAAGCTGCCGCGCGCCAGTGACGGCGTCAGGAAGGTTTTCCTGTCGGTCAAGCAGAACGACAAGGCGCGCGCGGTCGGCATCGCCCGCGGTCTGGTCGAGCTCGGCTTCGAGGTCGTCGCGACCCGTGGTACCGCCGCCGCGATCAATGCAGCGGCCATCGCCTGTGGCGTGGTCAACAAGGTCGCCGAAGGCCGCCCCAACATCGTCGACATGATCAAGAACGGCGAAATCGCCATGGTCATCAACACGGTGGAAGAGCGCCGCAACGCGATCATGGACTCGCGCTACATCCGCACCACCGCGCTGCTGAACCGCGTGACCACCTTCACCACCATCGCCGGCGCCGAAGCGGCCGTCGAGGGCATGAAGTACCTCGACAACCTGGCGGTCTACTCGGTGCAGGAACTGCACGCTCAGCTCGCCGCCTGAGCGCCGGAATGGCCTCGATCCCCCGGGATTGAGGCATAATTCCACCATCACACCGCCGACCGGCAACGTTCGGCGGTTTCTCTTTGTCTGGAGCAATAACAACATGGCCACCTTTCCCGTCACCAAGCGCGGCGCCGAAAAGCTCAAGCAAGAGCTGCAGCGCCTCAAGAGCGTCGAGCGCCCCGCCGTCATCACCGCGATTGCCGAGGCGCGCGCCCAGGGCGACCTGAGCGAGAACGCCGACTACGATGCCGCCAAGGAGCGCCAGGGCTTCATCGAGGGCCGCATCGCAGAGATCGAGGGCAAGCTGTCGGCGGCTCAGGTCATCGATCCGTCCGCGGTCGATGCGGGCGGTCGCGTGGTGTTCGGTGCCACCGTCGAGCTGGAAGAGGAGGCCAGCGGCGAGGCCGTGACCTACCAGATCGTCGGCGAGGACGAGGCCGACATCAAGCTGGGCCTGATCAACATCTCGAGCCCGATCGCGCGCGCGCTGATCGGCAAGGAAGAGGGCGATGTGGCCCAGGTCCAGGCTCCGGGCGGCGTCAAGCGTTTCGAGATCGTCGCGGTCCGCTACGCCTGATTCCGGCTGCCATGCGTCGGCAATGGCCCTTGCTGCTGGCCGCCCTCTGGTGGGGGAGCTTGAGCGCGCTGAGCTTCGTGGCGGTGCCACTGGCCTTCGCGCATTTCGGCCATCCGGCGCTGGCCGGTCCCTATGCGGCCAAGCTGTTCCAGTTCCAGTCCTGGGCCAGCCTGATCGTGGCGCTGTGCCTGCTGCTGTGGGCGCGCGCACAGGCCGAGCGGACGCAAACGGCGGGCACCCTGCTGGCGTCACTGCTGCTGGCGGCGCTGGCTGCCCTGGTGCAGGAGTTTGGCGTGGCCCAGCGCATCCTGAGCGCGCGCAGCAGCGGTGGCGACCTCAGGCTCTGGCATGGTGCAGGCACCTTGCTGGTGCTGCTGCAATGGACTTGCGCCTTGCGCGTGTTGCTGCGGCTGGCCGCTCGTCCCTGATACGCTGCTGAATCCCGGAAAAGCCGAAGGCCGGACCCTCTTGCGAGGCGCCGGCCTTTCAACTGGAAGACTTCAGAGGCGGATCAGCGGATCACGGCGATCGCGTCGCGCTTGCCACCCTTGTAGGTGTAGAGCGTCAAGGCGCCGTTCTTGATGTCGCCCTTCTCGTCGAAGCTGATCGGGCCCATCACGCCCGCATAGCCCTGGGTCTTGGCCAGTTCCGGCAGGTATTGTGACGGCTTGCTGGAGCCCGCGCGCACCATGGCGTCGACCATCACGTTGACGGCGTCGTAGACATAGGGTGCGTAGAGCTTGACGTCGTCGTTGAAGCGTTTCTGGTAGCGCAGGGTGAAGTCATCGGCGGCCTTCTTCTGTGCCCCTTCGACGCCGCCGGCTTCGGCGCAGACCACCTGGCCGTCGGCCATCGCCTCGCCCGCGAGCTTGGGCAGCTCGGCGGTGCAGACGCCATCGCCGCCCATGAACTTGGCATTGATGCCGAGCGACTTCATCTGCTTGAGCATCGGACCGCCGACCGAGTCCATGCCGCCGAAGAACACCACGTCGGGCTTCTTGGCCTTGAAGGTGGTCAGGATCGCCATGAAGTCGGTGGCCTTGTCGCTGGTGAACTCGTGGCCGATGAGATGGCCGCCAGCGGCCTTGACCGCCTTTTCGAACTCGTTGGCGACACCCTGGCCGTAAGCGGTGCGGTCGTCGATCACCGCGATGTTCTTGCCCTTGAGCTGGTTGACCGCGTAGCGGCCCAGCGTGCCGCCGAGGTGCACGTCATCGGCCACGACGCGGAAAGCGGTCTTGTAGCCCTGGCGGGTGTACTTGGGGTTGGTCGACGCGGGCGAGATCTGCGGGATGCCGGCGTCGCTGTAGATCTTGGAGGCCGGGATGGAGGCTCCTGACTGCAGGTGGCCGATCACGCCATTGACCTTGGAGTCGACCAGTTTCTGCGCTACAGCAGTGGCTTGCTTGGGGTCGCCGACATCGTCCTCGGCAACCAGCTCGAACTTGACGGCCTTGCCACCGATCTTGACGCCTTTGGCGTTGAGCTCCTCGACCGCCAGCCGGGCAGCGTTCTCCATGTCCTTGCCCAAATGCGCGCTCTGTCCGCTGACCGGTCCGACATGACCGATCTTGACGACTTCCTGGGCGCTGACCGAGCCGAAGGCGGCAGCCATGGTGGCGAGAACGGTGAGTTTCATCTTCATTTGCATCGCGACTCCTGTTGCATGAATGGAAGGAATGGCCAAGGGCCAGACCAACACCTTACATGCAATTTCCGGGCCTGCGCGCCTTGGCGATTAAGGGTTTACCCTGAGGTGGCGCCCGTTGCGCCTGTCTCGCCAATGAAAACGGCACCCGATCGGGGTGCCGTCAGTCTGCCGGGCCTGCGGCCCGTTCAGCCAGCCAGTCAGGCCGCCAGCGCGCGCTCGGCGGATTCGAGCGTGTTGACCATCAGCATGGTGATGGTCATCGGGCCGACGCCGCCCGGCACCGGGGTGATCCAGCTGGCCACTTCCTTGACGCCGTCGAAATCGACGTCGCCGCAGAGCTTGCCGGCTTCGTTGCGGTTCATGCCGACGTCGAGCACGACGGCGCCCGGCTTGACCATGTCGGCGGTCAGCACGTTGCGCTTGCCGACCGCGGCGACGATCACGTCGGCCTGCAGCGTCATGGCCTTGAGGTCGGGCGTCGCGCTGTGGCAGACCGTCACGGTGGCGTTCTGCTGCAGCAGCATCAGCGCCATCGGCTTGCCGACGATGTTGCTGCGCCCGATCACGACCGCGTGCTTGCCGCGCAGCTCGTAGCCGATGGATTCCAGCATCTTCATGCAGCCATAGGGGGTGCAGGGCCAGAAGCCGGCCATGCCGGTCATCAGCGCGCCGGCACTGGCAATGTGGAAGCCGTCAACGTCCTTGGCCGGCGAGATGGCCTCGATCACCTTCTGCGCGTCCATGTGGGCGGGCAGCGGCAGCTGCACCAGGATGCCGTGGATGCTGGGGTCGTTGTTGAGCGCCTCGACGCGCGCCAGCAGTTCGGCCTCGGTCATGCTGGCCTCGTACTGCTCGAGCACCGAGTGCATGCCGGTGTCCTCGCAGGCCTTGACCTTGTTGCGCACATAGACCTGGCTGGCGGGGTTTTCACCGACCAGGATCACGGCCAGGCCGGGCGTCAGGCCCTGGGCCTTGAGCGCCGCGACGCGTTCGGAAACCTGGCTGCGCAGCTGGCGCGAAAGGGCATTGCCGTCTATCAGTTGAGCGGTCATTCTGGGGGACTTTCAGTTCTTGGCGGGCACCTGGCCGAGCGCGATCTTGAGCAGGTCGGCCACGGTGGCGGCGTTGAGTTTTTCCATGATGTTGGCGCGGTGCGCCTCCACCGTCTTGATGCTGATGCCGAGGTCGTCTGCGATCTGCTTGTTGAGCCGGCCGGCGACGATGCGCTCGAGCACCTGCGCCTCGCGCGAGGTCAGCTTGCCGATCAGGGCTTCGCGGGTGGCCACTTCCTGTTGCGCGGCGAAGGAGTCGCGCGCCTTGTCCAGCATGCGCTCGACCAGTGGCAGCAGATGCTCCTCGTTGAAGGGCTTCTGCATGAAGTCCAGCGCGCCCTTCTTCATGGTGTCGACCGCCATCGGCACATCGCCGTGGCCGGTGATGAAGACAATCGGCAGCGGCGACTGGCGCTCGATCAGGCGGTCCTGCAACTCCATGCCGCTCATGCCGTCCATGCGGATGTCGGCGATCAGGCAGGCGACCTCGCGCGGGTCGAAGCGGCTCAGGAAGGATTCAGCCGAATCGAAGCAGCGGACCCGATAGTCCTTGCCCTCAAGCAGCCATTGCAACGAATCGCGCACCGCCTCGTCGTCGTCAACGACGTAGACCGTGCCCTTTTTCGGGATCAAACTCATCTTGTACTTTCGCAATCAGGCCGACGCCTGGAGTCGGCTTAGTCGTCTCCGCATCGCCTTGAGGGAGATCGGGCACGGGAATCCAGAAGCTGAACTCGCAGCCCACGATACCGTCCGGATTGTAGAGGTTTCGCGCCTGCAGCCGGCCGTGGTGGGCCTCGACGATGGAGCGGCAGAGCTTGAGGCCGATGCCCATGCCCTCGGCCTTGGTGCTGTAGAAGGCTTCGTAGATGCGCTCGAGCATCTCGGGCGGCACGCCCTGGCCGGTATCCTGCACGCAGAATTCCACCACCGGATTCTGCTCGACCAGGCGCTGGCTCACGCGCAGCTCGACATGGCGCTGCGCCTGGGGTCGCCGTGCCTGCTGGATCGATTCGCCCCCATTCTTGATCAGGTTGATCAGCACCTGCTCGATCAGGATCGGGTCGACCATCAGCGCGGGCAGGCCGGCGGCGACATGGGTGTTGAGCCGGATCTGGTGCCGGCGCAGTTCGATCTCGGCCAGCTCGGTGGCGTCGCCCACCATCTGCGCGACGTCGGAGGGGGTCACGTTGGGCTCGCTGCGTTTGACGAAGGCCCGGATGCGCTGGATGATCTGGCCGGCGCGCTGGGCCTGCTTCATAGTCTTCTCCAGCGCACCCAGCAGGTCCTCCTCGCTGATCTGCTGGCGCTTGAGGCGCGAGATCATGCCGCTGCAGTAGTTGTTGATCGCGGTCAGTGGCTGGTTGACTTCGTGCGCGACGCTCGACGCCATCTCGCCCATGGTGATCAGGCGGCTGGCGGTCTGGGCCCGCTCGGCCTGTTGCGCGCCGAGCTCCTCGGCGTGGCGGCGCGCCGTGATGTCGCTGGCAATCACCATCTGCGCCATCCGGCCATCGACCCAGGTCAGGTAGCGCGTGCGCACCTCCAGCCATTTTTCGAGTTCGGGCACCCAGATCTCGGCATTGCCGCTGCCCTTGGCGGGCATGGCCTGTTCCTCCGGCGCGGGCGCTTCGCCCGTGATGTCGCTCGCTGCCGGGATGGCGGCGAGGCAGGCCAGGTCCAGCAGCTGGCGGTGCCCGTCGCCGCGCTGGCCCAGCCAGTTGCGGTAGACCTTGTTGGCGAACAGCAGCTCGACGCTGCCCAGCGGGGCGACCGAAATCGCCGTGTCCAGGCTGTCGAGCACGGTGGCAAAGCGCTCGTAGGAGGCGCTGAGCTCCTCGCGCACGCGCTTGGGTTCGGTGATGTCGGTGATCGAAGTCATCCAGCCGGTCTGGTGTCCGTCGGCAGCAATCAGCGGCGAGATGTACATGCGCGCCTGGAACCGGCTGCCATCCTTGCGCTTGATGCTGAGCTCGAAGCCGCTGGGCGAGTAGCGTCCGTTGAGCTCGTCACTGAGCCGCTGCCACAGGATCTCGTAATCTTCTTCCGGCCAGTAGCAGTAGGGCGGCCCGGCATTGACCAGTTCCTGCTCGCTCCAGCCCGTCATGCGGCAGAACGCCGGATTGACATAGGTGATGCGGCCTTCGAGGTCGAGCGCGCGCATGCCGGTCAGCATCGAGTCCTCCATCGCGCGCCGGAAACTGGTCTCGGACAGCAGGGCCTGCTGGGCCTGGATCCGGCGCCGCGTGTGGCGCCAGTTAGCCAGCAGCATCCAGACCGTCAGCAGGCTCAAGGCGCCCAGGGTCCAGAACAGCGCCCGGCCGGTACCGTCCTGCGAGGTCCGGTAGGCCTGTGCCTGCAGCGAGAGGCTGGCAGCCTCGGGTGCCAGCGTCACGCGGTGCGCCGGGGGTTTCATGGCCCAGGGCAGGCGGCGCAGCGTGCGGCTGCTGGCGTCCTGCCTGGCGCCGGCCAGCAGGCCGTCTTGCTCGTCGATCAGCGCCACCGCGTAGCGGGCCAGCGTCTGTTGCGGCACGGCCTGGCGCAGCAGCTCCTCGTAGGAGAACTCGGCCAGCAGCACCCCGTAAAACAGCTCGCGGCGCGCCAGTGGCAGGGCCAGCAGCAGCGACTGTCCGCCCTGCGGACCGAAATCGCCGTGCAGGAATACCGGCATCAGCTGCTTGCGCGCCTGCTCGAAAGCTGACCTGCGCGCTGCGCTCGTCAGCGTATTGCGGGCTTCGTGGTCGGGTGTCTCCCGGGTATCGGGCGCCACGCGCGACGCCAGCACCATCCCGTTCGATCCTATCCAGCTGACGCCGGACAGCTCGGGGTACTGGCTGATCAGGATTTCACCCTGGAAGTCGAACTCGAATTCGCCGATCTTGCGCTGGACCAGGTCCTGCGCGATCGCCAGCAGTTGCTGGCGCCTGTCCTGCAGCCGCTGGCGCAGCTGGAGCTGGGCGTACTCGATGTCCCTGATCACCGCCTCTTGTTCGCGTTCCTGTTCTTCGAGCTGGAAATAGACCATGGCTGCCAGGATCGCGGCCAGGAAGACGAGGACCGAGACGACGGGACCGAAGGTGGCGATGCGATCCTGACGCATCGGAGACAGGTTGCTCCACCAGCGTCGCCAGTTTTCCAGCAGACGGGGGAGCGAAGTCGCAGGGGGGGTGGCTATTGACATCAGCCCGAAGTCTAAGCGAGTCTGTCACATGAAATCCGGTCATGTCAGTCATGAGATTTCATGATGCAAAATCAGTATGCATGACTTGAAAAATAAAAGAAAGGATGCAAGAATCAGCAAGATCAAGGTTCACCACTGACCCTTTCAACCCCAAGGAGACCCCATGTCCGAGAGTCAACAGCTGCCGCAGAGCGGTGCCGTGAAAGATGTCGACGTTCAGGAAACGCGCGAATGGATGGATGCACTGAAAGCCGTGATCGGCCAGGAAGGTGCCGAGCGCGCCCATTTCCTGATCGAGCAGCTGCTGGAAGAAGCGCGCGCCAGCGGCATCGACCTGCCGTTCTCGGCCAACACGGCCTACGTCAACACCATTCCACCCGAGCAGGAGGCACGTTGCCCCGGCAACATCGAGATCGAGGAGCGCCTGCGCTCCTTCATGCGCTGGAACGCGATGGCGATGGTGGTCAAGGCCAACCGCCACAACCCGGAAGACGGCGGCGACCTGGGCGGCCACATCGGCTCCTTCGCCTCGCTGGCCAGCATGTTCGGCGCCGGCTTCAACCATTTCTGGCATGCCGAGAGCGAGAACCACGGCGGCGACTGCCTCTACATCCAGGGCCATGTCTCGCCCGGCGTCTACGCGCGTGCCTACCTCGAAGGCCGCCTGACCGAGGAGCAGCTGCTGAACTTCCGCCAGGAAGTCGATGGCAAGGGTCTGTCGAGCTACCCGCATCCCAAGCTGATGCCCGAGTTCTGGCAGTTCCCGACCGTCTCGATGGGCCTGGGGCCGCTGATGGCGATCTACCAGGCCCGCTTCCTGAAGTACCTGCATGCGCGTGGCATCGCCAACACCGAGAACCGCAAGGTCTGGGTGTTCTGCGGCGACGGCGAGATGGACGAGCCGGAATCGCTGGGCGCGATCGGCCTGGCTGCCCGTGAAGGCCTGGACAACCTGATCTTCGTGATCAACTGCAACCTGCAGCGCCTTGACGGCCCGGTGCGCGGCAACGGCAAGATCATCCAGGAACTCGAGAGCGAGTTCCGCGGCTCCGGCTGGAACGTGATCAAGCTGCTGTGGGGCAGCGAGTGGGATTCGCTGCTGGCGCGCGACAAGGACGGCGCGCTGCGCAAGCTGATGATGGACACCCTCGACGGTGACTACCAGAGCTTCAAGGCCTTCGACGGCGCCTATGTGCGCAAGAACTTCTTCGGCCGCGACCCGCGCACGCTGGAGATGGTGTCGCACATGACCGACGACGACATCTGGAACCTGCGCCGCGGTGGCCACGATCCGCAGAAGGTGTTCGCTGCCTTCGACCGCGCCGTCAAGCACCAGGGTCAGCCGACCGTGCTGCTGGTCAAGACCGTCAAGGGCTACGGCATGGGCAAGGCCGGCGAGGCCAAGAACACGGTCCACCAGACCAAGAAGCTGACCGACGACGACATCCGCTACATGCGCGATCGCTTCAACATCCCGATTCCCGACAGCGAGCTGCCCAAGATCCCGTTCTACAAGCCGGCTGACGACACCCCGGAAATGCAGTACCTGCACGAGCGCCGCAAGGCACTCGGCGGCTACCTGCCGCACCGCCGCACCAAGGCCGACGAGAGCTTCACCGTGCCGGCGCTGGAAAACTTCAAGGCCGTGCTGGAGCCGACCGCCGAAGGTCGCGAGATCTCGACCACCCAGGCCTATGTCCGCTTCCTGACCCAGCTGCTGCGCGACCAGGCCATCGGTCCGCGCGTGGTGCCGATCCTGGTCGACGAGGCGCGCACCTTCGGCATGGAAGGCCTGTTCCGCCAGATCGGCATCTACAACCCGCTGGGCCAGCAGTACACCCCGGTCGACCGCGACCAGGTCATGTACTACAAGGAAGACAAGGCCGGCCAGATCCTGCAGGAAGGCATCAACGAAGCCGGCGGCATGAGCAGCTGGATCGCCGCGGCCACCTCGTACAGCACGTCGAACCGGATCATGATCCCGTTCTATGTCTACTACTCGATGTTCGGCTTCCAGCGCATCGGTGACCTGGCCTGGGCGGCTGGCGACATGCAGGCGCGCGGCTTCCTGCTCGGCGGCACCTCGGGTCGCACCACGCTCAACGGCGAAGGCCTGCAGCACGAGGATGGTCACAGCCATATCCTGGCCGGCACGATCCCGAACTGCGTGTCCTACGACCCGACCTTCGCGCACGAAGTCGGCGTGATCCTGCATCACGGCATGAAGCGCATGGTCGAGCGCCAGGAGAACGTGTTCTTCTACCTGACCCTGCTCAACGAGAACTACGCGATGCCGGGCCTGACCGCCGGCACCGAAGAGCAGATCATCAAGGGCATGTACCTGTGCAAGCCGGGTGCCGAAGGGACCCAGCGCGTGCAGCTGCTGGGCTCGGGCACCATCCTGCGCGAGTCGATCGCGGCCCAGGAACTGCTGGCCGCCGACTGGGGCGTGCAGGCCGATGTCTGGAGCTGCCCGTCGTTCAACGAGCTGGCCCGCGACGGCCAGAACGCCGAGCGCTTCAACCTGCTGCACCCGCTGGAAACCCCGCAGCTGCCGTTCGTGGCGCAACAGCTGGCGGCGCACGCCGGCCCGGTGATCGCCTCGACCGACTACATGAAGAACTACGCCGAGCAGATCCGTCCCTTCCTGCCCCAGGGTCGCAGCTTCAAGGTGCTGGGCACCGACGGTTTCGGCCGCAGCGACTTCCGCAGCAAGCTGCGCGAGCATTTCGAGATCAACCGTCACTTCATCGTGATTGCCGCGCTCAAGTCGCTGGCCGACGAAGGCAAGCTGCCGCTGGCCAAGGTCGCCGAGGCGATCGCGAAGTACGGCATCGACGCCGACAAGGCCAACCCGCTCTACGCTTAAATCCGTGACCTGACGGGACGGGGTAGCGGCCCTGTCCCCAACTGAAATCAGAGAGACACAACATGGCAATCATTGAAATCAAGGTCCCGGACATCGGCGACTTCGACGAAGTGGCGGTGATCGAGCTGCTGGTCAAGCCCGGCGACAGCGTCCAGGCCGAGCAGAGCCTGATCACGGTCGAGAGCGACAAGGCCTCGATGGAAATCCCGTCCTCGGCCGCTGGCGTGGTCAAGGAACTCAAGGTCGCGCTGGGCGACAAGGTCAAGCAAGGCTCGGTCGTGCTGTTGCTCGAAGTGGCGGGCGAAGCCGCCGTGGCCGCTCCGGCTGCCGCTGCACCTGTTGCTGCCTCGGCTCCCGCCGCCGCTCCGGTGGCGGCCGCGCCCGTGGCAGTCGTGGCCGCCGGCCCGGTCGAAGTGCGCGTGCCCGACATCGGCGACTTCAAGGATGTCGCGGTGATCGAGGTCCTGGTCAAGCCCGGCGACAGCGTCAAGCTCGAGCAAAGCCTGATCACGGTCGAATCCGACAAGGCTTCGATGGAGATCCCGTCCAGCCACGCCGGCGTGCTCAAGGAGCTCAAGGTCAAGGTCGGCGACACCGTCAACATCGGCGACCTGCTGGCGGTCCTGGAAGGCGCCGCTGGCGCTGCCGCCCCGGTGGCGGCACCCGCTGCCGCCGCTCCGGCTGCCGCCTCGGTCGCCGTTGCGGCTCCCGCCGTGACTCCGGTCGCCGCTGCCGCCGCCGTGGCCGCCGCTCCGGCGCACAACCCCACCGCCACCCCGGCGCTGGGCCTGCCGCACGCCTCGCCCTCGGTGCGCAAGTTCGCCCGCGAACTTGGCGTGCCGCTCGATGAGGTCAAGGGCAGCGGCGCCAAGGGCCGCATCACCGAGCAGGACATCCAGGCCTTCACCAAGGCCGTGATGGCCGGCAGCGCGCAGACCAAGGCCATCGCCGCCGTGGCGCCCAAGGCCGCCGCTGGCGCTGGCGGCTCCGAGCTCGGCCTGATCCCCTGGCCCAAGGTCGACTTCGCCAAGTTCGGTCCGATCGAGCGCAAGGAGATGGGCCGCATCAAGAAGATCAGCGGCGCCAACCTGCTGCGCAACGCCGTCATGATTCCGGCCGTCACCAACTTCGATGACGCCGACATCACCGACCTCGAAGCCTTCCGCGTTTCCACCAACAAGGAAAACGAGAAGTCGGGCGTCAAGGTCACGATGCTGGCCTTCCTGATCAAGGCCTGCGTGGCTGCGCTGAAGAAGTTCCCCGAGTTCAACAGCAGCCTCGACGGCGACGCGCTGATCTACAAGCAGTACTTCCACATCGGCTTCGCCGCCGACACCCCGAACGGCCTGGTGGTTCCGGTCATCAAGGACGCCGACAAGAAGGGCGTGCTGCAGATCAGCCAGGAAATGGGCGAACTGGCCAAGAAGGCGCGCGACGGCAAGCTGGGTCCGGCCGACATGAGCGGCGCCTGCTTCACGATCTCCAGCCTGGGCGGCATCGGGGGTCGTTACTTCACGCCGATCATCAACGCGCCCGAGGTTGCGATCCTGGGCGTCTGCAAGAGCGAGATCACGCCGAAGTGGGACGGCAAGGCCTTCCAGCCGCGCCTGATGCTGCCGCTCTCCTTGACCTGGGACCACCGCGTGATCGACGGCGCTGCTGCCGCTCGCTTCAACGCCTTCCTGGGCCAGATCCTGGCGGACTTCCGCCGCGTGCTGCTCTGATGCGACACAGGGCAGGGCGGCGGATGACCGCGTCCTGCCCGCTACCGATTAGGAACAAGAAATGGCACTGATTGATATCCAAGTCCCGGACATCGGCGACTTCGACGAGGTGGCGGTAATCGAGCTGCTGGTCAAGCCCGGCGACCGCATCAAGGCCGAGCAAAGCCTGATCACCGTCGAGTCCGACAAGGCCTCGATGGAGATTCCCGCGTCGCACGCCGGCGTGGTCAAGGAGCTGAAGGTCGCGCTGGGCGACAAGGTCAAGCAAGGCACGGTCGTGCTGGTGCTCGAAGCCGAGGGCGCTGTGGCGGCTCCGGCTGCAGCCATGGCGGCTCCCGCTGCCGCGCCCACCGCTGCTCCGGTTGCCGCTCCCGCCGCTGCGGTCGTGGCCCCGGCCGCTGCAGCTTTTGGCGGCAGCGCCGACCTCGAATGCGATCTGCTGGTGCTGGGCGCCGGCCCCGGCGGCTACTCGGCCGCCTTCCGCGCCGCCGACCTGGGCCTGAAGGTCGTGATCGTCGAGCGTTACGCCACCCTGGGCGGCGTCTGCCTCAACGTCGGCTGCATCCCGTCCAAGGCGCTGCTGCACGTCGCGGCCGTGATGGACGAGGTTTCGCACCTGGGCGCACTGGGTGTCGATTTCGGCGCCCCGACCGTCAACGTCGACATGCTGCGCGGCCACAAGGAAAAGGTCATCTCCAAGCTGACCGGCGGCCTCGCTGCCATGGCCAAGATGCGCAAGGTCACGATCGTGCGCGGTCTGGGCTCCTTCGTCGGCGCCAACCATGTCGAGGTCGAAGAGACCAGCGGTACCGCGCAGGAAAAGACCGGCTCCAAGAAGGTCGTCGCCTTCAAGCGCTGCATCATCGCCGCTGGCAGCCAGGCCGTGCGCCTGCCCTTCATGCCGCAGGACCCGCGCGTGGTCGACTCGACCGGCGCGCTGGCGCTGCAGGGCGTGCCTAAGAAGATGCTGATCGTCGGTGGCGGCATCATCGGCCTGGAGATGGGCACCGTCTACTCCACCCTGGGCGCACGCCTGGACGTGGTCGAGATGATGGACGGCCTGATGCAGGGTGCCGACCGCGACCTGGTCAAGATCTGGCAGAAGATGAACGCCAAGCGCTTCGACAACATCATGTTGAAGACCAAGACGGTGGGCGCCGAGGCCACCCCCGAAGGCATCAAGGTCCAGTTCGAGGGCCTGGACGGCACCAAGTCCGAAGGCACCTACGACCTGGTGCTGCAGGCCGTCGGCCGCACGCCCAACGGCAAGAAGATCGCCGCCGACCAGGCCGGTGTCGCTGTCACCGATCGCGGCTTCATCGACGTCGACATCCAGATGCGCACCAACGTGCCGCACATCTTCGCGATCGGCGACATCGTCGGCCAGCCCATGCTGGCGCACAAGGCGGTACACGAGGCTCACGTGGCGGCCGAAGTCATCGCCGGCGAACTGCAGGGCAACAAGGAACTGGCATCAAGCGCCTTCAACGCCCGCGTGATCCCGTCGGTGGCCTACACCGACCCCGAAGTGGCCTGGGTCGGCCTGACCGAAGACCAGGCCAAGGCCCAGGGCATCAAGGTCAAGAAGGGCCTGTTCCCCTGGACCGCCTCGGGTCGCGCGATCGCCAACGGCCGTGACGAAGGCGTGACCAAGCTGCTGTTCGACGACAGCCCGGAAGCGCATGGCCACGGCAAGATCCTGGGCGGCGGCATGGTGGGCACCCACGCTGGCG
>CALPRQ020000034.1 GCA_943326015.2 Chitinophaga pinensis | reverse complement strand
ACTATAACTTCGCGCTGGCGCGCTACACCGCCGATGGCAGCCTCGACACCAGCTTCAGTGGCGACGGCATGCTCACCACGGACTTCGGCGCGTATGACTATGGCAACAGCGTCACCGTCCAGGCCGACGGCAAGATCCTGGTCGCGGGCACGAGCGACTATAACTTCGCGCTGGCGCGCTACACCGCCGATGGCAGCCTCGACACCAGCTTCAGTGGCGACGGCATGCTCGCCACGGACTTCTTCGGCATGGATGACTGGGGCCGCAGCGTCACCGTTCAGGCCGACGGCAAGATCCTGCTGGCAGGGGGCAGCAATGGCGACTTCAGCCTTGCGCGCTACACCACCGATGGCAGCCTCGACACCAGCTTCAGTGACGACGGCACGCTCGTCACAGACTTCGGCACGGATGTGGATGAAGGCTACAGCGTCACCGTTCAGGCTGACGGCAAGATCCTGGTAGCGGGCACGAGCGGTAATGACTTCGCGCTGGCGCGGTACAACACAGACGGCACGCTCGATACCACCTTCGGTTCTGCGGTGATCGACCATCGTTCGACGGGCAACGTCACGATCAGCGGCACGGCGAAGCAGGGCCAGACGCTGACGGCGGCCAACACCCTGGCCGACGCCGATGGCCTGGGCCAGATCAGCTACCAGTGGCTGGCCGACGGGGTGACGATCACCGGCGCGACAGGCAGGTCACTGACGCTGGCCCAGGCGCAGGTGGGCAAGGCGATCAGCGTCCAGGCCAGTTACACCGACCTGCTGGGCTCGGCCGAGAGCGTGACCAGCGGTGCGACGGCCCAGGTGGCCAACGTCAACGACGCCCCCAGCGGCGGCTTGACGATCAGCGGTAGCGCGACGCAGGGCCAGACGCTGACGGCGGCCAACACCCTGGCCGACGCCGACGGCCTGGGCCAGATCAGCTACCAGTGGCTGGCCGGCGGGGTGGCGATTGACGGTGCAACCGGCAACACCCTGACGCTGGGCCAGGCGCAGGTGGACAAGGCGATCAGCGTCAAGGCCAGTTACACCGACCGGCTGGGCACGCCTGAGAGTGTGACCAGCAGTGCGACGGCCCAGGTGGCCAACGTCAACGACGCCCCCAGCGGCAGCGTGACGATCAGCGGTAGCGCGACGCAGGGCCAGACGCTGACGGCGGCCAACACCCTGGCCGACGCCGACGGTTTGGGCAGGATCAGCTACCAGTGGCTGGCCGACGGATGGATGATCACAGGCGCGACAGCCGACACCCTGACACTAGGCCAGGCGCAGGTGGGCAAGGCGATCAGCGTCCAGGCTGTTTACTCCGACCTGCTGGGCACGGCCGAGAGCGTGGCCAGCAGCGCGACGGCCCAGGTGGCCAACATCAACGACGCCCCTACTGGTACGGTCACCATCAGCGGTACTGCGACGCAGGGCCAGACGCTGACGGCGACCCACACCCTGGCCGATGCCGACGGTCTGGGCAAGATCAGCTACCAGTGGCTGGCCGATGGGGTGACGATCACCGGCGCGACAGGCCGTACCCTGACGCTGACCCAGGCGCAGGTGGACAAGGCGATCAGCGTCCAGGCTGTTTACTCCGATCTGCTGGGCACGGCCGAGAGCGTGTCCAGCAGCGCGACGGCCAATGTGGTCAACGTCAACGACCTGGGCACGCTGGCGATCAGCGGCACGATGACCCAGACGCGGGTGCTGACGGCGACGGTGACGGATGCGGACGGCGTGCCGGGCGCTGGCGTGAGGTACCAGTGGCTGGCTGACGGGGTGGCGATCACGGGCGCCACGGCCAAGAGCTACACGCTGACACAAGCCGATATCGGCCACGCGATCAGCGCGGTGGCCAGCTACCAGGATTCGCAGGGCACGCAGGAGAGCCTGACCAAGGCCACGACGGCGCTGGTGGGGCGCTTCTTCCAGGGGGGCGCGGGCAGGGACATGTTCGACGGCAGCGTGGGCAACGACATCTGCCTCGCTGGCGAAGGCCGGGACCGGCTCTTTGGTGGTCTGGGCAGCGACAGCCTCCATGGCGGCGTGGACAAGCTCAAGGACATCTTTGACTTCAATTCGATTGCCGAATCGACCGTGGGCAGCGCGCGCGACCAGATCCATAACTTTGTCACGACGGTCGACAAGATCGATCTGTCGGACATCGATGCCGACACCGTCCAGGCCGGTGACCAGGAATTCGCGTTCAGTGGCACCAGCGCCAAGGCCAACTCGGTCTGGTATCAGGTGGCCGATGTCGATGGCAGCTCCGCGACCCAGGACATCATCGTGTGTGGCGATGTCAACGGCGACGCCAAGGCGGACTTCGAGATCGGGCTGGTCGGCGTGACGAGCGTTGCCGCGGCGGACTTCGTGACCAGCCGTGCGATGGCCCTGTTGCCCAACCTCAACGACCTGGGCGCGGTGGCGATCAGTGGCACGGCGACGCAGAAGCAGGTGCTGACGGCGACGGTGACGGATGTGGACGGCTTGCCGGGCAAGATCGGCTATCAGTGGCTGGCCGATGGGGTGGCCATCGCTGGCGCGACAGGCAGGTCATTGACGCTGGCCCAGGCGCAGGTGGGCAAGGCGATCAGCGTCCAGGCCAGCTACATCGATGTGCAGGGCACGGCCGAGAGCGTGACCAGCAGCGCGACGGCCCAGGTGGCCAACGTCAACGACCCGGGCACGCTGGCGATCAGCGGCACGGCGACGCAGAAGCAGGTGCTGACGGCGACGGTGACGGATGCGGACGGCGTGCCGGGCGCGGGCGTGACGTACCAGTGGCTGGCTGACGGGGTGGCCATCACGGGCGCCACGGCCAAGAGCTACACGCTGACACAAGCCGATGTCGGCCACGCGATCAGCGCGGTGGTCAGCTATCAGGATTCGCAGGGCACGCAGGAGAGCCTGACCAAGACCATGATGGCGCCGGTGGGGGGCTTCTTCCAAGGTGGCGCGGGTCAGGACATCTTCAACGGCAGCGCGGGCAACGACGTCATCCTCGCCGGCGCAGGCCAGGACCGGCTCTTTGGCGGTCTGGGCAGCGACAGCCTCCATGGCGGCGTGGACAAGGTCAAGGACCTGTTCGATTTCAATGCGATTGCCGAATCGACTATTGGTGGCGCACGCGACAAGGTCCATAACTTTGTCACGGCGATCGACCAGATCGATCTGGCGGGCATCGATGCCGACACTGTCCAGGCCGGCGACCAGGCATTCGCGTTCAGCGGCAGCAGCGCCAAGGCCAACTCGCTCTGGTACCAGATGGCCGATGTCGATGGCAGCTCGGCGACCCAGGACATCATCGTGTATGGCGATGTCAACGGTGACGCCAAGGCGGACTTCGAGATCGGGTTGGTCGGCGTGACGGTCATTGTCGCGGCGGACTTCGTGCTCTGAGCAGGGCCATGCGTCGCTCTGGGATAATCCCATCCCATGAGCGGCAACACCTTTGGCAAACTCTTCACTGTCACCAACTTCGGCGAATCGCACGGCCCGGCGATCGGCTGCGTGATCGACGGCTGTCCCCCCGGCCTGGACCTGTGCGAGGCGGACATCCAGCAGGACCTGGACCGGCGCCGTCCTGGCACCAGCAAGTTCGTGACTCAGCGCAACGAGCCGGATCAGGTCCGTATCCTGAGTGGGGTCTATGACGGCAAGACCACCGGCACGCCGATCGCGCTGCTGATCGAGAACACCGACCAGCGCAGCAAGGATTACGGCAACATCCTGCAGAGCTTTCGTCCCGGACACGCCGACTACGCCTACTGGCACAAGTACGGCCTCCGCGATCCGCGCGGCGGCGGTCGCAGCTCGGCGCGTCTGACCGCGCCCACCGTTGCGGCTGGCGCCGTGGCCAAGAAATGGCTGCAGCAGGTTTATGGCACCACCTTCAAGGGCTGCATGACCGCCATCGGCGAGGTCGAGATCCCGTTCGAGAGCTGGGACCATGTGCCGAACAACCCCTTCTTCGCGCCGCTGGCCGACGTGTCCGAGCTCGAACTCTACATGAACGAGCTGCGCAAGTCGGGCGACTCCTGCGGCGCGCGGCTGCGTGTCACGGCGCAGAACGTGCCGGTCGGCCTGGGCGAGCCGCTCTACGACAAGCTCGACGCGGACATCGCCTACGCGATGATGGGCCTCAACGCCGTCAAGGGCGTCGAGATCGGCGCCGGTTTCGCCAGCGTGGCGCAGCGTGGCAGCACGCACGGCGACTCGCTCTCGCCCGAGGGCTTCCTGAGCAACAACGCCGGCGGCATCCTGGGCGGCATCAGCACCGGCCAGGACATCGAGGTGTCGCTGGCGATCAAGCCGACCAGCTCGATCCTGATCCCGCGCGCGACCATCGACGTCGAGGGTAATCCGACCGAACTCATTACCAAAGGCCGTCACGACCCCTGCGTCGGCATCCGCGCCACGCCGATCGCCGAGGCGCTGCTGGCGCTGGTGCTGATCGACCACGCGCTGCGCCACCGCGCCCAGTGCGGCGATGTGCGCGTCGCCACGCCCGACATCGCGGCGGCGCGCTAAGCGCGGGTGCAGACCTTGAGCCGGGGGCGCGAACTCTGGCCCTTCGCCGCGCTGTCGGCGAGCTATTTCGCGCACATCGGCTTCTTCAACCCCTACCTGCCGCTCTGGCTCAAGGACGCCGGGCTCAGCCTGCTGGTGATCAGCCTGCTGACCTCGATGCAGTCGGCCACCCGGCTCTTCGCGCCCTACGCCTGGGGCTGGCTCAGCGACCACACCGGCGAGCGGGTGCGCCTGCTGCGCTTCTGTGCCATGGTCGCGCTGGGCTGCAGCGCCGGACTCTGGCTCGACCTCGGTCCATGGGGGCTGGCCGGGGTGCTGCTGCTGATGTTCACCCACACCAGCGCGATGATGCCGATGAGCGAGGCCGCGCTGGCGCAGCTGGTCAGCCACGCCGGCGGCTTCGACGCCAGGCTCTACGGCCGGGTGCGGCTGTGCGGGTCGGTCGGTTTTCTGGTCACCGTGATGGCGGCCGGGGCCTGGTTCGAGGCTCATGGCATGGGCAGCTTCCCGGCCTGGACCATGGGCAGCCTGCTGCTGGTGGTGGTCAGTGTCTGGTGGATGCCCGACCGGCGCGAGCCGGTCCAGGCCGGTCAGCGCTCGGAGTCCATCCTGCCGGTCCTGCGCCAGCCGGCGGTGGCCTGGTTCTTCGCCTCGGTCTTCCTGCATGTGCTGGCGCATGTATTCGTCTATGTCTATTTCTCGCTCTACATCGATGCGCTCGGCTATCCCAAGTCGGTGATCGGCCTGCTGTGGGCCGCGTCGGTGCTGGTCGAGATCGCCTGGTTCTTCACCCAGGCGCGCTGGCTGCCCTTGTTGAGCCACGGCAGCTGGCTGCTGCTGGCGGCCGCGCTGGCGGTACTGCGTTTCGTGGTCACTGCCGGTGCCGGGCAATACCTGTGGCTGCTGTTTGCCGCCCAGCTGCTGCATGCGATCACCTTTGCCACCCACCACTCGGTCTGTACCGCACTGCTGAGCGAGCATTTCCCGGCCCGCCTGCGCGGGCGCGGCCAGGCGCTGTATGCGGTGCTGGGCTACGGCCTGTCGGGCGTGGTCGGCGGCCTGCTGGGCGGCTTGGTCAGCACGCGCTGGGGCGTGGGCAGTGTGTTCTGGCTTGCCGCCGCCATGGCGCTGCTGGCTTGTGTGGCCGCCTGGCGTACCCGGGCTGCCGCCCGGTCCTAGCGGCAAGGCCGACGGGTTGCCCGTGAATGGTTGATATAGGGGAAACCCTTGTTTTGATCGATCATCGCACAATTGCGTCTTCTGATCGAACGATGTGAATCGGCAATGTACTGATTGGTACGTTCTTTTCACCTACAGTCCACTGGCTTTAGACAATCCCGCCGTCTGGCGCTCGTTGGCCTTTATCGGCCTGCCGGTGTCGGCCGAGAGACTGATGTATTCATTCAGAGGCAGCAATAGACATGGCAAAACCAATTGACCACGAGCCGCAGGGCCGGCACCAGACCAAGAAAGCCACCGCCAGTGGCTGGATCGGTTCGGTGCTCGAGTACTACGATTTCTTCATCTATGCGACCGCCGCGTCGCTGATTTTCCCGGAACTGTTTTTCCCCAAGGGCGATCCCACCGTGGCCATCGTGGCCTCGCTGGCGACCTACGGCGTCGGCTACGTCGCGCGCCCGATCGGTGCCTTCTTCCTGGGCCATTGGGGCGACACCCATGGCCGCAAGCAGGTGCTGGTGCTGTGCATGTTCCTGATGGGCTTCTCGACCATGGCCGTCGGTCTGCTGCCGACCTATGACCAGGTTGGCCTGCTGGCACCGGCGCTGCTGGTCGTGTTGCGCCTGATCCAGGGTTTCGCGGTCGCTGGCGAGATCTCTGGCGCCAGTTCGATGATCCTCGAACATTCGCCGTTCGGCCGTCGCGGCTTCTATTCGAGCTTCACGCTGCAGGGCGTGCAGGCCGGCCAGATCCTGGCCGCCGCCGTCTTCCTGCCGCTGGCCGCCTACATGCCCAAGGACGATTTCAACAGCTGGGGCTGGCGCATTCCCTTCCTGCTGAGCTTCGTCGTGATCGTCATCGGCTACATCATCCGCAAGGAAGTCGACGAGACCCCGGCTTTCGCCAGTGAAGGCGAGCAGGGCGCCAAGCCCAAGGCGCCGATCGTCGAAGCGATCCAGACCAGCTGGAAGGACATGCTGCGCGTCGTCTGCATGTCGCTGATGAACGTGATCCCGGTCGTGACCTCGGTCTTCGGCGCTGCCTACGCGGTCCAGGCGGGCTACGGCATCGGCTTCGACAAGAGCGTCTACCTGTGGATCCCGGTGCTGGGCAATATCCTGGCCGTGCTCGTGATCCCGATGGTCGGCAACCTGACCGACCGCATCGGCCGCCGTCCCCCGATCATCTTCGGCGCGCTGGCCACCGGCCTGCTGTCCTTTGGCTACCTGTACGCGATCAGCATCAAGAGCGTGCCGCTGGCGATCTGCATGTCGCTGCTGATGTGGGGCGTGGTCTACCAGGGCTACAACGCCGTGTTCCCGAGCTTCTTCCCCGAGTTGTTCAGGACCCGGACCCGCGTCTCGGCGATGGCGATCTCGCAGAACCTGGGCACCTTCTTCACGGCCATGCTGCCGGCGCTGTTTGCCGCTGTCGCGCCGCCCGGCTCGACCAATATTCCAGTGCTGATCGGCTCCATCACCCTGGCCATCACCGTGATCGCCGCGCTGGCCGCCTGGAGTGCCCGCGAGACCTTCCGCGTCCACATGCACGACCTCGGCGATCCGGATGCCGTGCCGGTGTCCAAGGCTGAATACGACAAGGCCCGCCAGCAGGCGCTCGCACAGGCCCGTTAATCGACCGCAGCCACAAAAAAACCGCAGTCCAGGACTGCGGTTTTTTTCAGACCAGCGGTACGCTGATGCGCTCGATCATGGCGCGCGTCTCGGGGCGCACGCCGCGCCACCAGGCAAAGGCCTCGGCCGCCTGCTCGACCAGCATGCCGACGCCGTCGGCCAGCTGGCGCACACCGGCCTGTTGCGCCAGCTTGAGGAAGGGCGTCAGGCCCTTGCCATAGACCATGTCGTAGGCCAGGCCGTCGGCCGCGAAGGCGCTGGCCGGCAGTGGCGGTGTCTCGGCGCTCAGGCTGGCCGAGGTCGCGTTGATGACCACATCGAAGGCAGCGCAACCGAGCTCGTCAAGGCCGCCACCCTGCAGTGTCGCGGGGGCGCCGTTGGCGTGGAAGGCGCGCACCAGCTCGTTGGCCTTGGCCACGGTGCGGTTGGCGACGAACAGGCAGGCTGGCGCCTGGTTCAGGATCGGCAGGATGGCACCGCGCGCGGCCCCGCCGGCGCCCAGCAGCAGCACGCGCTTGCCCGCCAGCGGCTGCCCCAGGTTGTGCGTGATGTCGCGCACCAGGCCGACGCCGTCGAAATTCTGTGCGTAGACGCGATCGCCTTCAAATTTGAGCGCATTGGCCGCGCCGGCCGCGCGTGCCTCGTCCGACAGGTCGGTGGCGTAGGCGCAGGCGTCGAGCTTGAACGGCACGGTCACGTTGAGTCCCTTGCCGCCTTCGGCGCGAAACTGATCGACCGTCGCCGCAAACTGGCCCAGCGGGCCTTCCAGCGCGGTGTAGACCAGGTCCTGCCCGCTTTCCTGGGCAAAGGCCATGTGGATCAGCGGGGATTTGGTCTGTTTGATGGGGTTGCCGATGACGGCGTAACGGTCGGGGCTGGTCATGTCTGGCTGCAGGTTGGGATGGTGATTGGAGCGATTCTCGCTCATGCGCACGCTCGGATTTTTTGAATGCGGTCGCGCGCAGTCTCGAATGACGCAGCTTTCCGGGCGCGCTAAAGTCCGGAGACGGGCGGCAGGACGCCCTACCGACTGGATACAAGCACATGAACCATTCCCGACTGCCCGTACTCTTCATCTCGCACGGCTCGCCCATGCTCGTCTTCGAGCCCGGCCAGACCGGCCCGGCGCTGCGCGCGATGGGCGACCAGCTGCGCGCGCAAGGCGGCATCCGCGCCTTGCTGGTGATGTCGCCGCACTGGATGTCGGCCGGCGTCGAGGTGATGAGCGCCGCACGCCCGGCCACCTGGCACGACTTCGGCGGTTTCCCCGAGCCGCTGTATCGCCTGCAATACCCAGCAGCTGGCGCGCCCGGGATCGCGCAGCAGGTGATCGATACGCTGCAGGCCGCCGGCATCCCGGCGCAGGCCGATCCCGCGCGGCCCTACGACCATGGCGCCTGGATGCCGCTGCTGCACATGCTGCCGCAGGCCGACCTGCCGGTGCTGCAGGTCTCGCTGCCGGCCTATTTCGAGCCGGCGCAGCTCTATGCCATGGGGCAGGCGCTGGCCGGCCTGCGCGAGCAGGGCGTGCTGATCGTGGCTTCGGGCAGCATGACGCACAACCTGCGCGAGTTCTTTGGCGGCCGGCCGGTCTGGGATGCACCCGCTTCGCCTTATGTGCAGGAGTTCTCGTCCTGGGTCGAGCAGGCGCTGCTGGCGCAGGACCGCGAGCGCCTGTTTGACTACCGCCAGCAGGCGCCGCATGCCGTGCGTGCCCATCCGACCGACGAGCATTACCTGCCGCTGTACTTCGCGCTCGGCGCGGCAGGCTGGGGTCAGCCCGGTGCCGCCCAGCCCGAATATTTCAACCGTGAGGTGATGTACAGCTACCTCGCGATGGACGCCATCTCCTTCGCCTGAAGGAAAAAGGCCGTCGCCCAGCGACAGGCTGACGATCCCGTCGATCCCGTCGAGCGCGCCGGCGCGCAGGCTATCGCTGTCGCCTCAGCCGACGATCATGGCTGCGATCATGACGCTGATGGCGGCCGACATGACCGGGTGCGCGATTCGGCGCAGCCCATCCAGGCCGCTGCCACTGGTCTGCAAGAAATGAATGTGCATGGAGAAGTCTCATGAAAGGAATGACCTACAAATTAAATGAGACAATTCATCAGGCATATTTATTGATTCATAAGCAAAAAGTATCAAATTGATCGGCCCTTGCCGATGCGTCCGGTTCGGCAGGTCGGTTGTCCTTGAACCTGGCCATGCGAATCATGAAGTTCCATCGAACCAGACGGCTGCTGCTGGTGGCAGGTGCGCTGCTTTGCCTGTGCCCGGCTGTGGCCGGGGAGCCGCTGGGTCGGCCGCTGCATCCGGTCAGGCTGCTGCTCGGCTATCCCCCCGGCGGCGGCGGCGACATGATGGGGCGTGCCATCGCCGCCAGGCTGGGCGAGCAACTGGGCCAGCCGGTCATCGTCGTCAACCGACCAGGGGCCGGCAGCGCCATCGCCGCGGCCGAGCTCATGCGCGCGCCGGCGGACGGCAGCACCCTGTTGCTGGCGGACTCGGCCTTGCTCCTGACACCGGGCGCGCCGGGAAAGGCGGGCCAGGATGCCATGCATTTCACGCCCATCGGCCAGGTCGGCCAGCTGGCTTTCGCCCTGGTCGTGCACCCCGATTTCCCGGCGCAGAACCTGCGCGAATGGCTGGCCGAAGTCAGGGCCAGGCCGGGCCGCTACGCCTACGCCTCGCCCGGCGTCGGGACGATCGGGCACCTGGGGGTCGAGCAGCTGCGCAAGGCGGCTGGTCTTGATCTGTTGCATGTGCCCTACAAAGGCGGCGGCCAGGCCATGGCTGACCTGATGGCCGGGCAGGTCGAGATGGGATTTCTCAGCCTGCCGGCCGCCCTCAACGCCTCGGAGGCGGGCCGTCTGCGCCTGCTGGCGGTCAGCAGCCCGGGGCGATCCCCCCTCTTGCCCTCGGTGCCGGCACTGGCCGAAGTCTGGCCACGCTTGCAGGTGCAGACCAGCGTCTTCATGCTGGCGCCGCCCGGACTGTCACCCGAGCGCAGCGGGCAACTCAACGCGGCCTTGCGCAAGGTGATGTCTTCCGAGGCCATCCGGGCCGAGTTCGCCGCGCAAGGTGCAGGCATACGGCTCGGCAGTCCTGCCGAGCTGGCGCTACAGCTGCGCCAGGAGAGGCAGTCCCTGGGCGCGCTGGTCGAGTCGCTGGGCCCGGCCTTGGACTAGAGCTGTCGCGTGGCGCTGGTCATGGCATCCGACAGGCGGTAGCCGCTGGCGGTCGTGCGGGCGACGGCCATGAAAGCCTGCGCCGCCGGTGACAAGGGCCAGCCCTTGCGCGTGATCAATCCGTTTTCGCGCCAGATGCCGGGGCGCTCAAGCCGCCTGATCACGAGCCGCTCCAGATTCAGGTTCTCCAGCGGCAGCAGCGGCATGACGGCACAGCCGGTCTGCTGCCGCACCAGGCCCACGGCCGTGCTCAGCGACGGCGTGATATGCGTCGGCTGGATTTCGACCCCCACGGCGGCGGCGGCGCGCTCCGCATAGATGCGCACGCCGGACTGCTTCGATGCCGAGATGAAGGGATGGTTCCTGAGCGCTGGCCAGGTGACATGCTCGCGCTTGGCCAGCGGATGGCTTTCGTGCATCAGCACGATCATGGGGTCGCGGTAGAGTGGTTCGAAATCGAGTTCGGGCTGGGGGCTGGGATATAGGCCCCAGCCCAATTCGAATCCCCCTTCGAGGACGCTGGCCAGCAGCGGTGCCGCCTGTTCTTCGTGGAAGTCCACCTTGACGCCGGGGCATTGCTGCTGGAAGGCGGCCAGGGCGTGGGGGAACAGGCTGCAGGCCACCGAGGCGATCACGCCGATCCGCAAGCTGCCATGCAGGCCCTGCTGCAGATCGTTGGCCTGGCGCGCCAGCTCGTCGATCTGGCTGAGCGTGCGCCTGGCCTTGTCGAGCATCTCGCGTCCCATCACCGTCAGTTCGATGCGGCGCGTGGTGCGGTGGAACAACTGCAGGCCGATTTCTTCCTCGAACTGGCGTATCAGCAGCGAAAAGCCGGGCTGCGTGATGCCCATTTCGGCGGCAGCCGCAGAAAATGACAGATGCTTGGCGCCCAGCACGAAGGCGCGCAGTTGTCTGACCGAAAGGTTCATGGGGAGTTCAGAGGACGGGCTGCCGCAGCGAGATACCGCGGCAGCCCGACACAAGCATAACCTTGCTTGCACCTCGTGCAGCTGCGCGGATTTCAGCATTCGACGATGTTGACCGCGAGGCCGCCGCGCGCGGTCTCCTTGTACTTGCTCTTCATGTCGGCGCCGGTCTCGCGCATGGTCTTGATGACCTGGTCCAGGCTGACGAAATGGCTGCCGTCGCCGCGCAGCGCCATGCGCGCGGCGTTGAGCGCCTTGACCGCAGCGATCGCGTTGCGCTCGATGCAGGGGATCTGCACCAGGCCGCCGACCGGATCGCAGGTCAGGCCCAGGTGGTGCTCCATGCCGATCTCGGCCGCGTTCTCGACCTGTTCGGGCGTGCCGCCGAGCACGGCGCAGAGTGCGCCAGCGGCCATCGAGCAGGCGACGCCGACCTCGCCCTGGCAGCCGACCTCGGCGCCCGAGATGCTGGCGTTTTCCTTGTAGAGGATGCCGATTGCGGCGGCGGTGAGCAGGAAGTCGATCACGCCGGCGTCGTTGGCACCCGAGATGAAGCGCGCGTAGTAATGCAGCACCGCCGGCACGATGCCGGCGGCGCCATTGGTCGGCGCGGTCACCACGCGACCGCCGGCGGCGTTTTCCTCGTTGACCGCCAGCGCGTAGAGGTTGACCCAGTCCAGCACGGCCAGCGAGTCGCGCAGCGTCGCTTCCGGGTGCTCGGTCAGCGCGCGGTACAGCGCGGCGGCGCGGCGCTTGACCTTGAAGCCGCCTGGCAGGATGCCTTCGGTTTTGCAGCCGCGCTGCACGCAGTCCTGCATCACGCGCCAGATGCGCAGCAGCCCGGCGTCGATCTCGGCGTCGCTGCGCCAGTGGCGCTCGTTGCGGCGCATGATCTGGGCGATGCTCAAGCCTTCACGCTTGGCAATTTCGAGCAGCTCGTTGCCGCTCTTGAACGGCAGCGGCAGCACGGTGGCGTCGGGTGCGATGACACGCTGCTTGCTGCCGTCGGCCGCCACCTCGTCGCTGACGATGAAGCCGCCGCCGACCGAGTAGTAGCAGCGGTTTTCCAGTTCCTGGCCCTGCGCGTCGTAGGCGACCAGCCGCATGCCGTTGGCGTGGAAGGGCAGGCTCTCGCGGCGCATGAACAGCAGGTCCTCGCGCTCGTTGAACGCCACTTCGTGTTCGCCCAGCAGCGCGATGCGGTGTCCGTTGCGGATCGCCTGCAGCAGGTCCAGCACGCCATCCACCGCTACCGTGTCGGGCTCATGGCCGGCCAGGCCGAGCAGCACGGCGGTGTCGCTGCCGTGGCCTTTGCCGGTGGCGCCGAGCGAGCCGTAGAGCCAGCAGCGCACGCGCGCGGTCTGCTCCAGCAGGCCGGCGTGGCGCAGCCGCAGGGTGAACAGGCGCGCGGCGCGCATCGGGCCCACGGTGTGGGAACTGCTGGGACCGATGCCGATCTTGAACAGGTCGAAAACGCTGATGGCCATGGTGTGGTTTCCGATCAGCGGTACAGCTTGAACATGAGGGACTCCTCGTCGAGGGGGTGGGTAATCGATCTTATCTGTCTCAGGCGCTCAGGAAGCGCTCGGTCAGCCTGACCCAGTAGGCCGCGCCGATGGCGATGTTGCCGTCGTCGAAGTCGTAGTTCGGGTTGTGCACCATGCAGGCCCCATGGCCGCCGCTGGCCTCGTCGCCGTTGCCGATGAACAGGTAGCTGCCCGGCACCTGCTCCAGCATGAAGGCGAAGTCCTCGCTGCCGGTCAGCGGGGCGGTCTGCAGCTCGACGTTCGCCGCGCCGACCAGCTCGAGCGCCACCTGGCGCGCGAACTCGGTCTCGGGCTGGGTGTTGACCAGCACCGGATAGCCCCCCCGGAATTCGACGCTGGCCTGGCAGCCATAGCTCTGCGCCTGTGCCTCGACCAGCTCGCGGATGCGGCGATTCAGCAGCTGGCGCACTTCACGGTCGAGCGAGCGCACGCTGAGCTCCAGCGTTGCGCGCTGCGGGATCACGTTGTTGGCCTGGCCGGCATGGAAGGCGCCGACCGTGATCACCGCCATCTGCAGCGGCGCCACGTTGCGAGAGACGATGGTCTGCAGGCCCAGCACGATGGTGGCACCCGCGACCACCGGGTCGATCGCGACATGCGGCATGGCGCCGTGACCGCCCTGGCCCTCTAATGTGATGGTGATGTTCTCGCTCGATGCCATGGTCGCGCCCTCGCGCAGCAGCAGCTTGCCGCGTGGGAAGCCCGGCATGTTGTGCATGGCAAAGATCGCATCGCAGGGGAACTGCTGGAACAGGCCGTCTTCCATCATCTTCCTGGCGCCGCCCAGGCCTTCCTCGGCGGGCTGGAAGATCAGGTTCAGCGTGCCGTCGAATTCGCCTTGCTCGGCCAGGTGCTTGGCCGCCGCCAGCAGCGTCGCGGTGTGGCCGTCATGGCCGCAGGCGTGCATCAGGCCGGCGTGGCAGCTCGCGTGCGGCAGGCCGGTGGCTTCCTGGATCGGCAGCGCGTCCATGTCGGCGCGCAGGCCCAGCCGCTTGCCGCCCTGGCCGCGCACCAGTTGCCCGACCACGCCGGTGCCGCCCAGGCCGCGCGTGACGGCATAGCCCCAGGAGGCGAGGCGCTCGGCCACCAGATCGCTGGTGCGGAACTCCTGGTAGCCGAGTTCGGGGTGACGGTGGATGTCGCGGCGCAGCGCCGTGAACTCAGCCGACAGCGCTTGCAGCGCGGAGAGGGTATCGGACATGGTGTTACTGGACCTGCAGGTTGATCGACTTGGCGATGGCGCGGAACTTGGCCGTGCCATCGGCATAGGCCTTGCCCACGGCCGCCAGCGGCAACGGCTTGGCGGTCAGCTGGCTGTTGGCTTCCAGGCCGGCGTGCACGGTCGGGTCGCTCAACGTGTCGGTGATCGCCTTGTGCAGCGCCTGCACGACGGGCTCGGGCGTGTCCTTCCTGACGAAGTAGCCGGTCCAGATGTTGAAGTCGAAGTCCTTGAGCTGCTTGCTCTCGGTGATCAGCGGGTACTGCCTGGTGCTGTCCTCGCGCTTCTCGTTGAGCATGGCCAGGATCTTGATCTTGCCGTCCTTCTGCAGGCTGTCGTACATCTTGCCGTAGGGCGCCAGGAAAATGTCGACCTGGCCGCCGATCAGGTCCTGGTTGGCCGGCGCCGCGCCCTTGTAGGGCACATGGGTCATCGGGATGCCGGTGGTCTTGGCCAGGTGCTCGCCCAGGATGTGATAGAAGCTGCCGGGGCCGACCGAGGCGAAGGTGACGGGCTTGCCTTCCCTGGCCATCTTGCGCGCGTAGTCGAGGAACTCATCGACGCTGTTGACAGGCAAGTCCTTGCGCGCCAGGAAGGCGATCTGCGCGGTCGCGATCATCTGTACCAGGCGGAAGTCCTCGCTCTTGAACTTGACGGCCGAGATCGCCAGCGGCGCCAGGATCAGCTCGTTGGGCGAGCCCTGGAAGATCAGCTGGCCGTCGGCCGGGGCGTTGAGGGCCTTGGTCGCGGCGATCGCGCCGCTGGCACCGCCGAGGTTCTCGACGATCACCGGCTGGCCGAGCTGCTTGGCGAGCGCGTTGTTGACCGTGCGGGCGATCACGTCCGAGATGCCGCCGGCCGGGTAGGGCACCAGCAGGGTGACGGGCTTGGAGGGAAAAGTCTGGGCCATGACACCGGCCGCGAGAGTCAGGCCGGCGAGCAGGGCGGTAGTGCGCTTGAGGGTGAAGCGTTTGCAGAGGTCCATGTCTGTCTCCTGTTGTATGTTGTTGGAACTTTCATCGTAGGATGAAATATTTGATGTGTCCAATGCATTATTCTTCTAATAATTATTCTTTTATGGAATTAAGCTGCATGAATATCAAGCCTCTGGAGCATCTGCTCGCGCTCGCCGATACCGGCTCGTTCAGCCGTGCGGCCGAGCATTGCTTCATCACCCAGTCGGCGCTGAGCCGCAGCATCCAGAACCTCGAGCAGGAGCTCGGCGGCCAGCTGCTCGACCGCATCGGCAAGCGCAACGAGTTGACCCCGCTGGGCCGTGAGGTGGTTGGGCGCGCACGCCGCATCGTGCTCGAAGCCTCCGAGCTCAGGCGCAGCGCCGAACGGCTGCAGGGCGGGGGCGGCACCATCCGGATTGGCCTGGGCTCCGGTCCTGGCGCGATGCTGACGACGCCGCTGCTGTGCCACGCGGCCGAGCAGCATCCCGCGCTGCGGGTGTCGATCACGCGCGGCTCGACCGAGCTGCAACTGCTGCAACTGCGCGCCCGACAGCTCGATGCGCTGGTGGTCGATGCCCGCCGGGTGGCTCCGGCGCCCGATCTGCAGATCGACCCGCTCGGTGACCAGCCGGCGGGTTTCGTCTGCCGCGCCGATCACCCGCTGCTGCAGTTGCACCGGGTCGGGCTGGAGGACTTGCTGCGCTATCCCGTCGCGTCCACGCCGCTGTCCGACGAGGTCGCCCGGCTGCTGGTCGAGCAGTACGGCCCCGCCGCCGATCCGCAGCTGATGGTCTCGCTGCAGGGCGAGGAAGTCGACAGCCTGATCGCGACGGTCGAGCGCTCGCAGGCGGTCTACCTCGGCATCCTGGCGGCGGCGCGCGAAGGGCTGGCGGCCGGCCGGCTGGTCGAGTTGAAGCTGCAACCCGCCCTGCGGGCTCAGGCGCGCTTTGCCTACATCACGCTGCAGGGTCGGACCGAGGCGCCGGCGATGAGCTGGTTCCGCCGCTTCGTCAGCAAAACCTTGCGCGATTGAAGGTCCAACAAGAAACCCGCCGCAGCGGGTTTCTTGAGATCTGCCTGAGCAGCCTTATTCGGCCTCACCCACCGGCAGGCAGCTGCAGAACAGGTTGCGGTCGCCGTAGACGTTGTCGACCCGGCCGACCGACGGCCAGTACTTGACCTGCTGGCCAGTCTTGAGCATGGCGCCGACCTCGCGCGGGTAGGCATGGTTCCACTCGGCGCCCAGCAGGCTGGCCGCGGTGTGCGGGGCATGCTTGAGCGGGTTGTCCTCGCGCGGCCAGACGCCGGCCTCGACCTGGCGCACCTCGTCGCGGATCGCGATCATCGCGTCGATGAAGCGGTCCAGTTCCTCCAGCGTCTCGCTCTCGGTCGGCTCGACCATCAGCGTGTTGACGACCGGGAATGACAGGGTCGGGGCGTGGAAGCCGTAGTCCATCAGGCGCTTGGCGACGTCCTCGGCCATCACGCCGCTGGTCTCCTTCAGGCCGCGCAGGTCCAGGATGCACTCGTGCGCGACATGGCCGTTGGCGCTGGCGTACAGCGTCGGGTAGTGCTTGCTCAGTCGCTTGCTGATGTAGTTGGCGCTCAGGATCGCGGTTTCGGTCGCGTGCTGCAGGCCTTCGGCGCCCATCATGCGGATGTACATCCACGAGATCGGCAGCACGGCGGCGTTGCCCAGCGGCGCGGCCGAGACCGCGCCGACGGCCGGCTGGCTGCTGGGCACGCTGTCGTTGACCGGGCCGACATAGGCGCCCTGGGCGCTGGCCGTCGCATGGCCGGGCAGGTAGGGGGCCAGGTCGGCCACCACGCAGACCGGACCGACGCCCGGGCCGCCACCGCCGTGCGGGATGCAGAAGGTCTTGTGCAGGTTCAGGTGGCTGACGTCGCCGCCGAACTCGCCCGGCGCCGCGACACCGACCAGCGCGTTCATGTTGGCGCCGTCGACGTAGACGCGGCCGCCGTGGCGGTGCACCAGCTCGCACAGCGCCTTGACCTCGGTCTCGAACACGCCGTGCGTGCTCGGGTAGGTGATCATGACGCAAGCCAGGTTGGCGCTGTGCAGCTCGCACTTGGCCTGCAGGTCGGCCAGGTCGACGTTGCCGTTCTCGTCGCACTTGGTCACCACCACCTGCATGCCGGCCATCTGGGCGCTGGCCGGGTTGGTGCCGTGGGCGCTGGACGGGATCAGGCAGATGTTGCGGTGGCCATTGCCCTGCGCATCGTGGTAGCCCTTGATCGCCAGCAGGCCGGCGTATTCACCCTGCGAGCCGGCGTTGGGCTGTAGGCTGATGGCGGCGTAGCCGGTGGCCTGGGCGAGCCAGGCGCGCAGCTGTTCGTCGAGCAGGCGGTAGCCTTCGAGCTGGTCGGCCGGCGCGAACGGGTGCGGCAGCGCGAACTCGGGCCAGGTGATCGGGATCATCTCGCTGGTCGCGTTGAGCTTCATGGTGCAGCTGCCCAGCGGGATCATGCTGCGGTCCAGCGCCAGGTCCTTGTCCGACAGCGCGCGGATGTAGCGCAGCATGCCGGTCTCGGAGTGGTAGCTGTTGAAGACTGGGTGCGTCAGGTAGGCGCTGCTGCGGTTCAGCGCGGCCGGGATCAGTGCCTCGACGCCGGCCTCGAAGGCCTTGACCTCGGGGCAGGCCTGGCCCGGCTGGGCGAACAGCGACCAGAGCTCGGCGATGTCCTCGCGCGTGGTGGTCTCGTCGAGCGAGAGGCCGACGCAGTCGTTGCGCAGCTGGCGCAGGTTGATGCCGTTGGCCGCGGCATGCTGGACCAGCGCGTGGGCGGCACCCGCGCTCGGCGTCTTGACGGTCAGGGTGTCGAAGGCGGTGTGGTGCACCAGCTGGTAGCCCAGCGACTGCAGGCCCTGGGCCAGGATCGCGGTGTAGCTGGCGACGCGCTCGGCGATGCGCTTGAGGCCTTGCGGGCCATGGTAGACCGCGTACATGCTGGCGACGACAGCCGGCAGCACCTGGGCGGTGCAGATGTTGGAGGTGGCCTTCTCGCGGCGGATATGCTGCTCGCGCGTCTGCAGCGCCAGCCGGTAGGCCGGGTTGCCGTGCACGTCGACGCTGATGCCGACCAGGCGGCCCGGCATCGAGCGCTTGTACTCGTCGCGGCAGGCCATGTAGGCGGCGTGCGGGCCACCGGCGCCCATCGGCATGCCGAAGCGCTGGGTGGTGCCCACCACGATGTCGGCGCCCATCTCGCCCGGGGCCTTGAGCAGGGTCAGTGCCAGCAGGTCGGCGGCCAGGATCAGCGCGGCTTTCTTGCCGTGGATGGTCTCGGCCGAGGCGCTCCAGTCGCACAGCCAGCCGCTGCTGCCCGGGTACTGGTTGATGGCGGCGAAGTAGTCGTCACCGGCAATCGCGGCATTCCACTCGGCTTCGGTAGCAGCGATCCTGACCTCGATGTCCATCGTTGCGGCGCGGGTCTGGATCACCTCGATGGTCTGCGGATGGCAGTCACCGCCGACGATGAAGACCTTGCCCTTGGCCTTGACCGAGCGCCTGGCCAGCGTCATGGCTTCGGCGGCGGCGGTGGATTCGTCCAGCATCGAGGCGTTGGCGATCGCCATGCCCGTCAGGTCGGCCACCATGGTCTGGAAGTTGACCAGTGCCTCCATCCGGCCCTGGCTGATCTCGGCCTGGTAAGGTGTGTAGGCGGTGTACCAGGCGGGGTTTTCCAGGATGTTGCGCAGGATCACGCCCGGCGTGTGGGTGCTGTAGTAGCCCTGGCCGATGTAGCTCTTGAAGATCTTGTTCTTGCCGGCGATGGCCTTGAGTTCGGCCAAGGCCTGGGCTTCGGTGATGGCGTCGGGCAGCGCCATGCGGTGACCACGCGCGATCGAGCGCGGCACGATGCTGTCGATCAGGTCGCGGCGCGTGGCCTCGCCGATCACGGACAGCATGTGGGTTTCGTCGGCAGCGGACACGCCGATATGGCGTGCGATGAACTCGCTGGCGTTTTCGAGGTCGGCCAGGGGGCGGGCGGTGGACGTCGACATGGCGTTGGGATTCCGGGCAGGCAAAAAGGAAGCCACCGCCGATGTCGGCGGTGGCAGGACGGAGAGGTCTTACTTGGTCAGGTCGCCGTAGGCGGTCTCGTCCAGCAGGGCGTCGACTTCGGCCGGGTTGGACAGCTTGACCTTGAAGAACCAGCCGGCACCCAGCGGATCGCTGTTGGCCAGGGTCGGGTCGTCGCGCAGCGCTTCGTTGACTTCGATGACCTCGCCGCTGACCGGCATGTAGACATCGGCGGCGGCCTTGACCGACTCGACCACGCCGGCGACTTCCTGCGGGGCGTAGCTCCTGCCGATTTCGGGCAGCTCGACGAACACCACGTCACCCAGGGCATCCTGTGCATGGTGGGTGATGCCGACGACCGCGACGTCGCCTTCGACGCTCAGCCATTCGTGTTCGGGGGTGTATTTCAGGCTCATGGGGGCTCCAGATGAAAAAATGGACGGAATACCGCCTGCGCGGTACCCGATTGTCAAAGAAAGATCAGCCGCGGTAGTAGCGGGTGGGCACGAAAGGCATGGCGGCGACTTCCATCGCCACGGCCTTGCCGCGCACGATGGCGTTGACCTGGGTGCCCAGCGCCGCGTGGGCGGCATCGACATAGCCGATCGCGATCGGCTGGTTGATGGTCGGGCCGATCAGGCCGCTGGTCACTTCGCCGATGCGCTCGCCAGCGGCGTTCTGCAGTTCGACATGCTCGCGCACCGGCACCCGGTCCTTGGCGATCAGGCCGACGCGCTTGCGAGTCGCCGGCTGGCTGCCATCGAGCTGGGCCAGCACCTGGTCGGCGCCGGGGAAGCCGCCAGCACGCTCGCCACCGGTGCGGCGCACCTTCTGCAGCGCCCAGTTCAGCGCCGCCTCGACCGGGGTGGTCGTGGTGTCGATGTCGTTGCCGTACAGGCACAGGCCGGCTTCCAGGCGCAGCGAGTTGCGCGCGCCCAGGCCGATCGGCTTGACTTCGGGCTGGGCCAGCAGGGCGCGCGCCAGTGCGTCGGCTTGGGCTTGGTGCACCGAGATCTCGAAGCCGTCCTCGCCGGTGTAGCCGCTGCGGGTGATGTAGAGCTCGGTGCCGTTCCAGTCGAAGGCGCCGCCGGTCATGAATACCAGCTGCTCGACGCCCGGCACCAGGCGCTGCAGCGCGGTCACGGCCTGCGGGCCTTGCAGCGCCAGCAGGGCGCGTTCCGGCATCGGGATCACTTCGCAGCGCTGGCCGATCCGGGCCTGGATATGCGCGATGTCGCCAGCCTTGCAGGCGCCGTTGACGACGACGAACAGGTGGTCGCCGCGGTTGACGAACATCAGGTCGTCGATGATGGTGCCTTCATCGGTCAGCAGCAGGCCGTAGCGCTGCTTGTTGACGCCCAGACCGATCACGTCGACCGGCATCAGGCTCTCGAAGGCGGCCGCCGCGTCGGGTCCGGCCAGGCGCAACTGGCCCATGTGCGAGACGTCGAACAGGCCGGCGGCGTTGCGCGTGTGATGGTGTTCGGCCATCAGGCCGGCGGGGTATTGCACCGGCATCGAGTAGCCGGCGAAAGGCACCATGCGTGCGCCGAGTTCGAGGTGCAGGGCGTTGAGCGGAGTGGTCAGCAGTGGGGTGTGGTCGGACATGGCAATGTGAGGCAGTTTTCAGCAGCGTGAAGCATACGCCGTATCGGCCTGTGACCGCCACGGTGCATGCACTGCCCACCTGTCCGCTTTACCTGAGAGATTCACGCCGGCCGCATGGGCTTCAAGCGTTTGCTCCTTCGGTGGCCGCGCTCGGGGCGCGGCTCTCTCCAGGGGGTGACGTCGGCCTCGCAGCCGACGCTTGTCAGTCCTTTTGCCTGAGCGTTCAGGACCTGCGGCAAAGCGGGTCTCCTGCGCCTTCGGCGGTCCTGCGATTGGCCTGGCCAAGCACGACTCTCTCCTGACAAGAAAGGGATTTTAGCCGCGAATGGGATCGGTGCTGGCTCAGAGTTGCGCGAACACCTCGCGCGCGGCCGCGACCGTGGCCTCGATGTCGGCCGCGCTGTGCGCGCTGCTCACGAAGCCGGCCTCGTACAGCGCGGGCGCGAAGTAGATGCCGCGCTCCAGCATGCCGTGATAGAACTTGTTAAAGCGCGCACCGTCGGTGGTCATGACGGTGGCGTAGTTCTGCGGCAGCTGGTCGAAGAAGAAGAAGCCGAACATGCCGCCCTGGCTGTCGCCGCAGAACGGAATGCCGGCGGCATGGGCCGCCTCGGTCAGGCCGGCGACCAGACTCTGGGTCCGGGCCGACAGCGCTTCGTAGAAGCCGGGTTGCTGCAGCTCGCGCAGCGTGGCCAGGCCGCAGGCGGTCGCCACCGGGTTGCCCGACAACGTACCGGCCTGATAGACCGCGCCGAGCGGCGCCAGCTGCTCCATCACCGCGCGCTTGCCGCCAAAGGCCGCCAGCGGCATGCCGCCGCCGATGACCTTGCCCAGCACCGTCATGTCGGGCTCGAAGCCCGGGATCAGGCTCGCGTAGTGACCCTGGGCGCTGGCCAGGCCGACGCGGCAACCCGTCATCACCTCGTCGAACACCAGCAGCGCGCCATGTTGCGTGCAGAGCTCGCGGCAGCGCGTCATGAACGGGACCGAGGCGCGCACGAAGTTCATGTTGCCGGCGATCGGTTCGATCATCAGGCAGGCAGTCGCCGCGCCATGTTCGGCGAAGGCGGCTTCGAGCTGCTCGACGTTGTTGTATTCGAGCACCAGCGTGTCCTGCACCACCTCGGGCGGCACGCCGGCGCTGGTCGGGTTGCCGAAGGTGGCCAGGCCCGAGCCGGCCTTGACCAGCAGCGCATCGGCGTGGCCGTGGTAGCAGCCCTCGAACTTGATGATCTTCTTGCGGCCGGTGGCGCCGCGCGCCAGCCGGATCGCGCTCATGCCGGCCTCGGTGCCCGAGCTGACCAGGCGCACCATCTCGATGCTGGGCACCAGCTTGACGATTTCCTCGGCCAGCTCGATCTCGCGCTCGGTCGGTGCGCCGAAGCTGAAGCCGTCGAGCGCAGCCTTTTGCACCGCCTCCAGCACGGCCGGGTGACCATGGCCCAGGATCATCGGGCCCCAGGAGCCGATGTAGTCGATGTAGCGCTGGTCGTTGGCGTCCCAGAAATAGGCGCCTTGGGCGCGCTGCACGAAGCGCGGCGTGCCACCGACGGCCTTGAAGGCGCGCACGGGGGAGTTGACGCCGCCCGGGATCAGGGTCTTGGCGCGTTCGAACAGGGTCTGGTTGCGGTCGGTCATGGCAGAAAAGTGATGGAGGCCACGCTCAGTGCGGCGTGGCGTCATGGGAAAGGCTCGCCAGCAGGTCGTCGGCGGTCGTGGGGGGGCTGGATTCGGGTTCGGATTCAGGACCCTTGCCATCCTCGGCATCGGACTCATGGGCCCAGAACAGCCGGTCGGGCAATGCGCGGCCCATGCCGGGCCGAAAGCCTGCGGCCAGGCTGCGGTCGAGGTAGGTCAAGGCCTCGGCACAGGCGTCCTGCAGCTCGCTGCCGGCGGCCAGCAGGGCGCACAGCGCAGCTGACAGCGTCTCGCCGGCGCCGCTGAAGCTGGCCTCGAAGCGCTCGTAGCGCGCGCTCGCGAGCAGGATCTCGGGTGAGGCCAGGTGGTTCTCGATCAGCTGGTCGGCTGCGATGAAGCCGGTCACCAGCGTGTAGGGCGTGCCGAGCGCATAGGCGGCGCGCGCGATTTCGCGCGCGTTCGGCGCACGTTCCTCGTCCCAGTCGGGCAGCAGCCAGCGGCACAGCGTGCTGTGGTTGCCGACCAGCACCGTGGTGTGCGGCAGCAGCAGGCCGGCGCAGGCGTCGAGGTAGTCCTCCAGTTCGGACTCATCGCGCCAGGACAGGTCGGGCATGTAGCCGATCACGGGTACGCCGTCGTAGTCGGACAGCACACGCGCGATCGCGCCCAGGTTCTCCGGGCTGCCGGCGTAGCCGACCTTGAAGGCCTGTACCGTCATGTCTTCCAGGGCGCCACGCGCCTGCTCCTCGACGGTTTCCTCGTCCATTGCCACATGGCGGTGCACGCGGCGGGTGTCGCCCAGCAGCACGGCGGTCAGCACCGGCAGCACATGGCAGGAGGCGCTTGCCATCGCTGCGACGTCGCAGGCCAGGCCGGCGCCGCCGCTGGGGTCGTTGGCATTGAAGGTCATGACGCAGGGCAGGCCAGCGGCCTGGGCGTCCTCGCCGGGCGTGGGGGCCGGCGGCAGTTCGGAAGAGGAGTTCATCTACAGGGGGTGTCGGGGAGGCCCCGATTGAATCGTTTCATTTTATAAGGCCCGGTGCGGTTCTCAGGATTTCTTGACCACCGCGTAGCGCGCCAGCGTCTGCTCGCGCGCCAAGGCGTGATCGACCAGGGGGCGCGGATAGTCGCGGCCCAGTGTCAGGCCGGCGGCTTCCAGCTCCAGCGGGCCCGCCAGCCAGGGCGCGTGCAGTGCGGCGTCGGGCAGCCTGGCCAGCTCAGGGACATAGCGCCGGATGAACTTGCCCTGCGGGTCGAACTTCTCGCTCTGGCTGACCGGGTTGAAGATGCGGAACCAGGGCTGGGCATCGCAGCCGCTCGAACTCGCCCATTGCCAGCCGCCATTGTTGGCCGCCAGGTCGAAGTCGATCAGCCGCTCGGCGAAATAGGCTTCGCCGCGCCGCCAGTCCAGCCCCAGGTCCTTGCACAGGAAGCTGGCCGTGACCATGCGCAGCCGGTTGTGCATGTAGCCGGTCTGGTTCAGCTGGCGCATCGCCGCATCGACCAGCGGATAGCCGGTGCGACCCTCGCACCAGGCCTGGAACTGTTCATCGGCCTGCTTGCCATGTTCCCACTGGATCGCGTCGTATTCGGGCTTGAACGAGCCGGTCGCCACCTGCGGGAAGTTGGCCAGGATCTGCAGGTAGAAGTCGCGCCAGATCAGCTCGGACAGCCAGGTGCTGGCGCCCGCCATGCCCTGCAGGTGCATCAGGTGCGCGACGCCGGCGAGCTGGCGGATGCTGATGGTGCCAAAGCGCAGGTGCACGCTCAGGTAGCTCGGGCCCTTGACGGCGGGGAAGTCGCGCGCCTGCTGGTAGCGCTCGATCCGGGTCAGGAAATCCTCGAACAGGCCCTGCGCGCCGCGGCTGCCGGTGCGGATCTTGAGCGCGCGCAGGTTGGTGGTCTCGAAACCGATGTCGGTCAGCGCCGGCACGCCCGCCGGGTGGGTGGCGGGGCAGGGCGCGAGCGCGTCGGCGTGGCGTTCGACCGGATAGGGCTTGAGGTAGAAGGGGGTGATCTTCCTGAGCCAGGCATTCTTGTAGGGCGTGAAGACGCCGTAGGGCCGGCCATTGAGCGTGACGAGCTCGTGGCGCTCGAAGATCGCGTGGTCCTTGTGCAGGTGCAGCATGATGCCGGCATGCGCGAGCGCACCGAGCACCTGCTGGTCGCGTCGGCGCGCGCCGGGCTCGTCGTCGTGGTTGGCGTAGACCGCCTGCACGCCGAGCTCGCTCGCCAGGCGCGGGATCTCTGCGCCGGCCGGACCGTGGCGCACGATCAGGCCGACGCCTTCCGCGCCGTTGGCGCGCCCGAGCCCGCGCAGCTGTTCGTCCAGGTCGAGCAGCGACTCGTGGATGAACTCGACCCGGCGGTCGGCTTTCAGGCCGTGTTCGAGCAGCGGCTGCAGGATGTCGGTGTCGAAGACGAAGCCGCACCAGACCTTTTTGCAGTCCTTCAGTGCGTGGTAGAGCGCGGCCTGGTCGGAGGCGCGCAGGTCGCGCCGGAACCAAATCAGTCCGCTGTCGTATTTCCTGGGGGTCTTGTTCATGTTGTGCCGCTTAGAATTCGCAGCCATGAGTTCGGATACCGCCCCTATTAACTTGACCCATCATTTCCTGATCGCCATGCCCGGGCTGAACGACGAACTCTTTGGCAAGAGCGTGGTTTACCTGTGCGAGCATAGCGCGCGCGGCGCGCTGGGCCTGATCATCAACAAGCCGGCCGACAACGGACTCGGGGAATTGTTCGAGCGCCTTGAGTTGCCGCTGCGCCGCGAGGATCTGCGCGATGCGCCGCTGCTGCGCGGCGGGCCGCTCCAGACCGAGCGCGGCTTCGTGCTGCACGAGGCCATGGGCGCGGCGCAGACCGTCGGCAGCGACGAGACCCCGCCCGCCATCCGCGAGGCGATCCGCGAGGCGCTCGCCAGCCTGGAGCGTGCGGCCTCGCCATCGGCTGAACCGCCTGCAGCAGAGGCCGATGCCGAGGCATCGGACGATGAGCCGGTCGCGCCCTCGGCCTACGCTTCCAGCCTGCGCATCGAAGGCGGGCTCGAAATGACGACCTCGCGCGACGTGCTGGAAGCGCTCTCGTCGGGTGCCGGCCCGCGCAAGGTGATGGTCTCGCTGGGCTATTCGTCCTGGGGCGAGGGCCAGCTTGAGTCCGAACTGGCCGAGAACAACTGGCTGACCGTGGCCGCCGACCCGGCCGTGATCTTCGATACGCCGGTCGAGCAGCGCTACGAGAAAGCCATGGCCTTGCTGGGGCTGGCGCCCTGGATGCTGGCGCCGGGATCGGGGCGCGCATGAGCAGCCTGCCGATTCCCGTCGTGCCGCCGGGCCAGATGAGTTTCCTGGCCTTCGACTTCGGCACCAAGCGCACCGGCGTCGCGACCGGCAACCGCATCACGCGTACCGCCTCGCCCCAGGCCACGATCAAGGCCGAGGGCAGCGACGCGCGCTTCCTGCAGGTAGCGGCCCGCATCAAGGAATGGCAGCCCGACGCGCTGGTGGTCGGCGTGCCCTTCCACCCGGACGGCGCTGCGCACGAGAACACCGCGCGCGCGCTCAAGTTCGCGCGCCAGCTGCGCGGCCGCTTCAACCTCGCGGTCTACGAGGTCGACGAGCGCTACAGCACGACCGAGGCGCACAGCCTCGGTGCGAAGGACGCCGATGCGGCCTCGGCCTGCATCATCCTGGAACAATTTTTGAGGAGTTTGCCTTGAGCTTTCTGAATCTGGACGCGGAAGCGCTCTACGCCGAGCTGCTGCGCGGCATCAAGGGCCTGATCGCGATGAGCGCCGGTCCGCTGAAACTGGTCGGCGTGACCTCGGGCGGTGCCTGGCTGGCCGCCCGGCTGCAACGTGAGCTGGGGCTGGCGGGCGAGATCGGCGTGATCTCGTCGGCCATGCACCGCGACGACTACAAGCAGCGCGGCTTGAGCGCGAGCAGCGAGCAGACCCGGCTGCCCTTCGATGTCGATGGCGCCCAGGTGCTGCTGATCGACGATGTGCTCTACACCGGACGCACCATCCGGGCCGTGATCAACGAGCTGTTCGACTACGGCCGGCCGAGCAGCGTGCAGCTGGCGGTACTGGTCGACCGCGGCGGGCGCGAGCTGCCGATGCAGGCCGACTTTGCCGCCGTGCGCCTGACGCTGCCGGTCAGCCAGTCCTTCGAGCTCGCGTGCGACGCTCAGGGCCATTTCAGCTTTGTGGTGCAAGACAAGAACGCGGACGCCTGACATGAAAAAACGCAATCCCCAGCTCAACCGCAACGGCGAGCTGATCCACCTGCTCTCGACCGAGGGCCTGCCGCGCGAGATCCTGACCCAGATCCTCGACACCGCCGCCAACTTCGTCAGCCTCGGCGACCGCGAGGTCAAGAAGGTGCCGCTGCTGCGCGGAAAAAGCGTGTTCAACCTGTTCTTCGAGAACAGTACCCGCACCCGCACCACCTTCGAGATCGCGGCCAAGCGCCTGAGCGCCGATGTCTTCAACCTCGACATCGCGCGCAGCTCGACCGCCAAGGGCGAGTCGCTGCTCGACACCATCGCCAACCTGAGCGCGATGGCGGCCGACATCTTCGTCGTGCGTCACGGCGAGTCGGGCGCGCCCTACCTGATCGCGCAGCATGTCGCGCCCCATGTCCATGTCGTCAATGCCGGTGACGGCCGCCACGCGCACCCGACCCAGGGCCTGCTCGACATGTACACGATCCGGCACTACAAGAAGGACTTCACGAACCTGTCGGTGGCCATCGTCGGCGACGTGCTGCACTCGCGCGTGGCGCGCTCCGACATCCATGCGCTGACCACGCTGGGCTGCCCCGACCTGCGCGTGGTGGGCCCGCGCACCCTGGTGCCGGCCGAGTTCGCCGACATGGGCGTGCGGGTCTGCCACACGCTGGAAGAGGGCATCAAGGACGCCGACGTCGTCATCACGCTGCGGCTGCAGAACGAGCGCATGAGCGGCGCGCTGCTGCCCTCGAGCCACGAATACTTCAAGAGCTTCGGCGTCACGCCTGAGCGCATGCAATGGGCCAAGCCCGATGCGATCGTGATGCACCCGGGCCCGATCAACCGCGGCGTCGAGATCGACTCCAGCGTGGTCGACGGCGGCCAGAGCGTGGTGCTGCCGCAGGTGACCTTCGGCATCGCGGTGCGCATGGCCGTGATGGGCATCGTCGCCGGCAACATGGCCTGAACCGCTACAGACAAGGACTGCACATGAAAACCCTGATCCAGGGCGGTCGCCTGATCGACCCCGCCAGCGGCACCGACCGCCTGGCCGACCTCGCCATCGCGGCCGGCCGCATCGTCGGCATCGGCCAGATCCCGGCCGATTTCACCCCGAACCGCGTCATCGACGCCAGCGGCTGCATCGTTGCGCCAGGCCTGGTCGATCTCTCGATGCGGCTGCGCGAGCCCGGCCAGGAGCATGCCGGCATGCTGGCGAGCGAGACGGCTGCGGCGGCAGCCGGCGGCGTCACCAGCCTGGTCTGCCCGCCTGACACCGAGCCGGTGCTCGATGAGCCCGGCCTGGTCCAGATGCTCAAGTACCGCGCCGAGAAGCTGAATCAGGCGCGCGTGTTCCCGCTCGGTGCGCTGACCCGTGGCTTGAAGGGCGAGGTACTGACCGAGATGGTCGAGCTGACCGATTCGGGTTGCGTCGGCTTCAGCCAGGCCGAGGTGCCGATCGTCAATACCCAGGTGCTGCAGCGCGCGCTGCAATATGCCGCCACCTTCGGCTACAGCGTCTGGCTGCGGCCGCAGGACTTCTGGCTCGGCAAGGGCGTGGCCGCCAGCGGCTCGCTCGCGACCCGGCTGGGCCTGGCCGGCATCCCGGTCGCGGCCGAGGTGATCGCGCTGCACACGGTGTTCGAGCTGCTGCGCGGTGTCTGCAAGGCGCCGGGGACCCAGGTCCAGCTGCACCTGTGCCGCATCAGCAGCGCCGCCGGCCTGGAGCTGGTGCGCCAGGCCAAGGCCGAGGGTCTGCCGGTGACCTGCGACATCAGCGTGCACAACCTGCACCTGACCGACATCGACATCGGCTACTTCGACAGCCGCCTGCGCCTGCAGCCGCCGGTGCGCCAGCAGCGCGACCGCGAGGCGCTGCGCCGCGGCCTGGCCGACGGCACCATCGACGCGCTGGTGTCCGACCACAACCCGGTCGATGCCGATGCCAAGATCCTGCCCTTCGCCGAGGCCGAGGCCGGCGCCACGGCGGTCGAGCTGCTGCTGGGCCTGGCCTGGAAATGGGCCGAGCAGGACGGCGTGCCGCTGGCGCGTGCGCTCGCGGTGCTGACCCAGGGTCCGGCCGCCGTGCTGGGTCGCAGCCTGGGCACGCTGGAAGCCAGCGTCGGCCGCCTGGTCGTTGGCGGCGTGGCCGACCTCTGCGTGATCGACCCCAAGGCCTACTGGACGGTGGGCGACGATACGCTGCGCAGCCGTGGCAAGCACACCCCGTTCGGCGGCCACGAGCTGCCGGTGTCGGTGCGTGCCACGCTGGTGGCCGGTCAGGTCGCGTTCGACGCACTGGCCCCGCAGCGCGCCTGAGGCCTGCATGAAGTCGCTGCGCGCGGCCTGGCGGCTGCTGCGGGTGCTTGCGCATCTGCTGTCAGGGGCCTGGACCATAAGACGCCGCTTCGGCGTGCTGGATTTCGGGCAGCGCCAGGCGCTGGTGCAGGCCTGGTCGCGCCGGCTGCTCGAACTCATGGGCGTGCGCCTGCTCGTGCATGGCGAGCTGCCTCCTGACGGGCCACTGCTGGTGCTGGCCAACCACATCTCCTGGCTCGACATCGTCGTGATCGATGCGGCGCTGCCTTGCCGCTTCGTCTCCAAGGCCGATGTGCGGCACTGGCCGCTGGTCGGTGGCCTGGTGGCGGGCGCGGGCACGCTCTTCATCGAGCGCGATCGCCGGCGCGACGCCATGCGGGTGGTGCACCTGATGGCCGAGCGACTGCAGGCCGGCGACCGGCTCGGGGTCTTCCCCGAGGGCACCACGGGCGACGGCAGCAGTCTGCTACCCTTTCATGCCAACCTGCTGCAGGCCGCGGTCACGATCGATACCCCGGTGCAGCTGCTCGGCCTGCAGTACACCGACGCGCGCAGTGGCTTGCGCCATGATGGCCCGACCTATGTCGGCGACACCAGCCTGCTGACTTCGCTCTGGCGCACGCTCGCTGCGTCCGGCCTGCAGGCCGAGCTGCATGTCGGCGAGCTCGACCGCGCCCAGGGCCGCGACCGCCGCACCTGGGCCGAGGCCTTGCGGCGCGATCTGGCGCAGCGGCTCGACTTGCCGCTGCCCGGCTGATGGCCGGCGCTTTTTTCAACCGTTTCCGTTCCGATACCAGAAATGCCGCTTCCCACCCCCCAGTCCCGCCGACAGATCAACACCCGCGAAACCAAGTTCCGCTGTTTCCTGCGCGACGACGGCCTGTGGGACGTCGAGGGCGAGCTGCTCGACACCAAGTGCGAGCCCTTCACGATCCGCAACGAGCGCAGCTGGCAGCCGGGCGAGCCGATCCACCACATGCTGATCCGTGCGACGATAGACGAGGACAAGGTGGTGCACGAGATCGCGGTCTCGATGGAGGCCTACCCGCATGGCATCTGCCCGCAGGCCATGGCTCACATGCAGCGCATGGTCGGCTGCACCATGGCCGGCGGCTGGCGCAAGGCGATCGATCACCATCTGGGCAAGGCACAGGGCTGCACCCATATCCGCGAGCTGCTGTTCAACATGGCAACGGCTGCCTTCCAGGGCATGGAGCGCGGCCGCACCGAGGCCGCACCCGACGAAACGCCGGCCTACCTCGGCACCTGCACCGCCTGGGATATCGCCGGGTCCGTGGTCGCGCGCGAATTTCCGCTGCTGTACCGGCCCGCCGCCAGGCATTCCGGGCCGGGCTGATCGGGGCGGCGCATTACGTAGTTCCACGAATGCCCCGGACCGGACCCCGTAGTACGATCGCGTCTCGTTTTTCGTCTACCCCATTTCTAGAAAGCTGTCCATGAGCATGGAATTTCTGGTCGCCCTGATGCAGATCATGATGGTCAACATCGTGCTGTCCGGCGACAACGCCGTCGTGATCGCGCTGGCTGCGCGCAACCTCCCGACCCAGCACCAGAAGGTCGCCGTGCTGTGGGGCAGTGGCGGCGCCATCGTGCTGCGCATCATCCTGACAGCGATCGCGGTCTATCTGCTGCAGATTCCCTTCCTGCAGGCGATCGGCGCGCTGTTGCTGGTCTGGATCGCGGTCCAGCTGCTGACCGAAGAGGACGAAGGCGAGGGCGAGGGCCATGCACACACCAGTCTGTTCGGCGCGGTCAAGACCATCCTGATCGCCGACGTGGTCATGAGCCTGGACAACACGCTCGCGATCGCCGGCGTCGCCAAGGGCAACTGGACCCTGCTGATCACCGGCCTGGCGCTGTCGATCCCGCTGATCGTTTTCGGCAGCGCCGTCATCATGAAGCTGATGGACCGCTTCCCCGTCATCGTCTACATCGGCGCCGGCCTGATCGCCTGGACCGCCGGCGAGATGTTCGACGGCGACCAGGCCGTCCAGCCCTACCTGCCCGAGTTCCTGCACCATGGCCCCGTCCTCAGCATCATCCTGACCGTCGGCGTGATCGGCTACGGCTGGTGGGTCAACCAGAAGCAGGGCCGCAGCGCCCATGACGTGCTGGTGGCGGACGAGCACGCCGCGATGCGACTGGAAGACAAGATCGACTGATCTCGGGCGGCATGAGCAAGACCCGGGTCACGCTGGTCCAGTGAGCTGAAAAGCGCAACGGTCATACTGTGGGCATGAATGCGATGCCTGCCTTGCCGGCCGACCGGGCCAACCAGGCCGACCTGGAGCTGGGCCTGGTGACATCACCGGCCGTGCTGGTGACCGTAGCCAGGACCCAGGGCTCGACGCCGCGCGAGACTGGCACCTGGATGGCCTTGTTCGCCGACCGCCAGCTCGGCAGCATCGGCGGCGGCCAGCTCGAATTCCAGGCGCTCATCGCTGCACGCGAACTGCTGCAGGCCGGCCCCTCCCATTGCCTGAACGGCCAGACCCGGCACCATGCGCTCGGACCCAGCCTGGGCCAGTGCTGCGGCGGTGCGGTCGAGCTCCGTTTCGATTTCCTCCCCGATGCTGATGCGTTCCGTGCGCTGGCTGTCGCCGAGCCTGGCCACGATCCGGTCGCCCTCTTTGGCGCCGGCCATGTCGGGCAGGCGCTGGTGCGCGCGCTGCTGCCGCTGCCGTTCGCGCTGCGCTGGATCGACAGCCGCGACGGCGCTTTCCCGCCCGGGCTGCCGGCTGGCGTGCAGATTGAACAGTCCGATCCGGTGCAGCGGGCGGTGGCGGGCCTCGCGCCCGGCAGCCGGGTGCTGCTCATGAGCTTCAGCCACGCCGAGGACTTCGAGCTGGTCGCGGCCTGCCTGCGGCGGCTGCGCGAGTCCGACGACCTGTCCTTCGTCGGGTTGATCGGCAGCCAGTCCAAATGGGCGAGCTTTCGCCAGCGACTGCTCGCGCGCGGCTTCGGGCCGGCCGAACTCGCACGGGTGAACTGTCCGATCGGGCTGCCCGGCATCGCCGGCAAGCAGCCGGCCGTGATCGCCGCCAGCGTGGCCGCCCAGTTGCTGCAGCTTCGTCAGGTTTTCACGAAGGGTTCTCCCCTCAAAAACTGATTCCTTCCAGCGGGCGCAGCCCTTATTCTTGACGGACTGCCCGTTTTCCGGGCCCCATACGGATACATCATGGAATTCCTGCTCGACCCCAACCTCTGGATCGCCTTTGCCATGCTGACCACGCTCGAGATCGTGCTCGGGGTGGACAACATCATCTTCATCTCCATCCTGGTCGGGCGGCTGCCGGCCGACCAGCGCGACCAGGCGCGCCGCCTGGGCCTGGCCTTTGCCATGATGACCCGCCTGGGTCTGCTGGCTTCGCTGAGCTGGATCATGGGCCTCAAGGCCGACCTGTTCACGCTCTTCGGCCAGGGTATCAGCGGACGCGACATCGTGCTGCTGGCCGGCGGCCTGTTCCTGCTCTGGAAGGCTTCGCACGAGATCTTCGTCGAGGTCGAGGCGCGCGAGGAAGATCACGCCCCCGAGACCGACGCGGCCACGCTCAAGGCCGCCGGTGCCCGCCTGTTCTGGGCCATCATCGGCCAGATCGCCGTGATCGACATCGTCTTCAGCCTGGACTCGGTCATCACCGCGGTTGGCATGGTCGACAACCTGGCCGTGATGGCCGCCGCCGTGATCGCCGCCGTCGGCGTGATGATGTTCGCGGCCAAGCCGATCGGCGATTTCGTCGATTCGCATCCCTCGGTCAAGGTGCTGGCGCTGGCTTTCCTGGTGATGGTCGGCATGGCGCTGACCGCCGAGGCCTTCGAGGTGCATATCCCCAAGGGCTATGTCTACGCGGCGATGGCCTTCTCGCTTGCGGTCGAGGCACTCAACCTGCGCGCACGCCGCAACCGTCTGGCCAAGTCGGCTGCCTGATAGCGGCAACCTGCCCGCGCACGCCTGAACCCAAGCGCCCGGCCGGTGTCGGGCGCTTTTTCGTCCGTCAGTCGGAGGCCGGCACCGGGTTCAGGGCTGGCGCTCGGCCAGCGTCGCCAGCAGGGCGCGCAGGGTAGGGGTGTCGCGGCTCTCGGGCAGCGGGCGCAAGTCGGGCGCCTGCTGCACCAGCCGTTCCAGCGTCTGGATATGCGGCAGCAGCACGCCGAAGAACACCGGCTGGCCGGCGACGCCGATCAGCAGCGTCGGGAAGTTCTCGACGTCGAGGTCGCCGAGCAGGTCGGCCTCGTCCTCGACATCAACCCAGTGGAAGCTCGCCTGCGGATGCGACTGCTGCAGTTCAGCGTAGGCCTGGCCGTATTCACGGCAGGTGCCGCACCAGTCGGCACAGAGGCAGACCACCTGGAGGGTGGTCGGTGTGGTGGGATGACTCATGGCGCTAGCTTAGCAAACTGGTCTGGCGTGGCAGACAGGGGCCTTCACCTCATCTTCATCCCTTTTGAGTCGGTGCTGGTGATGACGAGCTCGACCAGGGTCCACAGCCCAACCAGCATGACCGCAATGATCATGAAGCCGGTGTAGAACCCCAGCAAGGCATCAGCGACAAACGTCAAGAGAAGCGCCAGGACCTTGACGGCACCTTTGCCGTAGTGCCCCGAGTAGAAGTTATGTACGCCCAGTGCGCCAAACAGGACCCCGAGAAAAATGTAGAGGGGCCTGCTTTTCGCCTGGTCTGACACTTGAGTGCCGCGTTGCTGGTCATTGATCGGGTTCATGCAATGAATTCCTTTAACTGGAGAATCGAGTGCCAAAAAAAGAGCGCCCGAAGGCGCTCCTTGTCGTGACTGCCGGGGCCGCTTGGGCCCCGCAGATCTACCTCAGGCCTTGTCGGCGCCGGTGAGTGCCGCGACTGCCGTCATGTTGAGCACGCGGCGCATGGTGGCCGAGGGCGTCAGGATATGCGCGCTGGCGGCGGTACCCATCAGGATCGGACCCACGGTCACGCCGCCGCTGGTCGTCGTCTTGAGGACGTTGAACAGGATGTTGGCCGAGTCCAGGTTCGGGCAGATCAGGATGTTGGCCGAGCCGTTCAGCGCGCTGTCTTCGAGGTAGCTGCGGCGGATGTTCTCTTCCAGCGCGGCGTCACCATGCAGTTCGCCGTCGCACTCGATCTCGGGGTGGGCGGCAGCGAAGATCTCGCGTGCCTGGCGCATCTTGCGGGCCGAGGGGCGGCTCGACGAGCCGTAGCTCGAGTGCGACAGGAAGGCGACCTTGGGCGGCAGGCCGAAGCGCTGCACTTCCTTGACCGACAGCCAGGCGATCTCGGCCAGTTCCTCGGCGCTGGGACTATCGTTGACATAGGTGTCGGCGATGAACAGCGGGCCGCGGTCGGTGTTCAGGGCATTGAGCGCCGCGAAGTGGCTCGCGCCAGCCTTGAGACCGATGATGTTCTCGATGCGCTCGAGGTGGGTCTCGTACTTGCCGACCAGGCCGCAGAGCAGCGCGTCGGCGTCGCCGAGCTTGACCATCAGTGCAGCGATGATGGTATTGGAGCGTCGCACCGCGGCCTTGGCCATCTCGGGCGTGGCGCCGTTGCGACCCATGATCTTGTGGTAAGCCTCCCAGTACTGGCGGAAGCGCGGATCGTCCTCGGGGTTGACGACCTCGAAGTCTACCCCTGGGCGGATACGCAGGCCGGCCTTGGCGATGCGCGCCTCGATCACGGCCGGGCGTCCGATCATGATCGGACGGGCCAGGTGGTCGTCGATGGCGGCTTGGGCCGCGCGCAGCGCACGCTCGTCCTCGCCGTCGGCGTAGGCGACGCGCTTCCTGTCGGCAGCAATGGCCTTGGCGGCGTTGAAGACCGGGCGCATCAGGATGCCGGTCTGGTAGATGAAGCGGCCCAGGCTCTCCTTGTAGGCTTCCATGTCCTGGATCGGGCGGGTGGCGACGCCGGAGTCGGCCGCAGCCTGCGCGACGGCCGGAGCGATCTTGAGGATCAGGCGCGAGTCGAAGGGCTTGGGGATCAGGTAGTCGGGGCCGAACACCAGGTCCTGGCCGGCGTAGGCGGCGGCGACCTCGTCGCTGATCTCGCTCTTGGCCAGGTCGGCGATCTGGCGCACGCAGGCCAGCTTCATCTCTTCGGTGATCTTGGTCGCGCCGCAGTCGAGCGCGCCGCGGAAGATGTAGGGGAAGCACAGGACGTTGTTGACCTGGTTCGGGTAGTCCGAGCGGCCGGTCGCGATGATGCAGTCCGGGCGCGCGGCCTTGGCGATCTCGGGGCGGATCTCGGGTTCGGGGTTGGCCAGCGCCAGGATGACCGGCTTGTCACCCATCGACTTGACCATCTCGGCGTTGACCACGCCGGCGGCCGAGCAGCCCATGAAGACGTCGCAGTCGACCATCGCGTCAGCCAGGCTGCGCTTGTCGGTGTCGCGGCAGAAACGCTGCTTGGAGGCATCGAGCTTGCCGGCCAGGGCGTCGGCGCGCTGGCTGTGGATCACGCCCTTGGAGTCGCAGACCAGGATGTTCTCGACCTTGACGCCCAGGCCCACCATCACGTCGAGGCAGGCGATGGCGGCGGCGCCGGCGCCCGAGACAGCCATCTTAATCTGACCGATGTCCTTGCCGACCAGTTCCAGCGCGTTGAGCAGGGCAGCGCTCGAGATGATCGCGGTGCCGTGCTGGTCGTCGTGGAAGACCGGAATGTTCATCCGCTCCTTGAGCTTCTTCTCGATGTAGAAGCACTCGGGGGCCTTGATGTCTTCGAGGTTGATGCCGCCCAGCGTGGGCTCCATCGCGGCGATGATCTCGACCAGCTTGTCGGGGTCGTTCTCGGCCAGCTCGATGTCGAACACGTCGATGCCGGCGAACTTCTTGAACAGGCAGCCCTTGCCTTCCATCACCGGCTTGGACGCCAGCGGGCCGATGTCGCCCAGGCCCAGCACGGCGGTGCCGTTGGTGATCACGGCGACCAGGTTGCCGCGGCTGGTGTATTCGGCTGCCAGGGTCGGGTCCTGCTCGATGGCCAGGCAGGGGTAGGCGACGCCGGGCGAGTAGGCCAGCGACAGATCACGTTGGTTGGACAGCGGTTTGGTCGGGTTGACCGAGATCTTGCCCTTGTTCGGGGAACGATGGTATTCGAATGCAGCGTCACGCAACGCTTGTTCTGCGGGGGTCATGTTTTCTAGTGCTCCTTGGGAGCCCCAAGCAAGCCTACCTTGCCTGAAGCTGACATACAGTGTAACGGCCTTGCATGGTTACAATATTGACATGAGCAGCAAAAGCCTAGTGCGACGTTGGGCAACATGGCTGGCCATGTGGGCCGTCGTGCTGCACGCGCTCGCGCCCGGCATGGCGCAGGCCGCGCTGCGCTGGGCCGAGCCTGATCTGACGCACGAGATCTGCAGCAGCACGGGCATCATGCGGCTGGCCGAACCGGCTGCCGACGGCTCCGGGGAAACCAGCCCCGTCACCTCAGGTGCTCACTGCGAGTGGTGTCTGCTCGATGCCGCCCTTGACCTGCCGCCTGTGGCAGCGCTTCGCTTCGATCCGCTTCCGGCCGCCGATGCCCCAGTCGCCGTTCCGCGCGCTCCCGCCTTGCCGGCTCCCTGGCGCCTTGCCCAGCCGCGTGCACCGCCTGCTTTCGCCTGATTCCAGTCCTTTCGCGCCAGCGCCTTTCCCTTGTGCTGTCGTCCACTGAAATCTGCCCCGTCCCCAGGCCGACTGGTCGCTGACGGGGTTCAGGGTTCCGATCCGTGAACCCGAACGAAAGAACGTCATGAAAAAAATCCTTCTTGCCTCCCTCGCTGCCCTGGCCCTGAACGCCTGGGCCCAGTCATCCGTCAAGATCGAGGACGCCTGGGTGCGCGGCACCGTGGCGCAGCAGAGGGCCACCGGCGCCTTCATGCGCCTGACGGCACAGCAGGACACCCGCCTGGTTGGCGTGAGTTCGCCGGTCGCCGGCGTGGTCGAGATCCACGAGATGAGCATGGACAACGGCGTCATGAAGATGCGGGCCGTTCCCGGCCTCAGCCTGCCTGCCGGCAAGACCGTCGAGCTCAAGCCGGGCGGCTACCACGTGATGCTGATGGACCTCAAGGCCGCCGTTGCCGCCGATCAGCAGGTGCCGCTGACGCTGGTGTTCGAAGGCCAGAGCGGACAGCGCGAACAGGTCGAGCTCAAGGCGCCGGCACGCACCCTCAATGCCGCTGCCATGTCGGGCTCGATGGGGCCGGGCCACCAGCACGGCCACCAGCACTGAGCACGCGGGGCAGCGTCCCCTTCCTTGCCGCAATTCGCACCGCCCGTTCCTGATCCGGCGGCTTGTCTTCCTGCGCCTCGGGCGCGGGAGGCCGCGCTGCGCCCCGCGATCGGGTCCCGGCATGGGTGCACCGAACCACTCAAAGCCATGAAATACATCTCACTTCCTCCGACTGCCTTGCGTCCGTCCCGCTTGAGCCTGGCGTTGGTTGCCGTGTTACCTCTGTCCGGCCTGACGGCTGCGCAGGCCCAGTCCGTTCCGATCACGCTGGAGGCCGTTGTCGTCAATGCGCAGCGCGAACTGCCGCTGCCGCAGGCCGTCGCCGAGTACCAGTCCGAGCAGCTGAGGTCGCGCCGCGCCGCCAGCAGCGACAGCGCCAGCCTGCTGCAGGACATCCCGGGCGTCAGCCTGTACGGCGCCGGTGGCGTGTCCAGCCTGCCGTCCATCCACGGCCTGGCCGATGACCGGCTGCGCATCAAGGTCGATGGCATGGACCTGATCGCGTCCTGCCCCAACCACATGAACCCGCCGCTGTCCTACCTCGATCCGACCCAGGTCGGCCAGGTCGAGGTCCATGCCGGCATCGCGCCGGTCAGCAGCGGTGGTGACAGCATCGGTGGCACCATCCTGGTCGAGACGCCGGCGCCCGAATTCGCTGCACCCGGCCAGGGCCTGCTGAGCAAGGGCGAGGTCGGCGGCTTCTATCGCAGCAATGGCGACGCCCATGGCGCCAACCTGTCGGCCACCGTCGCCAGCGACCGCCTGAGCCTGAGCTACAGCGCCGCCATCGCCCAGGCCGGCAACTACCAGGCAGGGGGCGACTTCAAGCGCTCGACCGTCACCGGCCGTGCCGGCCACAGCCTGCCGCTTGACGAGGTCGGCTCGACTGCCTACGAGACGCGCAACCAGACGCTGGGCCTGGCGTTCAAGGAAGGCCGTCATCTGCTGGAGGCCAAGGTCGGCGTGCAGGACCTGCCTTACCAGCTCTATCCGAACCAGCGCATGGACATGCTGGACAACCAGCAGCAGCGCATCAGCCTGCGCTACCAGGGCGATCACGACTGGGGCCGGCTGGAAGCGCGCGCGTACCACGAGACCGTCGACCACTTCATGGACTTTGGTGCCGACAAGCGCTATTACTATGGCGAGGCCTCGGGTCCTGGCGGCACGGGGGGCAGGACCAGCCCGAATGGTGAATACTGCTCGCCGATCGGACCAAACTGCGCGCAAGGCATGCCGATGTACACCCAGAGCAAGACCGACGGTCTGAGTGTCAAGGGCGATATCGTGCTCAACGACCGGGACCTGCTGCGCGTCGGTGCCGAGCTGCAGCAGTACCGGCTCAACGACTGGTGGCCGGCATCCGGTGGCAGCATGGCGCCCAATCCCTTCGTCAACATCCAGGATGGCGAGCGCGACCGCAAGGCGTTGTTCGCCGAATGGGAGGCCCGGCTGAGTCCGCAATGGACCACGCTGGCGGGTCTGCGCTACGAGCGTGTCAGCACCGATGCCGGCGCTGTGCATGGCTACGCCGACAGCAATGGCATGGCGCCGATGTTCAACTACCAGCAACGCGACAGCCAGGCCTTCAATGCGAGCGAGCGCCAGCGCAGTGACGACAACCTCGACCTGACGTTGCTCGCGCGTCACCAGATCGATGCGAATCGGGATCTCGAATTCGGCTTTGCCCGCAAGACCCGCTCGCCCAACCTCTACGAGCGCTACAGCTGGTCGACCTGGGCCATGGCCGCCGGCATGATCAACTTCGTTGGCGATGGCAACGGCTATGTCGGCGACCCGAACCTCAAGGCCGAGAAGGCCAACACGCTGTCGGCGACCTATGACTGGCATGACGCCCAGCGCGAGCGGGGCTTCAGGGCGACGCCGTTCTACACCCAGGTGCAGGACTACATCGATGCCTACCGCCTGACCAGCAACGCCAACAACTTCAACGTGCTGAAGTTCGCCAACCAGTCGGCGCGCCTGTACGGCATCGACCTGTCGGGCCAGATGCCGCTGGCGCAGACCGGCTATGGCCGCTGGGGCCTCAAGGGCCTGCTGAACTACACCCATGGCGAGAACCGCGACACGGGTGACGCGCTCTACAACGTGATGCCGCTCAACGCCAGGCTGACGCTGACGCAGCAGCAGGGTGGCTGGGACAACGCGATCGAGCTCGTGCTGGTGCAGGCCAAGCAGGATACCTCGGACGTCCGCAACGAGATCAGTACCGCTGGCTACAGCCTGGTGAACTTGCGCGCCAGCCACAGCTGGAAGCAGGTGCGCGTCGATTTCGGCATCGAGAACCTGTTCGACAAGGCCTACGCGCTGCCGCTGGGCGGCGCCTACACCGGCCAGGGCAAGACCATGAGCCTGACCGGTGGTCCGGCCTGGGGCCAGGCCGTCCCCGGCGCTGGCCGCAGCCTCTACACGGGCGTGAACATCAAGTTCTGATGGTTGAACTTGCCGGCGCGGCCGCCGCGCCGGCGCCGCGCTCGAAGGTCACCACATGGTCGACCGCCGCGCGCAGGCCGATGCGCTCGCCGATCTCGTGCCGGTGGTGTGAGGGCACCAGCGCCATCACGGTCTCGCCGCTGTCGAGTTCCAGCGTGTAGAGGAACTCGGCGCCGCGGAACGCCTTGCGCACGATCTGGCCCTGCGCCGGCGCGGCGTCGTCATGCACGATGTCGTCGACGCGCAGCAGCACCTCGCACAGGCCGTCCGGGTAGGCGCTGGGCAGGGGGCATTCCTCGACGTCGTGCAGCAGCCCCAGCGGGGTGTCGACCCGCACCTCGCCGTCCTGCAGCGAGAGCCGGGCCGGCGCGAACACGCCCTGGCCGATGAACTCGGCCACGAAGCGCGTCGCCGGCCGGTGGTAGAGCTGGTAGGCGTCGTCCCACTGGTGCAGCCGGCCCTGGTACATGACGCCGATCGCGTCGCCGATCGCGAAGGCTTCGAGCTGGTCATGGGTGACGAACAGCGCGGTCGCGCCGGCCGCCTTGAGGATGGCGCGCAACTCGTGCGCCAGCCGCTCGCGCAGCTCGACGTCCAGGTTGGAGAAGGGTTCGT